>NZ_ALOU01000001.1 GCF_000292345.1 Cupriavidus sp. BIS7
GAAGATCAAGGAGGCTGCGGAAGTGCAGTTCAAAAATGGGCGTGATGCAGGCAAGCACGGCTGCATCTACCTCTTCGTGGTGACCAACTCCAGCGATGAAGGCATGGGCGATGGCACCGTCAACACCTACCGGATGCTCGATTCTCTGGGACGCGCCGAAACCATCATCGGGGTGGCGAAACTGGAACGCGCGGATCTCCGTCAGGCTGAGCTGAAGGCACAGCACAAGGAAGCGGTTGCGCAGCAGCGGCAGGCGAACGAAGCGATCCGCGGTGCGCACGAGCTCCAGCAGCATGTCGACAATGAAGCGGTCCGGACCATGCTTGCCAAGGCGCAAGACAAGCTTGAGCAGTCAAAACGACGACAGGCCGAACTTCAGGCGCAGATGAAGGAGCCACCAGAGGTCGTGGCGGTGGAGATCCCGGGGCTGAAGGTCCATATCTGCACGCTGGTGGCGCCAGACTCGCCGCCGGGCAAATGGCAGGACGTCTATATCCACTCGAAGCTGATGATCGTCGACGACGTGTTCACGACGTTGGGGTCGGCCAATATCAACACGCGCAGCATGGCAGCCGACAGCGAACTGAACATCTGCCACGAGCATGCCGCATCGACGCAGCCGCTGCGCAGGCGGTTGTGGGGGATCCATACGAATGGGAGGGGGGCGCAGGATGATCCGGCGAGGGCGTTTGAGGCTTGGGGGAAGATCATCTCGCGGAATGCGCGGAACCGAGCCAATGGACTGGCTCCGGAGTCCTCGCTGATTGAATTCCGCCGCGATGATCCAAAGCGAACAATCCGGGATTGACCCATGCGCACTTCACTAGCTCTATTACTGGCGGCCACATCGTTGGTCGCCTGTACCGAGGAAAAACCGATGCGAACCGTTCCTGATCTGGCTGCCGTCCGCGCCAATCTTGCCTTTACCTGCGTCTACGAAGCTGACCATTTGCCGCCGCTGGACCCCGTAGCCGACGAGTTGTTCAAATATGCCCGTCATCTGCAGAGGCTTCAGGGGCCGAAGGACTACGACGAAGTGGCTCGCTATTACCGGATAGCGGCCGCGCATGGTCACTACAAGGCCAATCACAATTTGCAACTACTAGTGTCGCAGGGCCAGGCATCATCGCCGCTGCCGCAGAAGGAGAGCATCGAGCTGGCAAGCCAGTTGATTGATGCGGGCATACCGTCTGGCTACTACGATATCGGCTTCTACCTGAACATTGGCTATGGACTGAAGCAGGACAAGGAGATGGCACTTCGCTACTTCCGCAAGGCGGCGGACTTGGGGAGCGCGGAGGCGCAGTTCTACGTTGGCAACCTGCTCGCTCCGCTGGACAAGGCTCCCGACATTGCCGAGCAGATGCGGCAATGCGCGACTGAACAGGGTCATGGAGAAGCCGCTTCGACATTGGCAATCAATCACTCGGTACTGGAGCACTTCCCCGAAGCGCTGGAGGCATTCCAGAAAGGCGTTACGTCGGGTAACTCGATGTCGGCGTACGCATTGAATGACGGCTTCAACGGCCCGCTTCCATCGAACAAACTCGACTACCTCGCACTCCCCTACGACCCCGAGCGCTCACAACGCTATGACGCAATCTGGAAATTCCTGGTCCGCAACGAAGGCCGCAATCCCAAGGTCCCGGACATCGATCAGATCGTACCGCTTCCCCCCGCCAAACTCCCACCGTGGGACGGCACGTTTCAATGGGAGAAGGAGCAGGCAGAGGCGGCGCCGCCAGAGAAACCGTCCGACGAACTGATCAATCGATTGTGCCGGGACAAGGGCCTCGACCCTGCGACCGGCCTGGCGCTGCCGCCACCGCCCAGGGCGGCGCTGGGCACATGCGTGAACACCGGCGAGCGTTGTCCGGAGTCGGGCCTCTGGCGGGTTCTAGGAGAAAGTGGCGCCCCATACCCCGACGCCACCTTCTATTTCACCAAGGGCAAGACGATGCCCATGTATATCTTCGCGCGGCCGCGCCTGTTCGCGCTGCTTGACCGCTGGCTGGGCCCGGATTGGGTGAGTTTTTCCGTGCAGTGGCAACTGGTTGGGTATGGCGATGCGTAGCGTGCGTAGAGGTGTTGCGCTATGCCTTCTGGTCGGATCTTCCTTGACCGGCTGTACCGAGGAAAAGCCGATGCGAACCGTTCGAACCGTTCCTGATTTGGCTACCGTCCGGGCCAATCTGGCTTTCACCTGTGTCCACGAGGCCGACCATCTGCCACCACTTGACCCCGAAGCCGACGGGCTGTTCCTGTACGCCCGCCACCTGCAGAAGCGTCAGAGCCAAAACGACTACGACGAGGCGGCCCGCTATTACCGGATCGCGGCTGCACACGGCCACTACAAGGCCAACCGCAATCTGCAACTCCTGGTGTCGCAAGGCCAAGCGTCATCGCCGCTTCCACAGAAGGAGAGCATCGAGCTAGCGAGCCAGTTAATCGATGCCGGGGTACCGTCCGGCTACTACGATATCGGCTTCTACCTGAACATTGGCTATGGACTGAAGCAGGACAAGGAGATGGCGCTGCGCTATTTCCGCAAGGCGGCAGATCTGGGAAGCGCGGAAGCGCAGTTCTACGTTGGCAACCTGCTCGCTCCGCTGGACAAGGCTCCCGATATTGCCAAGCAGATGCGCGAGTGTGCGACTGCGCAAGGCCATGGGGAAGCCGCTTCGACATTGGGAGTCAATCATTCGGTGCTGGAGCACTTCCCCGAAGCCGTAAAGGCATTTCAGAAGGGTACGATGGCGGGTAACTCGATGTCTGCCTCATTACTTGGGAAGGGTTTCAATGGACCTCCAGAGTCCAACAGAATCCACTATCTCGCACTACCCTACGACCCCGAACGCTCACAGCGCTACAAGGCAATCTGGGAATTCCTGATCCGCAACGAAGGCGGCAACCCCAAGGTCCCGGACATCGACCAGATCGTCCCGCTGCCCCCCGCCAAGCTCCCCACGTGGGACGGCACGTTCCAATGGGAGAAGGAGCAGGCAGAGGCGGTGCCGCCAGAGAAGCCGTCCGACGAACTGATCCGCCGATTGAGCCGGGACAAGGGCCTTGACCCCGCTTCGGGTCTGCCCCTGCCGCCACCGCCCAAGGCGGCGCTTGGCACATGCGTGAGCACCGGCGAGCGTTGTCCGGAGTCGGGCCTTTGGCGGGTTTTAGGAGAAAGTGGCGCCCCATACCCCGACGCCCCCATATATTTCAGCAAGGGCAACACGATGCCCGTGTATGTCTTCGCGCGGCCGCGCCTGTTCGCGCTGCTTGACCGCTGGCTGGGCCCGGATTGGGTGAGTAATCCCGTGCAGTGGCAACTGGTGGGATATGACGATGCGTAGCGTGCGTAGAGTTGTTGCGATAGGCCTTCTGGCCGGATTTTCCTTGACCGGCTGTTCCAAGGAGAATCCGTTGCCCAAGTTGCCAGACCTTGCCGAGGTACGCGCCAACCTCGCGTTCACATGTGTCCGCGAAGCTGATCACCTGCCACCGCTCGATCCGGAGGCCGATCAACTGTTCCAATACGGCCGCTACCTGCAGAAACGCAAGGGGCCGAAAGACTTTGATGAAATCGTGCGGTACTACCGCATTGCCGCCGCGCATGGCCACTACCAAGCTAACCACAACGCGCAGCTGCTGGTGTCGCGGGGAAAGACCAAATCGCCCTATGCGATGCGTGAGTCGATCGACTGGGCCACGCAACTGGTGGAGCAGGACGTGCCAATGGGGTACTACGACGTCGGCCATTATCTGAAACTCGGTTACGGCTTCAAGCAGAACGAGGACATGGCGCTTCGCTATATCCGTAAGGCGGCGGACATGGGAAACCCCGATGCGCAGTACTACGTTGGCGAGATGCTGGCACCGGCGTCCATGGCACCGGACATTGCACGCCAGATGCGGCGCTGTGCGGCAGAGCAAGGGCATGGGAAAGCGGCCAATACGCTTGGCGTGGACCTTCAAAATGACAAGCATTATCAAGAAGCGGTACAGGCTTTTCAGTTAGGGGCGGCTGCGGGCCACAGTACGTCAGCGTACTACTTGAAGCATGCATTCAAGGCGCCTCCCCCCTCCGACGAACTCAACTACCTCGCTCTTCCAAACGATCCTGAGCGCGCAGAACGCTACGAGCAGATCTGGCGTTTTCTCGTCAAAAACGAGTCTTACAACCCCAAGCTCCCCGACATCGACCAGATCGTTCCGCTGCCGCCGGCCGAACTCCCTCCCTGGGACGGCACGTTCCAATGGCAGAAGGAGCAGGAGCAGATTCCCGAGCAGCCCTCGGAAGCGTTGATGGAAAAGCTGGCCAAGGGCAGGAATCTCGATCCTGCCCTTGGCCTGGCCCTGCCGCCACCGCCCAGGGCGGCGCTGGGCACATGCGTGAACACCGGCGAGCGTTGTCCGGAGTCGGGCCTATGGCGGGCGTTAAGGGAGAGTGGCGCCCCATACCTCGACGCCACCTTCTATTTCAGCAAGGGCAAGACGATGCCCGTGTATATCTTCGCGCGGCCGCGCCTGTTCGCGCTGCTTGACCGCTGGCTGGGCCCGGATTGGGTGAGTAATCCCGTGCAGTGGCAACTGGTGGGCTATGACGATCAAGTTTGAGCGCCACATGAGAATCATCCTGGCACAGATGAAGCGAGCGAGGTTTGCCGCGTTGCTTTGCCTGCTACCGCAGACAAGCAAAGCGGCCGTGGGCGACCTCGGCGCGGTTGCTATCGCAGCATTAACGATATACGCGGCACTCTGGGTTTCTGTAACCCTCGCGGTGTTCTTGTTGTTGCGGCGAAAGCTGTCGTTGGCCAAGTGTTCTGGTTGGTCAATGCTGTTCCTGATTTTGCTAGTGCCGGCGCTAGATGTATTCATGGGATGTGCAGCGGCATTGGATCAGCGCAGTACCTACAGGACGGAGTACACGCGCGAGCCGTTGACAGTGTATGGCGTCGATTCGGTAGGCGTGATTGGCACGTCAGGCGCCGGTCCTCTCCCCCGCCCCTCTCCATAAATGGGAGAGGGGCGGAAACCAATGGCATCGCCCAACCCCCTCAATGAAAATCCCGACTCCCCACCAACAACCTGCCCAGTAACGAACTCAAGTCCACCAGTTCATCCGCCACCAGGTGCTTGACCTCGCCCTGTCGTTGCCACGTGCCGATCACGCCGAGCAGCGTGGCGCCTAGTACTTCCTTGCGCTGACGCTCCACCAGGTCCGGCCAGATGATCACGTTGACGGCGCCGGTTTCATCTTCGATCGACGTGAAGATCGTGCCGCTGGCCGTCGATGGCCGTTGGCGCACGGTCACGATGCCGCAGGCGCGCACGCGGCGGCCATTGGCGCAGCGTGCAAGCTGCTGCGCCGTGACGAACCGGAGCGCGCTGAGCCTGCGGCGCAGCAGCGTCAGCGGATGGCATTTCAGCGATAGACCCAGGCTGGCGTAGTCGGCGGCCACGTCCTCGCCGATCCTTGGTTCGGGCAACTCCAATGCCTGCTCCTGCGGCGGGGCATCGTGCAGCAGGTCGCGATGCGCGGTCTGCACCGCGGCGCCGCGCGCGTGCCAGCGTGCCTGGCGGCGATGCCCTGCGAGCGATACCAGCGCATCGGCCGCGGCCAGCACGTCGATATCGTGCCGGTCCAGCGCCGCGCGGCGCGCAAGGTCCTCCACGCTGTCGAACGGACGGGCCATGCGTGCCGCTTCAATCCGCAGCGCGGCGTCCTCGCGCATGCCTTTCACGCGATTCATACCCAGTCGCACGTCGCGGAAACGCTGGCCAGGCCGCTGCGGTTCCAGCGTGCTCTCCCAGTTGCTGATCGTCACGTCCACCGGCTGCGCCATCACGCCGTGGCGACGCGCATCCTGCACCAGTTGCGATGGCGAATAGAAGCCCATTGGCTGGCTGTTGAGCAGCGCGCACAGGAACGCATCGGGGTAGTGGCACTTGATCCAGGCACTGACGTAAACGAGCTTGGCGAAGCTGGCCGCGTGGCTTTCCGGAAAGCCATACTCGCCAAACCCCTCGATCTGCTTGCAGATGGCCAGCGCGAACGATTCGGGATAGCCGCGCGTGGTCAGCGCGCGCACCAGCGCGTCCTGGTGCTTCTTGAGATCGCCACGACGACGCCATGCCGCCATCGAACGCCGCAATTGATCGGCCTGCCCCGGCGTGAAGCCGGCTGCGTCGATCGCCAACTGCATCACCTGCTCCTGGAAGATCGGCACGCCCAGCGTGCGGCCCAGCACGCGGCGGATCACGTCGTTGAAGTAGGTTGGCAGCTTGCCGGTGAGACGCAACGCTTCGCGCCGCTTCAGGTATGGATGCACCATGCCGCCCTGGATCGGCCCCGGCCGCACGATGGCCACTTCGACCACGAGGTCGTAGTACTGGCGCGGTTGCAGCCGCGGCAGCATCGACTGCTGCGCGCGCGATTCGATCTGGAAGACGCCGACCGTGTCGGCCTTGCAGATCATCTCGTAGGTGTGGTCGTCGGTTTCGGGCAGGTCCTCCATGCGCGTAGGCAGCCCGGCCCGCTCGGGCTCGGGATTCGGGACCATTGTCAGCGCGCGGCGGATCGCAGTCAGCATGCCCAGCGCGAGCACATCCACCTTCAACAGGCCCAGCGATTCGAGATCGTCCTTGTCCCACTGGATCACGCTGCGGTTTTCCATCGCCGCGTTCTCGATCGGCACGAGCCGCGACAGCTTGTGCCGCGCAATCACGAAGCCGCCCACGTGTTGGGACAGATGCCGGGGAAAGCCGCGTAGCTGCTCGGTCAGGCTGGCCCATTGCTGCACGGTGACCGAATCGGGGTCCAGCCCGTAACGCGAGATGCGCTCGATGAAGGCCGCCCCGCCATCCCACCACGCCTGCCCCTTGACCACCTGCTCCACCACGCTGGCGTCGATGCCGAGCGCACGCCCCACGTCGCGCAATGCGCTGCGCGAGCGGTATGTAATCAGCGACGCGGCCAGCGCGGCGCGATGGCGCCCGTACTTGCCATAGATGTACTGGATGACCTCCTCGCGCCGCTGGTGCTCGAAATCAACATCGATATCGGGCGGTTCGTCACGCTCGCGCGACAGGAACCGGCCAAACAACAGGTTGGCCTGTTCCGGGCTGACCTCGGTGATATGAAGGCAGTAGCAGACCAGTGAGTTGGCTGCCGATCCGCGCCCCTGGCACAGGATGCCGCGCTCACGCGCAAAGCGGACGATATCGTGCACGGTCAGGAAGAACGGCTCGTAGTGCTTCTCCTCGATCAGTTCGAGTTCGCCCTTGAGCTGCGCTTCCCATTCGGGTTCCATGCCATGCGGAAACCGTTCGGTGATGCCGCGCTCTACCTCGCGGCGCAGATAGCTGATTGGCGTTTCGCCGTCGGGCACGAGTTCCTCGGGATACTCGTAGCGCAGCGTGTCGAGCGAAAAGCGGCACTGGTCCGCGATCTTCAGCGTCTGCGCCAGCGCCTCGCGCGGATAGAGCCGCGACAGCACCTGCCGCATACGCAGATGTGCCTCGGCATTCGGGGCAAGGGCCATGCCGCAAGCGGGCAACGGCTGGCCAATGCGGATCGCGGTCAGCACATCGGCCAGCGGCTTGCGCGAGCGCACATGCATATTGACCGCGCCGGCCGCCACCAGCGGCACGCCGGTCTCGGCCGAAACCGCCTGCAGGCGCGATCGATGCAATGCTTCGGCATGGCCTTGCAGCAGTTCCAGCGCCATCCACGCACGATCGCCGAACGTTGCGCGGCACCAGTGCGCCTGCGCGCGCAGGGTATCGATGTCCGCGCAGTAATCGGGCAGCAGGATCGCCAGGCAATCGGGCATGCCGTACAGATGGGCCTGCGCAGGCTGCGGATCGGCGATGTCGGACGGATACAGCAGATAGCTGCCCTTCTCGGCGCGCGTGCGGCCCAGCGTGATGAACTCGCTCAGATTGCCGAAGCCTTCGCGATTCTTCGCCAGCAGCACCAGCCGCAGCGGCGGCGTTGTATCCGCCGGCGCCGTCGTCAGCACGAAGCGGCTGCCGATAACCAGGTTGAACGCATCGGCAGCGGCGGCGCGCGCTTCGAGCATGCGGTGGCGGCGCGCGGCGGCATCCGGGTCCCTGTCCGCTTCCGGGTCCGGGTCGTCGTCGAAATCATCGGGCGACAGCGCATCCTCGTCGTCCTCCTCGAGATCAAACGCCGGCAGCTCCTCAATCTCGTCGATGTCGCCAGCCGCCTGTCCCGCAGCCAGGTGCCGGGCGCTGCGCGCCACCGCTTCCCACATGTCCTCACGCAGCACCTTGATTGCATGATGCGCGCGCGCGGTGCCGGCCACCGAGCATTCGTCGGTCAGCGCCAGCCCGCTGTAGCCAAGCTGGAAAGCACGCGCGATCAGTTCCTGCGGATGCGAGGCGCCGTTCAGGAACGTGAAATTGGAAATGCAGTGCAGCTCGACATAGTCGGGCAGCGACGGCAACAGCGAAGACAGGCCGGGCAACACGGGCAAATCCTTCAGGCAAACAGACCATGCAGGAACCAGCGGTATTCGCCGCCGTCCTCCTGCCCGTCACGCGTGGGGCGCCCCGGGCGCTCGCGATAGACCCAGCAGCGCAACCCGTCGCCACGCTCCGCGATGAAGTAATCGCGCGTGGCCAGACCGCCGTCCCACCAGCCGGCCTCGATGCGCTCGGGGCGCGTCAGCATCACCAGCGGGCCGTCATGAACGGGGCGATGCTTCTGCACGCGCAGCGGCAGCGGTGCTTCCAGCAGCCACAGCGGCCGCTCGGGAGGCACCGTGCCGGTTGCGGTGCCACGTGGCGGCTTCTCGTCGATGGGCATCCACCGATTGGCACACTCGGGCCGATGATCGGCCAGCGGATGCGGCTGCAGCACGTTGTCGCGCCCGAGCCGCGCCACCAGCGTATCGAGCAGCCGGCCCAGTTCGGCGGGTTCGGCACCGGGCTCCGGAAACAGCGAATCGCTTTGCGGCACGCAGGTTTCCATCGCCTCCACACGCAGCGCGAGGCCGCCGACAGGCGCATGGAAGCGGATCTTGTCGAGCTTTTCGCGCAGCAGCTTCGACAGGTGCACGGGATCGCGGCTCGGTTGCGCCAGCCCAAGCGGCACCGGCGTGCTGTCGGTGTCTTCGCCCAGCCGATAGCGTTCATGTTCGAGCACCAGCACGCAGCGCGTCACGCCGGCCTGCTGCACGGCCAGCCAGCCCGACAGCGCCAGCAGCAGCCGCTGCGCACCGGCCAGCACGCCGTCGGCGGACTCCACGCGGCCCGGCAACTCCATGCGCTGCGCAAACATCGGCGGGGCTTCGAACCATGAGAAACCGGCCGGCGCCTGGCCATAGGCCTGGTCTAGCCGCGCCAGCAGTTCCGTGCCGATACGGCGCGACAGCCCTGCGCGCGGCAGACGGCGCACCTGTCCCAGCGTGCGGCAGCCGATGCCTTCCAGCCATTCCGGATCGGCCAGCACATGCAGGCAATCAACGGGCAGCCGGTCCAGCAGGCGCATCATGCGTGCAGCCTGTACCGCCCGGCGCGCGGGCCTGACGATGCCGTGCGATGTCTTGCGCAACGGCTGGCGTGCAAGCCACGCGGCACCCTGCGCCGTGGTGCCACAGCCGATCTGTGCGAACGTGCCCAGTTGCCGCACGCGTGCGCGAATCGCCCGGCACAACGCGCGATGACCACCGAACAGGCGCAGGCTGGCGGTCACGTCGAGCATCACCGTGGCCGATTCGGGTTCCGGATCGATCGTCACGGCCGGCGTGAAATGCAGCAGCGTCAGTGCGGCCGATGTCATCAACGCGGCCTCTGCCGCAAGATCGCGGTCAAGCTGCACCACGTCCGCTGACAACGCCTGCACGCCACCGCGCCGCATGCCATGGCACACACCCAGCGCCATGGCTGGCGCATTGGCCAGCACCACGCGCTCATGCTCCACTACCGCCACCGGCAGCGCCCGTTGCAACGTGGCGGTGGCGGTAGCGGTGGCGTTGACGGGCTGCGCACCGGCAGGCTCAGGCCAGTTCGGCTGCAGCGCGTCCAGCGGCAGGCGCGGCAGGTGCACCGCGATCCAGCAAGTCGGAAGCATCGGGAACATGATGATCGGCGCCTGCCGGGACGGCAGGTGTGGGCACCGCAGGCGCACCCGCGCTCCGCGGCACATGGGCCATGCCTTCCAGCGGCAGCAGCAACGGCGTGTCGCGTGCGGGGCCGCGCCGCTTGTGAAAGACGATCGACAGCAGATTGCCGGGCAACGGCGACAACGCCAGCCGCAGCGTGGCAGGCGACGATTCGTGCAGCACACGGATCGGGCGCAACACCCACACCACGGTATCGCCGGCCTGCGCCAGCACCTGCAGACGCCGCAGCGCCTCCGGACGCGCGCCAGCCAGCCAGACCAGCACCGCGCCGAACGCCTGACTGCGCAGCATCTGCTCCGCAGCCCATAGCATGTCCGCACGGCGCGACGCAATCGTCGCGCCGGCCGGCGGGCGCACCCAATAGAGCTGGCGCGCGGGCAGGCGGCCATCGGCCAGTCCTGCCGCATTGGGCAGATACGGCGGATTGACGAAACCGATGCGACGCCCCGCGGCAGCCAGCGTACGCAGCGCCGGCATCAGCAGGCGCAACTCGCCCGCGCCGTCCTGGGCCAGCAGCAGTTCGGTCACGGCGCCGGCGGGCCAGCCGCCGCCTGGCAGTTCCGCCGTCAGCGCGTCATAGCCGGTGGGACACACGGGCAGGCGGCCGGCACGGCCAAGCTGCCCCGCGCGCCACAGCCCGGGGTAGCGGTGCTCGAGTTCGCTCACCGACGCGCGGTGTACGGGGATGGGGGGCGCATGGTCCGCCGCCGCTGCCGGCGGCATCGCATGCGATGACACTGTCATGGTGTTGATCCGGGACGCGCAACGATTGGCGCATCCCTCATATTTTCTCGAATACTGTATGTTTATACAGTATCGAGGCGGATGCAAGGGGCCGGTGAAAATGTGCGCCGTTCAGCGCCTGAAACACGTGACTGTCAGCTAACTGCCACGGATTCGCGTGCAGGATTGCAAACAAATGTCATGCCCGATTGTGCAGTCCGGGGCAGGTACGGAAAATGCCCGCTATGAAACGGAATACGCGCGAATGCGTGCATATGCTGATCGAGGGCCTGCAGCGCCACGGCCCGCTGCGCCGTGATGCGCTTGCCGACGCGTGTGGTCTCTCCCCCGAGGAAACCACGCGCGCGCTGAAGGCAGCGCGCCAGATGAGCGTGGTCGATCACGTGCCCTACGGTCCCGGCACGTTGCCCGCGGCCGTCTTTTACCAGCTCACCGGCCGTCAACTCCCGGCGGCGCGCAAGAGCACGCGCGTACCGCCCGCGCCCGACGACCGCTTTCAGCCGCTGCTGGAAGCGTGGTGGAACAGCAGCGAACTGGATCGCGCGTAGGCAGCCCTGAGCGGACGCAGGCGGCCAGCAAGAGCCCGCCGCCGAAGCGGGCGCCGATGAACAGGCTACTGGGGCAGTCGCACCTTCGGCACGATGAACTGGTTGCCCGGGGCGCGCATCACGTCGCACTGGGCATCGCCCTTGCGGGCCTGCCCGGACTTGTCGACATATTCAATGTTGCCAACCACGCTGTAGACGTCCTCGGCCACGCGGCGGGTGGTGCCGCGCATCCAGTGGAACTGGTCGGGATTCGGCATCGCGGCCTTGACCGCGTTCATGCAGGCGACGGGCGCCTCAGGCGCTTCGGGCTTGCCGCCGCGCTGGCCCAGTTCGATATTGACGGGCGCCTCGGCCGGGGATGCGGGCGGCGCGGCCATCGCCGCCATCGGTAGCGTGGTCACTGCAAGCGCCGCCAGCATGCGGCGCACTTGGGTCATCATGGTGTGAACTCCAAACAAAACGGCCGGCACGCGCGTTGCATACCGGCCGGTCGCCATTGTACTGGCTTGGAAATTCAAGGTTGCCTTACACCGACATGTCGCGCGGCTCCGGTTTGCGGTCATCGAACCAGCGATACAGCGTGGGCACCATGACCAGCGTCAGCAGCGTCGACGTGATCAGGCCACCGATCACCACCACCGCCAGCGGGCGCTGCACCTCCGAGCCCGGCCCCGTCGAGAACAGGAACGGCACCAGGCCCAGCATCGCAATCGTCGCGGTCATCATCACCGGGCGGAACCGCTGCGTGGCGCCACGCACCACCGCGTTGCGCAGTGACATGCCGGATTCGCGCAACGTGCGGATGTACGACACCAGCACCACGCCGTTCAGCACCGCCATGCCCCACAGCGCGATAAAGCCCACCGACGCCGGCACGGACAGGTACTCGCCCGTGACGAACAGCCCGATGATGCCGCCGATCGATGCAAACGGCAGCACCGTGATGATCAGCGTGGCATAGCGCAGCGAGTTGAACAGCAGGAACAGCAGGAAAAAGATCGCGGCGATCGTGATCGGCACGATGATCTTCAGGTGGCCCATTGCGCGCTCCATGTTCTGGAACTGGCCGCCCCACTCGAAGTAATAGCCTTCGGGCAGCTTGACCTTGCTCTCGGTGGCTGCCTGCAGTTCGGCCACGAAGCCGCCAAGGTCCCGATCCTTCACGTTGATCATCACCACCACGCGGCGCTTGGCCATTTCGCGGCTGATCTGCGCGGGGCCGTCGGTGACCTCGATCTTTGCCACGCTCTGCAGCGGCACCTGAACGCCGTCTGGCGCCGACACCAGCAACTGGCGAATCTCCTGCACGTTGCTGCGGAATTCCTCTGGCAGGCGCACGGCCGCCGCAAAGCGGCGCTCGCCCTCGAAGATATCCGTGGCGCGCTTGCCGCCGATGGCGATCTCGATGATGTCGTGGATGTCGGAAACGTTCAGCCCGTAGCGCGCAATCGCCTGACGGTCGATCTCGATCGACAGGTACTGCTGGCCCGATATCCGTTCGATACGGATGTCCTGCGACCCCTGGATGCCGCCCGCCACGCGCGCGATCTGGCCAGCCAGGTCGCGCAACTTGTCCAGATCGTCGCCGAAGATTTTCACAGCCACGTCAGAACGCACGCCGCTGACCATTTCGTCCACGCGATCCGAGATCGGCTGCGCCATCACGATCTGCACGCCCGGAATGGCCTTGAGCTTGTCGCGGATGGCGTTGGCGATATCGTCCTGGGTCCATCCGTCCGGCCACTCGTCGCGATCCTTGAGGCTGGCGATCGGCGTCGATTCGTTCTGGCCCTGCGGGTCGGCCGGGCTTTCGCCACGGCCCACGCCAG
Source organism: Cupriavidus sp. BIS7 (assembly GCF_000292345.1). Taxonomy (GTDB): domain Bacteria; phylum Pseudomonadota; class Gammaproteobacteria; order Burkholderiales; family Burkholderiaceae; genus Cupriavidus. Next base: position 13,270 of record NZ_ALOU01000001.1, read on the forward strand.
ACACCACGGACTTCACGCCCGGCACCTGCAGCACCAGCTTGTTGGCCTCCTTCTCGAGCTTGATCGATTCCTCCAGCGAGATGTTCGGCACGCGGTCGATGGCCGGCACGATCGATCCTTCCTTCATTTCCGGAATGAACGAGGTACCAAGCAACGGCACGATCATCAGCGTGGCAACGAACACCCCCACCGCCGACAGCACGGTCTTCCTGCTGTTGGCCAGCGCCCAGTGCAGCATGCGCAGGTAGTAGCGCTTCATGAACGCAATGATGCGCGTGTCATGTTCGGCGCCACCCTTGAGCAGGTACGACGACAGCACCGGCGACAGCGTCAGCGACAGGAACAGCGAGATCGCCAGCGCAATCGAGATCGTGAATGCCAGCGGCGCGAACATCTTGCCTTCCATGCCGGAGAGCGTCATCAGCGGCAGGAACACCAGGATGATGATGCCCACACCCACGATCACCGGCGTGGCCACTTCCTGCACGGCCTTGACCAGCACCTGCGTGCGCGTCATGCCGGTCTTGTCCGCGTGGCCAAGCCGTTCGAACGCGTTTTCGACCACCACCACCGATCCATCCACCATCAGCCCGATGGCGATGGCCAGCCCGCCCAGCGACATCAGGTTGGCCGATAGCCCCACCTGGTTCATCACCATGAACGTCAGCAATGGCGTCAGCACCAGCGTGGCCAGCACGATCACCGATGAACGCACGTCGCCCAGGAACAGGAACAGCACGATCACTACCAGCACCACGCCTTCCAGCAGCACCTTGGTGACGGTCCACAGTGCGGAATCCACCAGTTCGCTACGGTCGTAGTACGGCACGATCTGCAGCTTGCCCGGCAGCATGCCGCGCTCGTTGATCTCCGCCACACGCGCCTTGACGCGGCTCACCACTTCCTTGGCATTGCCGCCGCGCATCATCATCACGATGCCGCCCACGGCCTCGGTCTCACCGTTCTTGACCAGCGCACCCTGCCGGACCTCATGGCCGATGGTCACCTGCGCCACATCGCGCAGGTAGACCGGCGTACCGCCGATCTCCTTGAGCACGATGCTGCCAATGTCGTCGACGCCCTTGGCCAGGCCCACGCCGCGGATCAGGTACTGTTCCGCGTAGTGCGGCAGCACGCCGCCACCGGAGTTGGCGTTGTTGCGCGCCAGCGCCTGATAGACCTGCTGGATGTTGATGTCGTAATGGCGCATCCGCTCCGGGTTGACCAGCGCCTGGTACTGCCGCACAAAGCCGCCCTGCGAGTTGATTTCCGCCACACCGGGGATCGACCGCAGCATCGGCCGCACCACCCAGTCCTGCACGATGCGGCGCTCGGACAGTTCCTCCTGCGTCAGTTCCCGGTTGCCATCGTCGGCGCGGTCCAGCGTGTACTGGTAGACCTCGCCCAGGCCCGTGGACACGGGCCCAAGCACCGGCGTCACGCCCTCTGGCATGCGGCCGGACACCTCGATCAGCCGCTCCATGACGAGCTGCCGCGCGAAATAGACGTCGGTCTTGTCCGTGAACACAAGCGTGATCAGCGACAGGCCCGCCTTGTTCAGCGAGCGCATCTCCTCGAGTCCGGGCAGGCCCGTCATCGACATCTCGATCGGCACCGTGACAAAGCGCTCCACTTCCTCGGGCGAACGGCCGGTTGCCTCCGTGGCGATCTGCACCTGGACGTTGGTCACGTCCGGGAACGCGTCGACAGACAGCTTTCCCGCCGCGCGCAGACCGAAGAAGAACAGCACCACCGCAATCACGCACACCACCAGCCGCTGCTTGATCGCGGCTTCCACAAGCGATGTCATCATGGCCGCTTACCCCTGTTCCAGGCGCTTGCGCTCATTGTCGAGGTGGAATGCGCCTTCCACCACCACGCGGTCACCGGCCTTGATGCCGCCCTGCACCACGCGCATGCCGTCGCTCTCGGCACCCAGCTTCACCTTGGTCAGGCGGAATTGGCCATCTCCGGTTTCCACGTAGACCTGCTCATCGTTGCCATCGCGCACCACGGCCGAGCCGGGCACCACCAGTTGCTCAACGGGCTTGGCCGCAATCAGCATGGTGGCCAGCATGGCGGGCTTGAGGCGGCCTTCCTTGTTCTCCAGTTCGGTACGGACCAGCACCGTGCGAGACTGCGGGTTCACGGTGCGGCCCACGTAGATCAGCTTGCCCGTGATGCGGCCATTGCTGTTGGCCAGCGACGGCACCTCGATATCGACACTCTGCCCTTCAGCCACCTGCGCGGCCTGCTGCTCAGGCACTTCTGCCACAACCCAGACGCGCGACAGATCGGCCACCGTGTACAGCGCATCGGCAGGCTGCACCACCTGGCCCTGCGCCACGCTGCGCTCCACCACCGTGCCGCTGATGCTGGAGAACACCGGCGAATACGAATCGATGCTGCCGTTCTTCGCCAGCGCCGAAATCGCCGCGGCAGACATACCCAGCACGCGCAGTTGATCGCGATACGCGCGCATCTCGGCGGCGGCAATCGCGTACTCGCTTTCGCGGCGCTGCAGTTCCGCACGGCCGATCACATCGGCGGCGAACAGTTGCCGCGCGCGCTCCGCGTTGCGGGCCTGCAGCGTGTTCTGCGCTTCGGCCTTCAGGAAGGCCATCTGCGCGGCGCCCAGTTCGCTGCTGTGCAGGCGCGCCAGCACCTGGCCGGCCTTGACCTCCTGGCCGAGCACGGCATAAAGGTCTGTCACGCGCCCGGTCACGCTGGCGCCGATGCGCGAAACGCGCTGTTCGTCGAAGTCGATACGGCCCGCCACGCGCAGCATCTCGCTGAACGGGGACGCGGTAACCGGCACCACCTTGAGCGTGCGCTTCAGGTTGCCTTCGGGCTTGACGATGCCCGGCGGAAGCTTAGGGGTTTCGGCCGCCGGGGCGGGGTCATCGGAACAGCCGGCCAGCGACAGCATCATCACTGCGGCGGCGGCAAGGGAAAGTAGAAATTGGGGGCGCATGTTCAGTTCAGATTCGGGGCAACGGGCATGGACGGCATGGTGGACGCGGGGGCATTGACGCCCGGCGTGGCCGACATGAGCTTTTCAATCTGGATGGCGGCGACCTGCAGTTCGTACTGCGCGGCAATCAGCTCGCTGCGCGCGCTGCGCAGCACGCGTTGCGCATCGAGGTAGTCGAGAATGCCGCGCTCGCCGAACCGATAGGCGGATTCGGCCACGCCAAGCGCGGACTCGGCCTCGCGCACGATGCCGGATTCGAGCGCCGTCACCTGTGCCTGGCTGATTTCGTACTGGCGGTACGCGGTATCTAGCTCCTGCATCAGTTCGAACTCGCGTGCCTCCAGCGCGGTACGGGCCTGCGTGGCCTGCGCCGTGGCTTCGCCCACCGGGCCGCTGCGGCGGTCCCAGAGCGGAATCGTCATGACCAGGCCGATCTGCGAGACATTGTTGTCGGGCTGCCGGTCGGTGCTGGCGCGCACGGCCACTTCGGGCCAGCGCAGCGCGCGCTGGTAGTCCACGCCCAGCTTTGCGCGCTCCAGTTCGCTGCGGCGCTGGGTCAGTTCGGCATTGCTGGCCTGCAGCGTGTCGTGCAGCGCCGCCAGCGGCGGCACCTCGGGCGCACGGCCCAGTTCGCCGTTCAGCGCAAAGCGCACCGGCATGCCGCCACCCACCTGCTGACGCAGCGCGGCCTTGGCCTGATCGACGCGAAGCTCTGCCGTCTGCAGCGTCTTCTGCGCGGCCAGCAGTTCCGTATCAGCCTTGATCAGCTCATAGCGCGGCGCCTCTCCAACGCCCACGCGCACCTTCGCGCGCTCCTGGATCTGGCGCATCATGTTCAGGTCCTCGCGCGCGGCGGCCAGCTCGGTTTCGCGGCGCAGCACCTGGTAATACGACGTTTTCACGCGCGCGGCCAGGTCGCTGCGGAAGCCCTGGCGCATCGCCTCCGATGCCTCCAGGCCGCGCCCGGCCATCTGCTCGCGCAGGTTGCGCTGGTTCGGATAGTCGAACTTCTGGACGATCGCGTAGGACGGCGCGTTGCCGCTGACCACGCCAGGCTGCTTGCCGGATACGCGGCCATACATCATTTCCACCTGCGGGTTCGGATAGGCACGGGCACTGGTGATGGCGGACGTGGCGGCATCCACATTGGCCTGCGCGGCTTCCACGCCTTTGTTGGTCGATTGCGCCAGTTGCAGCAACTGCGGCAGATCGAACGTATCGGGGGCTGGCGTGGTGGCGCGCGGCATGGCTGTAGCGGCAGGCTTGGCCGCCTGCATAGGGGCCGATGGGGCCGATGGGGCCGATGAGGCCGATGAGGCAGCTCCGGTCGCCGTGGCACTGACCGGCACGGGCTGCGCGGCCCAGGCCTGCGCTGTCATCAGCGACAGCGACGCGGCCCAAGTCAACGATTTCTTGGTCTTCATGTCGGAATCAATCGAGCAATACGACTGCCCGGCGCCCATGCGCGGCTTTCGCCACGCGGCCGGCATCAACCGGCATCAATCGGCATCAACCGGCGGCAGGCATCGTGCCGCGACGTTCAGCGTCGCGGATGCATGGGAGCTCAGGGGCAATGAGGGCGCACCGCCGGTGCAGTCAGCACGGGCGGCAGCCGGGGGCGCGATCAGGCGCTATCAGGCGCGATCAAGCGCGATCAGGCGAGTCGTCTGGGCGGCCGGAACAGGCCGTCGGAGTGAAATTTGCCGCGTGCCGTGGGCATGGGCACCACGGTATCGATGGACTGGGCCAACTGGAATTCGGGAAGGACAAAAAACGCGCTGGTCTCATCGACCGCATCGAACAGATCGGGCGGGTCCAGCAGATCGGCCGACCAGATATTGCAGTAGCCCGGCGGCGGGCCGTCGTCGAACTCGTCATCGGCGCCGAAATCGGCGTCACCGGGCAGAACAAGCTGCGTCAATTCCTCGCCGGTGGCGAGCATCGCGTCATAGTCCGGCGCAGTTTCGGCCACCACAGCGGCCCCGGCAACCTTTGCCGATTCCACCTGCGGCACGGCCGCGCGCACGTTCGCGGCTGCCGAGAACGACAGCGCGGACAGGCACAGGGCAGTCAGCAGGAAGAGGAAAAAACGCATCGGGTTGGGGGCGATATATCGGGTAGCAGCCACATCGGCCTGCCAGGTATCCAGCGTGCGGGATCTCCCGGCCGATTGTCACGGTTGCAGCGCGGCATTGTAACCGACCGCAACAATGGACCCGCCCGGGGGCGGCAAGTTCCTTTGGCGTGGCGGGGTATCCACGTCCGCGTACGCAGGCTGCCGGTGCCACGGTTCACGTTCAGAAGCTGATCGCCAAGCCCAATGAAGCGCCCGACACGTTATTGCCGAACACGTACCGGATGACCGTACGGACGCGTGTGACATAGACCTCATGGGCGCTGGTGTCCAGTTCCAGGCCGACGCCGACCGAGGTCAGGCGGCTGAAACCCAGCGCGCCGGCCTCGCTGCCCAGGTATTGGGAATGGGAGAACTCAAGCACGTAACGCACGGGCCGGTCCAGCGCCATCAGGCTGGTTGGCGCGCGCCAGCGTGCATACAGCGTGGCGACCTGCGCCGACGCCGAGCCTTCCACTGCCTGGGAAGAGCCGCCAAAGCTCTGCAGATGGATATTCGTATATCGCAGGTTCACGTCGGCTTCGTAGGTGTCGCGGCGACGCTCCCAGTCCAGCATCAGGGAACCGCCTATCCCCCACGCGTTCAGCGCACCGTGCTCGAGGAAGTCGATGACCTGCCCGGCAATTCGCCCGACATCGGTTCTCGCACTGTTGACATTGCTGGTTACGGATCCCAGCGAGACATTGAAGATCGGACGCAACACCAGTTCGCCGTCGGCAGTCAGCGGGAAATCCCAGCCGATGCCGCCCGTGCCGGAAACGGTGTTCCAGCTGGTCGGCACCGACAGCGACTCACCGCCATTCGTGGCGAGAAACTTGGGGTCGTAGTGGCTGTAGGCGATAGCGCCTTCCAGGTACAGCGGAAACGACCGGCTGACGGTAAAGCCGCCAGTGAGCTGCGACAGCTGGACCCCGGGATTGCCTGACTGGGCATTGCTGATGGACAGCGAACTCGAGGTCAGGTCCGGCACGACGGAGTACGCCATGATGGCAAGGACGCCGTTGGCGCGTTGTTGCACATTGGCGCCGATAACGTTGAACGACGACACGGCGTTTGACTGCTGCGGCGTCTGGGCCTGGGCCGGGGGCAGTGCGAAGAGGGACATCGCCGCGAGCGCCACGGTCGGAAGGTAAGACTTGCGCCACGCATGCGGCGGACAATCGCGATCCGGTCCTGGAGTACGCCACGACATGCGCCCTCCCGTTGTTGTCGTGGATGATTTCGCGGCGGCGCCTGAAAGCCTGAGTGAGACCAGGGAATGCCGGGCCAAGAATCCATTGAACAACATTTTTGCCGCACAGCCCAGTGCCGCCGTCGAGGCATTGGCGCTGATCTCTGACGTGCCGCGCCAACTGGACCAAGGTCCCATACCCCATCGACACCCTGCTTGATACTCTTAGTCGAGGTGGCTCCCGCGAGCCGCGCGTGGCTTGACGCCTGTGCAAAACGGAATGTGCCCGGACAACCACTCCGGCACCGACGATGGCGATGGGCGAAAAAAGGTCGTCAAGGCTGAATTCGTTACGGAGGTGGCGCCATGACCCACACCGATCTGATCGCCTGCCCTGAATGCGACCTGCTCCAGCGCTGCGCGCATGTCCCGGCCAATGGTGTGCTGCGCTGTTGCCGTTGCGATGCCGAGCTTTCCCGCAACCGGCCCGACGGTATCCCACGGGCGCTGGCTCTTGGGCTGGGCGCCGTCGTGCTGCTTGCCATCTCCAACCTCTACCCCATCGTCGGCCTCTCGGTCAGCGGCACGCTTGTGCAGACGACGCTGGCCGGCGCAGTCCGGGTGCTGTTCCACGGTGGAATGTGGCCGCTTGCAGCGCTGGTCCTTGTCACCACGATCGTTATGCCCATCATGCAGACCGCGTGCATGCTGTGGATCGTGCTGCCGCTGCGCCTGGGCCACAAGCCCTGGCATGCCGCGCTGGTACTGCGTCTTTGTCATCAGGCGCAATCATGGGGAATGACCGAAGTGCTGATCCTTGGCCTGCTGGTGGCACTGGTCAAGCTGTCCCATATCGCAGCCGTCGTACCCGGAGTTGCACTGTGGTCGTTCGGCGCGCTGATGCTGGTGCTTGCGGCGGCCAACTCGGCCTTTGATCCGCACGCATTGTGGGCGCGCTTCGGCACGGTCCGCGCGCCCAGCGGCAGCATCCCTCACATTGACAGGCAAATGGCGGCCGGTGGTGTCACCGCCGCGCGGTGTGGCCTGATGCTATGCAACGAGTGCGGGCTGCTGACCCGTGCGCCCACTCATGGTTACGCGGTTGCCTGCCCGCGATGCGGTGCCACGATGCACAGCAGAAAGCCTTCCGCGATTTCGCGTACGTGGGCGTTGCTGATCTCTGCCATGGTGCTGTACATCCCTGCCAATGCCCTGCCGGTGATGTACACGAGTTCCCTGTTCGGCGCGCAGAATGACACTATCCTGAGTGGCGTCGTGTACCTGTGGACATCAGGATCCTGGTCGCTGTCGATCGTGGTCTTCATTGCAAGCATCGCCGTGCCGATGCTCAAGATCATTGCCCTTTGGTACCTGGTGCTTTCGACGCAATTTCATTCCACAGCGGCACCCAAACGGCGCACTCGCATCTATCGCGCGGTCGAATTCGTCGGGCGCTGGTCCATGCTCGACATCTACGTGATTACCGTCCTCGTGGCGCTGGTGCAGTTCAAGGCGCTGGCCACCATCCAGGCGGGCCCCGCTGCCATCGCCTTCGGGGCAGTGGTGGTGTTGACCATGTTCGCTGCGATGTCCTTCGACCCGCGGCTGATCTGGGATGAACTGGAGCGCCAATCATGACCGGCCCCGAACAAGACCCCGAGACCCCGGACTTTCCGGAGGCCGTTGCCACGCCTGCGCACCGCTCGCGATTGCGCATGCAGTTGGTATGGCTGGTACCGATCGTCGCCGTACTGATCGGCGGATGGCTGGCGGTAAAGGCCGTGATCGAGCAGGGGCCACAGATCACCATTACCTTCAAGACCGGAGAGGGGCTGGAAGCCGGCAAAACGAAAATCAAGTTCAAGGACGTCGATATTGGCATCGTCAAATCGGTCGCGCTCTCTCAGGACAGCAAGCGCGTCGTCGTCACCGCCGACATCGCCAAGGACGCGGGGCGCCTGCTGGTCGACAACACGCGCTTCTGGGTGGTGCGCCCACGGATCTCCGGCGGGTCCGTCTCTGGTCTGGGCACATTGCTGTCCGGCTCGTACATCGCCTCCGACACGGGCAACGCAACGAAGACGCGCCACGATTTCGTCGGGCTGGAAACACCGCCGGCATTCACGAGCGATGTGCCGGGCCGCGAGTTCCTGCTGAAAAGCGAGGACGTGGGATCGCTCGATGTCGGCTCCCCTGTCTTCTTTCGCCGCCTGCAGGTTGGAGAGATCACGGCGTACAACCTCGATTCTGACGGCCGGGGCGTGACGCTACACGTCTTCATTAATGCGCCGTACGACCAGTTCGTTCAGACGGGCAGCCGTTTCTGGCATGCCAGCGGCGTCGACGTGTCGCTCGACACAGGTGGCCTGCGCATCAGCACGCAATCGCTGGTCTCCATCCTGGTTGGCGGTATCGCGTTCGAGACCCCGGAAGATTCGCTGGCTCAGCCTGCTGCTGCCACCAACACGACGTTTGCGCTGTTTCATGACCGCACCAATGCGATGAAGCGCCAGGACCGGATCGTTCACAAATATACCGTGGCCTTCGGGGAATCGGTGCGCGGCCTGGCCATCGGCGCGCCGGTCGAATTCCGGGGGATCGTGATTGGCGAGGTCACGGCCATCCATACACGCTACAACCCCGCCACGCGCAAGTTCAGCATCCCCGTGGACATCAACTTCTATCCCGAGCGGTTCACATCGCGTTACCGTGCGGGCGGCGATGGCGGTGTTTCGGAAAACCCGCACGAACTCGGCGATTTGCTTGTCGAGCAAGGGCTGCGCATGCAGCTGAGAACCGGCAACCTGCTCACCGGGCAGCTCTATATCGCGCTGGACTTTTTTCCCAACGCGCCCAAGTCCAAGATCGACTGGAGCCACAATCCGCCGGAATTTCCGTCCATGCAGGGCGATCTGCAGTCTCTGCAGCAATCGTTGACGCGTGTGGTGGCGCAACTGAACAGCATCCCGTTCGGACCGATCGGCCAGAACACGAAGGACATGCTGCGCAATGCCACCTCGCTGCTGACGCGGCTTGACAGCGAGATCGTGCCCCAGGCGCGCGACACGCTGGTCTCCGCCCACACCGCGCTCGACTCCGCCAACACCACGCTGGGCCCGGACTCCACGCTGCAGCAGAACACCTCGGACGCCATGAAGGAACTCGCGCGTACCGCCGCCGCGCTGCGGTCACTTGCCGACTATCTTGAGCGGCATCCCGAAGCGGTGGTTCGCGGAAAGAAGGAGGAACAGCCATGAAGCGACCCGCGCGGCTGACGGCTGCCGCTTTCCTTGTTGCCCTGCTGGCAGCCTGCAGCTCGCCATCGTCACGCTTCTACACGCTGAATTCGGACACCACGCCCGATCCGGCGGCTGCGGCTGCGGCTACGCCGGTCAGCATCGTCGTGGGGCCAGTTACGATCCCCGATCTCGTCGACCGGCCACAGATCGTGACGCGGGTTTCGACCAACGAAGTCAAGGTCAATGAATTCGCACGTTGGGCCGACTCGCTCAAGACGAATATTGCCCGGGTGATCGCCGCGGACCTGAGGACGCAATTGGCCACCGACCAGGTGACCGTGCTCGGCGTCGGCGCCAATTCTGCGCCAGCCTGGCGCGTCCGCGTGGATGTGACGCGCTTCGAATCCGAGCCAGCGGTTGCGGTGTCGATCGATGCCATGTGGACCGTGCAGCCGCCTGGCAAGCAGGCACCGATCACGGGGCGATCGGCCGTGCGCGAGCCCGTGACCGGCGACGGCATCGATGCGCTCGTCTCGGCGCACAGTCGTGCGCTTGCCTCCGTCAGCCGCGATATCGCCGCAACCATTCGCGCGCGCGCGACGCAGTGATGCGATCGGCCAGCCATCGCGGCCGATCCGTTCGCTCTACATTTCAATCGAGAAGGTCGGCGTAGTCGCCCTGTGCATAGCCACGCGTACGCGACCACGGCGCGTTCGCCGACGGTGTCACCGCCGTGACGCGCGTGATCTTCTTCTGCGTGCCGCTGGCATTGAGCGACTGCACCAGCCGCGGATACTGGCCGGCGATATCCCATTGCACCGTCACGCGGTCGTCACCACGGCGGGCCGTGTATTCCTGTACGCCGTCGCGAGCCGGGCCGTTCGCCTTCATGGTCTTCAGCAGCGCGGGATCGAGCAGGTGGCTGGCTGCCGCCCAAGATCCGTCGAAGCCGATGTTGCCGTAATCGCCCGGGCGCACCTCGAAAGTCTTGCGCATCTCGTCGCTGACCAGCCGCACCGTCAGGTTGCCATCCGGCTTGCGTTCGATCCAGCGCGCAGCCGTAGACATGTCCAGGTGCTTGTGGCCCTTGTTGTCGCCCTTTTCGCCCTTCTCGCCCTTGGCGTGCTCCGCCTCGTCGTGTGCGTGGCGCGTGCCTTGCGGCAGTTCGCGCTCGATCCAGACCGTATCGCCGCTGCGGTAGACGCGCTCGCCAAATGACACGTCACGCTTCACGCCGTCCTTGCCCAGCGCGGACAGTTCGTGCTGCACACGCAGCGCAAGCGGTTTGGCCGCATCCGCGGCGAATGCCGCTGTCGAGGCACAGGCCGCCAGGGCCACCAGGGCCACCGCGACGAGGGTACGGATCGCATGCTTCATGTTCATCAAAACCGTTCAGAAAGTAAAAAGCGCACGCCGGAGAACCGGCGTGCGTAAGAGCGGAAATACCTGACGCGCGATTACAGACCCGCCGCCGACTTCACCACGCCGAACACCTTGGTGTTGTCCAGCGTGCCCTTCAGCGGCGCGCTGCCCGGGCCCGTGGAGAACAGCATCACGTCGCCCCCGCCGTGCGTTTCCGCACCCGGGGTGCCCAGGTTCACGCCGACTTCCTGCAGGTAGTCGACGGCCTGGGTATCGACCAGCGAAGGATCGTCACGCGTGGCCTTGCGCGGCGTGCCGCCATTGCCGAACACCAGCGTGGTGTACGGCTTGCCATCCGCCGCAAGCGCAGTCTTTTTCGTCTTGTAGTCGGTTGCCGTGGCCAGGATCGGGTTACCGCGGTGCGAGTAGCCGTTGATCGTCATCGTGTGATCGTGGTCGGCAGTCACAACGATGAGCGTGTTCGACAGGTCTACCAGCGACAGTGCGCGCTTGATGGCGTCGTCGAAGGCGATGGTGTCTTCCAGGGCCTTCTTTGCATTGGTGCCGTGGAGCGCGTGGTCGATCCGGCCGCCTTCGACCATCAGGAAGTAGCCATTGCCGTTCTTCGACAGCAACTCTATCGCCTTGGCGGTCATCTCGGCCAGGCTCGGCTGGGTGGCGCCCTCGCCCTTGCCCGCCGCACGGTCGATCTCGTACTCCATGTGGCTGGACGAGCTGAACAGGCCGATCAGCTTGGTGCCATTGGCCTGCAGCATCTGGGCACGCGTCGACGCCACGGTATAACCCAGGCCGCCAAGCTCAGCCGTCAGGTCGCGGCCGTCGGCGCGGCCCTTCTTGTTGGTCGTGGCGTCGTACGGCGTCCAGTGGTTGCGGCCGCCGCCCATCAGTACGTCCACGCCGTTGCCAAGTGCCGTGTTGAAGCCCAGGCCACCCGGCACCGCTTGCGCAGCGATGTCGTATTGCGCGTCGCGGTGGCAAATGTGGGAGTACGTTGCGGCAGGCGTGGCGTGCGTCAGCTCGGTCGTGGTGATGGCGCCCACGGCCTTGCCGCGTGCCTTGGCCAGTTCCAGTAGCGTCGGCACAGAGTGGCCATTGGTCGGCACGCAGTTGTTGATGGTCTTGTTGCCGTTGCCGTCCACGCTCGGCGGCTTCGCGGCCGTGTCCGAAGACATCGAGATGACCTCGTTGTTCATCTTGACGCCGGTCATGTAGGCCGCCATCGACGGCGCGCTGTCGGTGGTCTGCGCGTCGTTCGAGAAAGTCTTGATACGTGCGGTGCGCTTGAGCGACTCCATCGTCAGCGAGCCAGATTCGCCGTACTTGTAGATGCGCGAGGCAGTGACGGTGGCCGGGCCCATGCCGTCGCCCAGGAAGAAGATGACGTTCTTGGCCTCGCCGGCGGCTTGCGCCGGCAGGGTCAGGCAGGCGCTGGCAGCCGCGGCCGCCAGCATTCCGATACGGGTGGTGAGTTTCATGTCGATATTCCGTTATGCGGTGATGGCGGGTTGGCTTAGAGTCCGATCGACTTCTTGATCAGGCCGAACACGTCGGTGTTGTCCATCACACCGAAGAAGTTGGCCGCGCCGTTGCCCATGGCACCAATGAATACGTCGGTGCCGCCGTGGGTTTCGCCACCCGCGGACATCGGAATCACGGCTTCCTGGTGATAGGCCTTGTCGAAGACCTGCACGTCGGTCAGTGCCGTGCGGTTGGCCGGACGGTTCTCGCCATTGCCGAAGCCGATGATCGAGAACGGGTTGCCCGTGGAGTCGAGCTTCTGCGAACCGCTCACGTAGTCGTAGACCAGGCCCAGCACGCCGGGGCTGGCGTCACTGGTCTTGCCAGTGCGCTTGGCGTAGCCGTTCAGCACCAGCGTGTGGTCATGGTCAGCCGTGACAACGATGAGCGTGTTCTTCAGGCCCGGATCTATCGCATTGAGCTTGTCGATGGCGGCCTTGATCGCGTCGTCGAACGCGGCCGTGTCCTGCAGGGCCTTGCGCGCGGTGGTTTCATGCAGCGCGTGGTCGATACGCCCACCTTCCACCATCAGGAAGAAGCCCTTCTTCTTGGCGGCCAGCACGTCGATGGCCTTGCCGGTCATCTCGGCCAGGCTCGGCTCCTTCGCGGGATCGCGGTCGAGGTCGTAGTCCATGTGGCTGGCGTTGAACAAACCAACCACCTTGGCGGAACCGGCCGTGATCTTGTCGAAGTCCGACTTGTTCGCGGCGTAGGTGTAGCCGGCGGTCTTGAACTCGCCAACCAGGTCGCGGCCGTCCGTACGCTTGCCGCCTGCCGTAGTGGCCAGGAAGTGCTGGCGGCCACCGCCGAAGATCACGTCGACACCGTCGCTAAGCGCACCGTTGAAGCCTGCGCCCTTCGGCACCAGTTGCGCGGCGATGGCGTTCTCGCCGTCACGGTGGCAAATGTGCGCGTAGGTAGCGGCCGGCGTGGCGTGCGTGATGCGCGTGGTGGTCACCACGCCGGTGCCATAGCCGGCTGCCTTCATCTGTTCAAGCAGCGTCGGCACGCTCTTGCCGTTGCCCGAGGACGGGCAGGTGCTGTCCGCACCCGAAACGTAGGCCTTGCCGCTGGCGTCCGTGGCCTTCGTGTCCGGCGACATCGAGATGACTTCGTTGTTCATCTTCACGCCGGTCATGTAGGCCGCCATCGAAGGGGCACTGTCGGTGACCTGGGCGTCGTTCGAATACGTCCGGATAAAGCCGCTTTCCGGCAGCGTATCCATGGTCAGATCGCCATCCTCGCCCACCTTGTAGATGCGCGCGGCGGTCATCGTGGTCATGCCCATGCCGTCGCCGAGGAAAAAGACGACGTTCTTGGTCGGCGCGGTGCTGCCCTGTGGCTGTTCGACCGGTGAATTCGACGTCCCGGCGTTGTTGTTGTCGCCGCCGCAGGACGCAAGGGCAACCGACATGACGGCCGCCGCAAATACGGAAATCCTTCTCATTATGGTGTCCTCCCTGTTTGAGACCGACGGGAGGATGCATGAGAAATATGGCAGGAAGATTACTGCTTGAATTATCGAAAAGACATTCGGATGCCAATCCAATTGGCAGCCATCCTGGCATGCAATGGTTACATCGCCATGGCAGGCATGCCGCACATCTGCACATCCCGGGGCGGCTGGATGACACCAAAGAGACGCTTCAAACCTGCAACACCCGGGGCCAGTGCGCGGTGTCACTCACGCGCTCACGACCCACAAGTCCGCGTGCCATCGGCAGTGGCGCGCAATATGCGTGGCTACGGGCTTGCCCAGACTCCCGGGTTGCGTCCCCGTGGCACGCGCGAAGCCCGTGCCCAGCCGGAATCCGCTCCCAGGCCTTGAGCCACCGTCCGCGCGCCCGCTTGGGGCATCGTCCGCAACCCGGCACGGCGCCGACGGCGCCCGATCCATTCATGCCGGAGACTCAAAATGACCCGATATATCGTGCTGGCAAACTTCACCGACCAGGGCATCCGCACCGTCAAGGACACGACCAAGCGTGCCACCGCAGTACGCGAACTGGGCGTGCAATTTGGCGTGCAGGTCAAGGATATTTTCTGGACGCTCGGCGCGTATGACGTCGTCCTGACCCTGGAAGCGCAGGACGACACCGCCATGACCGCCTTTGGCCTGAGCGTCGGCGCGCTGGGCAATATCCACACGCAGACCTTGCGCGCATTCAACGCCGATGAAATGCAGGCCATCATCGGCAAGATGCGCTGAGCTCTGCAGCAATCAAGGCGGTATTTGCCGGGGCCACGGCTCGCAGATGCCGCCTTTTTCAAGATGTCTACCGCCAGCCCGAATCGTCATGCGCGGACAAATGTAATAGGCCTGGCGAAATTGGAAACACAAGTTTACTCGCCGTACGGCCCGTGCCTTCTTAGACTTCCCCGAATCCAATCGGAAAGACAAGGAGGTTCAAGGTGGGATGGTTTCTCGTCACCGTCGCCCTGCCAGTGCTGGCGCCGATGATCTCGCTGATCTGCATGAAGGCCTTCCCACTCGCCATTCCCTCTGCTCAATTGGGGTTAGTGAATCTGATCAAGGATGGACAACTGTGCTGGGCCGCGATCGGCTTCTGCACGTCCGCCCTTTACGAGATCGCAGCACCGTGTCCGCCCGGCGCGGGTGTAGCAGCAAACGCCCAGGGCTATCTGCACGGGATCCTGACCTTCATATTGGTACTGGCAAGCCTGTTCGCGGCATGCGGTGCGGTCCTTCCCCACACGGTCGGTTATGCGTTGGGGGTGCGTCGGCACGGCCGCTACAAGGTCCTGATGATGTCGATCGGGATCACCCTGCTGTCCGCGGGCTTGTATTCGTTGATTCATCTCGGCGCGTTTGCGCCTGACATCTGGAGATAGGCATGAGCAGTTGGCTGAAAGAACGATTTTCGGACCCGAACCGCGCGATGGACACGATCTGCGCATTTACTGGAGCATCCTGCGTCATCGTGTTCGTGCTGACGATGATTCTCCTGGTCATGGTCCGATTCGGCGGCAAGGTCTAAGAGACACTATCAAAATGATTCTGGCGTCGTTGCGCGGCCTTGGCCAGACTACTTGTACTGTCTGCGGCCGCGCGCCTAGCCAGAACCGCTTCGCTTCATTTTCATAGCGTCTCTAAGTACACGACGGGCTGGGAGCTGGGCCGTAGGCCGCACGACTCCCCTGCGCGCTCAACTATTAGTCCCGCCTATCGACTGAATAACAATCGGGTCTTGGACGCTATAGGCAAGGAAGCGGATCATTCAGGGCATGGTTTTCCCCACCCGCCGGAGTTTTCTGATGAAGTCCGCCCTGCTCGCCCTGTGTGGCGCAGCCTCCCTCCTTGGTTCGCTGTCGGCAGTTGCCGGCCCCGACTTTGCCGTGATCGAACGCGCACGGGCCGAGGCCCACAAACAGCAGCAGGCCACCCGCGCGGGCTGTGACACGGCTGCCGCAAGCGCGCCGAAGGCTGCGACCACCCCGTCCCAGGCGGGCTGACCTTACTCCGATCTACCTGCCGGCCGCGCGGCCAACGGCAGCCTCCCCCAAGGGGGCTGCATAGTCGGAATCGGATTTCCTCATGTCGCCTCACGAAAACATTCACTTCGGCAGGCGACGACGTTCGGTGAAGATCGAGCATCTTGACCGCACTTGGGGAACGCGCGCGCCATGGGAGTCTGCGGCGGAAAATTCGGCTGCACTCTTGCAAGCTGGCTGGCCGGCGCCATCCTTGGCTACCTGCCGCTATCCGTCCATGCGTGGACCGCAGGCGGCAGCGGCGGCGCGGCCGCCGCGACGGCATCGCCTGACACGCAGTCTGGCCCGTACCGGGGCATCGTCGGGCCAGTTGGCAGCACCGAAACCCCACCGGCCGAACCTGCCCAATGGGATCGGGCGCTGCCATTCTTTGCGCAGCGTGTTGTGGACAAGGGCTACAACCTGCCCAACCCCTATGACATCGGCTACTCCTACTACAACGGCTACCAGCGCTACCAGCTAAGCGACCTGGCGGTATCTGCCAGCAACAACCCGCTACGCCCCGCGAACTTCGTCCAGTTCCAGCAATCCCGTATTCGCAACGTATCGAACCAGGTGCAAGTGGGCGCCTGGCTGTTCCCGTTCATGAACGTGTACGGCATCGTTGGCAATGTGGAAGGCAGCGGCTCGATCGATATCAGCTTCTCGTCGCTGGCTGACCTGGAACGATTCTTCGGCATAAACGTAGGTTGCGCCGGACGCCGGCCCGGCCCGAACTGCAGCAAGCCAATCAAGCTGCCGACCCAGCAGGCCAACTACAGCGGCCACACCTACGGCGGCGGTTTCACGCTGGTCGGCACCTACAAGCAGCTCTTCTTCTCGCTGCCCGTCACGTACACGGTGGCCGATATCACGATGTCCGAGACGCCGGTCAAGTCGATCAACATCGGCCCGCGCGTTGGCTGGAACATCCGGCTCGGACATGGCCTGGGTCTGCTGACACCTTATGTCGGCGCCACGTACTTCCACACGCACGCAACGATCACGGGGCATTTCGACGTGCCGCTACCCGACAGCGGCGGCCAGACCAGCCGCCTCAACTATCAGATCGGCGAGCAGGTTGCGGGTTACTGGAGCGGGTCCTTTGGGGCGAGCTGGACGATAAATCGCAGCTTCGGCGTACTGCTTGAGGTCGGTTACGGCTATAACCGGAACAATGTGATTGCCACCGGGTTCCTTCGGTTCTGACGATGATGCGCACGTCGCTTCTCATCACGTTCGGCTTTGCCCTTGCCGCCACACACGTCGCTGCGATCGCGGCTGCGCAATCGAGCGAACCGGAGCACACAAGCTGGATCGACAACGTGCTCAACAAACTCGGTGCGTCGAAGGAAGTGGACCTGAGCCACGGCATCGACTGGGGCGTGCTGCCGGGTCCGTTCTACAACCCCGAGATGGGCTTTGGCATCGGCGCCGCGGCCATTGGCCTGTACAAACCCAAGAATGCCGAAGACGCAACGCAGCTTTCCACGATCAACTTGCACGGGTTCCTCACCACCACCGGCGCAGTGGGAGTTGGCGTGGACAACAACACGTTCTTTGCCGACGACAGCTACCGCTTCGTGTTCTCCGGCGCACTGATCAACATGCCGACGTCATATTGGGGAATCGGCTACAACAACGCGATCAACGACGCCAACAAGGAGGGCTACACCCATCGCGGCGTGGTGGTGCAGCCCAGGGTCATGCTGCGCGTCCGGCCCAACACCTATATTGGCGGCGGCATCGATTTCGAGTATGACGACGCGGCACAACTGGAGCGCGGTGCAAGCAGCGCGCTGGCCACCGACCCGCACGGCACGCGCGTTCTCAGCAGCGGCCTGACCGCGCATTTCTCGTACGACACGCGCGACTTTCTGCCCAACCCATATTCCGGACAGGCCCTGCTGCTCAACGGCACGCTCTACCGGCGCGCGTTTGGCAGCGACACCGACTTCG
The DNA here is from genome assembly GCF_000292345.1 of Cupriavidus sp. BIS7. Lineage (GTDB taxonomy): Bacteria > Pseudomonadota > Gammaproteobacteria > Burkholderiales > Burkholderiaceae > Cupriavidus. The sequence goes on from NZ_ALOU01000001.1 coordinate 31,140, forward strand.
AATCGCTGGAGCTTACCTATGACCGGTACTTCCGCATGCGCGAGCGCGATGTGCTGGCATTCGACATCTATGGAAAGTTCAGCTGGGGCGATGTGCCCTGGAGCATGATGTCGAATCTCGGCGACAACAAGCACATGCGCGGCTACTTCATGGGCCAGTATCGCGACAAGGCCATGCTGACCGCGCAGGTTGAATACCGCTGGCATATCGCAGGCCGGCAAGGCATGGTCTTCTGGCTCGCCACCGGCGCCATCGCCGGCAACCCCGGCGCGTTGACGTCAGCCCACTGGCTGCCGAACGGAGGCGTGGGCTACCGCTTCGAGTTCAAGCCGCGCGTCAATGTACGTTTCGATGTCGGCGTTGGCCGCCAGACGAGGGGCGCCTACTTCCAGATCAACGAAGCGTTCTGATCACGGCAAGAAAAAAAGCCACGGCCCTTGCAGGCCGCGGCGTGTCAATCAGCCGGTCCACGCGACACCCACAATGTCGCCCGTTGCACCCCATTTCTGGTTTGACCGGCTTGTCCTTTCATGGCAGAGGAAAACGCCACGCAGCGAATCGTATTGAGGATTCATGACTTCCCGGTGACAGGTTGTCCTGACAATTGGCCATGAGTCGGCCTGCCCTGCCGGACCTGCTGTGGCAAAAATCACACGACTGCAGCCGCCTGCCGCGAATACGTACCGCATTAACGCGAGAAACGCGAGAAACCCGGGCCAGTCGCGAATATGTATTCTTTAGCCTATTGAAGTGGCCCATCAAGACGGCTAAGGTTCAGCGCATAATAATTTCCACGGCAATATATGTTGACCAGAACATATATTGCTCGCCCCGATCGGAAAAAGAATGAGCCATTCCATTATGGGACGCCCTGCGTCTCCAGCCGTCCTGATTGCCGGACCCGTGTGGTCCTGCCCTTGCGTGCCGCCGTGCGCGCTCGTTCCCGCTTTCGTTTTGTAGCAATCGTCGACAAGTCCGGGCACAAAATCCTGATGAAAGCCCGGTGCGTCGACACTTCTGGGGGCAACCCGACCACGGCGTGACGGGGTCAACCGGCTGGGCCACCCAGACCCGCCGGGCGCGCCATGCTTCACGTGGAAGGATTGCCCAGGACCCTCGTCTGGAGACCACTCAATGAGCAGTGTGATAAATGATGGCGGCAACCCGGCTTACGGGCAGGCGCCGTTCTTTTCCAAGGAAGCAACTTACGCCAAACCGGGATTTTCCCGCTGGATGGTTCCGCCTGCAGCACTGGCGGTTCATCTCTGCATCGGCCAGGCCTATGCCTTCTCGGTTTTCAATGCCCCGCTTTCCAAGATCATCGGCATCACCGAATCCGCGCCCGATGACTGGAAACTGACGACCCTGGGCTGGATTTTTTCGCTGGCGATATTCTTCCTCGGCATTTCCGCCGCATTTGCCGGCAAATGGCTGGAACGCGTGGGACCGCGCAAGACGATGTTCACGGCCGCCTGCTGCTTCGGTGGTGGCTTCCTGATCTCCGCACTGGGCGTCTACACGCATCAGATCGTCCTGCTCTACCTTGGCTACGGCGTGCTCGGCGGCATCGGCCTGGGGCTGGGGTATGTGTCGCCCGTGTCCACGCTGATCCGCTGGTTCCCGGACCGCCGCGGCATGGCCACCGGCATGGCCATCATGGGCTTCGGCGGCGGCGCAATGATTGCCGCGCCGCTGTCCGTGGCATTGATGAACTACTTCAAGACCGCAACGTCCGTGGGCGTGACCCAGACTTTCGTGGTCATGGGCATTGGATACTTCATCTCGATGACGATCGGCTCGCTGGCCATCCGCATCCCCGCACCTGGCTGGAAGCCGGCCGGCTGGACGCCGCCAGTCACCGCCAGCAAGATGATCACGCGTAACCATGTGCATATCGACCAGGCCCTGAAGACGCCCCAGTTCTACCTGCTGTGGCTGGTGCTGTTCCTGAACGTCACGGCCGGTATCGGCGTGCTTGGACAGGCTTCGCTGATGATTCAGGAAAGCTTCAAGGGCAGCGTAAGCGCGGCGGCAGCAGCCGGCTTCGTGGGCCTGCTGTCGCTGTTCAACATGGGCGGCCGCTTTTTCTGGGCTTCGTCGTCCGACTGGATCGGCCGCAAGAACACCTATTTCGTGTTCTTCGCGCTGGGCGCCGTGCTGTACTGGGTCGTGCCGCAGCTGGGCGCCAGCGGCAACATTGCGCTGTTCGTGCTGGCCTACTGCGTCATCATGTCGATGTACGGCGGCGGCTTTGCCACGATTCCGGCCTATCTGGCCGACATGTTCGGCACCGCCTTCGTGGGCGGCATCCACGGCCGGCTGCTGACGGCCTGGGCTGCTGCCGGTATTGCCGGCCCGGTACTGGTGAACTACATCCGCGAATACCAGGTGGCGCATGGCGTGACCGGCGCGGCCGCCTACAGCATGACGCTGCACATCATGGCCGCACTGCTCGTGATCGGCTTCATCTGCAACCTTCTGGTGGCACGCGTCAGCGAAAAGCACCATATGAACGAAGCCGACGCGTCTGCACTTGCCGGCGCCGGCGCTGCCCACTAACACCCCACGAAAGCCATGCACATGGACAACCAACAAGTGACGGCCCAATCGACCAACAAGGGCTTGCTGGCCATCTTCTGGCTGTACGTACTTGTACCGCTGGTCTGGGGCGTCTCCAACACGATCACCCAGGCGCTGAAGCTGTTCCACTGATCGCTCCACCGAGCGCCACCGCCACATCAGCAAGGCCACCTTCGGGTGGCCTTGTTCTTTCAATGGCCAATGGCGGAACGCCGCATTCCACGCACGCGGCTTGCGTATCGGCGGCGGCTTCATACACTTGTCGGGTTGCCCTGTCTGTCACCGGACAGGTTCCTCGTCCACTGGAAATGGAGTTGCCATGAACATCGATCTGTCGGGCAAGACCGCCCTGGTTACCGGCTCCACCGCCGGCATCGGCTTTGCCGCGCTGCGCGGCCTGGCCGGTTCGGGCGCGCATGTGATCGTCAGCGGCCGCAGCCAGGCGTCTGTCGACAAGGCAATCGCTTCGCTGAAGACATCCGTACCGGGCGCACAAGTCACCGGCTTTGCGGGTGATCTGACCGACGCCACCGTCTGCGAGACGCTCGTCAACACCCATCCCGCCGTCGATATCCTCGTCAACAATCTCGGCATCTTCGAACCAAAGGACTTCTTCGATATCCCGGACAGCGATTGGACGCGCTTCTTCGAAGTCAACGTGCTGACCGGCGTGCGGCTCTCGCGCGCCTACGCCAGGGGCATGGCCGACCGCAAATGGGGCCGCATCGTTTTCATTGCCTCTGAGTCCGGCATCAACATTCCGGTGGAGATGATCCACTACGGATTCACCAAGACCGCGCAACTGGCCGTATCGCGCGGATTGGCCAAGCGGCTGGCTGGCACCGGTGTGACGGTGAACGCCGTACTGCCCGGGCCAACGCTTTCGGAAGGCGTGACGGCCATGCTCAAGGATGAGATCGCGAAGACCGGCAAGAGCGCCGAGGAAGTGGCGGCGGAATTCGTCAAGGCACATCGCGCAACGTCGATCATCCAGCGCGCGGCCACCGTCGATGAAGTGGCCAACATGATCGTCTACGTCTGCTCGACACAGGCTTCGGCCACGACCGGCGCGGCATTGCGTGTCGATGGCGGCGTGGTGGATACGATCATGTGAAACGCCCCGGCTGCGCAGACGCCAGCCGCATGCCGATGAACAAGCAGCCGCACGGACCACCGGCACGTACGGCGTTTCATCGCTGCGGCGCAGCAGATGGGATACCGCAGCACGACCTGAGCCTCAGCTATAGAGGCGATGCATGGCCGCCATGAAACTTGCGCCATGGGCTCATGCGGCGTGCCGCCTGCGCCGTACATTCTGGCTTGCATCCCGTCGATGCCGCTTCAACATTCCACGGAATCGAGCCAGTGAAAAAGCTTCTGATAGCCAACCGCGGCGAAATCGCGCTGCGGGTTCAACGCGCCGCACAGGATCTGGGCATTGCCACGGTGGCGGTCTACGCCACCGACGACGCGCAGTGCCGCCACCGGCAACTCGCTGACCAGGCCGTCGCGCTGCCCGGCAGCGGCCCTGCCGCCTATCTCGACATTGACGCCATCCTCGGCGCCGCCCGTGCCACCGGCTGCGATGCCATTCATCCCGGCTACGGCTTCCTGAGCGAGCGCGCCGACTTTGCTCACGCGTGCACAGCCGCCGGTATCGCCTTCGTCGGCCCGACGCCGGAACAGCTCGCGCTGTTCGGCGACAAGGGCCGAGCGCTGGACCTGGCGGCACAGTGCGACGTTCCGGTCATGCCCGCCACGCCGGGCGGCGCTTCGCTCGATGACGTCAGCGCATTCCTCGACGCACAACATGGCAACGGCGTTGTGCTGAAGGCCGTGGGCGGTGGCGGCGGGCGCGGCATGCGCATCGTGCGTGATGCCAATGCGCTGCCCGAGGCCTACGCCAGATGCCAGTCCGAAGCGCGCAGCGCGTTCGGGATCGATGCCGTCTACGCCGAAAGGCTCGTCGAGCGTGCGCGCCATATCGAAGTGCAGATCGTTGGCGATGGCATCGACGTCATCGCACTCGGCGAGCGCGACTGCACGTTGCAGCGGCGCTTCCAGAAGCTGGTGGAGATCGCGCCGTCCCCGGTCCTGACGCCAGCGCTGCGCGACCGCATCGTCCAGGCGGCCTGCAAGATCGCCCGCCACGCGCGCTATCGCAGCCTGGGAACGTTCGAGTTCCTGGTGGAAACGGACGACGCAGGCGCACCGCGCGGCTTTGTCTTTATTGAAGCCAATCCACGCCTGCAGGTGGAGCACACGATCACCGAGCAGACAACCGGGCTGGACCTTGTGGCGCTACAGCTCGGCATCGCAGACGGGCGGCGGCTGCGCGATCTCGGCCTCGACCCGGCATCGCCGCCCGTGCCGCGCGGTTACGCCGTGCAGCTGCGCATCAATGCCGAAGCAACCGACGCGCAGGGGCAGGCGCGCCCCGCGCAAGGCCGGCTGGAACGATTCGATCCGCCCACCGGGCCCGACGTTCGCGTGGACACGCATGGCTATACCGGGTACGCGCCCCCGGCGGGCTATGACTCGCTGCTGGCAAAGCTGATCGTCAGCACGGCATCGCCGCGCTTCGAGGATGTGGTGCGCCGTGTGCGGCGCGCGCTCGGCGAATTCCATATCGACGGCGTGCCGAGCAACCTGGAACTGCTGCGCGCGCTGGTTGGCCGTGAAGACTTCACGACGCAGCACGTGCATACGCGCCATTTCGAGACCATCCTGCCGGACCTGCTTGCCGCCGCGCAACGCGTGGCTGCCGATGATGCGGCGCGGCACGCCTCGATCGGCATCACCCAGACCGCACCCGCGCCGGTACCAACTGCCGCCAGCGAAACGCTGGACGAGGGCCTGATTGCCGTGCGCGCGTCGATGAACGGCCGCGTGGTCGAAATGCGCGTCGTCGAGGACGACATCGTGCAGGCCGGCCAGACCGTGGCCATTCTCGATGCCATGAAGATGGAGCACACGATCGTGGCCGACTGCGCGGGGCGTGTGATCGATGTGCGCGTGGGGCCGGGCGGCCAGACCGCTGAAGCGCAGATCCTGCTCGTACTGGAGCCGGTGGCGGACGCAGGCGTGCAGCATCAACGCAACGAGGCGGCCGATCCTCGTGCGATCCGCGCGGACCTGCAGCGCGTGCTGGACCGCGACGCGTTTCTGTACGATGCGGCGCGTCCCGATGCCGTGGCGAAGCGTCACGCACGCGGCCAGCGCACCGCCCGGGAGAACGTCGCCGATCTTTGCGACCCCGGCAGCTTTATCGAGTACGGCGCCTATGCAGTGGCCGCACAGGCGAGCCGCCGCAGCGCCGAGGACCTGATCGCCAACACCCCCGCCGACGGCCTGATCACTGGCACCGGCCGCATCAACGGCGCGCAGTTTGCACCGGAGCAGTCCCGCTGCGCCGTGCTGGCCTACGACGCCACGGTGCTGGCCGGCACGCAAGGCAAGCGCAACCACACCAAGACCGATCGCATCCTGAAGGTGGCCGCCGAGCAGAAGCTGCCCACGGTGATATTTGCCGAAGGCGGCGGCGGGCGCCCTGGCGACGTCGACTTTCCCACCGTCGCCGGTCTCTACCAGCCGTCTTTCGCCGCGTTCGCCGGGCTCAGCGGCGAAGTACCCGTGGTCGGAATTGCGGCAGGCCGCTGCTTCGCGGGCAACGCGGCACTGCTTGGCTGCAGCGATGTGATCATCGCCACGCGCGACGCGAACATTGGCATGGCCGGCCCGGCGATGATCGAAGGCGGCGGCCTGGGGGTGTTTCGCCCGGAAGATATCGGCCCTGCGGCCGTGCAATACCAGAACGGAGTGGTCGATCTGCTGGTGGACGACGAAGCCGCCGCCGTGCGCGTGGCCAAACACTACCTGTCGATGTTCCAGGGCCGCACGCGTGACTGGGAGGCGCCAGACCCGCTGCAACTGCGCGGCGTGGTGCCGGAGAATCGCCTGCGCGTCTATGACACGCGTACCGCGATCCACGGCATCGCCGATAGCGGCAGCGTGCTGGAACTGCGCGCGGGCTACGGCACGGGCGTGCATACCGCACTGGCCCGCATCGAGGGCCGGCCGGTGGGAATCGTCGCCAACAATCCGCGCCACCTCGGCGGCGCCATCGATGTCGACGCGGCGGACAAGGCCGCGCGTTTCATGCAGCTTTGCGACACGCACGGACTGCCGATCATTTCACTGATCGACACGCCGGGCTTCATGGTGGGCCCGGAGATCGAGGCACGTGCGCAGGTTCGCCATGTCTCGCGTCTGTTCGTACTTGGCGCCAAGGTACGCGTGCCGTTCATGGCCGTGGTGCTGCGCAAGGGTTATGGATTGGGTGCGATGGCCATGGCGGCAGGCGGCTTCCGCGCGCCGGCATTTACGATCTCGTGGCCGACCGGGGAGTTCGGCGGCATGGGGCTGGAAGGCGCGGTACGGCTTGGATTCCGCAAGGAACTGGAAGCGCTGCCAGCCGGCCCCGAACGTGATGCGCTCTACCAGCAACTGGTGGCCCAGATGTATGAGCGCGGACATGCCATCAACGCGGCGGCCGGGCTGGAGATCGACGCGGTGATCGACCCGGCCGAGACGCGGCGCTGGCTGCTGGCCGGGCTCGATGCCGCGCCGCGTGGCGATGCGCCGCGACGGTATGTGGATGCGTGGTAATCAACCCCTTGCAAGGAGACACGATGGAAGACGCAGCTTTCTTCGCAGACCTTGAAGCGCGGCATCGCCGCATCTGGCCCGCCGGCGTTCCCACGGCGCCGCAGTATCCGCACGGCGAAGTCAGCCTGGGCGATACGCTGCGCGCCTGGGCACGTATCCAGCCGGAGCGCCCCGCACTGATCTACTACGGCACCGAAGTCAGCTATGCCGAACTCGACGACCTCAGCGAACGCTGCGCCGAACTGCTGCGCGGCCACGGCATCGGCCCGGGGGACCGCGTGGCGGTGCTGCTTGGCAACTGCCCGCAGTTTCATATCGTCTTCTACGCGATCCTCAAACTGGGCGCGGTCTATGTGCCGGTGAATCCGCTGTTCAAGGAACACGAACTGGCCTATGAACTGAACGATGCAGGCGCCAGCACCGTGATCGCGCTCGATACCCTTGTGCCGATGCTGATGGCTGTGAAGCCCCAGACCCGCGTGAGCAAGGTGTTCCGCACGTCGGCAGGCGAGTTTCTTCCCGCACATCCCACGTTGCCGATTCCTGCAGGGCTGGACGCCGCGCCAGTCGCCCATGCCGGAACGATCGACCTGATGCCCGCAATCCACACGTGCACGGGGAACGTGCGCGACGTGCAGGTGGACCTCGATGCATTGGCCGCGTTGAACTACACCGGCGGCACCACCGGCATGCCGAAAGGCTGCATGCACACGCAGCGCGACATGGTCTATACGGCGGCTGCATCGCTTGCCGTCAATGGCGCCCCTGAGGACCAGTCCCATGCCAACGACAGCGCGCAGCCGTCTTCCGACGTGATGCTGAATTTCCTGCCGATGTTCTGGATTGCCGGCGAGAACCTGGGCCTGATCTTCCCGGTCTTCAGCGGCGCCACGCTGGTGCTGCTGGCGCGCTGGGACCCTGTTGCCGTGATGGCCGCAGTGGGCCGCTATCGCGTGAATCGTACGTTCATGGTGGTCGACAACGTAGTCGAACTGCTGCAGCACCCGGACATCGAACGTCATGACATGCGTCCGCTGCAGCACACCCGCGTGGCGTCGTTCATCCGCAAGCTCACCGTCGATCTGCGGCGCCAGTGGCACGCGCTGACCGGCAGCATCATTGCCGAGGGCGCGTGGGGCATGACCGAGACGCATACCAGCGACACGTTCACCACCGGCATGCAGGCCAACGACATGGACCTGCACGGTCGGCCGGTCTTTGTGGGGCTGCCGGTGCCGGGTACGCGCATCAAGATCTGCGACTTCGAAACCGGCGAACTACTGCAGATTGGCGCGGAAGGCGAAATCGTCGTCAGCACGCCCTCGCTGCTCAAGGGCTACTGGGGCCGCCCCGACGCCAACGCCGAGGTCTTCCGCGACGGCTGGTTCCGCACCGGCGATATCGGCACCTATGACGAGGCAGGCTACCTGCACTTCCTGGGCCGTCGCAAGGAGATGATCAAGGTGCGCGGCATGAGCGTGTTTCCGTCCGAACTGGAAGTCCTTCTGGGAAGGCACCCGGCGGTGCTGGGCTCGGCCGTGGTGGCCCGCCCCGATCGCGACAAGGGACAGGTTCCCGTGGCCTTTATCCGGCTGCGCCCCGGCGAGGTCGAAACCACCGCCGACGATCTGCTGTGCTGGTGCCGTGAACACATGGCCAGCTACAAGGTGCCGGAAATCCGGGTTGTGCCCGAACTGCCGATGACGGCCACCGGCAAGGTAAGGAAAGTGGAACTGCAGCAGCAGTTCGAGCAGGACGCTGGCTGACGCAGCCCCCGCTTCATCCCCGCCCGGCGCCAGCTTTTCGGAATGCAGACTCACGCACATCAGAAGCTGGTGGCCACTGGCGCCAATCCCCCGCTTCCATAGCGCGCCCCGCATTTGAGGGATACCGCGTTCTGACGCGCAGCGCGTCATGTCTTGACATATTTCCGCCTGCCCCCGGTACGCGTGTGCCCGCCTTGACACTTGGCGCTGTGCTTTCTTTAATGAGTTACGCATAACCGGCGCACAGTCCGGCAAGCCTGTTCATAAACAGAGGCCACTATGCAATCAGGCAGCGTCGAAGACCCGCAGCGCAAGCAAGAAGAACTGCGCAGCTTCCTGTTTCTGACCGCCGTGATGGTGCCGGTACTTTCGGTCATCTTCGTGGCCGGCTACGGATTCATCGTCTGGATGATCCAGTTGATCGGCGGACCGCCCACCCATTGAGGATTGGCCTTCGATTTCCTTCGGTTGGCCCTTGGTTTCCCTTTGGTTTCCCTTTGGTCCAATTGCCCGCGCAACAAGAAGACTGCAATGCTGAATCAGGCAGCTTCTAGCTGGAGTCCACGCATGCCAGCTTTTGGAAACACCATCCCAATCCAGCCCGAGCCGGCCGGCGACGAATGGCATATTGCCGGCATCGTGGTGTACGCGCATCCGCAGCACCTGGACACGGTTCGCGCAGCCATCGACGCCATGACGGGCGCGGAAATCCATGCCGCCAGCGACGCCGGCAAGCTGGTAGTCACCGTTGAAGCACCCACCTCGCGCGCCATCGCCGCGCATCTCACCTGTCTGCATCAGCTCGAAGGCGTGTTGTCCGCCACGCTGGTCTACCAGCACAACGAGGATGCTGCAGCCATGAACGAGGAGATCTCCGATGTCACTCACGCGTCGTGAATTCATCAAGCAGACAGCCATCACGGCCACCGCATCGGTGGCCGGCATCTCGCTGCCGGCGGACGCGGCCAATTTCGTGACGGACAGCGAAGTCGCGAAACTGAAATGGTCGAAGGCGCCCTGCCGGTTCTGCGGCACCGGCTGCGGCGTGACGGTGGCGGTCAAGGACAACAAGGTGGTGGCCACCCAGGGCGACCCGCAGTGCGAGGTCAACAAGGGGCTGAACTGCGTCAAGGGCTATTTCCTGTCGAAGATCATGTACGGGCAGGACAGGCTGACCAAGCCGATGTTGCGCATGAAGGATGGCAAGTACGACAAGAACGGTGAATTCACGCCAGTCAGCTGGGATCGCGCTTTCGACGAGATGGAGCGCCAGTTCAAGCGCGTGCTCAAGGAAAAGGGCCCAACCGCCGTGGGCATGTTTGGCTCCGGCCAGTGGACCGTATGGGAGGGCTACGCGGCTTCCAAGCTGTACAAGGCGGGATTCCGCTCGAACAATATCGACCCCAATGCACGCCACTGCATGGCATCGGCCGTGACCGGCTTCATGCGCACGTTCGGCATGGACGAGCCAATGGGCTGCTATGACGACTTCGAGGCAGCCGACGCGTTCGTGCTGTGGGGCTCGAACATGGCGGAGATGCACCCGATCCTGTGGACGCGGATTACCGACCGCCGCCTGAGCCATCCGAAGACACGCGTGGCCGTGCTGTCCACGTTCACGCACCGGTCGTTCGACCTGGCCGACCTGCCGATCATCTTCACGCCGCAGACCGACCTGGCGATGCTGAACTACATCGCCAACTACATCATCCGCAATAACAAGGTCAACAAGGACTTCGTCAACAAGTACACGGTATTCAAGGAGGGCGTGACCGATATCGGCTATGGGCTGCGTCCGGACAATCCGCTCCAGAAGGCGGCCAAGAACGCCGCCAACGCGAACGACTCGAAGCCGATCACGTTCGACGACTTCGCCAAATTCGTATCGAAGTACGACGCCGACTACGTCAGCAAGCTGTCCGGCGTGCCCAAGGCACAGCTTGAAAAGCTGGCGGAACTGTATGCGGACCCGAACATCAAGGTGATGTCGCTGTGGACCATGGGGTTCAACCAGCACACGCGCGGGACGTGGGTCAACAACATGGTCTACAACGTGCACCTGCTGACCGGCAAGATCTCCACGCCCGGCAACAGTCCGTTCTCGCTGACGGGGCAGCCGTCGGCCTGCGGCACCGCGCGCGAAGTCGGCACGTTCTCGCACCGCCTGCCGGCGGACATGGTCGTCACCAACCCCAAGCACCGCGAGGAAGCCGAGCGCATCTGGAAGCTTCCGCCCGGCACGATCCCGGACAAGCCCGGCTTTCACGCCGTGCTGCAGAACCGCATGCTCAAGGACGGCAAGCTCAATGCGTACTGGGTACAGGTCAACAACAACATCCAGGCCGCGGCCAACCTGATGCAGGAAGGCCTGCCCGGCTACCGGAACCCGGCCAACTTCATTGTGGTGTCCGATGTCTATCCCACTGTCACGGCGCTGTCGGCAGACCTGATCCTGCCCAGCGCGATGTGGGTGGAGAAGGAAGGCGCCTACGGCAACGCGGAGCGGCGCACGCAGTTCTGGCACCAGCTCGTTGACGCGCCGGGAGAGTCCCGCTCGGACCTCTGGCAGCTGATGGAATTCTCGAAGCGCTTCAAGGTCGAGGAAGTCTGGCCGGCCGACCTGATCGCCAAGAAGCCCGAGTATCGCGGCAAGACGCTGTACGACGTGCTCTATCGCAATGGGCAGGTGGACAAGTTCCCGCTCAAGGACATGGATGCGGACTACCACAACGACGAAGCCAAGGCGTTCGGCTTCTACGTGCAGAAGGGCCTGTTCGAGGAGTACGCGACGTTTGGCCGTGGCCACGGCCATGACCTGGCGCCGTTCGACACCTATCACGAGGTGCGCGGGCTGCGCTGGCCCGTGGTAAACGGCAAGGAAACACGCTGGCGCTATCGCGAGGGCAGCGACCCGTACGTGAAAGCCGGCACGGGCTTCCAGTTCTACGGCAACCCGGACGGCAAGGCCGTGATCTTTGCCCTGCCCTACGAGCCGCCGGCCGAGTCGCCCGACAAGGAGTACCCGTTCTGGCTGGCCACGGGCCGCGTGCTCGAACACTGGCACTCGGGCTCCATGACGCGGCGCGTGCCCGAACTCTATCGGGCCTTCCCGAATGCCGTGTGCTTCATGCATCCGGAAGATGCCAAGGCACTGGGGCTGCGGCGCGGCGTGGAAGTCGAAGTGGTCTCGCGGCGCGGCCGCATGCGCACGCGCATAGAAACACGCGGACGCGACACACCGCCGCGCGGGCTGGTGTTCGTGCCATGGTTCGATGCCAGCCAGCTCATCAACAAGGTGACGCTGGATGCAACCTGCCCGATCTCGCTGCAGACCGACTTCAAGAAATGCGCGGTCAAGATCGTCAAGGTCTGAGTACAGGAGGACATGCCATGATGCCGAGCCGATCCTGGGTCACCGCGCTGGTGATCGCCACGATGCTCTGGGCGACACTGCTGTGCGCCCCGCTGGCACGCGCGCAGGGCCTGGTAGACGCGTTGCGCGGCCCTACGCCGGTGGCCAACGAGACCAAGCCGCCGCTGCTGTATCAGACCGAGAACAAGGATATCCGCCGCACCCGCAACTACACGATGCAGCCGCCGACGATCCCGCACAAGATCGACGGATACCAGCTGGACAAGGACTTCAACCGCTGCATGTTCTGCCACGCGCGCACCCGTACGGAGGAGACGCAGGCAATTCCGATCAGCATCACGCACTACATGGACCGTGACAACAACGTGCTGGCGGACGTCTCCCCGCGGCGCTACTTCTGCACGCAGTGCCACGTTCCGCAGGCGGATACCAAGCCACTCGTCAACAATACGTTCGTCGATGTGGAAACCATCCTCAAGCGAAGTGGTGGCGCCAAGGGTGCCAAGTGACCAGGCCACGGTGACCGACCATGTGGGATCTGATCAAGCGCTACTGGCGCACCATCAACCGACCCAGCGCGTATTTCAGCCTGGGATTCCTGACGCTGGGCGGCTTCATAGCCGGCGTGATGTTCTGGGGCGCGTTCAATACGGCGCTGGAGCTCACCAACACCGAGCAGTTCTGTACGGGCTGCCACGAGATGCGGGACAACGTCTACCAGGAATTGCAGGGCACGATCCACTTCACGAACCGTAGCGGCGTGCGCGCCAAATGCTCGGACTGCCACGTGCCGCACAACTGGACCAACAAGATGGCCCGCAAGATGCAGGCGTCGAAGGAAGTCTGGGCCAAGATCTTCGGCACCGTGGACACGCGCGAGAAGTTCCAGGCGCATCGGCTGGAACTGGCGCAGCACGAATGGGCCCGCTTCAAGGCCAACGATTCGCTGGAATGCCGCAACTGCCACGACTACCAGTCGATGGACTTCACGCGCCAGAGCCCGCGCGCGCAGGCCATGCATTCGACCTATCTGGCCGACAAGGAGAAGACCTGCATCGACTGCCACAAGGGCATTGCCCACCATCTGCCTGACATGTCGAAGGCCGAGGGGCAATAGACCATGGCCGACGCGGAACTGGAGGGCCGCGATCTTGGCGTCCGGCGCGGGTACCGCGTCATCTTCAGCGGCATCGGCCTATCCTTGCGACGCGGGGAACTGCTGCAGGTCATGGGGCCGAACGGCGCCGGCAAGAGCAGCCTGCTGCGGGTGCTGTCGAGCCTGATGCCGCCTGCCGAAGGCAACCTGTGCTGGCGCGGCAGGCCCGTGCGCGCGGGAGACCCCGTCTATCTCGGCCGGCTTGCCTATCTCGGCCACACCAATGGCATCTACCCGGATCTCTCGTCGATCGAGAACCTGCAGTTCGCCGCGCGCATGGCAGGACAGCGCCCGACTGCCGAAGCCGCACGCCATGCGCTGTCGCAACTCGGTCTCGGTGGTGTGGCGGACACCCCCGTACGCACGCTTTCGCAAGGCCAGCGCCGGCGCGTGGCGCTGGCACGGCTGGCGCTGGCACCGTGCGAGCTTTGGCTGCTGGACGAGCCACTGACTTCGCTGGACGAGGCGTCCTCCGCCAGCTTCGATGCGCTGCTGGCCAACCATCTGCGAGATGGCGGCATGGCCGTGATCGCCACGCATCGACTGCTGCGCGCCGACGCCGGCGTGCTGGACATTGCGCGAACGTGAGGCTGCCATGATCCGCACGCTCGCCGCCGTCATCGCGCACGACCTGTCGATTGCCTGGCGGCGACGCACTGGCCTGCTGGCCAGCGTGGTGTTCTTCGTGATTGCCACGAGTCTCTTCCCGCTGGCAATCGGACCAGATCCGCAGCAGTTGCGCGCGCTGGCACCGGGCATCCTGTGGGTATCGGCATTGCTCGCGTCGATGCTGTCGCTGTCGCGACTGTTTGCACAGGAGTATGCGGACGGCAGCCTGGACCAGCTTCTGCTGTCGCCCCACCCGCTGGCATTGCTGGTACTGGCGAAAATCTGCGCGCACTGGCTGACCAGCGGCCTGCCGCTGCTTGTGCTGACGCCGTTGCTGGCCCAGCAGTACAGCTTGCCCGCAGGGTCGGCGCTGCTGCTGTCGGCGTCGCTGCTGGTGGGAACGCCTGCGCTGAGCCTGATCGGCGCGGTCGGCGCGGCGTTGACGCTTGGCGTGCGCAGCGGCGCGGTGCTGCTCTGCGTACTGGTGCTGCCGCTGTCGATTCCCGTGCTGGTGTTCGGCGCCAGCGCCGGCGCGGCCGCCGATGCGGGTCTGGACGTGATCCCGCAGTTCTCGTTGCTTGGCGCGTGCCTGGCGCTGTCGCTGTTCGTGTGCCCGCTGGCCACGGCCGCCGGATTGCGTATCGCCATGGAGTAACACGATGCAGCGCGATATCTCCATCGACCCCGCCACCCGCTCCGCGCAAACCGCACGCGTGCGCTGGATGGCCTTTGCGGCGCCCGTGCGCTGCTACCCGCTGGCCGGACGGCTGGCGCCGTGGTGCTTCGCGGCAGCCGCGCTGTGTCTCATCGTCGGCCTGTATCTGGGATTCGTGGTGGCGCCCACCGATGCCCAGCAGGGCGAGGTCTACCGCATCATCTTCATCCACGTGCCGGCGGCGTGGATGTCGATGTTCATCTACATCGTCATGGCGGGCTGGTGCGCGCTGGCACTGGTGCTGCGCACGCGGCTGTCGTCGATGATGGCTTCGGCGCTGGCCCCCACCGGCGCGCTGTTCACGGTCATCGCGCTGTGGTCCGGCGCGCTGTGGGGCAAGCCAACATGGGGCACGTACTGGGTCTGGGACGCGCGCCTGACGTCGGAACTGATCCTGCTCTTTCTCTATCTCGGCTTCATCGCGCTGGAGGCAGCCATCGACGAACCGCGCCGCGCGGAACGCGCGTGCGCGGTGCTGGCGCTGGTGGGCGTGGTCAACGTTCCGGTGATCTACTTCTCCGTGCAGTGGTGGAACACGCTTCACCAGGGGGCGTCTGTCAGCCTGACCGCCGCACCCACCATGGCCGCCACGATGCTGGCCGGCATGCTGACGATGACGCTGGCCTGCTGGATGTACACGATCGGCGTGGCGCTGGTGCGCCTGCGGTGCATTCTGCGCGAGCGCGGCGAGATTGCAATCGGAACCGGGGAGGACACCCTGTGAGTGGCTTCAGCTTCAACCTTGATCTGCTGGCCGGCCACGCGGGCTATATCGCGGGCGCCTTCGGCATGACCGCCGTGCTGATCGCCATGGAACTGCTTCTGCTGCGCCAGCGCCGCCGCAGGAGTCTTTCCGGACAGCCGCGCGCATGACGCCCAGACAGCGCCGACTCGGATTGCTGCTGGCCGCGCTGATCTGCTGCGGCACGGCCGTGGCGTTCGTGCTCAACGCGTTCCGCGCCAATCTCGTCTTCTTCTTCAGCCCTACGCAGGTGGCCGCGCACGAGGCCCCCGCGGCGCGCAGCTTCCGCCTTGGCGGACTGGTGGTGCCCGGCTCGCTGCACAAGGACCCCGAGAACCTGACGATCCGCTTTGTCGTGACCGATACGCGCCATGACATTCCCGTGGTCTACCGCGGGCTGCTGCCGGACCTGTTCCGCGAAGGCAAGGGTGTGGTGGCGCGCGGCGCGCTCGATCGCAACGGCACGTTCGTCGCCAGCGAGATCCTGGCCAAACACGACGAGAACTACATGCCGCCGGAAGCCGCGGACGCGCTCAAGCGTGCCGCATCGGACAACCCAACGGGACAAGCGCGATGAATCCGGAACTGGGACACTTTGCGCTGATCCTGGCGATGCTCGTGGCGCTGGTGCTTGCCACGTTGCCGATCGCGGGCGCGGCACGCGGCAACGTGGCCTGGATGTGCCTGGCACGGCCGCTGGCGCTGTTGCATGGTGCGCTGCTGGTTGGCGCCTATGTCTCGCTGACGCTGGCCTTTGTCGATAACGACTTCAGCGTGCTGTACGTGGCCGCCAACTCGAACAGCGCGCTGCCGCTGGTCTACCGCATGGCGGCGGTCTGGGGCGGGCATGAGGGCTCGATGCTGTTGTGGGCGCTGATGCTGGCGCTCTGGGCCGTTGCCGTCGCCACGTTCAGCCGCCGCCTGCCGCTTCCGTTCGTGGCCCGCGTGCTTGGCGTGATGGGGGCCGTCAGCGGCGGGTTGCTGCTGTTCGTGCTGTTTGCGTCGAATCCGTTCCTGCGTCTGCTGCCGCGTGCGATGGAGGGGCGCGATCTGAATCCGCTGCTGCAGGACCCAGGCATGGTGTTCCATCCGCCGTTCCTGTACATGGGCTACGTGGGTTTTGCGGTGGCGTTCTCGTTTGCGGTGGCGGCGCTGATTGAAGGCCGGCTTGACGCCGCGTGGGCGCGCTGGTCCCGGCCGTGGACGATCCTGGCGTGGATGTTCCTGACAATCGGCATCGCCATGGGCAGCGCGTGGGCCTACTACGAGCTGGGCTGGGGCGGCTGGTGGTTCTGGGACCCTGTCGAGAATGCGTCGTTCATGCCCTGGCTGGCCGGTACCGCGCTGATTCACTCGCTGGCCGTCACGGAAAAGCGCGGCGCGTTCCGCGCATGGACGGCGCTGCTGGCAATCTTTACGTTCTCGCTGAGCCTGCTGGGCACGTTCCTGGTGCGGTCCGGCGTGCTGACGTCAGTGCATGCGTTCGCGGTGGACCCCAGGCGCGGCATCTTCATCCTGACGCTGCTGGGGCTGGTAACCGGACTGGCGCTCGCGCTGTTCGCGTGGCGCGCGCCCCGGCTGACGCAGCGCACGCCATTCAGCCTGACATCGCGCGAAGCATTCCTGCTGGCCAACAACGTGCTGTTGGCGGTTGCCGCATCGGCCGTGCTGCTCGGCACGCTTTATCCGTTGCTGCTGGATGTCCTTGAATTGGGCAAGGTATCCGTGGGCCCCGAGTACTTCGAAGAAGTGTTCGTGCCATTGATGGCCCCCGCCGTGCTGCTGATGGGCGCCGCGCCGCTGGCGCGCTGGCGGCGCAGCGAATTGCCCGA
This sequence comes from Cupriavidus sp. BIS7, assembly GCF_000292345.1. Lineage (GTDB taxonomy): Bacteria > Pseudomonadota > Gammaproteobacteria > Burkholderiales > Burkholderiaceae > Cupriavidus. The sequence continues at coordinate 48,581 of NZ_ALOU01000001.1, forward strand.
CATGGCCAAACGCCTGCGCTGGGCGGCGGTGGCAAGCGTTGTCATCGCGCTTGGGCTGCTGGCCGTGTTGCGCAATGCGTCGGCGCTGACCGGGCTTGGCCTGGTGCTGGCCGCCTGGTGCGCCATGAGCGGCGTGGCCAATGTGGCGGCGCAGGTCCGGCATGCGCGCAACTGGCGCGCCGCGCTGCGGCAGTTGCCGGCGGCCTACTACGGCATGCTGCTGGCGCACATTGGCGTGGGCGTGTTCATCGCCGGCGTAACGCTGGTCAAGAGCCAGGAAAGCGTGCGCGAACTGGCGATGCGCACCGGCGATTCGGTTTCGGTCGGCGGCTACGATTTCCGCTTCGACGGCGTGCAGCCGGCCAAGGGCCCCAACTACGACGCGCTGCGCGGTACCGTCACGGTCACACGGCACGGGCGGCCGGTGACCACGCTGGCCACCGAACGCCGCGTTTATCACAGCCAGGACATGCCGACCACCGAAGCCGCCATCGACACGGGGCTGACACGCGATCTGTACGTGGCGCTGGGCGATGCTTCGAACACGGCCTCCGCCGATACGCGCTGGCCGTTGCGGATCTATGTGAAGCCATTCGTCGCGTGGATCTGGGGCGGCTGCGGGCTGATGGCGCTGGGTGGGCTGCTTGCCGCCAGCGACCGCCGCTACCGTCTGCGCAGTCCGGCAACCAGCACGAACGAGGCGGGCGACCTTGCCGCCGCAGCACCCACCGCACCCACAGCACCCACGGCCCCCGCCGCCGCCGCCACGCTGGCGATGCCCGCCAGCAAGGAGTCCGAGGCATGATGCGCTTCCTGCTGCCGCTCGGCGTGTTCCTGGCCATGGTGGTGGCACTCGCAGCCGGACTGCGCCACGATCCGCGCGAGCTGCCGTCGTCGCTGGTGGGCAGGCCGGCACCTGCGTTCGTGCTGCCCGTGCTGGCGCAATCGGGCCCCACTGCCAACCAGAAGGGCCAGACGTTCGACCCGGCCAGCATGCGCGGCAAGGTCTGGATGCTGAACGTATGGGCGTCATGGTGTACCGCCTGCCGCGCCGAGCATCCGGTGCTACTCGATATGGCCGCGCAAACCCGCGTTCCGCTGTACGGCCTGAACTACAAGGACTCACGCGGTGCCGCGCTTGACTGGCTGCAACGGATGGGCGATCCGTACGCGGCATCGCTCGTGGATGCCGATGGCCGGGTCGGGATCGATCTTGGCGTGTATGGCGTGCCGGAGACGTTCGTGATCGATGCCGCAGGCGTGGTGCGTTATCGGCAGGTTGGCCCGGTCACGCAGCAGGTGCTCGAGCAAAAATTGCTGCCGCTGCTCAAGGCGCTGGAAGCAGGAGGCAATCATGCATAGCCGCTGGCTTTCCGCGCTGTTGTCTGGCGCGCTGCTGCTGATCGCGCTGCATGCCGGCGCCGCGCCCGCACAGACCGATGCGGAGCTTGATGCGCGCGTACAGGCGCTCTCGTCGCAGCTTCGCTGCCTGGTCTGCCAGAACCAGACGCTGGCCGATTCGAACGCCGATCTGGCCGTCGACCTGCGGCGCGAGATCCGCGCGCAGATGGCGCAAGGCGCCAGCGACGATGCCATCAAGACCTACCTCGTGCAGCGCTATGGCGACTTCGTGCTCTACAAGCCACCATTCAAGCCGCTGACGTGGCTGCTATGGCTCGGCCCGTTCATCGTGCTTGCTGCGGTGCTGTTCTGGCTCTGGCGCACCAGACAGCGCACGAGGCAACACATAGGGCGGGGCACGATGGCGACAGCCGATGCAATGCCGGAGCCCGAGCGCGAGGCGGCGCCCACCGTGCGTGGCCGCTCGATGCTGACCAATGCAATGCTGCTGACGCTGCTGCCGCCGGTTGCCGTGGCGCTGTATCTGCATCTGGGATCGCCGGTGGCATTGTTCGGCACGGCTGGGGCGCATGACGGCCCCGACGGCGAAACCAACCTGACGGCGGCCCGCGTCGAGGACATGGTGGACCGGCTTGCCGAACGGCTGCGCAAGAACCCGGACGATGCCAACGGCTGGGTCATGCTCGCGCGATCCTATGTGGTGCTTGAGCGTTATGACGATGCGGCGGCCGCATTCGATCGCGCGATTGCGCTGGCGCCCGACGTTGCCTCGCTGCGATCGGACTATGCCGATGTGCTGGCCAGCATCGGCGGCGGATCGCTCGAAGGGCCGGCCATGGCCCAGATCCAGGCCGCGCTGCGACTTGACCCCGACGATCCGAAGGGCCTTGCGCTGGCGGCAAGCGCCGCCGCGGAGCGCGGCGACAAGGCCCAGGCGATTGCCTACTGGGAACACCTCTACCGGCTGCTGCCGCCCGATTCGCAGATCGCCGGCCGGATTGCCGCCAATCTGGCCGCCGCCCGGGCTGCGACCGGGGCTGCGACCGGGGCTACGACCGGGGCTGCTACCGGGGCTGCTACCGGGGCTGCTACCGGGGCTGCTACCGGGGCTGCCATCGCTGCCGCCCCGCACCAGTGACCGCACACGCGCCGTCCCCGGCACAAGGCATGTGACGACCTCGCGGCATCGTAGAATGGCTGCCCGGCCCGTGCTTGAGGAATTCCACCATGACCGAACCATCCGGTCTGCATCAAAAGACGTTCCTGCTGCTGCTTGCGGCAGTCTCCATCGCCTTCTTCTGGATCTTGCTGCCGTTCTACGGCGCCGTATTCTGGGGCGCCGTCCTGGCCATCATCTTTGCGCCGCTGCAACGGCGCCTGACGTTGGCACTGCGCGGCCGCAACAATGTGGCGGCGCTGCTGACGCTGCTGCTGGTGCTGCTGCTGGTGATCCTGCCGCTGACGGTCATCAGCGCGTCACTGATCAACCAGGGGGTTGGCCTGTATGACAACATCCGCTCCGGGCAACTGAACTTCGGCCTTTACTTCCAGCGCGCGGTGGATGCGCTGCCGCCCTACGTGCGCGTGATGCTGGCGCGCGTGGACTTGACCAGCATTGCCGACGTACAGGCCAAGCTCAGTGCCAGCGCGTTGCAGGCCAGCCAGTTCCTGGCCACGCAGGCGCTCAGTATCGGACAGAACACGGCCCAGTTCATGATCAGTTTCGGCATCATGCTGTACCTGCTGTTCTTCCTGCTGCGCGACGGGCCGCAACTGTCACGCCAGATTCGCACCGCCGTGCCGCTGAGCCAGACCTACAAGCAGCACCTGATCCAGAAGTTCACCACCGTCGTGCGTGCCACGGTCAAGGGCAACGTGGCCGTGGCGGCAGTCCAGGGAATGCTGGGCGGCGGCATCTTTGCCGTGCTCGGCATCCAGGGGGCGTTGCTCTGGGGCGTGGTGATGGGATTCCTCTCGCTGCTGCCGGCCGTGGGCGCCGGCCTGATCTGGGCGCCGGTGGCGGCGTACTTCCTGCTGACCGGGTCGACGGCCAAGGGCGTGGTGCTGATTGCGTTTGGCGTGCTTGTGATCGGCATGGTCGATAACGTGCTGCGCCCGATCCTGGTGGGCAAGGACACGCAGATGCCCGACTACGTGGTGCTGATTTCCACGCTCGGCGGCATGGCGCTGTTCGGGCTCAACGGCTTCGTCATCGGGCCGCTGGTGGCCGCACTGTTCATCGCCTGCTGGGATCTGCACAGCCAAGGCGACGACGCGGCCCCGTCCGCCTGAAGGGGGCCCGCGCCGTGGACCGTCTGCAGGCCATGAAAACATTCGTGACCGTCGTGGAGAGCGGCGGTTTTACGCCGGCGGCGCGCAAGCTTGACGTGTCGCTGTCCGTGGTCAGCCGCATCGTCACCGAGCTTGAGGCGCACCTGGGCGTGCGCCTGCTGACGCGCACCACGCGGCTGGTTCGCCCCACTGCCACGGGGGCCGCCTATTACGAGAACTGCCGGCGCATCCTGGCCGAGATCGATGAAGCCGAGCTTGCGACCACCGGCGCCCACACCGCGCCGCGCGGCAAGCTTTCCATCACTGCATCGGTGCTGTTCGGGCGCAGGTTCGTCACGCCGATCGTCGTCGAGTATCTGCGGCGTTACCCCGAAGTCGATGTGGACTGCCTGCTGATCGACCGCAACGTCAGCTTCGTCGACGAAGGCATCGACGTGGGCATTCGCATCGGCCAGTTGCCCAGTTCGTCGCTACCGGCATCTCCACGCTGCCGGAATGGCGCTTCATGCGCGACGGCGAGATCGCGCCCGTCCGACTGACGCCCCGCATGGCCACGTCTACGAACGATTCGGCCATTGCTGCGGCAGTGTCGGGCTTCGGGCTGGCCGCCGTGCTGTCCTACCAAATTGCGGACGAGGTGCGCGATGGCAAGCTGCGCATCGTGCTGGACGCGTTCGAGCAGCCGCCGCTGCCGATTCATGTGATCCATCGCGAAGGCCGGCATGCGATGTACAAGGTGCGCGCGTTCATCGATCTGGCCGTGGACACGCTGCGCGGCACCGCATCACTGAATCCGTAGCGGCAATTCTTCTGGTTACTGCAAGAGTCACTTCTTGCCGCGGCGGTTTTTCGTGGCGCGGGATGCACCTATATTCGATTCGAGCCCTGCATCGTGCCGGGGCCCCGAACAATCGAAGCCAAGGACATCCCGACCATGAAACTCTATGTGCACCCGCTTTCCGGCCACGCCCACCGCGCACGGCTGTTCCTGTCGTTGCTTGGCCAGCCTGTTGAACTGGTCGAGGTGGACCTGCTGGCCGGTGCGCACAAGTCTCCCGAGTTTCTGGAACTGAATCCGTTCGGCCAGATTCCGGTGCTGGTGGACGGCGAGGCCGTGGTGCCCGATTCCAACGCGATACTGGTCTACCTGAGCAAGAAGCTCGGCCGCACCGACTGGTTGCCCGAAGCCCCTGCCGCTGCTGCGGCTGTGCAGCGCTGGCTGTCGGTGGCCGCTGGCGATATCGCGTTCGGCCCGGCCCGTGCACGGCTGGCCACGTTGTTCAATGCGCCGGTTGATGGCGACGATGCCATCGCACGCGCGCACGTGGTGCTCAAGCGTATCGACGATGCGCTGGTCAATCGCACGTGGATCGCCGCCGATCATCCGACGATTGCCGATGTGGCGCTGTATAGCTACACGGCCCGCGCGCCGGAAGGATTTGTCGATCTCAATGCATACGCCAACGTGCGCCAATGGCTTGCGCGAGTGGAGGCGCTGCCGGGCTTTGTCGCGCTTCAGAAAAGCCCGGTCGGGCTTGAAGCCTGAAGCCCTGCCTGAAACCACCTGAAACCTTGCTCAGCAGGAGCACGCGATGAACCGTCAACCAGCCCCCCATGCGGATGTTCTGCCAGGCACGCCGTGGCATACGGGCGAGCGCGAATTGCAGGCTCGCGCCGGCGTTGAAGAGCGTCTGGCGGAAGTTGGCGCACGCGTGGTGCGCGACTACATGCCGGACCAGCACCGCGATTTCTTCGCGATGCTGCCGTCGATCGTGATTGGCGCGGTGGCGCCCGACGGCCGCGTCTGGGCCACGATGCGCGCGGGGCATCCCGGGTTCCTGCATTCGCCCGACCCGCACCGGCTCGAAGTGAGCACCGTGCGCGATGCCGACGACCCGGCCGATAGCGGCATGGAGGACGGCAACGCCATCGCGCTGCTCGGCATCGAGCCGATGAGCCGCCGCCGCAATCGCCTGAACGGCACCGTGCATCGCACTGGCCCACAAGGTTTCGAGGTTTCTGTCGGGCAGAGCTTCGGCAACTGCCCGCAGTACATCCAGAAGCGGGAGTTCGTCATCACACGCGACCCGGCGCAGCCCGCCGATGTCGCGCCGCAAATCATGACCGAACTGGACGAACGCGCGCGCGTGCTGATTGGCCGCGCGGATTCGTTCTTCGTGGCAACGTATGTCGATCTGCCCGGAGGCATACGCCAGGTGGATGTGTCGCACCGCGGCGGCCGGCCCGGGTTCGTGCGTCTAGATGCTGACGGCGGCCTGACCATCCCGGACTTCCCCGGCAACACGTACTTCAATACGCTCGGCAACATGATGGTGAATCCGGTGGCGGGGCTGGTGTTTGTCAGCTATGCCACCGGTGAGTTGCTGCAACTGGCGGGACGCACCGAGGTCATCACCGACTCGCCCGAGATCGCCACGCTCGAAGGCGCGGACCGCCTGTGGCGCTTCATCCCCGAGCAAATCGTGCGCCGCGATCGCGCACTACCGCTGCGCTGGGACTTTGTGCCGGGCGGGGAGTCGCCGCAGGCGCTGAGGACGGGCGTCTGGGCGGCGTCGCGCGGGTCGTGACAGCACGTGTGTGGATGGGGCTGGTGGAACTGGATGCGCTGGCCCTCTCCCCCGGCCCCTCTCCCGCGTGCGGGAGAGGGGAGCGAACCAACAGCTTTTGATATGTCCTCGGTGGTCTCCCCTCTCCCGCCTGCGGGAGAGGGGCGGGGGAGAGGGCAAGCGTTTCAACCGCCAACCAGTTCAGCCACAGCCGGCATCGCAATCTGCCCCAACACACGCAGCGCGGCAATCTCCTCAGCCGTCCACGTCTGCACGTTGGCCAGGTAGTTGAACGTGCCGATCACGGCGCCGCGGTGGCACAGCGGCACGTTCACCACGCCGTTCAGGCCAAGCGCCCGAATCACGGCGATGTCGTCGAAGACCGCTGCCAGCGCTTCGTCGCCCTCCCCCACGAATACCTCGCCGCGCACCAGCAACTGGCGCGTCCATGCTGTATCGCCCTTGGTCTTGCTGCCGCCGACCGGATAGGCGGCAGGGTCCGAAGACCACAACCGTTCGATCTGCGCGGTCTGCGCGTGCCATGCGTTGATCGTCAGCAGGCCGGGGCCGACCATGTCGAGCGTGGCGCGCCCGACAGCATCCATGACGGCCTGTGGTGTGGCGGCATCGCGCAGGCGGTCAAGCAACGCGTGCATATCGGCGTTGGCCATCATTCGCCCTGAATGCCAAGTTCCCGGATCAGCTTGCCGTAGCGATCTGCGTCACGACGCAGGATCTTGCCGAACTCCTGCGGCGTCGACGTGGCCGTCTCCACGCCCATCGCTTCCATCTTGGCCTTGACCTCGGGCAGCGACATCGCTCGGTTGATCTCGTTGTTCAGACGCGTCACCAGCTCTGGCGGCATGTTCTTCGGACCGAACGCGCCGTACCACACGGACAACTCGTAGCCGGGCACGGTCTCGCCCACGGTGGGCACGTTGGGCAGCAGCGCGGAGCGCTTTGCCTCCGTCACGGCCAGCAGGCGCAGCTTGCCCGATTTCACGTGCGTCAGCGTCTGGGTGCCTGCGGAGAACAGCAGTTGCGTCTGCCCTGCCACCGTATCGACCACAGCCGGCGCACCGCCCTTGTACGGCACATGCAGCAGTTGCACGCCCGCCATTTTCTCGAACAGCACGGCGCTCAGGTGGTTGGTCGAACCGGGCCCCGCGCTGGCGTAGGCGACCTTGCCGGGATGGGCCTTGGCGTAGGCGATAAATTCCTTGACGTTGTGCACCGGCACCGATGCGTTCACAACCATGGTGTTGGTCACATAGGCCAGCAGCCCCAGCGGCGTGAAGTCATCGACGCCCTTGAACGGCATGTTCGACATCAGCGCCGGGTTCATCGCGTGCGTGCTCATCGAGCCGATCAGCAGCGTGTAGCCGTCCGGCTTGGCCCGCGCAACCATCGCCGAACCAATATTGCCGGAGGCACCCGGGCGATTGTCGACGATGACCGGCTGGCCGAGCGACTTGGTCAATTGCTCGGACAGCGTGCGCGCGAGGATGTCCGTGGAGCCACCCGCTGCCCAGGGCACGATCAGCGTGATCGGCTTGGTCGGCCAGGCATCGGCCGCGCCGGCCAGGTTTGCAAACGACATGGCCAGTGCGGCGGCGCCACACAGCAGGCTTTTCATTACGGACTTCATCTCCAACCCCTTCATCTCCAACCCCTTTTCTGTCTTCGGTTATCCAATGCGTCAGCGGCCAACCGCGTAGCCCTGCATGCCGCGCGCATTGGCGCCGGCGCGCAGTACCAGCCGCCCCTTTTCGTCGCGCTCGCGCGTGCAGGCCGACATGCGGCCTTCGGACCAGTCGTCGCCCACGCGCACTTCATGTCCGCGCGCGCGCAGCGCTTCCACCGTGGCAGCGGGGAAGCGCGATTCGACGGTAATACGGTTCAGCGTGGTCTGGCGCGGCCAGAACGATTGTGGGAAATGGTCGATGTGCCACGCCGGGGCATCGATCGCTTCCTGCAGGTTCATGCCATGCACGGCGTGGCGCATGAAGAACGCCAGCGACCACTGGTCCTGCTGGTCGCCGCCCGGTGTGCCGAACACCATGTACGGCTCGCCATCGCGCATCGCCAGCGATGGCGACAGCGTCGTGCACGGCCGCTTGCCCGGCGCCAGCGTGTTGGGCAGGCCCGGTTCGAGCCAGGTCATCTGCAGGCGCGTGTTCAGCGCAAACCCGAGTGACGGAATCGTCGGGCTCGACGACAGCCAGCCGCCTGACGGCGTGGCCGCCACCATGTTGCCGTGCCGGTCGATCACGTCGATATGGCAGGTATCGCCGACGAACAGTTCTCGCTCGGCCCATTCCGTCACAGGCGGCAGCGCGGCGAACGTCGGCTCGCCCACGCCAAAACGCGTGTCGGCACTGGCCAGCGTGCGCTCGGCCACACCGGGGTCCGGCATGCGCGGTGCGCGGCCGCCCAGCGCGCCGGGCAGCATCGTCAGCGCCGCCAGTTCGCCGATCAGCGCCGCGCGGTTGGCCAGATAGTGCGGATTGAGCAGCGCAGCGAGCGGGCTGTCGACAAAGCGCGGATCGCCATACCATGCGGTGCGATCGGCCATCGCCAGCTTTGCGGCCTCGGCGATCTTGTGTACGAAATCGGGCGATGTCGGGGCATGGGCTTCGATTCCCGCGTGGCGCAGCATGCCAAGTTGCTGCAGGAACACCGGCCCCTGGCTCCAGATATCGCACTTGGCCACGGTGTAGCGGCCAAAGTCGAGCGTTGCGGGCGCCTCCACGGTGGGCTTCCAGCGTTCCAGGTCTTCAAAGCGCAGCAGGCCCGTGTGCTTGTCGCCCGTGGTGTCGCGTACCGGCGTGTTGCGGCAGTACGCGTCGATTTCCTCGGCCACGAAGCCCTGGTACCAGCAGCGCATTGCCGCGTCGATCTGCCCTTCGCGGGTCTCGCTCTGCGCAATGGCAGTCACCACGATCCGCGTGTACGTATCGGCCAGCACCGGCAGCGTGTGCAGGCTGCCCGGGCGCGGCACCTTGCCGTCCGGCAGCCAGGTCTGGGCCGAACTGTGCCATTCGTCGCGGAACAGCGCCTGTACGGCAAGGATCGCCTGCGAAATGCGCGGCACCAGCGGGAAACCGTTGCGCGCGTAGCCGATAGCCGGCGCCAGCACATCCGCCAGCGACCACGTGCCGTGGTCGCGCAGCATCGTCAGCCATGCGCCGAACGCACCCGGCACTGCGGCCGGCATCAGGCCGATGCCGGGCATCATCTCCAGCCCCATCGCCCGCAGCGCTGCCGGATCGGCCAGTTCGGGCGCGGGGCCCTGCCCGCAGACCGAGCGCACCGCGCGCTCGCGTTCGCTCCAGTAGAGGATCGGCACCTCGCCACCGGGACCGTTCAGGTGCGGCTCCACCACCTGCAGCACGAAACCGGCCGCCACGGCGGCGTCGAATGCATTGCCGCCGCGTTCCAGCACGCCCATGGCGGTCTGCGTGGCAAGCCAGTGGGTGGAAGCGGCAACACCGAATGTGCCGACGATCTCGGGGCGTGTCGTGAACATGAAATTTGCGGCAATGACCTTGGGGGAATGCGTTCGAGTATAGGGAAGTCGAATAACTGGGAAGAGCCAATTTCTTATCGCTGCATTACCATTCGGTAATACCACCCCAGCCCCCGCCGCCATGCCCATCGCCACGGACAAGCTGCTGCACAACATCGTTTCCCGGCTGCGCCTGAAGCATCTACCGTTGTTGCTCGGGCTGGAGCGGCAGCGCTCGGTGTCCCGCGTGGCGGCCGAGCTGAACCTGTCGCAGCCGGCCGTGACCAAGGCGCTGCGCGAGATCGAGGACATCTTCACCACGCCGCTGTTCACGCGGACGCGCAATGGACTGGAGCCGACGGCCACCGGCGCAGCGGTGCTGGCCTATGCCCGCGCGGCGATGGCCGATGCCGAGGCGCTTGGGCGCGAGCTGGCCGTCATCGAAGCGGGCCTGCGCGGCCGGCTGCGCATCGGCGCCATCCCGTACACTGCGCGCGCTGTGCTCGATGCCGCGCTTGCCTACGGGATGAACCGGTCGCCACGGCTTTCGGTGCTGGTCAGGGAGGGCACGACAGACGAGCTTGTCGATGCGCTGCGCCAGCATGAACTGGACTGCGTGATTGCGCGTTCGTTCTACCTGGCCGGCGAGGACATCATCGAGCAGCCGCTCTATCGCGAAGAACCGGTGCTCGTGGTGCCGTCGCGCGCTGCCGCACGGCTGTCACGCGGGGGGTTGGACTGGAAGCGGCTGGCCGAACTCGACTGGGTGCTGCCGCCGATCGATACGCCAGTCCGCCGCACGATCAATACAATGTTCGCCGTGGCTGGCGTGGCGCCGCCGCTGCCGATTGTCGAAACCTATTCGCTCAAGCCGATGGCCACGCTGCTGCGCAGCCAGCCGCAATCGATCATGATCGTGCCGCGCTCCGTGGCGGCGGAACTGATCGAGCCCGGCGATGCGGCAACATTGCCGTTCTCGCTGTCCTGGGACCTGCCGCCGGTCGGCGTGATGTGGCGGCGCGAGCCCCAGGAAAATGAACTGGTCACAGGGCTGGTGGCGGCGCTTCGCCAGGCCTTGTGAACCAGGCGTACTGGCAACACCCCTGAACAAGATTCCGGATGAAGACTGTCGCCCTCTATCTGCTCACCGCGCTAGCCGAGATTCTCGGCTGCTACCTGCCCTACCTCTGGCTTCGCCAGGGTGCGAGCCCATGGGTGCTCGTCCCCGGCGCGGCATCGCTGGCCGCGTTCGCGTGGCTGCTCACGCTGCATCCGGACGCTTCGGGCCGCGTCTACGCGGCGTATGGCGGGATTTATATTGCCGTGGCCATCGTCTGGCTCTGGATGGTCGATGGCGTAAGACCAAGTCCGTGGGATATCGCCGGCGTGGCGGTGGCAGTGGCGGGTATGGCCATCATCGTCTTCCAGCCAAGGTAATCCCCCGGCATCGCACCTGCCGCCCTGCTGCCCTGCTGCCCGCCGGTTAGCGATACGTACGCAGGTAGGCCAGAAGATCTTCGATCTGCGTGGGGTTGCTCATGCCCCAGAAGCGCATCTTGGTGCCGGGCACCACCTTGCCGGGCGACTGTACGAATGCAGTCAACGTGGCGTCGGACCAAACCACCTTAGACGCCTTCATCGCATCCGAATAGCGGAAGTCGGCCGTGCTGCCGGCCTTGCGGCCAAACAGACCATTGAGCTGGGGACCGAACGCTGCGCGTGCCGAGGGGCCAACGTGGTGGCATGACGCGCACAGGCGGGTGAAGGCTTCGCGGCCGGCCTCGATGTTGCCGGCGGCGGCGCTGGCGGTGGCGTGGAAGCACATCGCCAGTGCAATCGGTAAAACGTACTTCATGCTGCAGGATAACTGGCCACTTCAATAAGGTTGCCGTCCGGATCGCGGCAGTACACCGACGTGATCGGACCCAATGCGCCGGTGCGCTGCACCGGCCCAACTTCCACCGCCACCTTGTGCGCCAGGAAATGCGCGATCACCTCCTTGGGCGGCATATGCGTGATGAAGCAGAGGTCGTCACTGCCTGACGTCGGATGCACGCCCGTGAACCAGGCGACCGTATCCTCGCCCACTGGCCGCAGATTGATCTTCTGCTGGCCAAACTTCACGGACACCCGCTTGCCGCTGCGCGATTCGAAATCCTCGCGCTGCATGCCCAGCACCTGCTCGTACCAGGCAGCGCTGGTCTCCACGTCCTTGACGTTGAGCACGATATGGTCGAAGCGATCGATCACGAGCGTCATGGGGCTTTCCTCCTGGGTGGCTTTCTGGTCGTCCGGACGGTTCTGCCGGCCGCGTGATCCGGGGGCCGCGCAAGAAACAGGGGAGATGTAACAAGACGTTTGGCTGTGAAACAAGCGGTACTTTACACCCCGAGTGATCCGACGGCCTACGTATAATCCGGACTTCCGCTGCCGGCCCATCCATCGGCCGGCGCCACCAAACGCGGCGGCCCCATCACCACGCCAGCCCGCACTCGCTGAAAGCGCTTGCCCAGTCGCCAGACTCGGTATCGCTTTTGTTGTACACCCCGGCGCACCGCGCCCGGCACCTGCCCGCCGGAGCCCGCCCGAGCCGGAAATATCCACAACGTGCCCTCGCCATGAGCAAGATTTCCAGGCTCGCATTGAGCTTTGTACTGGCCGCACTGTTCCATGTGGCCCAGCCCGCAATCGCCGCCGAAAGTGCGTCGGACGCCGAAGCGCGGCAAATCCCCGTATTGACGCATGCGGAGGCAGTCGCCGAACTGAAGCGCCTGCAGACAGAGCAGGACCAGATCAAGCAGCAGGCATCCAACGTGTCGAGCGGCACCAAGCTCGGCGGTCTTGGCGACGGACTCAAGCAACTGGCCTCCGATGTCGAAGACCTGACTGCGTCGCTGACCCCGCAACGTGCGCAGTTGCAGTCGCAGCTCGATGTGCTCGGGCCGCCGCCGGATGCCACCAAGCCGAAGGAAGCGCCGGCAGTGGCCGCGCAACGTGCTGAACTGACCGCGCGCAAGGCTCAGCTCGACGATGAACTGAAACAGGTTGCGAGCAGCAAGGAAAACATCGTCCACTTGCAAGACCAGCTTGCCAAGCTGCAGCGCACGCAACTGAAAGACCAGCTTGCGCTGCGTTCGGAGAGCATCCTGAATCCGCAGTTCTGGCAGCCGTTCTTCACGATCTCGGCGGAGGACCGCGACCGTCTTGGCGCCTTTACCGATGAAATCGTGCCGATGCTGCGGCAGGCGTGGTTGCCTGCCCAGCGAGTTGCCACGATTGTTCTGCTGGTCATCGCCCTTGCCGTGTGGACACTTGGACGCCGCCTGCTTGAGCGTGGTGTTGCATGGTTCTGTCTCACGCAGTTGCCCGAGACACGTATCCGGCGCAGCGCACTGGCGCTGGCCACCGCACTGACCACCGTGATCACGACTGCGGTGGCCGTGCGCGTGGCCTATGCCGCATTCACGGGCGGCGATTACCTGCCGCCCGAACTGCAGGACCTGATGAGTGAGCTAGCCAAGCTCACAATGACCAGCGCGCTGATTGCAGGCCTGGGCCGCGCATTGCTATGTACGCGCCACCCGTCCTGGCGACTGCCGGCAATGGCCGATCCGGTGGCGCTGGCGATGAAGCCGTTCCCGACCATGCTGGCGGGCCTGCTGCTGCTGGCTGGCACGCTCGAACAACTCTACCGCATGGCCGATACGAGCCTGCAGGTCACGCTGCTTGGACGCGGCCTGGTATCGCTGGTTGTGGTGCTGACGATTGGCGCGGCGCTCTTGCGCGCCAATCGCGTGCGCACCGCGCTGGTGGCGGCTGGCGAGCAGCCCGAAGCACGCGCCACGCTGGCCGGGCTGATCCACGCGGCCGTATCGCTGATCGTGGTGGTGTCGTTCGGCGCGCTGCTGATCGGCTACATCAGCATTGCGCGATTCCTGACCTACGAACTGGTCTGGTTCGACATCGTGCTTTGCAGCCTGTACCTGCTCACGCAACTGACGCGCGACGTGTGCGAGGCAATGTTCTCCGCAGAACACCGCAGCGGGCGTGTGATCAAGCAGTTGTTCGGCGTTGGCGATACCCATCTCGAACAGGTCTCCACGGTGCTGTCTGGCATCGGTGCCAGCCTGCTGCTGTTGCTTGCCGTGCTGGCGCTGCTGACCGGCGGCTTCGGCACCACCCCGGCCGATCTGCTGAACAGCGTGCTGACGATGCTTGGCGGCGAAAAGCTGCGCGCCCTGAACATCATGCCGGACCGCATCATGAACGCGGTGATGGCGCTCGTGGTGGGCATCTGGCTGCTGCGTACGGTGCGCCGGTGGCTCGATGCGGAACTGCTGCCGAAGGTCTGCGCGGAGCCCGGCCTGCGTGCGTCGCTGATCACGTTGTTCAGCAATATCGGCTATGTGCTGCTTGTGCTGCTCACGCTGTCGCTGCTCGGCGTCAAATGGGAGAACCTGGCGTGGATCGTCAGCGCGCTGTCGGTGGGGATCGGCTTTGGCCTGCAGGAGATCGTCAAGAACTTCGTGTCCGGGCTGATCCTGCTGACCGAACGCCCGGTCAAAGTGGGCGACATGGTCAGCCTGGCCGGCGTTGAAGGCGACATCCGCCGTATCAACGTACGCGCCACGGAGATCCAGCTTGCCGATCGATCGACGATGATCGTGCCGAATTCACAGCTGATCTCGCAGAATCTGCGCAACGTCACGATGAGCAACAGCACGCAGGGCGTGGCCACGCTGCATCTGACCTTTCCGCTGAACACCGACCCCGAGGCCGTGCGCGACCTGCTGCTGGACGTCTACCGCGAGAACGAGGCGATCCTCGACATCCCCGCACCATCGGTCACATTCAGCCAGCTCGCGCCAAACGGCATCACGCTCAGCGTCACCGGCTACGTGAACAGCCCGCGCATCGCGGGCGGCACCAAGAGCGACCTGCTGTTCGAAATCCTCAAGCGGCTGCGCGCCGAGGATATTCCATTGTCGACACCACAGACGCTACGGCTCGAGAACATGGCGGCACTGGGGTAGTCACGACACGGAACCGTCATGCCCGGTCCAGTAGTCGGCGCCGTCGGCTGTGGGGGACAGCGCGATCACCTGCCTGCACCGCTGGCATGTGTAGAGAAAGACCTGCCCTCCGGTGCGCGCTACGGCGTCACCAGTGCGGGTCAGACGGGGATGAGGCGGAACATAACCGGGACGACCCAGCAGGCTCTTGCAAAGATCGCAAGGAACCATGGCGTTCTCCAGATTCTGATACGAGCCGCCGCAACAGCGGCTTCGTCACGTGAATTTTGTGCAACGCAGCAGAATCCAGTATAGGCGTACGACCGTACGACCGCTACGCCCGGGCCGGTGGGTCGATTACGTCTTGCCGGCGAAGCGGTCCGTTGCCGCAATCAGTTGATCGAGAATGCCGGGCTCGCTCCAGGCATGACCGGCGCCTTCGATCAGGTGGAAGTCGGCGTCGGGCCAGGCCTGGTGCAGCGCGTAGGCGTAGCGTACCGGGCACGGCATGTCATAGCGGCCGTGCACGATCACGCCCGGGATGCCGGCCAGCCGATGCGCATCGCGCAGCAGTTGCCCGTCTTCCAGCCATGCGCCATGCGTGAAGTAGTGGTTTTCGATGCGAGCGAACGCCAGCGCGAAATGCCCGTCGTCATGCTTGGCGCTGATCTCGGGGTCGGGCAGCAGCGTGATCGTTTCCCCTTCCCAGACACTCCAGGCACGCGCGGCCTCCACCTGCTTGTCCTTGTCGTCGCCGGTCAACAGCCTGCGATAGGCCGCCATCATGTTGCCGCGCTCGGCTTCTGGCACAGGGGCCTGGAAGCGCGCCCACTTGTCCGGGAACATTTCCGACACGCCGAACTGGTAGTACCAGTCCAGCTCGGCCTGCGAGACCGTATAGACGCCGCGCAGCACCAGTTCACTCACACGCTGCGGGTGCGTCTGCGCATAGGCCAGCGCCAGCGTCGATCCCCACGAGCCGCCGAACACCAGCCAGCGCTCGACGCCAATGCGCTCGCGCAGCTTTTCGATATCGTCGACAAGATGCCAGGTGGTATTGGCTTCCAGTTCCGCGTGCGGGGTCGACTGGCCGCAGCCGCGCTGGTCGAACAGCAGCACGTCGTAGCGGGCGGGATCGAACAGGCGCCGGTGGTCGGCAGAGACGCCGCCGCCGGGCCCGCCATGCAGGAACACGGCCGGCTTGGCGCCGCGTGTGCCAACGCGCTCGTAGTACAGGACGTGGCCGTCGCCGACGTCGAGCGTGCCGGTTTCATACGGTTCGATGGCGGGGTAAAGCGTACGCAGTTCAGGCATGGGTCATCCCGTTGGGCCTTGGGGTTGCCAAGTGTAGCGCCGCCGTGGCCCACTACGGCGCCGGAAACGTTCTGAAACCGCCTCTTAAGTTTCGTTTAAGTCTCGGTCCCTAGAGTGAAGCCGTACCGCAACCGACCCGAAGAAGGTGAAGCCATGACCCCCCAAGATACGCAAGCACTGGAAACGCTTCTGAGCCAGCTTGTCCAGGCTCGCGCGGATGCCAAGGACCCGCAAGCCGCGTCCATGATTGCGGACGCCGCCGCGCGCCAGCCCGATGCCGCCTATCTGCTCGTGCAGCGCGCCATGCTGCTGGATCGCGCGCTGATGAATGCGCAGGCCCAGATCGCATCGCTGCAACAACAACTGCAGGCCGCTCAGACCCAGGGCTCGCGCAGCTTTATCGATGACGCCAATGCATGGGGCAACCATCCCGGCCGTGCCGCGCCCGGAGCCATTCCGCCGGCGGCGCCGCAATACCAGTCCGCTCCGCAGCCGCAGCCGGTTCCACAACCGCTTCCACAAGCGGCGCCGGCCCCACAGCCGCGCCCGGGCTTCCTGAGCGGCGGCTTCGGCAGCACGCTTGGCAGCATTGCCACCACGGCCGCGGGCGTTGCCGGCGGGGCAATGCTGTTCCAGGGCATCGAGAACCTGTTCCACCACAACAGCGGCGGCGGGTTCTTCGGCCAGCCTGCAATGGGTTCGATGCCGACCGAAACCGTGATCAACAACTATTACGAGGATGGCAACGGCAGTGGCGGCAACGGCGGCAACAACAATGCGCTGATGGCCGACAACGGCAACCTCGACAACGGCCTGGACAACTTCATCAACGACGACTACCAGAACGACGACTCGATCTTCTGAGATCTGGCGCGGGACATGCCGATCCCGCGCCACACCCCGGCCTAGGCCGTCACCGCGATCTCACGGCGCGCGGCACTCATGAGCGACCACGCGAACACCGCCAGGCCGGCCATCGCCAGCAACATCCCGACCCAGCCGGTCGACGTCCAGCCCAGTCCTGCGGCAATCGTCACGCCGCCAAGCCAGGCGCCAAGTGCGTTGGCCATGTTGAATGCCGAGTGATTGAGCGCGGCGGCCAGCGTCTGGGCGTCACCGGCCACATCCATGAGCCGGATCTGCAACGGCGGGCCCAGTGCCACGGCGGTGCCGACCAGCATCACGTTGAGTGACGCCAGCCACGGGTGCGGGGCTGTATACACGAACGCGCCAAGCACCAGCGCCGACCAGATCAGCACACCGCCGATCGTCGGCATCAGCGCCTTGTCAGCCAGCCTGGCGCCAGCCAGATTCCCCGCCACCATGCCCACGCCGAACAGCGCCAGCACCACCGGAATACCGCTGGCCGGCATGTGGGCCACTTCGAGCATCGTCGGCTTGACATAGCTGAACACGGCAAACATGCCGCCGAAGCCAATGGCGCCAATGCCGAGCGTGAACCAGACCTGCTTGCGCGCCAGCGCCGACAGTTCGCGCAGCGGGCTGGCATGACGATCTGCCGGCACGAACGGCACCCAGCGCCAGACCAGCAGCACCGTCAGCGCGCCGATGGCGCCGACGATCATGAACGCGGCACGCCAGCCAAGCCACGTGCCAATACCGGCGGCGATCGGCACACCCACCAGCGTGGCCGTTGTCAGCCCGAGCATGACCAGCCCCACCGCCTGCGCGCGGCGCTCGCGCGGCACCAGGCCGGCGGCCACCAGCGCCGCCACGCCAAAGTAGGTGCCGTGCGGAAAGCCGGTCAGCAAGCGCACCACGAGCATCGGCACGTAGCCGGGCGCCAGCGCGCTGGCAAAGTTGCCGATGGCGAAAAAGCTCATCAGCGCGATCAGCAGGTTGCGGCGCGGCCAGCGCGCGCCAAGCACGGCCAGCAGTGGTGCGCCAATCACGACGCCGAGCGCGTAGGCGCTGATCAGGTGGCCGGCTTCGGGAATCGTAATGGCCAGGTCGCGTGCCGCGTCGGGCAGCAGGCCCATGATGACGAACTCGCCCGTGCCAATGCCAAAACTGCCGACGCCCAGCGCCAGCAAGGCACGGCGATCCGCCGCGCGGTCACGCGTGGCGGAGGCGTTTGCGTTGTGGTTCGGGGTTGGGCTGGAGAAATCGGGAACGCTGTCAAAACTTCCGTGGGGAGCGGTCATGAGGAGAGAAATCGCAAGGCACTGTCATGGCTATCACCGCTCGCTGGCGGACGGGATCTTGCGTCCCGCCTTGTGGCTCCAGCGTGCTCCGGCGCGGTGTGAAGGCGCTATTGTGAAGCAAATTCGCGAGCGCTGCCGACGGCGCCCGCGCGCGCTTGCAAGCGTGGTTGCAAGCGCGGTTGCAAGCGTGGTTACAAGCTCGGTTAAAGCGCGGTTAAATCGCGGTTAAAGCGTGGTTACATCCACCGTGGCAAGCGCCTGGCCGCAGCCAATCGGCAATGGTGGCCGATCCCACAGTCCGATCATTCGAGTTTTTCGCGTCGGACTATCGGTGCGCGAAGCGCCGCCCTATTCTGAAGTTATGCGACGCCCGCGTCCCGTACCCGTGAACCACGGCGCCGGGTGCCGCGACTCGTGTGTGGGAGGGGATATGTCCCTGCGTAGCATCCTGTTCGTCGCCGCCATTACCATCACCTGGAATTCGCCTGCATCAGCGGCGGCGGGCTGCCAATATGACATGCAGTGCAAGGGTGACCGAATCTGTCAGCAAGGCCAGTGCACGGCGCCTGAAGGTGAAGATGGCGAGGCCCCTCCTTCCAAGGCTCCCCCACCGACGGTCAAGCTGTCTCCCGCGCCGAGTAGTGCTGCGCGTGCCTGCTGCACCGTTGCCGGCAGGCTCCGGCTCGGCCCGGGGCAGTCGGGCGATGGCGCGCTGGCGGTCGGCGATTCCTGCCAGGGCCTGACGGCCTCCGGCAAGCCGGTGCCCGGAACGGTCTGCAACTAGCGCCTGCCATCATCCGGACATTGCCCGGACGTCGCAGGTACGTCATCCAACGGTCATCTGACAGTCATCCGCCCGTTGTCACCACGCGTTCCTGAGGCCCGCCGGGCCGATGAACGCGTGGTACGGCTGCGCGCCGGCGCCGGACCATTGCTGCCGTTGCTGCCACGATTCATCGCACGGCTGCGGCGATTGTTTCGCGCAGCCATTGATGCGCCGGGTCCCGGTGGACGCGCTCGTGCCACAGCATCGACATCTCGTACCCCGGCACCTCCACGGGCGCTTCAACAATCTGCAACGCCGCGTTGTCGCGCACCAGGCGCGCCGGCAGCATCGCCACCAGATCGGTGCTGGCCAGTACCGACGCCAAGAACAGGAAATGCGGAACCGACAGCGCAACCCGGCGCGACAGTCCCGCTGCCGCCAGCACCTCGTCGGTAACGCCTGTGAATCCACCGCCGGCGGGCGACACAAGCACGTGCTCCAGCGCGCAGAACTGCGCAATGGTGGGCTTGCGTTTGAGCCGGGGATGACCACGGCGGCCAGCCAGCACATACCGTTCCGTGAACAGCGGCCGCAGATGGAGACCCTCCGGCGCATCGCTGGTGATGTGGAATGCAAGGTCGATATCGCCCTGCTCCGCCTGCCGTGCAAACCGGCCCGGCGCCATCTCGATCACCGCGATGCGCGTGCCGGGGGCCAGCCGCCGGAGTTCGGCCAGCGCGGGCAACAGCACCGTCGATTCGCTGTAGTCGGTGGCGGCAATGCGCCAGGTCTGCGTGGCCGCCACCGGATCGAACGGGCTTTCCGGCGATATGGCCGCCTCAAGCGCCGTCAGGGCCTCGCGCAATGGGTCCCGTAACGATTCGGCACGCGCGGTGGGACGCATGCCGCGCGGCCCCGGCAGGAGCAGCGGATCATTGAAGATTTCACGCAGCCTGGCCAGATGCACGCTGACAGAAGGCTGCGAGTAATGCAGGCGCTCGGCCGCACGCGTGACGTTGTGCTCGGCCAGCAGCGCGTCAAGCGTGACGAGCAGGTTCAGGTCAAGGCGCCTCAAATTAGTCATGACAATACCTGGGATATCCGGAATTCATTTCCAATATAGCGCGGGCAGCCCTATCTTCGAACCTGGTTACATCAGATCTTCAGGAAATCGTCATGAACGTACTTCTCGTCCACGCCCACCCCGAGCCGTCATCGCTCAATGGCTCGCTCAAGGACTTTGCCGTGCAGCGGCTGGAGTCGGCCGGCCACGCGGTACAGGTTTCGGACCTCTATGCCATGCGCTGGAAGGCGCCGCTGGACGCCGGGGATTCCGTCGCACCGCAGACCGGCGCGCCGTTCCGGCCTTCGCTCGATTCAAAACATGCGTTCGAGAACGGGCTGCAGAGCGCCGACATCGCAAGCGAACAGGCGAAACTGCTGTGGGCCGATGCCGTGATCCTGCAGTTTCCGCTTTGGTGGTTTTCGATGCCGGCCATTCTCAAGGGGTGGGTCGAGCGCGTCTACGCCTACGGCTTTGCATATGGCGTGGGCGAGCATTCAGACTCGCACTGGGGCGATCGATATGGCGAAGGCACGCTGGCGGGCAAGCGCGCCATGCTGATGGTGACGACGGGTGGGTGGGAATCCCACTACGATGCGCGCGGCATCAACGGACCGATCGAAGACGTCCTGTTCCCGATCCAGCACGGCATCCTGTTCTACCCGGGCTTTGACGTGCTGCCGCCGTTCGTGGTCTACCGTTCTGGCCGCATGGACGAGGACCGCTACGCAGCCATCACCGAAGGGCTGGGCCAGCGGCTCGACACACTGTTCAGTACGCCGCCGATTGCGTACCGGCCGCAGAACAGCGGCCAGTACGACATCCCGTCGCTGACCCTGCGGCCGGAAGTGTCACCGGGGCAGACCGGCTTCGCGGCGCACGTGACGCGTGAGAACTAGGCCGCGGCCGTGGGCGTGGCCGGTTCCAGCTCGCGGTAGTAGCGCGTGTGGCGATAGAGCCCGTAGAGGCTCGTCGCCGTGAAACCAAGCTGCTGCACGAACAGGCCGTAGGTGCCCGTGGTCAGCGCGAAGGCGCTCCAGACCAGGTTCGAGCATATGTAGGCGATCCAGCCCCAGCGCGAGGCGCGGTTATGAAGCGCCACCAGGAACGAGCCGCTCATTGCCAGCGCGCATCCTGACCATTCCAGACCGTTGAGCAGCTTTGGGAAGTGGGCCGCGAGCTCCATGTTTTTTGTCTCCTTTTGCGTTCATTTTTTGTATGCAAAACGGGAGACTATCTTTATTGGTACGATCTGGCAAGGGGGGGCCACCCCCCCTCGATACGGCTCAGGCCCGCGCCAGGCTGGCCGCCAGCGCCGTGGCTGCCTCTTCGCTGGTACGTTCAAAGCACAGCGGCGTCACCGATACCGCGCCGCGCGCCACCACCATTGCCTCGGCATCGTCCACGTCGGGCCGTGGGCCACGCGAGAACTGCAGCCAGTGATAGGGAATGCCGCGCGGGTCCACGTGCGCGCGGACATCGATCGCGTTGACCAGTCCAACGCCCTGCCGCGAGACCGTCAGGGGCCCGGCAGCAGCGGCATCCACGTCGGGAAAATTGACGTTCAGGCACGCATCGTCACTCCAGCCCGCGGCAAGCAGACGACGGATCACATCGCCCGCGAGCGCGCGCGAGGTCTCCCATTTCACTGCGTTGCGATCCTTGAAGACCTGGCTCAGCGCAATCGACCGGACACCAAGCAGCATGCCCGTCATGGCGGCGCCGACTGTGCCCGAGAACACGGTTTCCATACCGAGGTTCCCGCCCCGGTTGATGCCGGAGAGAATCAGGTCCGGCGGTGTATCGCGCATCACCTGACGCACCGCCATCACGACGCAGTCGCCCGGGGTGCCAGTAATGCCAAAGCGGCGCGGACCGCGCTCGGAGATGCGCAGCGGCGCATGGAGGCTGATCGAATGCGACGTGCCGCTCTGGTCGTGCTCCGGCGCAACGATCCAGACTTCGCGTGCGAGCGTGGCGGCAACCTGCTCCAGCACGGCAAGGCCCGGCGCATCGATGCCATCGTCATTGGTCAGGAGAACACGGTCGACTACGGGTTCGGACATGGAATTGGCCCAGGTGGTTGGCGAAGGGGGCCTTTACTTTATCCGATCCGTGTTGATGCTCCGCTCTCCCACGCCGTGGGAGAGGGGTCGGGGGAGAGGGCATTGCGGCTCTGCTTGCCGCCTTGTCGCAATTTGCACCGCCAGGCCCTCTCCCCTGCCCCTCTCCCGCATGCGGGAGAGGGGATAAAGCTATCGAAACATTCAGCGCGGCAGGCCCACGTAGTTTTCCGCCAGCGACCGGCATGCCGCCTCGGAGCCCACGAGGTAATCGAGTTCGGCCTGCTGGATGCGGTGCGCGAACGCGTCGGCATCGGGGAAGCGGTGCAGCAGTGACGTCATCCACCACGAGAACCGTTCCGCCTTCCAGACCCGGCGCAGACACTTCTCCGAGTAGGCGTCCAGCTCATGCGGGTCGTCGTGCTGGTAGTGCGCGATCAGGCCGTCGGCCAGGTAGAGCACGTCGCTGGCGGCCAGGTTCAGGCCCTTGGCGCCCGTTGGCGGCACGATGTGTGCGGCGTCGCCAGCCAGGAACAGCCGTCCGTATCGCATCGGCTCGCAGACAAAGCTACGCAGCGGCGCGATGCTCTTCTCGATGCTGGGGCCGGTGACGAGCGCTTCCGCAGCAGTCGGGTCCAGCCGATGACGCAGTTCGTTCCAGAAACGGTCGTCGGACCAGTCTTCGGCCTTCTCCGTGGAAGGCACCTGCACGTAGTAGCGGCTGCGCGTTTTCGAACGCATGCTGCACAGCGCAAACCCACGTTCGTGGCTGGCATAGATCAGCTCGTCCGCCACCGGAGGCGTTTCAGCCAGGATGCCGAGCCAGCCGAACGGATAGACGCGTTCGAAGATCCGCTTTGAAGGCTCCGGCACGCTGGCACGGCTGACGCCGTGGAAACCATCGCACCCGGCGATGTAGTCGCACACCACCTCATGCTCGACGCCGTCCTTGCGATAGCGCACGCGCGGCCGGTTGCCGTCGAAATCGTGCAGCGAGACATCCTGCGCTTCATAGACCGTGGGCACACCCGCAGCCTTGCGTGCCTCCATCAGGTCGCGTGTGACCTCGGTCTGGCCATAGACGGTGACATCGCGCCCGATCAGCGCATGGAAGTCCAGACGGTGCCGCCGCCCGCCGAAGGACAGCTCGATGCCGTGGTGCACCAATCCTTCGTCGCGCAGCCGCGCATCGACACCGGCACGCGCCAGCGCCTCGACGGTCACGCATTCCAGAATGCCCGCGCGAATGCGGCCAAGGACATACTCGGGGCTGCGTTGTTCGATGACGATATTGTCGATGCCGGCGACGGTCAGCAACTGGCCTAGCAAGAGCCCGGCAGGGCCTGCGCCAACGATGGCGACGCGTGTGGAACGGGTATTGGGGGAGCCATTGGGGGCCATGGCGAGTCTCCTGGTTTGTGTGCCGTTGTTGTGTCGTTGTTGGGCTTAACGATAGAGCCTCGCGCGCGTGGCAGGAATGGACAGATCGAACCATCGAAGTGAAAATCCGAACATTCCAGGTTTGTGCAATGCGCCCCCATGAGAACCGTACCCACCTACTCGCTCTATGGCGTGAATTCGTCGGAGCCGCTGCTGGATCAGCTCCATTTCGAATCAATCGCCTCGCGCAGCCAGCTCTATGCGTGGGAGATCCGGCCACACCGGCATGAGCGCTTCCTTCAATTTCTGTACATCCACGGAGGCAGTGGGGAGGCGTTGCTCGAAGGGCGGAAGGAGCCGCTGGCGAGCGGCTCGCTGATCACGGTGCCGCCGCGCCACGTACACGGCTTCGTGTTCTCTCCCGACGTGGACGGCTTTATCGTGACGATGACCGACAGTTACCTGCGCACGCTGCTGGCCGGCGTGCCCGGGACGCTGCCGCTTTTCGAACATCCGCGTCACGACCGCGTGGCGCGGCGGCACGCGCTGGCAAGTACGCTGGCGCTGTTCCGCGAGGAGATGGAATCGGTTTCACCGTGGCGCGGCGCGTCGCTGTCGGCCTTGCTGACGCTGGTGCTGGTGGGAATTGCGCGAATCGCCGAGGCATCGGCGCCGGCCAAGACCCAGGGTGGCAGCCGCCCGGCGCGGCATTTCCAGCAGTTCCAGCAGTTGCTGGAAACCGACTATCGCGAACAGAAGGAAATCACGTACTACGCCGACGCCATCGGCGTTACGTCCACGCAGCTCAACCGCGTCTGCAGGCAGCTTGCCGGGCAAAGCGCGCTGCAGCTCATCCATGCGCGCGTGCTGGCCGAAGCGCAGCGCGACCTGCTGTTCAGCGACCTGGACATCAAGCAGATCGCGATGACGCTGGGCTTCTCAGACGCGGGCTACTTCTCGCGCTTCTTCGCGCGGCTGGCGGGGCAGACGCCAACGG
>NZ_ALOU01000002.1 GCF_000292345.1 Cupriavidus sp. BIS7
GAAATTACTTGACCACTACAAGCGTCTTCTTCATCCTCATGGTCGCCTCACTTGCAGGGGAAGGTTTCACGCAGGACGTAAAAGACGGCTGTCGACAGCGGCACATCATCTGTAAGCCTGGCAACGACCCTCGACTGATCATTGTCGAGCATTGCCCGCACGTTGCCTGTATTCAGCGAAAGGCTCCTCGGCTGGCAATAGAGGAGAGGCTTGCGTTCGATTTGCAATTGAGCATTTGCAGCGCCAAGAGACTCTGAGGCGCCCGCGATGTATATGTTCATTACTCTGTCCGCACCCTGCTGGCCTGCTGTTTTGTAGTCCTTCCATATGATTTCGGCCATTGCGTTGCCAGACAGGAGTGCCGCGCCGGTCGTGGCTATGATCAGTTTCTTCATATTTGTTCGTCCCTACCCGTCAAAAAATCAATTCTTATCTGGCAACGGTGGCATGCGTGTCAGATCCCTCGCCGGCAAGGCGCTCGCTAGGCCGGCCCTCTCCCTGAAGCCACCCACTTTCCGCTACTGTGGCAATGAGTTCCCTACCGCAACAGCTCGAGTTTGCGCTTCCGCGACAGCGCGCTTACAATTGTGCAACTGCTTGCGGGGCGTCCCACTTAGGGCAATTAGAGCCGGACAGTCGTGTCGCGCAGGCAGCCCTACATCTGCAGCTCCCCTCGGCACACCCTGCCCGCACTTAGCCACTCAGCTAGACTAGCAGCTGGATTCCTTGTGGCAAAAGCTTGCGTTCATCAAGCACCGCTGACACTGGCCCCAACCAGCTTTCGATTATCGTGATCCTCTTCCACCCCGAGGACCGTGCTTACTGGGCAAGCTGATCTTTAGCCGCTGGCATCGACACCGCGAGCCAAAGTATAAGGATCCGTTGCCATCGATGGGATTGAAAGACACTACCCGTCGACTTTTTTCTAAGACTCATGGGCCTCAGCCCAGCGCTTCGATCGAGTTGCTTTACCACAACGATTCGTTGCAAGCCCTACCCAACCGTCTGGTTAGTGGCACGGCAGAGCATTGCCAAGAAAGAATCGCCACCTCGGCTCCCCAGCCTTCCTCGTTTCCCCCTCCAGACCTCTTCCTTATACCGCCAGGCCGCCGAGACCGAATCCGAGTCTCCTTACAGAGGCGATAAACACGATTTGCCTATACAGCCATGACACAGACGTGAGTCTGGAGTGCAGGGCTGGCCGCGGGCTCCCTGCGCTGGCCACCCGGCAGTCAAGCTCGCACTCGCAATCCGTCATGTGTAAGGAGAAAAACCATGACAAACGTAGCATTTATCATCCTGGCCGCTGTCTCCACCGCAGGGCTCTACTTCGTCAGCCGCAAGTTGGGCTGGTCCAAAGCCGAGGCCGTCATGCACGGCAGTCTCGTCGTTGGCCTGCTGCTGATGGCATTCAAGGTGGTCCTGATGGCCATCCTTGCCACCCTTGGCGCCGATGGGGCCGTGCTGACGCTGCAGGCTGAGGCCCGCGACGTGCTCAGTGGCGCGCTGGCTGCGCTCGTTTTGATGCCGCTCAGTAGGGTGTAACAAGCAAAGAGGCTGCTCTCGCAGCCCCTTTCTACTCGACCAGTGGCCGAGGTCCAATCCGTCGATCCTTATACGAGCGAGGGGAACTCCACCTTGCAGTGGTCTTCAGAGCTGCTCGCCTTGCGGACTTCAAACTGATAGGCACCCTCGACGTAGTGCGTCAGAAGCGCGCCGTCTTGGCCCGCGCCGCGCAGCCAAACCTGAGCTTGCGCGTCAATCTGGACCTGCTCGAGGCGGAAGGCGCGCGTCTTGTCTGCCAGGGGCACGGCCCACAGGTTGTAGTCGCCAATCGGAGTCTGAGCCTCCTGAGCCTCCGATTGGAGCGCCGAGAGCCGATTCTTCAGCGAGGTGTGGATCTTGTGACCGTGGGTATCTGCGAAGTTCATTGAATCTCCGTTGAGGGAAAAGGCCCAGGCGCGTTATGCGCAGGACCGAGGATCGTTGATCGCCTTGATTACTGTGTCGATGCGATCGAGCCACATGGACGAGCCGTAGTAGCTGTAGCCCTTGAAGTCCACCGCACCCTGCCCCATGGCCTGGATGTCGATGACCATGTAGACCGAGCGGAGCTGTGGACCGAAACTCGTCTCCGAGATCGTGATCTTCGTCTAGTCAGGCGACAGAACTACGCTGCCCACTGGCTGGCACTCGCCGGCATAGGCTGCGATGTTTTGGCGTAGGCCTGGTCGTTGGGCTTCTGGATGCGAACATCGCGCCGCAGGTTCTCAGCCACGCACACCTCCGCATTGGCGGTCCTAGAGGTGGCCACTGCCATGGAAGCTGCGAAAGCAAAAAGACCCAGACGTGTCATATCGACATCCTTATAGAAGATTTGGGATATTAATGGAGACTGGCAGGTCGAGACCCCGCCAGAATCACTTTTATTTGCGCGTCCCTGGCGATCTCGACCATATGGGCCGTTCCCGTGTGGCCAGGGAAGGCGATGACCAGCTCAGGACGACCGTGTCTGAGCATCTGGTGGTTCCTGACACGTCCACCGCGGCGGCCTGCGGCCGCAGGATAGGGGTAGGGGTCCAGGGGCACGCCGCGCGACCTGGCCCATTCCCTTGCGAGCGTGTCTGCGCCCGCCGCTTCGCCCTCGATCAGCACCGAGATGGGTCGACGCTCGTGGACGCGATCTAAGACCGCGTAGACCCATTGCCGGTCGTTGTATTCCCGACCACCACAGACCAGCAGACGCATTTACTTTGGTGCCTGCAGCTCTCGAATCAGCGCAACTGCGCCGTTGGCGACGAAACTCAATGGATTGGCTC
The DNA here is from genome assembly GCF_000292345.1 of Cupriavidus sp. BIS7. GTDB lineage: Bacteria > Pseudomonadota > Gammaproteobacteria > Burkholderiales > Burkholderiaceae > Cupriavidus. The sequence continues at coordinate 2,820 of NZ_ALOU01000002.1, forward strand.
GGCAGTAGTTGTCCATCCACACATAGACTTGATCGGTGGAGAGACCAGAGCTGAACGGGTCGCCATGCGTGCCGGGAGCGATATAGCCGCTCATGAACCCCAAAAGCCATGCCCTGTTGTAGATCGTATCGACGGTTTCTTTGACAGAGCTTTGCTGCCTGATCCATTCGCCGCAGTCAACGGCCCCCTGAAGTCTTACGGCGTGCGCGGCGTGCGCGGCTGGCGTGCAAAGTGTAAGGATGACCGCTGCGGCGGCGAGTGTTTTCTTCATTTCCCCTCCCTTGTATTGTTAGATCCACCATCGCAGACCAGCAGACGCATTATTGCTTCTGTTTGCCCGCTTCCACGGCATCGTTGACGATCAGTTCGATCACAGCGTCGCCGGCCCTCTTGAGCGGGTTGGCGCGGCAGAAGTTGTCCACGTAGAGGTAGATTTGCTCGTTGGAATACTTGCCCATTGGATCGCCCGCGATCTTTTCGCCCGCACCCATGACGATGCCGCTCATGTAGCCGATCACCCATGTTTCGTTGCGCAGCGAGGCGAACGTATTGCGCTGGGTGTTCTGCCTAGCGGTCACCCATTCACCGCAGTCTGGCTGACCCCGAATGGTAAAGGCCTGGCTGGCCAAAGGTGCGCAAAGTGCAACGATGACCGCTACGGCGGCGAGTGTCTTCTTCATGTTCTCCCCCTTGTAAATCAGATCCACCACCACAGCCACCGCAGACCAGCAGACGCATTACTTACCGGCTGATGTCAGGAGTTCATCCAAGAGCATGAAGGCACCCTCGTCGACCATCTTTAGGGGATGGGCGCGGCAATAGTTGTCCATCCAAGCATGCAATTGCTCGGCCGACTGGATCGGCTTCAGCGCGTCACGTCCGATTTTTGCATACATGATGGCATTCAGCGCGCTCATATAGCCATTGAGCCAAACTCGCTGCGCGGGTGAACTTTTGTTAATCCACGTCCCGCAATCCGTGTTGCCGAAAGAGACGACAGCGTTTGCTGCTGTAGACGCGCCAAGAGTAAGGATGACCGCCACGGCGGCGAGAGTTTTCTTCATGTTGTTCCCAATCCGTCAAAAATGTCGTCAAATCCACCACCATAGGGCGCGCACGTAGTCGCGCACGCGCTCCGCAGTCCCTATCGGCCGGAATCCTGCTACCTTTACAATGGCGTCGAAAAATGTCAGTCCCGGCGAACGCTTCCAGACGGCAAGCGCCTCGTCATTGAATACCGGGTGAAACTCGCGGACCCGCTGTGCCAACCATTCGCGGGCACGAGTTGCTCATTGTGTCAATGGCGCATGTCAGATCCATAGCCACAGCGCTTCGTAGTAGCGGCCGTAACCCTCGCCGGCCAGGCGCGTATGAAAGCCGACTTTGGCCGCCGCAGACCGATATATAAGGATCCATGGCCGCGGACTGGATTGAAAGACACTTCCCATTCGCGCGAACAAGTTTTCTCTAGGACCCATCGGTCTTACGTGAACTGTCCCACTGAGGCGCGTTGCTTTACGGCGGCGATTCGTTGCTTTTCGTAGAAGGACATCGAATACGGCTGCGCCTAAGCAACCGGCAGTGATCGCACACCAACGCCTGCACACGACGGCCGTTCCTCAGATGGGCTTGCCCGTGCCGGGCGCACCGGCCAACACGATGTTGTGTGGCAACTTCGGAAGCTTTCAGCGACGCAGCTGTTGCCCTGCAGTGTTGCACGACAGAAACGCAATTCGCCTCATTCCTGGCGCACCCCACGATACTGTGATTATATACAGGTATCAACAGGTCGTCGAACTGGTGAAAGCCACCAGTTCGGGTTAAGATAAGAAGCATGAATGCCATGACAAAACTCCAACGGGGGGCGCCTGCCCATTTCTCGGGCCACGAGACGTTTCCCCTGCGTCAAATGTGGCTCAAGAAAGTTCTCGACCAAGCCACCGATGGCAGACTAATTCGCAAGTCTGCTTTCGCCGATGAGAAGGCCATCGCGGAATTCGGTGTAGGCAAGAACATGGTGGCGTCAATCCGCCATTGGGCCTTGGCTTGCGGCGTAATGCTTGAGGACGGCGACAGTTTTCGCATCCGCAGCCTTGCAAAGGAGATCCTGAGTGATGGCGGGCTCGACCCCTACGCCGAGAGCCCCTCGACCGCATGGCTCGCGCATTGGCAGCTCGCGGGCCGGTGCTTTCGCTCGACGACGTGGCATTGGCTGTTCAACCATGTAACGGCACCCACATTTACCCGCCAAGAGCTCGAAGACCCTTTGGCGCGCTACGCCCGAGAGCTCGATCCAAAGCATCGGCTCTCAGCCTCGACGATCTCGCGCGACTTGGAGACATGCCTACGCAGCTACGCGCCACGCGCGGCCGGTGGCTCCCCCGAAGACTTCGCCGAGCCGCTGTTGGGCGAGTTGGGCCTGTTGCAAGAAGTCCACAAGGGCCAATATGCCTTCCGCCGCGGCCCGAAAGCATCCCTGCACGACGGCGTCTTCGCCTATGCCCTAGTCGATTTCTGGAACCGCGAGGCTGAGGGTCAAAGCTCGCTGGCCTTCGAAGCTGTCGCCTACGCAGAAGGATCGCCGGGCCGGGTCTTTAAGCTCGACGAGGAATCGATCGCACAACGGCTGATCGCCCTCTCCGACTTCACCGGCCGCAAGCTCGAATGGACCGACTCCGCAGGCCTTCGCCAAGTCCACCGCAAGAATCTTTCCCGGGAAGACATGAAGAACATGATCAGGCGCGCCTATGACTGAAAAGAAGCAACAGGCTCTCTCTGACATCATTCAGATTTCGCGCCAATACCAGCGCTCCATTCGCGTCGACGCCGACATTGGCCGCGCGGACGCCCTCTCCGGCTACATCTGCCACGCCACCGCGACGGCCGTGGTCGACGGCATGTGCAAGCAGCTCGCCGGCACCAACCAACGCTGCTTCACTTGGACGGGCCCCTTTGGCGGCGGCAAGAGCTCATTGGCCGTCGCCTTGGCGAGCGCGCTGCATCCCAACAAGAGCCTTCGCGCGAAGGCCCGCCAAGCTCTGCAGTTAGACTCCAAGCCTGCCTTCGACAAGGCCTTCCCCGTCCAAAAGGGATGGCTGATCGTTCCGGCCGTGGGACGGCGGGGCAGCGTCGTGACCGAGCTCTACGCGGCGCTTCGCCGCGCGCAGGGCGAAACAGTTGACGGGCGCAAAAAACCCAACGCCCAAACGCTCATCGCGGATCTGCTCGAAGAGGCCAAGAGCCGCCCGCGCGACGGCGTGCTGGTCATCATCGACGAGATGGGCAAGTTCTTGGAAGCCTCTGCCCTGGGTTCCGGGGACGACGTCTACTTCTTCCAAGAGCTCGCTGAAGCCGCCGCGCGCTCCGAAGGTCGCCTGGTGGTCGTGGGCGTGCTGCATCAATCCTTCGCGCAGTATTCTGCTCGCTTGGGCATCGACACTCGCGACGACTGGGCCAAGGTGCAAGGCCGCTACGTCGATTTGCCCTTCGTGGCTGCGAGCGACGAGGTCGTCGAGCTTATTGGCCGCGCGATCGAAGCCAAAGAACGTCCGCCATGGATGGGCGACGCCTCCAAGGCGATCGCTGAGGCGATCCGTTCGCGCCGTCCCGCCGTGGGGCAGAACTTTGCTGCCGCCTTGGAGGCCTGCTGGCCGCTGCACCCGGCCATGGCCGCGCTGCTGGGCCCGATCTCCAAACGGCAGTTCGGGCAGAACGAGCGCAGCACCTTCGGCTTCTTGTCGTCGGTGGAGCCATATGGCTTCCACTCCTACTTGAATTCAACCCTCAGAAGCGAGGCAAGCTGGTATCGCCCGAGCGACTACTGGGATTACCTGCGCTCGAACCTCGAGCCCGCTATTCTCGCCTCCCCTGACGGGCACCGCTGGTCGCAGGCCGTCGAAGCCGTGGAGCGGGCCGAGGCCAAGACTGGCGATGCCTTGCTGGTCTCGCTGATCAAGAACATAGCGGTCATCGACCTCTTCCGCAACGGTTCCGGCCTGGCAGCCGACGCAGCCGTCATCGGCGCGCTGTTCTACGACAAAAAACGCGAGGAGCTCGACGAGGCGCTCAAGAAACTCTCCGAGCTCAAAGTCGCCCTCTACAAGAGCTACACCGGCGCCTGGTCGGTCTTCGAAGGCAGCGACTTCGACATCGACTCTGCCATCGCGCAAACGCTAGCAGCCTCGCCTGGCATCGACTACTCGCGCCTAGCGCAGCTCATGGGGCTGCATCCAGTGGTGGCCAAGCGGCATTATCACGAGACCGGCTCCATGCGCTGGATGGAGTTGTCGCTGTGCAGCATCGAGCAGGCCGAGAAGATCGCCGCCGAGTTCCGGCCCAAAAACGGCGAGTTCGGGACGTTCATCCTGGCCCTGCCTAGCAAAGGCATGAGCGCGCGGGCTGCGCGGCTGCGCGCGCAAGCCTGCTCGAAGCTTCGTCCATGGCCTGTAATGGTGGGCATCCCCGCCAATCACGCCCGCATCGCCGAGCTCTCTGCTGAGCTGGTGGCCTTGGAGCAAGTCAAGGATCGCCACGAGCTCTCTGGCGATGCCGTCGCCCGCCGCGAGGTCTACGCTCGATTGGCCGCCACCCGCGCCGACCTGGAGGATCAACTCCAAGCCGCGGTTTCGCTGGCGAAGTGGCACGACGGAACGGATGAAGTCGTCGAGCCTGGCTCGAAGCTCTCGCCCGTGGCTTCCGGCCTCGCCGAAAATCTGTTCAGAGATTCGCCTCCGGTGTGGAGCGAACTGGTCAACCGCGACAGCGTCTCGAGCAACAGCGTGAAGGCTCGCCGCGAGCTGCTGCACGCGATGATCAACGCCGAGGGCCAAGTGGCTCTGGGCTTCGAAGGCTTCCCGGCCGAGCGCGGCCTCTACGAGACGTTGCTCAAAAGCACGGGACTGCATCGCCAGGATGGCTCGGAAGCTTGGCGATGCATGCCACCCGGCGACGGATTCGCAGAGGGCTTCCAGCCGTTGTGGCATGCTACGCGCGCCCTCTTCTCAGACGCCAACGCTCGCGTCGGCGCCCACGAGATCTATGCCCTGTGGAGTGCGCCACCGTTCGGCATGAAACTGGGCATCCAACCCGTCATCCTCACGGCTTTCCTACTGGCCCACAAGGCCAACATCGCCGTTTACAAAGACGGGATGTTCGTGCCCCGGCTCACCGACTTCGACATCGACGAGTGCCTGCAAGACCCCGGTCGTTTCTCGCTTCGCTGGGTGGCCATCGACGAGGACAAGAACCGCATCCTTAATGGCATCGCGCAGCTCTTGGCCGAGATCGGCGAGAACGCCGGCGCGGCTGACCCGCTCGAAGCGGCCCGTGGCCTGGTGGCCATGGTCTTCAATCTCCCTGATTGGGCGCGCCGCACGCAGCGAATGGGAGAGATGGCCAAGGCCATCCGCGACATGCTCTTGAAGGCCAGCGACCCGCACAAGGTCCTGTTTGTCGACCTGGCCTCGCTGCTCAATGCCGCCGACGGCAAGGCCTATGTAAAAGCCCTGCGCGCTCCGCTGCAGGAGCTCGCCGGCGCCTACGGAAAAATGCTCGCCGAAGTCGAAGCCAAGATGTTCGACGCGCTCGACGCGAGTCGCGATGATCTCGCCGCACTGCACGAGCGAGCCCGGTCGGTCTCCGGCGTCTCGGGCGATCTGCGTCTGGACGCGTTCGCGACACGCCTGGCCAACTTCGATGGTAGCCGAGCATCGCTCGAAGGCATCCTTAGCCTGGCGGCCGACAAGCCGCCGCGCGAATGGGTGGATCGACACATCGATGCGGCGATCTTGGAGCTGGCGAAGTTTGCCCGGCGCTTCCGCGAAGCCGAGGCTTTCGTGGCCGTGCAGGGTCGCAGGGCTCATAGCGAAGCCATTGCCGTGGTCATCGGTGCGGGCTCGGACACCAAAACGATTTCTCGCTCGTTTTCGATCGCCGATCGCCACCGGAAGACAATCGAAGCTAAGGCTGAGGAACTCGCCTCAATGCTTGAAGGCCAAGGCTTGGGAACGGAAATTCTGCTGGCCATCTTGGCCAAGGCCGGTATGAAGCTGGCGACGATCGACGAGGAGGCCGCAAATGGCTGAACGACACGTTCTGGGGCTATCCGGAGGCAAGGACAGCGCCGCCCTGGCAATTTATATGCGGGATCACCATCCCGACTTGAACATTGACTATTTCTTCACCGACACCGGCGAAGAACTACCTGAAGTTAATGAGTTCCTCGGCCGCTTAGAGGGCTACTTGGGCAAGACAATCGCAAGGCTCAACCCCCGGCGCACCTTCAAGTTTTGGCTCAGCGAATACAACCACTTCCTGCCCAGCCCCCAAACCCGTTGGTGCACCAAACAACTAAAGCTCGTCCCATTCGAACAGTGGATCAAGCCGATGCTCGCAGCAGGCGATACTGTTACCAGCTACGTCGCCATCCGCGCTGACGAAGACTATCGCGAAGGCTACGCGGCCAAGGCCGACAACCTGCTTGTAAAACTTCCGTTTCGCGAGGTAGGCATCGACAAAGCTGGCGTGGTAGACATCCTCGAATCCTCTGGCGTGGGTTACCCGAAGTATTACGAGTGGCGATCCCGCAGCGGTTGCACCTTCTGCTTCTTCCAACAGAAGATCGAGTGGGTTAGGCTGAAGGAGAGGCACCCCGAGGCTTTCGAAGCGGCCAAAGCTCTCGAAAAAGATGCTTTGGAGCATGGCTCGCCTTTCACTTGGTCACAAGGCGAGTCCTTGGGCGACTTGGAACGGCCTGAGCGGGTTGCTGCGATCGAGGCCGAATACGAGATCCGTCGCGCGCGCATGCGCAAGAGCATCCCGATTAACCCCCTGCGACCGGTAAAGGCCTGCCCCGAAGACATAGACGATGTTTATGGTGAAGATGAAGGCGGCGGTTCCTGCTTGATCTGTCACAAGTAACTCCAATCCACGCGCGTTCAAACACACCGGGGGCGCATCGTTGAATTGGTGTCCTCGGGCAGACCAATCGGACGCGATTGACACTCTATGCCTCACCTTTGAAATCTTCCTGAGCTTTTTCTCCTTCACGGTCACCACGTCAAGAAGATGTGGCGACCAAATCGAGATTTTCTGGAGATCAGCCCTCGAGATCCAGCCAGGGTGCAATTCGCTCCCAGGCAAGCTCGGCGATTCTGTTTGAGCGCTTATCGACCAGATCGAGCGTCCACGCGCCATCGACAGAGGCCACAGCCTTCACCATTGGCAAATGCTTGGAGTTCGCCAGTAAGTCGGTCGTGCTCCCTCCAATCTCTATGCCTTGCGCCGTCGCTTGCTTGAGTAGCGGGTCAAGCTCGTCAGCCGTCTCAGCCGATAGAATCTTGTAGCTCAGTCTCTTGCGCTCCCAAGAACCATTACTCAGCGAAGAGTTTTCCCGTTGAGGCAATAGTGTCAAGTTGCCTAGACGGTGAATTGTCTCCACGTCTTCATAGAGCTCCTCATCCCAACCGTCGGCTTGGGTCGTAGGGGCGACGTGTTCAACCGTTTGCGAGGCCTCATCGATCCAACGCTTGAAATTGAGCATTGGAAGCAAATCTTGCTTTCCTGCAACCGTCAAACCCGGCTCCGCCTTATCCACAGCGCTGTCATGCGCCGCGGCAAGCAGCACCAGTCGTGTAACGTCCCGTTGATTCTGATACGCCGGGAGTCGCGATGCAGCTTTCACCCAATCGGCCTTGGTCTCGATCTTTCCCTCTTTCCTTAGCACATGCCGGAGAGCAGCTTTTAGCAACTCAGAGTTAGGATTCGGATTCTCCGCCACATTAGCTGCGACACGACAAAGCGGGGGCATGCCCACAGCCACGCAACCCTGCGCCATCAGGTTTCGATAGTGCATGTCGATATTGTCAGTGCCGCGCCGCGAGGCTCGCCACAGTGTCGAGAAAGCAGCAATGGCCTTGGTCGCTGCAATGAATTCTTCGATGGCCTTCGTTCGACCCTCAGCATCCGCCTTCCGAATTTCAGAATAAAAGCGAACGAGCGGCCCAAGGATGATGCTGTGCTTGATGGTTCGCATCGCGTCGAGACACAGCATCACCTCGTCTGTAGCTGCCTCCTCAGCCGACTGAATTGTCGGTGTCTTTGCTGACGCATCAGGCCATGAGTGCTGAATAAACAATGCGCAATGGGACAAGTGCCGGATGAAGGCCCGCTTGGGCTCATCACCGAACTTGTCGAAGCAATCCTTAAAGAAGCGGCGCTGGTCACTAAGGCGTTTAGACAACTTCTCTCCACGCTCGGCCGAAGCGAAGGCCACGATGAGTCGGCTAGTGGCATCCTGCTTATCATCGGTCTTTGTGAAGCTCTCAAGGTAGGCCTCAGCAGCCGACATGTATTCGTATGACTTCGTCTTCTCGTATTGTTCCAGGCCCTCAAAGTGAATTACGCGAGGCTTGAAGGTTTCGAAAGCCGTTAGCGGCTCGCCTGTGGTGTTCAACGATTCGAACATGTCGAACGCGTAATCCTCGTTCTTTGCAGTGACTGTCGTTATGGCCACGCGAGTCAAAACAAAGTTGGCGAACAGCACCAAACGCAACAGCTGCTTATATGCACCATCTCCTTCCACCTGAATCGCTTTGCATACTTCCTCAGGAAACTCCGCCTTGATGAGAGTTTCTTGAAAGGACTTCGAATTCCGCATGCTCTCGAAGCTCGGAAATTCCAACTGCGACATATCGCCCGATGCAATAGCGCTGAGCATGTTCTGCACCACCTTGCGGCCGTCGCCGAGCTTCATGTGTTTTGAATGGTCTCCAGGCTCCTCGGGAGGCTTGAACTTAAAGGGTTTCTCGCCATTGTCGCGGCAGTGCTGACCGTAAAGATGCAGGTAACGACCAAGAGGCGATTTGTATTCCGCCTTGTCCTTCTTACGCGACCATGAATCGTCGTAAGCACGAATCATACGAGGGTAATAGCGAAACGGTCCATCGCCATAGTCTTTGTCTTCCTCGAAAGTCTTGGCTAAGAGACCGGTGACCTTCATGCACTCTTCAAAGAGCCAGATCTTTTCTACATCCTGCGCGTTCTTGATAGCGGAGGCTCGAATGCGAATGGAATCATGCAAGACTGTATTAATCAGCAGCAATGTCGTCAGTCGCTGCTGCCCGTCGATGATAGTCATCACGCGCGATGGCACATCTCCTTTGACGAGAGGATTGACCGTCAAGTATTGGGTATCGTGGATCGCGATGATGGTGCCCAGAAAAGTGATCGCATCCTCGTGACCGATGAGCATAGTGAACCCGTGGCTGATATCCTCCACGAGTCGCTCAATCTTGGACTTGTCCCACGAATATTGCCGCTGATAAGCTGGCACGTAGAGGCCTTGGCCGTTTTCACACAGATATTGCAGAACGCTCTTGGGAAAAGCGCCGAAAACGTCTTCGATTTGCATGCCTGTCCTTTCTTTCTCATTGGCCTTCCTGGCCGTTGTCGGTTCTTATAGCGGCTACCGCGGCCTCGATGTCCTGGTCCGACAGGAACGGGGCTTGCGCGAAAACAAGCCCCTGCTCGCCGTTGAGCTTTGCGGCCAGGTGGCCGCGGCCCAGCAGCAGCTCGGCTCCGGGCCTGTCGAGCGCAATCTTGGAAGTGGCCTCGCTAGAAACCTTCAAGATGAGCCGGTTACCCAAGTTCTCGCGAAGCTGCATGGGCATCACGTCCTTGTCGGGGCGCTGCGCCGCGAAGATCAGGTGGATGCCAGCCGCGCGAGCCTTTACACCAAGCCGTTGGACGGCCGCACCCACCGCGGCCTTGTAGGCGTCGTCAAGCATCCAGTCGGCGAACTCGTCATGGACCAAAAAGACCATGGGCAGGCGCTCTTCGGCCGAGACCTTTGCGTTGTAAGTCGGCAAGTCGCGCGCTCTGGCCTTGGCGAAGGCCCGGTAGCGGTCCTCCATCTCCTGGACCAGCACCTCGAGGACTTCACCGGCCTTTTCCTTGGTCGTGACTATCTCGTCGCGCATGTGCGGCAAGTCCGCCAAGGGAGCGTAGTCCACGCCCATCTTGGGATCGATCAAGATGATCTGGGCCAAGTCTTTCGAATTGGTCGCAGCAATGTCTAACAGCAGCGCTTGAATGAGCACTGACTTGCCGCTGCCGGTCGCGCCGGCCACGAGCGAATGCGGCTCATGCGAGGAGAGCCCGCCGAACTCTGCGCCGAGGTTCAGATACAGCAACGCTCCGTTAATCTCTTGCAGCCCCAGCAGAAAGGAGGTGTTGATGCCGGCGACGTTGCGATTTAGCTCGCGGCGGGACCAGAGCTCCCAGAGCGAGACCGCCTGCCGCTTGGCCCCGGCGACCGTCACCACGATCTCGCCTGGCTTTGGCTGAACCGTCACGAGGTTGATCGCGTGCGTGGTCAGAAGTTGAGTGCGCTTGTTCTCGATGTCTTCGACACGCAGCCGATCGGATCCGGCCAAGCGCACCAAGCAGCCATTGGGGGTCAGCCGTTTTCCCAGGATCGCCGCCTGCAAGCCGTAACTATTGAGCGCGGCTTTGAGCTTCTTGGTCACGTCCTGAGCCCACTCTTCACGCTCGGCATCAGCCTGGGAGCCGCCCGCGAATTTCGAGGCGACGAGCTCGGAGAGCGACGCGCCGTGATTGGCCGGCTCGGAAGAAGCCGGGGTCGTGGCCGAAGCCATCACTGGGACGTCGGCCTGGGCTGGGCTTTGCGTCGCAAGCTCGGGCGCGGGGGCACTGGATTGAGCCGGCATCGAAGTATCGACCGCCGCAGCGGGTTCCTCAACGGAAGCCTCGATAGCTCCGCTGGCGAGCTGCCCCATGGCAGAGAGCCATGGCACACGGGGCGCAGGCTTCTTGAAGCCATGGCCTGCCCACGGCTGCTGAGCGCCCAAGCCCGCTCGCGCCTCGGTGCTGCCCATGCCTTTGGCGTAGGCCTCGGCGAGTTTTCGCAGGTCAGGCCGGTCGAAGACTTCCTGCCAGGCTTGGACGCCGTCGGATTGCTCCAGCAGCTCTTGCTCAGATGCTGAGGTCGAGCCGGCGTCTGAGGTGTGCACATAGACTTGAGAATAGCCGCGCAGCGAGATCTCCACGTCGCCCTCACGAAGCTTCGCGCGCGCGCGCTCCATCAGACCCGTCATGCCAGGAGGAATGTCAGCGTCGATGAGCATGTCGGCCAAGCGGGCGAGCCACACGTCACGATCGAGCCGTCCCGGATCGCCAAAAAGCGCTTCTCGGAACATGCCCAGCGTCGACAGGAGTTGATCCTTGGAGTCGCGTCGAGCTTTGGCCAAACCATCAGCGCTAACGTATTTCGATTCGACGATCGAGATGACGACGCGAACGCCCTCCTCCCGCTCCTCTACATTGAGCGCGAGGATGTCGGCGATGCGGCTCTCCGGCTGAGAGAGCCAGCTCGCGTAGTCGTCGAGAAGGAAATAGGCAGTCAAAACCTGGCCCCCGCCCGCGGAGGCCTTGAATTCCTCAGCAAGCAAGTGGCGGCTGAGCACCAGGCCGATCATTTCTCCGGCCGAAACTCCCCGCTTAGCCGCGCGCAGAACGATGTCGCCAGAGATGGAGAGCGCATCCCGTTTGGCCTTGTCCGCAGCGGTCTGGATCTCTTCAGGGTCAAGCTGAAGGTTCAGCTCCTGCAATCGCCGGCGCACCAGCACGCCCAGCAGCCGCAGCTCGGATGTCGAGCTTACGATCATGTTGCGGCCGTTGGTGGACCCGCGGCGATAGCGAACAACAGTGATGCCGTTGTGCTGCAGCTGCCGCTTGTCCAACAACTCGTCGTAGGTGGCAACCCATTCGGCAAGCCCGTGAGCGTCCTTGATCATCTCGGCGAGGGCTGCGCTTTGCAGCGAGATACGCCGCGCCGGAAGGAATCGGGCGTCTGGCAACGCGTCGGTCTGCCGGCAAACGGCGGCCACTGCGGACACATAGGCCCAACCGGACGCCGTCTGCCATGGACAGGCGAGGAACGTGGTCGATTTGAGCTCGTTCTCACCCGAGACGCTACGATAGGACCAACGCGAGGGGGCGTGCTCTAGGTTAGGCCTATCGTTAGTCCAGGGAACCGGCAGCCATTCCGATTGAGCCGCGCGCGCGACCACATCATGCAGAAAGGCCACATCGAAGGCTTTGAAGCCCTGCGCGCTCTCGCCGGGCGTGGCCGAGATAGGTGTCACCGAAATGCGCAGCTTCGATATAAAGTTGTCGCTCGTCTCGCTGACCACAGGCAGATCCGGATCGTCGCCGGCCTTGTTGACCAGTTCGCCATAGACACTACGAAGCTTCGCCGGGTCCGAGTGGCGCACCGACACGCTGCATTGGAGCTTGCCATCCTCTTGGATCGACGAGAGCTCTCGCACCGCCGCCAGCGGTAGCTCAGCTGCGTCGGCATTGTAGAGCACGACGCTGAGGTTTGAGGCCTCGTGCGGCTGCAATCCGACGTAGCGCTCCAAGAGCTCGCGCGCTTGCTTGGCGGCGGCGGCCGGATCGACATCGGTCATAGTGTCCCGGGCGCCGCGTGTAGGCGACTCCAAGAGGCTGTATCCGTTGACGGTGCTGCTTTCTGAAACCAGTGTCGGCGCGCCGGCCCGGTTGAGGACGGCGATCTCCGGATAGAACGGGTGAGCGATCTCGTCGGAGAGCTCGCGCATGAAGATTTCGCGATCCCCGTAAAGGATGCTTCCACTCGAGAGCAAGTGGGTGGCAAATCCCGCCACGCGCCGCGACTTCACCGCTAGCGCCTTCATCCGCTCAGGGTGCCAAGGGGGAATGATCAGGGCGAGGTTGTCGCCGGCCACGCGGGCCGTGCCCACCGTGAGGATGTCGGAGACCAGGCGCGAGCGGCACACGTCGCCGCGGGCGTGGGCCATCAAGACGTTCATCAGCGCGCCAAAGGACTCGGCCTGGCGCATGACCGCCTCGCCGTGAAGGCCCGTCGAAACGAAGTCCTCCATCGCCTTGATGTAGTCCTGTTCGAACTTGTCCCAGGCGGCTTTCACCTCATCGCGCTGGTGTGCTGTCAGCCGGCCCTCGTCGGCGAGATCCTTAATGCGAGTCTTGATGTCCTGGCGCAGGCTGCGCAGCTTGCTGGCCGCGGGCACAAGAGACCCCGCGTCAGTCGAGTAGGTGGCCTCCAAAGTGCCCGTGTCGAGCAGCGAGACGTTCTGCACGCCGCCCTTCTTGCTCACCAGGCGTCGGGGGACCTCTGTGCAGCCGACCGCGCCCTTCTCCAAGAGCCGGCGCATATCCGCCACCATCGACAGCCCGATCGACGTGGGCTTGTAGCTCCACAGAAGCTGGGTCTTGGCCAGGACCGTCTCCTTGACCGCGCCAACCTGCACCAAGGCGACATCGAACTTAATCTGCAGGGCCACGCGCGAGAGCGAGGAGTTGGGCCGAATCTTGTTCTTCTTGTCGTTGCGCAGCTCCTTCTCCTTAGCGAAGAACGCCTCGTAGTCGAAGAGCGGATCGGGCAGGTTCGCATTGCCGAGGCGCTCCACTTTCCAGTCCGCCTTGGAGCCCATCAGCTCCTTCAAGCCGCGATACATTGCGGAGAAGTAGCTTCCGGCATCGTAGTTGAAGCGCTCGCGCCACTCCTTGCGGCCCTTGGCGACGGTAAAACGCAGGATCCGTTCCCCCTCGGGATCTCGAAGGCCCGCGTGCAGGCTATTCACCACGCGGGCGAAACCGTCGAAGAAGTCGTTGCACTCGATGGGCTTGCCATACAGGGCCTTTTCCCAGCGGGCGCAGAGCTTGGCGTCTTGCTCGAGCAGCCGGCGATGCTTGACGAAGAACTCTTCGTCCTCCTCGTTGAAGTCGGAGCGGCGCTCGCGTGACTTCAAGTCCTCCAACAGCTTGCGATCCTCGGCGTCGAGCGAGTTCTCCTGGTCGCAGTCATGGTCGAAGAAGCGGATAGTCGAGTCAGCCAGGCCGAGCTGCTTTTCCTTGGGCTTGTCGAATGCGAGGTAGACGCCTTCGCCTTCCCACTCGAACTGCGCCAACGCTGAGGCCGCCTCTTGGTCGCCCGCCGGAGCGGCGGCGAAGGCTTCCAGGGCTAGGCGCGCACCTTCCGCGATGTCGGCGGCATTGGCCGCGATGCGTTCGGTGAGCTCTTCCGAGTCGAGCGTTTGGCCGTTCTGTCGAAGCTTTTTTAGCAGAGGCGCGCGCTGGGCGAAAAGCTTGGCGAAAGCCTTCTGCCAGGGCGTGCGCGTAGCCGCGAAGGTCTTGGCGTTGGAGAAGAAAGAACTGTCGCGAGGCAATCCCGCGCGCGGCATGGCGAAGCCCACCGAGTCGCGGATGGGGAGGCCGCGAATCGCCATGGCTTCGACGATGTCGGCGCAGAACTCGCCGAGCTGGACGAGAGACAGCTCTGACGACGCGAGCAGGCCGCCCAGAGCCGCATGGAACACAGCTCGGTCGTCGGGCACTGGCGAGAGCCCACCAGCATGCAGCGCGGCCTCTACCCATGGCGCGGGATTGGCCCGCATCTCCTTGGCGCCGATCGCCATGACATGCCCCAGCGTGTCGGCAAGGTTGTGCTCATTGCCATTGGCCGTCAGGATCGCCGCTTTGGAGGTCACTGCGTTGTTGCGGACGTAGCCGGCGTTGTGGGGGATTAAAATCTCCGCCGGCAGTCCTTGGCCAGCGACCAACGCCTCGGGGATCATCAGATCTACCCGAGCAAGCAAGTCCGGATTGGCGAGGATCGCCCGCGCGACGGCCGCGATCTGATTGGCCGAGAGCTTGTCCAGTCGGAAGAGCGCCGCCGAGTCGCCCGACTGGTCGGGGTTGGAAATGCGCTTGGCGAGAAGATCCGCGCCGACGCGCCCGATGATGCGATCGGTCAGCATGCAATCTCTCCCTTAAACGCGAACGGGTTTTCAACAAACGAGCAAGAATCGGAGAGCCTTCGGACCAGACCCAGCCCGACGAGCCGGGCTTCGAGGTTGTCCCGGTTCTCGCTGAGCTCCTCTTGGTCGACGAGCTTCGCGTCGACCAAGCGCGCGCCTTCGGCGTCGCCAAGCACCAGGCCATAGCGCTTATTGGCCTCGGCCAGGAACTCGTCGAACTGCATACGGTCGTCGACGATCGCTACCACGAGGGATTTCAGAAGCCGGTCGTTGGGCGCGTAGCGGGTGCGCCGCGAGAGCCTACGGGAGCTAAGGCCGATCGCGCGCGACCAGGTTGCATGGATCTTTCCGACGTGCTGCTCGTGGCGCGCGAGGGCGAGATCGACCAGGTCGCCAACCAGGGTATCCGGACTCTTGCCCGTGTAGTCTTCGTCCTCACCACCGTCTATCGACGGCCACTGGAAGCGCTCACGCATGAGCTTGACGCGCTCGGCGTCGGGAAATTCGTTGGAGGCAGCCTCGGCCCAGGCCTCGTCCTGCCGAATCGATTCGACGTGGGCGCGCACCGCCTTGGCGGGAAGCCCCTGGTTGAACTGGTAGCTATCGCCGGAGAGCGCGCGGACCTTCGTGCGCTCCTTCGAGACGATCTCGCAAACTATCTCGACAGGATCGTCGTCTCCCGAGACGCGCTTGGCGCGCTCGAGGAAGTAAAGCAGCATGTTAAGGCCCGAGATGGTGATCAGATGCTCCAAGGCGTCGTAGATCGGCATGTCCTTGGCCAGGATCGATAGCCAGTCTTCGCAGATTTGGTCGAAGCGCTTGTTGGCAACCTCAGGCAGGTAGCCCGATTGACGCGAATCGTCCGTCCGCTGCGGCACGCCTTGTAGAGCTCGGGCCAGCCGGTTCATGGGTGCTTCGCGATCGAACAGGCGCTCGGCCAAGATGTCCCCGAGCTCCGCGCCGCGCTTAGCCCGCGTGAGCATCATGTAAAGCAGCTCGCCGGTGCGGGCAAAAAAACGTCGGTCGTTGCTCATCTTGCCGCGCGAGTCGATCTCCAAGTCCTCATAGAGAGCGTCGGGGCCGAAGGGGAAGACGAACTTGGAGCTCCAACGCTTGTTGCTGCGGGACTCGAACGAGGAGGAGCGCAGCAGCTCAATGGCCTTGGCGAAGTCATCGAAGCTCGAGAACGAACGACGCAGGTAGCCCATGTCGTCATCGCCGTTGCCCGTCTTACCTTGGTCGAACTTCTCGAACCACTGGCGCCACTTCTCCTCGTCGGCCTGGGCGCTCTCGGCAATGGATTCGACGTAGGGATTGTTGAACAGCAACCCGCGTAGGCGTATTTGCCGCTGTGGCTGGAATTTGAACGCGCCGCCCAGGCCCTCGTGCGGGCGCAGCGGCTTCTCCAGGTTGGAACCTAGTGCGCCGAGAAATTCCAGCACTGTCAAATGCGGAAGCTGCTCGTCATAGAGGCGGTGCCCCCAGATGTTTTCGTCGACGCAGAAGACGACGCTCTTGATCTCGGGGCGCTTGTAGATCTCGCTCATGCCGACGCCCTCACGATCACGGGATGGGAAGAGCCGCGGCCATTGGGATCGATGTCGATGAAGTTCAAAGTTACCGCGGCGGCCTCGCCAACACTCTCATCGTCGTCGCCAACAAACTTCATCTTGCGGACGCTCTCGGCCTTGCGCAGCAGCTTGGCTTTGAACGCTAGCAGGTCTTCAAGGCACTCGTTGGAGAAGCTCGCAGGCAAGGCCCCATCCGCCACGCGCGAAAGGAACTCATGGCGGATCGGCGTGAGGTCGAAGGACACCGAGTTGCCGGGGCTGGGAGAGAGCGACACGTCGAGCTGCGGGCGCCCCGTCACTTCGTCAAGCTTGATGGCCATGCCGACACCGCCCTGCCGGCGGGAGGGCGTATAGTGTTCGCAAAGCACGCTCACGCGGCTTTGGGTGAAGCCGCCGGAGCTGGCGATGAAGATGTGGTCGACGTTCTCCAATAGTAGGCCTGTCAGCACCCGATTGAGCCCCTTGGCAATGCGCCCACGAACAGCCTCGCTCACGAGCTGCTTGTCTTTGAGCGACTCAATGATTTCTAAGTAGTCGCCCGCAAAACGGAAGGCCGTCATCGACCAGCGGGGGTAGCCCGCCTCGGCCTCGGGCAACGTGAAGAAGAGACGACGACGCTGGGCCTCGAGCATCTCCAAGAACTCTGAAGAGCCGCCTTCCAAGCGAGCCTCCTCATGCCCTTCCAGATAGGCATCCTGAGCTGCTCTGAAGTCAGCCGTCGCGCCGTAAACCGCATCGCTGGCGACCAAGCGCTCGAAGTCGGGCTGCAGCCGCGAGTCGTCCTTGCCGTAGACCAGCAGTCCATCGGCGGAGTTGGTCGTCTCCTCGCCCACGCCGAAACTCGCCATGGCCTTGAACACAGGGCGATCGGAAGCCCTGCGCTTGGGCAGGTTAGCGCCGAAGGCGTTGGCATAAATGCTCGCTTTGCCAATGTGGCCGGACTCCTGGATCTTGGGCACATCGGCACAAGTCATGAGGTTCTCCTTGGCCTCCTTGGCATCGGAGTAGCCGAGGATCATGTTCGAGCACAAAGCCAGCAGGTCGCGGACGGGGAGATGCAGTCCGTTGAGGCGTGCGATCTCGACTAGATCGCCCAACCGGCGCGCGAGCTGGCCTCCATCGGAATCGCCGAGCAAACGGCGGCGATTCTCATCGATCGGACAGATTTTGCCGCCGGCATTTAGCGAGCAGCGTTTACAGTTATCCCACTCCTGGTGGCCCGCCACCGCCTTGGTGATTTCATCGAGCGTCTTGCGGCTAGTCGTGCGGCTGAGGTCGAAGACGGCCAAGCGATCAGGCGCGGGGCCGGCTTGCAGGAAGCTCTCCTGGAGCGGCTTTCGCAGCGGATGAACCCGCCGCTGGCGTTTTTCCAGATCGCGCAGGCGATCGAGGAGCTGGCCGTGGTTGGCCGCCAGGATCACGACCTCCGAGTCGTCGCCTCCAAGGACCGACTTTTCAAGGCGCTGCAGCGGCAGGTCGCTCTCCTCTCCGTTGAACTCCGAGAGGTCCTTAATGAAGACCGCCATGCGACCATCTGCCAAGGGGTGCTCTTTCAAGTTGCCCTTTGCCGCCCAATGCTTGGGATCACCGCCAATGCGGGTCCACAGCGCGCGGCAATGATAGGTCTTTCCATCGCCCGCCGTCCCAACGATCAGGAGCGAGCCCGGCGCCTTGGACTCGACGTGCTGGACCATGTCTTCGAGCAGCGGCGTAGACAGGCTTATCGGCTGGACCTTCGCCCGCCCAAGCGCGGTGGACACATACTCGTCGAACATCGTCAGGTTATTCGGCGTCGGGCCATAACTTCGCAAAAAGCGAACCCATGCACTTGACGGCGGTGCACCGCTATCGCTCTCGCCTTGCAGCAGAGTGTTTTTCATGCTGATTTTCCCTTCGAACGTCAAGTCCAATGCCGACGGACTGCCCATGTCTAACGAATACCATTGGGGAGTGTCAAGTGCTGCCTGGTGCATTATATGCCGGTCAATCAGCTCTTCGTGGCGGCACGCCGGGTTGCGAACTTCCGACTACCCGAACAAGAGAGCACGAAGGTCCACGCAATGCTTTCGGCATGTTAGTCTTGGCATCAAGACGTTCATTTGACCCACACCTAGGTGTCACACACGTCAGCGGCTGCTCTAGTAGATGGCAGCGCGGAGCGGAAAAAAGTCCTTTCGGCTCAGTCGGTTAGAGCGACGGAATCATAATCCGCAGGTCCGGGGTTCGAGTCCCTGATTCGCCACCATCTATTTGAAAAGCCGCAATCCTTCACGGGATTGCGGCTTTTTGCTTTGGGGCCGATTTGAGATTGAAGGCCACTGTGGGCCAACTGCGGTGCCTGCGGGACGTTCATAGACCTCGGGCAATCGCGCGGCCGCCGCCGCGCTTGCCAGGGATGGGCTCTACCGGCTACGGCCTCACGCCTCGTCCGGCGCGCCCGCCAGTGCCATCAGCGGCGCCATGCACGGGCTGGCAGCCGCGAGCGCGCGCTGTTCCTGGAGGATGGCTTGCAGGATGGCGTGTGTGGTGTCGGGGTTGGCCAGCACCACGCGGAAAACGGCGATCGGGCGCCCGTCCCACTGGCTCGACGTCAGTTGCGTCCGCGAAACGAACGAATGGCCGGCCTCTCGCTGCATCTCCTGGATGCTGATGGTCAGCGCGTCCAGCGCCTCCAGAATCTTCTCGCGCCTGTCCGCCGAAGCGGTTGCCAGTGCCGCGCTCACCGCTTCCGGCACATGGCGATAGGTCAGGATGCAGAGCTGTGGCTGGCTATCGAGTTCGAAATCGGGCTGTTGCGCGATCAGGGATGCGAAGTACCGGGCGTTGTCGATGCTCCGGTCGATCAACTGCGCCAGCCCCTTGCGCCCCAGCAGATGCAGGTTTGCATAGAGCATGACGGCCGCCGCGCCGCGCGATCCTTCGAGCGTGTGGCGTCCCAGGTCGACCGAGCCCTTGCGCACGATGTAGTTCGCATGCTGGACGATCTCCTGCGTCCACGCCGGGTCGCGGAACAGCACCATGCCGGCACCCATCGGCACATAGAACTGCTTGTGCGCGTCGATAACGACGGAATCGGCACGTTCGATGCCTGCGAAGCGCCAGCGTTCGCGCTCCGATAGCAACGTGGCACCGCCCCAGGCCGCGTCCACATGGAAATGGCAGCCCGCCTCCCGTGCGACATCTGCGATCTCGTCGAGCGGATCGACGGCGCCTGTCTCCGTTGTTCCCGCAATGCCGACGATGGCCATCGGCCGGATGTTGCGCTGCTGCAGATCGCGCAAGGTCTCGCGCAGCAGGTCGATGCGCATGCGGCCATCCGCGTCGACACCAACAGGCACGAGGTTGTCTCGCCCGATGCCAAGCACATCCGCGGCCTTCCGCAACGAGTAATGTCCGCGCTCGGAGACGACGATTGCGAGCCCGTCATAGCCGTAGTGGCGCAGCGCGGCCGGCAGCCCGGCCCGATGGATGCCCGGAAAGCCGTCACGCGCACGCAGCAGGTTGTTGCGGCTCGCCCAGAGCGCGGTGAGGTTGGCAACCGTACCGCCGGAGCAGGATGCGCCGAGTGCGTGGTCGGCATCGTGCAGCCATCTCGCATAGAACGCATTGTCCTGGGCGAACACCAGCTTGTGGAGCATGCCGATAACCTGGCGCTCAAGCCCGGTCAATGCACCCGACGTCTCCAGTTTCACCACGTTCTGGTTAAGCGCAGCCACGACCTTGGCCAGCGACGGCATGAACGACGGCAGCGACGACGTCATGTGTCCGACGAAGGTCGGCGATGCCACGGGCATCACATGGCGAAACACGTCATGCAGCAAATGATCGGCATGTACTTTTGGCGCGACGGGAGTTTCGGGCAAATCCACCGACGAGAATGCCGCCTCGCGAGTTGCGCAAGCGCCTGCCGGATCGAAATCCTTGCCAGCAAAGAAGTCCGCGGGGTGATCGGCAATCCGTTGTTCCAGATCCTCGAAAGCGCCAAGGTCTGCGTCGAACCAACGCAGCGGGCAGTCGTCGCCCGCGACGGCTTCCCGCGCGGCTGTCTTGCGAGCGTTGTCCGACAAGGACGGCTTCATTCGCGCCTTCATTTGCATCACCCAGTCCAGTGCTGTGCCGCGCTGAAAGCGGCACCGATTCGCTGGGCATTATGCCGGATCGCGCGAACGCTGGCGGCACGCGAAACCGCCACGGCTCCCCGGCTGGCCTCATCCGACGAGCTGATGCCGGCGCGCGAACTCCGCCAGATCGATCAACGAGCGGAAACCCAGCTTTGTCATGACACTGCTCTTGTGCGAACTGACCGTCTTGTTGCTGATGCCAAGCACGACGGAGATCGCCTTGTTGGAGTGGCCGGCAGCCAGAAGGCGCAGCACCGTCAGTTCGCGCCGGCTCAGCACGCGCGTCGGGTCGCCGGGAGCGCTGGCGGCGCGGCGGATGGTGGGTAGCGAAGACTGCGGAAACACCGCGTATCCGTTCATCACCGCACGCACCGAGTGCTCCATGCCGTCAATGCCATCGCCCTTGTCGACAAAGCCGTGCGCGCCGCCAAGCAGCGCCCGTTCCGCAGCGCCGGCCACGGCGGACAGCACCAGCACGCGAGTCGTCGGGTAGGTTGTCACGATCTCCTCGACGACAGCGTCGGCAGGCAGATCGGCACGCTCCAGGTCCAGCATCACCAGGTCCGCGCTCTGCGTGCGCAGCTCCGTCAATGCTTCAGCTGCCGTCGTGGCCACGCGGACCTCATTGATCCCGACGAATTTGAGCAACGCGGCAATGGCCGTGGCACGGATTCCACGGTGATTGTCGATAACAAGCGCGCTGGACATCTTTGATCCCCCGAATGAACGAACAAGCGGCGAGCTTAAGTCGTCCAATCATTGGCCGGATGCGGAAACGGCCGGGAGTGCATGCAGAATTTTCCCTGCATTCATGCAGAAATTTCAGATGTTGCAGACTTGTGTCCGCAGCTCCTGCTCACGTGTCCGGGCTGCCCTGGAAGGCGCGGCATCCTTGCATCGTCCTATGGGGACACAAATGACAATCGTGAAAACCTTGAAACTTTCCACCGGAATTGACCTAACTTAGGTGAGTGGCGTTTAGTGCGTGCCATGATCGGCAGATTGCCTACGCAGTGTTCAATCCCAGGAGATCGACGCCATGCCCCAAATCGTCCTTGCCACCGACGGTTCCCCTTTCAGCGATGCCGCAGCCCGATTCATCGTGGACGGCAAACTGCTGCAACCGGGCTTTACCGTGCATGTCATCCACGTGGCACCGGATGTCACCGGGCAGGTACGAGCGTTCGTCAGCAAGGAAACAATCGACGCCTGGCATGAGGAAGCCAGCGCCAAAGCGATGGCGTCGGTCTGCGAAATCCTGGCAGCGGCCAATACGCCGTACGAACGCCATGCGCTGCATGGCTTCCCGCCGGAAAAGATCGTGTCCTATGCGAAGTCGGTCAACGCCGGGGCCATCGTCATGGGCACGCACGGACGCGGTTCGTTCTTCGATGCGGTGATCGGCTCAGTGGCCGGGCGCGTGCTGGCGCAGGCCGAGTGTCCGGTAGTGATGGTGAAGGCGGAGAAGACCGGCAAGCCAGCCTGATCGGGCCGGACCGGGAAGCGCCTGAGGTAAGGTCAGACCGAGATCAGGCCCACAGCGGCGGCTCGTCCATCAGCGCGATCTGTTCGCGCAGTTCCAGGATGCGGTCCTGCCAGTATCGGGCCGTACCGAACCACGGGAACGCGGCGGGAAACGCAGGATCGCGCCAGCGGCTGGCCAGCCACGCACTGTAGTGCAGCAGGCGTAGCGTGCGTAGCGCCTCCACCAGCCATAGTTCCCGCGAATCGAACTCGGCAAAATCCTCGTAGCCGGCCACGATGTCGGCAAGCTGGTCCTGCATCGCCGCCCGGTCGCCCTCGAGCAGCATCCACAGGTCCTGCACCGCAGGACCCATGCGGCTGTCGTCGAAATCAACGAAATGTGGGCCCGGCGTGCCACGTCCGCGCGCATCGGCTTCGTCGATCCACAGCACGTTGCCGCGATGGCAATCGCCATGCAGACGCAGCAGGCTTACGTCGCCTGCGCGCTCGTAGCAACGGCGCACGCCGTCGAGCGCCAGATCGACCGCAGCGCGCCACGGCGCCAGCAGGTCGGCGGGAATGCAATCGTGCGCCAGCAGGTAATCGCGTGGCGCGGTGCCGAATGTCTCGATGTCCAGCACGGGCCGCGCCTGATACGGCGCGGTAGTGCCAATGGCATGGATGCGACCGATAAAGCGGCCAAGCCACATGCGCGTATCGGCCTGGTCGAGCGCCGGCTCGCGCCCCCCGCAGCGCGGGAACACGGCGAAGCGAAAACCTTCATGCGTGAACAGCGTGGTACCGGTCTGCTCGCGGGTGCTGGCGACCAGGGCCGGCACTGCCGGAACCTCGGCATCGGCAAGCTGCTGGACGAAGGCATGTTCCTCGAGAATCGCCGCATCGGTCCACCGGCCCGGCCGGTAGAACTTTGCGACGACCGGCGCGGCGTCCTCGATGCCCACTTGCCAGACGCGGTTCTCGTAGCTGTTGAGCGCCAGCAGCCGGCCATCCGGATAGAACCCCGCCGCCTCGAGCGCATCGAGGATGCACTCGGGCGTCAGTCCCGCATAGGGGACTTCATCGGTCGGCGAGGGATTATCCGGCAAGGTCATGGTTGACCCGATTATGGCGCCGACTTGCGGTTGCCGCCCAGCAGCGCAGCCTGCGGGGCTGGCCGGCGGTTACGGGCGGGCGGCGCGGCGGCATCCTGTGCCGGACGTGCCTGCTGCGGGCGTGGGCCCGCGCTCTTGCCACCATTGCCACCATTGCTGCCATTGCTGCCATTGCCACCATTGCGGCCTTGGCCGTTGCCGCCCTGCCCGTTGCGCGGGGCATTGCCGTTGCGGTTGCCGCCGCCATTGCTGCCACCGTTGCTGCCACCATTGCCGTTACGGCCCTCACCCTGCGCCGATTGTGCGGGACGCTGGCGAGGCGCTTCCTGGCTCTGGCCCTGGCCCTGACCGTGCTGGGCGCGCGGCGGACGCCGTTCGCCACCGCCGGCGTTCTGGCCATTGCCACGCGGCTGGCCGCCACCACGTTGCTGGCGACCCTTCTGGATCGGCTCGGCCTTGATGGTCGGGTCGACCTCGAAGCCGGGCAGCAGCACCTGCTCGATCTGGCGCTTGATCAGCCGCTCGATATCGCGCAGCAGGCCATGTTCATCAACGCAGACCAGCGACACCGCCTCGCCCTCGGCACCGGCACGGCCCGTGCGGCCGATACGGTGCACGTAGTCTTCCGGCACGTTGGGCAGGTCGAAGTTGACCACGTGCGGCAACTGGTCGATATCGATACCGCGCGCGGCGATATCCGTGGCCACCAGCAGGCGCAGCGTGCCGGCCTTGAACTCGGTCAGCGCGCGCGTGCGGGCCGACTGGCTCTTGTTGCCGTGGATCGCCAGCGCGGACAGGCCGTCCTTGGTCAACTGCTCGGCAAGGCGGTTGGCGCCATGCTTGGTGCGCGTGAATACCAGCACCTGGTGCCAGTCGTGCTGGCGCACCAGATGGGCCAGCAGTTCGCGCTTGCGCTCGCGATCGACCTGAAACACGCGCTGGTCCACGGTTTCGGCCGTGGTGTTGCGGCGCGCCACCTCGATGGAGGCAGGATTGTCCAGCAGGCGGTCGGCCAGCGCGCGGATATCGTCCGAGAACGTTGCCGAGAACAGCAGGTTCTGGCGCTTGGCCGGCAGGATGTTCAGGATCTTGCGGATGTCGTGGATGAAGCCCATGTCGAGCATGCGGTCGGCTTCATCGAGCACCAGCAGTTCGATATGCGACAGGTCGATCGTACGCTGCGACACATGGTCCAGCAGGCGGCCTGGCGTGGCCACGACGATGTCGACGCCGCGCTTGAGCGCTTCGATCTGCGGATTGATGCCGACGCCGCCGAACATCACCATCGAGCGCAGCTTCAGGTACTTGCCATAGTTGCGCACGCTCTCTTCAACCTGCGCGGCCAGTTCACGCGTGGGCGTAAGCACCAGCGCACGCACGGTCGGGCGCGCACCGCGCACCGCGTTGCCGCCTTGGGCTCGCGCAGCGGATTCCGACAACAGTTGCAGCATTGGCAGCGTGAAGCCTGCCGTCTTGCCGGTGCCGGTTTGTGCACCGGCGAGTAGGTCGCCACCTTTGAGAATTGCGGGAATGGCTTGCGCCTGGATCGGGGTCGGCGTGGTGTAGCCCTGTTCGGCCACGGCACGCACCAGCTTGTCGGACAAGCCGAGTTCGGAAAAAGACATGAAATGACACTTCGGCCGCCCGCCGCGCAAGAAAGTGCGCCAATCGTGGGGCAGCTCGGGTAGAAAACCATACCTGAAAGGGTCAGGCCCGGCTGGACGGGTCGATTGCCCCCCGGCGCCGGTCAGGAAAGGGCCGTAGTGTACCAGTCCAACGACACCCCTGGATCGATATGGTTACCGGGTGGCGCTGCGCTATCATGGCTGCCACCCGGCCCCGGCGCCCCACGTCCTTCTCATCGCCATGCGGCTCCGTTTTCTCGAAGACCAGGAAGTCACGCTATTCGCGGCCATCCCCGTGGGGATCCTGGCTGGCATCGTCACGACGCTATTCAAGACCGCGATCGAATCGAGCGGAGTGGTCATGTTCGGCACCAACGCCGACATCGTCATGGCGTTCGCCGGCCTGGCGCTGGCGTGGCGTGTCGTGATTCCGGCACTTGGCGGCGCACTGGCCGGCGGGCTGCTGGTGCTGGCCAATCGCGCGGCCGCCGCCGAGCCCGGCCCGGCCGACTACATGGACGCCGTGGCGCGCGGCACCGGGCGCCTGCCACTGAAGATCACGCTGTTGAGAGCGCTGTCGTCGTTCTGCTCGATCGTCTCGGGCAGTTCTGTCGGCAAGGAAGGCGCAATGGTCCAGCTTGCCGCGCTTTGCGGTTCGCTGTTCCCGTCGGCGCGCGCCGACCATACCGCAGGCGACACCAACATGCGCCGCATGCTGACGGCCTGCGGCGCGGCGGCGGGCCTGGCCTCGGTTTATCACACGCCACTGTCAGCGGCGGTGTTCGTCGCCGAGGTGGTGTTCGGCGCACTGGCCGTACAGCGGCTGATGCCGCTGTTCCTGGCCTCCGTGGCCGGTGCGATGGTCAGCCAGTGGCATGGCGGACTGCAGCCGCTCTACCCCGGACTTTACATCGATCCCGACCTGCGTCCGCAGATGCTGCTGGCAGCCGCGGCGCTCGGCGTGCTGGCCGGCGCGGCCGGCGCGCTGTTCATGCGCGCCGCCACCATCGCCCGCAACGGCTTCAGCCATGTGCCCGGCGGCCCCGCAACGCGCCTGGCACTCGGTGGCGCACTGGTCGGAATGCTGGCGATGCTTGTCCCCGAAGTGGTCGGCAACGGCTACTTCACGATCCAGACGATCCTGCAGGGCCAGCCGCTCTCGGTGCCGGTGTGGGGCGTGCTGGTGGCAAAGCTCGTGGCCACGGTGGCCAGCATCGGCTCCGGCGCAGTGGGCGGCGTGTTCACGCCGTCGCTGTTCGTTGGCGCGGCGCTGGGCCAGTTGCTGGCAATACTGGTGCCCGGCGGTGACATGTCGCCGGTCCTCCCGCTGGTCGGCATGACCGCATTCCTCGCAGCCACCAGCCAGGCGCCGCTGATGTCGGTGCTAATGGTGTTCGAGATGACGCTGTCGCCTGCGCTGCTGCTGCCATCGATGATCGGCGCCGTGGCGGCCTACTACACCGCGTCGCGCTGTCAGACGCTGTCGCTGTACACCGTGGTGGTGGAGCGCGAGCAGGCCTCGGCGGCGGCCGAACGTGCCCGCAGATTGCGTCTGGCGGGGCTGTGCGACCCCACGAACACCGTGATCGATCCCGGCGCCACGGTCGACCAGGCCGCCGACAAGTTCGCCGAAACCGGCACGCGCTACCTTTACCTCGTCAATGCCGATGGCGCGCTGGTCGGCGCCATCTCGATCCATGCGATCCAGCGCGCGCAGCGGGATGCGCCCGCTGCAAGCCTGCTGGACCTCGGCGATCTCGGCTTCCCGTCGCTGACGCCCGAGTCACGGCTGCGTGACGCGCTGGAGATCTTCTCGGTGCACGGCATCAACCGGATCCCGCTGGTCCGCGACACCTCCAGCCGCGAACTGATGGGCACGGTGTCCAAACAGCGGGTGCTGCAGGAAGCATCATCCCTGTTCTGATTACGCCACACCGCCCCGGGCTGCCATCCGCCCGATGTCCCCCTGATGCGGGGACAAAAGGGTAGAATCGCCGGTTACCCTGCCAGCGCGATGCCGGCTGTTTGCTGATGGCGTCCGGCGCCGGCGGCTTTGCTGTTCCATCCGCTTGCCACTCTTGTTGCCGGAGCTTTCATGCCCATGCCGTTTTTGCGTCTGTCGCTGGTTGCGTGCACTGCAACGCTGCTGATGTCCATGGCCCCGGCCATGGCTCAGGAAACCCAGCCGCTTCAAGGTACGCCGGTGCGCGTGATCCCCGCGGACGCCCCGATGGCCCGCATGGAACTCGCCCCGCCGACAGCATCGGAGCCGATGCGCGCCAAGCTCGACGGCAAGACCGTCGGCGTGGCCCCGGGCCTGCGGATCTTCAGCACCGAAACGCTGCTGATGAACCCGGTCACCGTGGCCGGCAAGAAGACCCAGGTGCGCTACACGCTCGACCTTTACGGCCAGCTGCTGACCGCCTGGGTATTGACCGACGCCGAAGTCAAGGCCTGGAAGGCCGCCCACTGAAGCATTTTCGATTGAACCTGTTGTGCCCTTGATGCCCCCAGGTAAACCACTGAGACCGGCACCATGAAGAAGGTATTTGTCAAAACGTACGGCTGCCAGATGAACGAGTACGACTCGGACAAGATGGTGGACGTGCTGAACGCCACGCAGGGCATGGAGCCCACGGACAACGTCGAAGACGCCGACGTGATCCTGTTCAACACCTGCTCGATTCGCGAGAAGGCCCAGGAGAAAGTGTTCTCCGAACTGGGCCGCATGAAGGCCCTGAAGGCCGCCAAACCCGACCTCGTGATCGGCGTGGGCGGCTGCGTGGCCAGCCAGGAAGGCGCGTCGATCGTGTCGCGCGCACCCTATGTCGATGTCGTGTTCGGCCCGCAGACGCTGCACCGCCTCCCGGACCTGATCAATCGCCGCCAGCAGACCGGCGTGTCGCAGGTCGATATCTCGTTCCCGGAAATCGAGAAATTCGATCACCTGCCGCCCGCGCGCGTGGAAGGCCCCAGCGCATTCGTGTCGATCATGGAAGGCTGCTCGAAGTACTGCAGCTACTGCGTGGTCCCGTACACGCGCGGCGAGGAAGTGTCGCGCCCGTTCGAGGACGTGCTGGCCGAAGTGGCGGGCCTTGCCGAACAGGGCGTGCGCGAAGTGACGCTGCTGGGCCAGAACGTAAACGCCTACCGCGGCGCGATGGGCGGCACGAGCGAGATCGCCGACTTCGCACTGCTGATCGAGTACGTGGCCGAGATCCCCGGCATCGAGCGCATCCGCTACACCACGAGCCATCCGAAGGAGTTCACGTCGCGCCTGATCGAACTCTACGGCCGCTGCGACAAGCTCGTGAACCACCTTCACCTGCCCGTGCAGCACGCGTCGGACCGCGTGCTGGCCGGGATGAAGCGTGGCTACAGCGTGGTCGAATACAAGAGCATCATCCGCCGTCTGCGCGCGTTGCGCCCGGACATGTCGATGTCGTCGGACTTCATCATCGGCTTCCCCGGCGAGACCGATGCCGACTTCGACAAGCTCATGGCGATGGTCAACGAAATCGGCTACGACACCTCGTTCTCGTTCATCTTCAGCCCGCGTCCCGGCACGCCGGCCGCGAACCTGCACGACGACACGCCGCACGAGGTCAAGCTGCGCCGCCTGCAGATCCTGCAGGCCACCATCGAGGAAAACGTGCAACGCATCAGCCGCGATATGGTCGGCACGGTGCAGCGCATCCTGGTGGAAGGCCCGGCACGCAAAGACCCGAACGAACTGCATGGCCGCACCGAGAACAACCGCGTGGTCAACTTCCCGCTGCCAGGCGTGCCCCAGGCCCAGCGCGACCGCATGATCGGCCAGATGGTCGATGTCAGCATCACGCAGGCTTTCCCGCATTCGCTGCGCGGCGAAATCGCCGTGCGCCAGTAACGAACCATGAGAATTCCTACCGCGGAGTTTGTCGCACCCAAGGACGACAACGTGCGCCTGCAGAACCTGTGCGGGCCGCTAGATGAGAACCTGCGCCAGATCGAACAGGCGCTCGACGTAACGATCCAGCGCCGCGGGCACCGCATGACGGTGCGCGGCGAACGCGCCCAGGATGCAGCGCTTGCGCTCGAGCGCTTCTACAACGATTCGCGCGTGGCGCTGTCGATCGACGACGTGCAACTCGGGCTAGTCGAGTCGCGCCAGGTGGCCGCACACGGCGCCTACCTGCCCGAGAGCGACGAGAACGGCGGGTTCAACGTCGACGATGAGTCGCCCGTATTGCATACGCGCCGCTCGGGTCTGCAGGGCCGCACCGCGATGCAGCGCGACTACCTGCGGAACATCCTGTCGCACGACCTCACGCTTGGCATTGGTCCGGCGGGTACCGGCAAGACGTACCTCGCCGTGGCCTGTGCGGTTGATGCTCTGGAGCGCGACGTGGTCAAGCGCATCGTGCTGACGCGCCCGGCCGTGGAAGCCGGCGAGCGGCTCGGCTTCCTGCCCGGCGACCTGGCGCAGAAGGTAGACCCGTACCTGCGCCCGCTCTACGACGCGCTCTATGACCTGCTCGGTTTCGACCGCACGCAGAAGATGTTCGAACGCCAGATGATAGAGATCGCGCCGCTCGCGTACATGCGCGGCCGCACGCTCAATCATGCGTTCATCATCCTCGACGAAGCGCAGAACACCACGCCGGAACAGATGAAGATGTTCCTGACGCGGATCGGCTTCGGCTCCAAGGCCGTGATCACCGGCGACATCACGCAGATCGACCTGCCGCGCGGCCAGAAGAGCGGCCTCGTGGAAGCGCAGCATGTACTGCACGAGGTGCGCGGGGTGTCGTTCACGCGCTTTTCCAGCGTCGACGTGGTGCGCCACCCGCTTGTGGCCCGCATCGTCGAGGCCTATGACGAATTTCACGCCCAGCACAAGGACGCCTGATCTTGACCAAGAAGTCTTCCAATGCCGCCAGCCTCGTGCTGTTCGATGCCGATGGCCGCGCGCGCAAGTCCGCAGCCAATGCGCTGCGCATCCAGCTGGCCGATGGCCGCAGCCTGACGCTGGACCTGTCCCAGGCCGGTGACGGCGTGGTGGCACTGCTCGCCGAGCACACCGACACGCACCAGCAGGCGGGCCTGCTGGTGCGCCCCGACAACAACGACGCACTGTCGGTGGCCGTGACGGCCACGCCGATTGTCACCACCACGGGTACCCCGGCCACGCCGCCCGAGCTGGACCTCGACGTGCAGCATGGCGACGGCGCATCGAAGCGCAACGGCCTGCCGGCCCGCAAGCAGATCGAGAAGTGGGTGAAATCGGCGCTCTACGCCGACGCCGCCCTGACCGTGCGTTTCGTCGACGAAGAGGAAGGCCGTACGCTGAACCGCTCGTATCGCGGCAAGGACTACGCGACCAACGTGCTCACGTTCGCCTACGCGGAGAACGCCGACGACCCGGTGACCGGCGATATCGTGCTGTGCTGCCCCGTGGTGGAAGCCGAAGCGAAGTCGCAAAAGAAATCGATCGAGGCCCACTACGCACACCTGATCGTGCACGGCGTGCTGCATGCGCAGGGCTACGAGCACGAGGACGAAGCCGAGGCCGAGGAAATGGAAGCCATCGAGACCGAGACGCTGCAGGCGCTGGGTTTCGATGACCCGTACAAGCCGATCAAGGACTGATGATGTCGGTGTTGCTCCCCTCTCCCACAAAGTGGGAGAGGGGAGCACCAAAAGCCACCCCGCGCACCGTCACGGACGCGCAAGGCTTTTAGTGTATGCTTCAAGCGATCTCCACCACGCGCTAGCCGCGACATGAACGACCCCTATCCCAGTTCGAAACCTGCCAACCACAAGCAGACGGATCGACCACGATCTCTACTCGAACGCCTTTCGGATTTCATCTCTCCCGAGCCGGACACCCGCGCCGAATTGCTGGAAGTGCTGCAGGACGCGCACGAGCGCAACCTGATCGATGCCGATTCGCTCTCGATGATCGAGGGTGTGTTCCAGGTATCGGAGCTGACCGCGCGCGACATCATGGTGCCCCGGGCACAGATGGACACGGTCAACATCGCCGACGCGCCGGAGACCTTCATCCCCTACATGCAGCAGACCGCGCACTCGCGCTTCCCGGTCTACGAAGGCAACCGCGACAACATCATCGGTATCCTGCTGGCCAAGGACCTGCTGCGCTATTACACCGACCCGAATTTCGACCTGCGCGAAACGTTGCGTCCGGCCGTGTTCATCCCGGAATCGAAGCGGCTGAACATCCTGCTGCGTGAATTCCGCATCAATCGCAATCACATCGCGATCGTCGTGGACGAATACGGCGGCGTGGCCGGGCTGGTCACCATCGAGGACGTGCTCGAGCAGATCGTTGGCGACATCGAGGACGAATTCGACCTCGACGAGGACCAGGACAACATCCTGCCCACCGCCGACGGCGCGTGGCGCGTGCACGGCCTGACCGAGATCGAGCAGTTCAACGAGACGTTCGGCACGGCGTTCCCCGATGACGATGTCGATACGGTTGGCGGCCTGCTGACGAACCACGTCGGCCATGTGCCGCATCGCGGCGAGATCATCACGCTGCCGCCGATGCGCTTCGAAGTCCTGCGCGCGGATGCCCGCCAGGTGCACCTGCTGCTGGTGCGACGTGAAGCGCCCGCCGAAGCCGATATCGTGACCGAGGCATGAAGCGCGTCGGCACGCCCGACGCCGTGGGCACCCACCGGGCCGGTTCGGCCGAATCACCGCTGGGCGGCACCCCGCCCTCTCCTTCCCAGACATTGCACGCCACATCACGCACCGGCACGGTGTTCCGGCTGCTGATTGCAGCCGTCCTGGGCTTGGCCCATACGCAGTCCTTCGCCCCGCACGATTGGTGGTGGCTCCAGATCCTGTCCCTGGCCGGGCTGG
Organism: Cupriavidus sp. BIS7; assembly: GCF_000292345.1. GTDB lineage: Bacteria > Pseudomonadota > Gammaproteobacteria > Burkholderiales > Burkholderiaceae > Cupriavidus. The sequence continues at coordinate 34,423 of NZ_ALOU01000002.1, forward strand.
TGGCATTGATGGCCGGCGCCCCGCGCGCGCGCGCCGCGGCGGCCACGGCCTATGCGTTCGGCATGGGCTGGTTCCTGTCCGGCATCTGGTGGCTTTTCATCAGCATGCACGTCTACGGCGAGATGCCATCATGGATGGCGGGCCTGGCCGTGGTGCTGTTTGCCGGTTACCTGTCGATATGGCCCGCCCTTGCCGGTGCAACGTGGCATTGGCTGACACAGCGTGGCCGTGATGGCGTATTCGCCGCCGTGACGTTCGGCGCCACATGGGCGCTGTCCGAATGGCTGCGCGGCGTGGTGTTCACGGGCTTCCCGTGGCTCGGCAGCGGCTATCCGCACACCGACGGGCCGCTGGCCGGCTTCGCGCCGCTTGTCGGGGTCTATGGCATTGCCGCACTTGCGGGAACCATCGCAGCGCTGATCGTGGTGGGCGTGCGGGCCGTTGGCCGTCCGCGCGCGGCACGTTCGGCGGGAATCGCCTTCGGCATCGGCGTGGCCGTGCTGGCTGGCGGCTTCGTGCTGGGGCCGATTCGCTACACATCCCCCATCGGCCAGCCGATCCATGTACGGCTGCTGCAAGGCAACGTGGCGCAGGACATCAAGTTCGAACCGGCAGGCATCGAACGCTCGCTGGAACTCTATCGCGACCTGATCACCGCTGCGCCGGCCGACCTCGTGGTCACGCCCGAAACCGCGTTTCCGGTGATCCTGCAGGAGTTGCCGGTGGAAATCGCCCGTGATGTGCGGACCTTCATGGAGAAGACCGGCACAACGATCATCTTTGGCGCTGCGGGGGCCGATTCGCCGGTGGACTTCACCAACAGCGTGTTCGCGATCGGGCCGGAGCAGGATCAGCTCTACCGCTACAACAAGCACCATCTGGTGCCGTTCGGGGAGTTCATCCCGTTCGGGTTCCACTGGTTCGTCGACATGATGAAGATGCCGCTCGGAGATTTCCGGCGCGGCACGCTGGACCAGCCGGCCGTGCCGGTACGCGGCATCCACGTGGCGCCCAACATCTGCTACGAGGATCTGTTCGGCGAGGAAATTGCCGCCACGCTGCGCCAGCAGGCCACACCGGCCAACATGCTGGCCAACGTCACAAACCTGGCGTGGTTCGGCGACACGATCGCACTGGATCAGCACCTTCAGATCTCGCGCATGCGTGCACTGGAAATGCGCAGGCCGATGCTGCGTGCCACGAATACGGGGATGACTGCCGTGGTGGCGCCTGACGGCACAGTGCAGGTGAAGCTGCCGACATTCAGCGTGGGCACGCTGACGGCAACCGTGCAGGGCATGCAGGGCGTGACGCCTTATATCCGATGGGGCAACGCGCCGGTGCTGGCCGGCAGCCTGCTAGTGCTGCTGATGGCACTCGGCGCGCGGCGCGCGCGCCGGTAAGCCTGGCCGGGGCAAAGCCCCCGGCACTTCAGCCGACCATCGAGGCGGCGATCGAGACCGCGGCGGCGGCGGCCATCACGGCGAGGGCGACAAGATACGGCTTGCGAGACAACAGCGACATGACAAATCCCCAGAATGTTGTTTCCGATGCTCCCCGTTTTGCTTTCCGGCCTTGCGCGTTGACCCGCGGTCAAGGCAGACAGCCCGGGCCGCAGCCTGTCGTTTTGTGAATTGGCTGCGTACTTCAACTGTATACAAAAATCATATCGACACCTATCGGGGACATCTGAAACCCGGGTCGGGATTTACCCGACCCGTTGTGAAACCCCGACACCCGCCATACTGCATTTTTCGCACCCTCCGTCACCTGATTCCTGCTCGCGTACGGATGGGGCGCCCCAAAAACCCGATAGAATTCAAGGTTTGGCAAACCCGGCGCGAGACGACTCGTGCACTTGCCCGCCAGCTTCCTTTTTTGTCTTCCTATGCTGACCTTCCAACAAATGATTCTGACCCTGCAGGCCTATTGGGACCGGCAGGGTTGCGCGCTGCTGCAACCGATTGATCTGGAGGTCGGCGCCGGGACGTCGCACGTGCACACGTTCCTGCGCGCAATCGGTCCGGAGCCGTGGCGCGCCGCCTACGTGCAGCCGTCGCGCCGCCCCAAGGACGGCCGCTATGGCGAGAACCCCAACCGCCTGCAGCACTACTACCAGTACCAGGTGGTGCTCAAGCCGGCGCCCGAGAACATCCTGGAGCTGTACCTGGGCTCGCTCGAGGCACTGGGCCTGGACCTGAAGCAGAACGACATCCGCTTTGTTGAGGACGACTGGGAAAACCCGACGCTCGGCGCATGGGGCCTGGGCTGGGAAGTCTGGCTCAACGGCATGGAAGTGACCCAGTTCACGTACTTCCAGCAGGTTGGCGGGATCGACTGCAAGCCGATCACCGGCGAGATCACCTACGGCATCGAACGTCTGGCGATGTACCTGCAGAAGGTGGAAAACATCTACGACCTCGTCTGGACCGAGTGGGAAGAAAACGGCGAGACACGCCGCCTGACCTACGGCGACGTGTACCACCAGAACGAAGTGGAACAATCCACCTACAACTTCGAGCAAAGCAACACGGAAATCCTGTTCCGCCATTTCTCCGAGCATGAAGGCGAAGCCAAGCGCCTGATGGGCGATACCGGCGAGAAGGCCGAAGGCGAGCAGGACAAGGCGGCGGGCACGCGTCTGGCGCTGCCTGCCTACGAACAGGTGCTCAAGGCCGCCCACACGTTCAACCTGCTTGACGCACGCGGCGCCATCTCCGTGACCGAGCGGGCCGCCTATATCGGCCGCATCCGCAATCTGTCGCGTCAGGTGGCACAGGCTTACTACGATTCGCGCGAGGCGCTGGGCTTCCCGATGTGCAAGAGCGGGGCTCGCGCATGACGACCCGTCTGCGCGGCGTCTGCACGATCGCCGCGTTGGCCGTGTCCGCTGCGGCGGCCGTCTGTGGCGGCAGCGCCCTTGCCTCCGCACGCACCACGGCTTCACCGAGTCCGCAGGCGCTCTACCTGCCGGCGGACCTCAGCAATATCTGCGAAGCCGACTCGCAGGCGCTGCAGCAGGCCATCACGCGGCACTGGCGGCCGTCGCTCAATTCGATCGACCAGTGGGCCCAGCTCGTGCGCTCGTTCTCGTGCGACCTGTCGGGCTCGCGCGATCTCGGCTGGCACCGCGTGCCGCTGCGCGCGTATGAAAGCGCAATCCGCTACCCGCTGCAGTGGGTCGAGTGGGAAGACCGCAACGGCCGGCCTCACCGCACCGTTCGCACGTACTACTCGGCCGCGCAGCTCCCGTCGAAGATCGATTTCTGGGTCGGCGGGCGCATCGACGAGATCCGCTACGACCGCAAGGCGCAACGGATCGATGCACGTTTCCCGGCCGCGGGCACCCGCGGCGCTTCCGGCGTGGCCGTGCAATGCGCCTACACCACGCTGCAATTCCGCCAGCAGAACGGCCTGTGGCTGCTGTCTGGCGTGGAACCCAATCTCGCGCCGCGCTGCTGATCAGCGCGCGCCCATACCTGTTGGATACGATTCATGTCGCAACCCATGACCGATTCGCTGCTGATCGAACTGTTCACTGAAGAACTGCCGCCCAAGGCGCTGGCACGCCTGGGCGACGCCTTCGCACAGGGCCTGTTCGACGGCCTTGGCGCACGCGATCTGCTCGAAGCCGGCGCCACCGTGACGCCATTTGCCACGCCGCGCCGCCTGGCCGCGCTGGTTTCCGGCGTGCGCCGGACCGCTCCGGACCGCGAACAGCGCGAAAAGGTGCTGCCGCTGACCGTGGCGCTTGACGCAAACGGCGCCCCGACCGCCCCGCTGGCGAAGAAGCTGGCGGCGCTTGCCAAGTCGGTGGGCGTTGCCGAGATCGACTGGCAGACGCTCGAGCGTGCCTCTGACGGCAAGGCCGATGCATTCTTCTACCGATACACCGCCCGTGGCGCTGCACTGGCGGACGGCCTGCAGGCGTCGCTCGACGACACACTGACGAAGCTGCCGATTCCGAAGCTGATGAGCTACCAGCGCCCGGACGGCTCCACCGTGCACTTCGTGCGTCCGGCGCACAGCCTGATCGCGCTGTATGGCGCCGAGATCGTACCGGTGTCTGTGCTCGGTCTGCAGGCCAGCAATCTCACGCAGGGCCACCGCTTCCTCTCGCAAGGCACGATCGAGATTCCGCACGCGGCCGAGTACGCAGGCCTGCTGGAATCGCGCGGCCATGTGGTGGCGGGCTATGCCGATCGCCGCGAGCGCATTCGCGCCGCGCTGCTCAAGGAAGCCGGCGCCGACAAGGTCGTCATGCCGGACTCGCTGCTGGACGAGGTGAACTCGCTGGTCGAATGGCCCGTGATCTATCCGTGCCACTTCGAGGAAGCATTCCTGGCCGTGCCGCAGGAATGCCTGATCCTGACGATGCAGACCAACCAGAAGTATTTCGCGCTGACGGACGCCGCAGGCCACCTGCGCAACCGCTTCCTGATCGCCTCGAACCTGGCCACGGACACGCCGCAATCGATCATCTCGGGCAACGAGCGCGTGGTGCGCCCGCGCCTGGCCGACGCCAAGTTCTTCTTCGACCAGGACCGCAAGAAGACGCTGGCCTCACGCGTGCCGCAGCTTGGCAACGTGGTCTATCACAACAAGATCGGCACCCAGCTTGACCGCGTGCAGCGCCTGCAGCAGATCGCCGGCCATATCGCCGACGCGATGAACGCCACCGGTGCCATGGTGGACAAGGCCGCCGCGATGCGCGGCGCCGAACTTGCCAAGGCCGACCTGCTGACCGACATGGTTGGCGAGTTCCCCGAACTGCAGGGTACGATGGGCACGTATTACGCGCGCCATGACGATGAGGCCGCAGACGTTGCGCTGGCCTGCTCCGAGCACTACCGCCCGCGCTTTGCCGGCGACGCACTGCCCGAAGGCAACGTGAGCACCGCCGTGGCGCTGGCCGACAAGCTCGAGACGCTGGTGGGCATCTGGGGCATCGGCCTGCAGCCGACCGGCGAGAAGGACCCGTTCGCGCTGCGCCGCCACGCGCTGGGCATCCTGCGCATGCTGATCGAAAAACCGCTGGCGCTGTCGCTGGATGCGCTGCTGGCCCTGACCGAGCAGGCCTTTGCCGGCATCGCCGCCGTCAAGCCGTCGCGCGAGGCGATCACGGACTTCCTCTATGACCGCGTGCGCGGCTATCTGAAGGAGAAGGGCTACACCACCAACGAAGTGGAAGCCGTGGTCAGCCTGCGGCCGCAGTCGCTGCACGACATCCTGGCCCGCATGGAAGCCGTGCGCACGTTTGCCGCGCTGCCGGAGGCCGAGGCCCTGGCAGCCGCCAACAAGCGCATCACGAACATCCTGAAGAAGACCGACGAGGCCATCGGCAGCGTCGACGTGTCGCTGTTCCAGGAAGCCGCCGAAGGCGCGCTGTTCGAGGCAATCGAACGCGTGCGCCCCGGCGTGGAAGCCGCGTTCGCGGGTGGCGACTTCACGGCCGCGCTGCGCGACCTGGCCCAGCTTCGCGATGCCGTGGACCGCTTCTTCAACGACGTGATGGTCATGGCCGAGGACGCGAAGCTGCGCGCCAACCGCCTGGCGCTGCTGGCCACGCTGCACGGCCTGGCCAATCGCGTGGCTGATATTTCGAAGCTGGCGTCCTAAGCTGTCATCACGTGCATCACCGGAGCGCGCCCCCATGCCACAGTCCCCGCCGAAATTCGTCATCCTCGATCGCGACGGGGTGGTCAACCTCGACAGCGACCAGTTCATCAAGACGCCTGACGAGTGGGTGCCGATCGAAGGTAGCCTCGAAGCGATCGCCACGCTGAACCAGGCCGGCTATCGCGTGGTCATCGCCAGCAACCAGTCGGGTATCGGCCGGGGGCTGTTCGAGATGAGCGCGCTCAACGCGATGCACGAGAAGATGTACAAGATGCTGGCCAATCTCGGTGGCCGCGTCGAAGCCGTATTCTTCTGCCCGCATACGGCTGCCGACAGCTGCGACTGCCGCAAGCCCAAGTCAGGCCTGTTCGAACAGATCGGCGAACGGTTTGGCATCGAGCTGCGCACCGTGCCCACGGTGGGCGATTCACTGCGTGACCTGGAAGCCGGTGTGGCCGTAGGCTGCATTCCTCACCTCGTTCGCACGGGCAAGGGCATGAGGACGCTTGAAAAAGGCGGCCTGCCCGACGGCACGCGCGTGCATGATGACCTGGCCGCGTTCGCACGCTGGCTGATCGGCGAGGGCGCGCACAAGCAGCAAGCGCCCGCGCCCTGAACTTCGCCCCCGATTTCCGTCCCCGATCGATGACTTTCATCCGTTCCCTGCTGTTCGCGCTGTTCCTCCTGGTGCTCACGCCCCCTTACGCGTGCGCGTGCTTTATCGTCTTCCCGTTCCTGAACGCGGCGAACCGCTTCCGCTTCGTGCGCGGCTGGACGCTGCTCGTGATCTGGGCCGCGCGCCTGATCTGCGGCATGCACTATCGCATCCAGGGCATGGAGCAGGCTCAGGGCATGCTCGACAAGCCCGTAGTGCTGCTTTCCAAGCACCAGTCCGCATGGGAAACCGTGGCCTACGTGGCCCTGATGCCCAAGCCGCTGTGCTTCGTGTTCAAGCGCGAACTGCTTTTCGTGCCATTCTTCGGCTGGGCGCTGGGCATGCTCAAGATGGTGCATATCAACCGCAAGGATGGACCGCGCGCGTTCGCATCGGCCGCCCGCCAGGGCCGCGACCGGCTGTCCGAAGGCGCATGGATCATCATGTTCCCCGAGGGCACGCGCACCCGGTCCGGCCTGGAGAAGCCGCGCTACAAGAGCGGTGGCGCGCGCCTGGCTGTCGAAACCGGCGCATGGGTCATCCCGATGGCAGTCAATTCGGGACGTCTCTGGCCACGTAACTCGTTCCTGAAGTATCCGGGCATGATCACGATCTCGATCGGCCCGCCGATCCCGTCTGCCAACAAGACCGCCGACGTGCTGAACCAGGAAGTGGAAGCGTGGGTCGAAGCCGAAATGCGGCGCATCGATCCGGAAAGCTATCGCCACGCAGGAAACCAGGCCACCGCATGAAGCTGCTGCGCCCTGCTCCCGAGACCCCCGGCGCGCAGCTAGAGCTGCCGCTGGCAGAAGCCCTGCCGCCGGCCGCCGCGGAGCAGCAGGACCTGTTGCCAACGGCCGGGTTGCGTGCGCCGGAGGCCGCGCCCTGGCCGCCGGCGCCGCCCAATGGCCGCATGCTGCAGGTAGGCGAACGCACGCTGCACTATGCGCTCAAGCGGTCGTCCCGGCGCACCATCGGCTTCACCGTCGACGACCGCGGCCTGTCGATCACCGCACCGCGCTGGGTCACGCTTGCCGATGTCGAGGCCGCCATCCACGAGAAGCAGCGCTGGATCTTCAACAAGCTTGGCGAGTGGCGCCATCGCGAAGCGCGCCGTATTCTGCCCACCGTGCAATGGCGCGACGGCGCATCGCTGCCGTTCCTGGGCCAGCCGATCACGCTGCAACTGGAATCGCCGGTTGGCGTGTTGCTGTTCAATGCGGAAACCCGCGTGCTGCACCTGGCCATGCCGGCGCATGCCGACGAGCAGCAGATCAAGGATCGCGTACAGGGCTGGCTGCAGACCCAGGCGCGGCGGCTGCTGCCCGAGCGCCTCGAGATCTATGCCAGGAAGCTGGGCGTGCGCCATACCGGCTTCGCGCTGACCTCGGCGGCCACGCGCTGGGGCAGTTGCACGGCCGACGGCAAGATCCGCCTGAACTGGCGCCTCATGCATTTCCCGCTGTCGATGATCGACTACGTGGCTGCCCACGAACTGGCCCACCTCAAGGAAATGAACCACGGCCCGCGCTTCTGGGAAACCGTGGAATCGATCTTCCCCGAATTCCGCGACGCACGCGCCCAGCTTCGCGCGCATCCGCCGGAGCTGTTGCCGACGTTCTGACGCCCACCGCACTCGCGGCACTCGCGGCGCTCGCGGCGTCCGCTTCGGTCATCGCTGTCATCTCGATCACCACGCATAGCGTGCGCCGAGGCGCATGCCGTACTGCCGGTAGCCCTGGCTGCCCCACTGCGCGCCGATGTTGCCCCAGCTCGCCCAGCCGCGCGACAGCTTCGCGCTCAGGCCAAGCTTGAGTTCGTAGCGATTGCGCGGAAACAGCCCGCCCAGTACCGTTTCGTTGAACCCGACCGAGGCCGTCATCTGGTCGTGCCACCAGTTCAGCGTCGCGTACGGTTGCAGCCGGCCGCCATCTTCGCTATCGAGCGTGCGGAAGATCCGCGCACCGAGCCGCGTCACCACGCCGTCGTGCCCTCCGCTGCTGACCTCGGTGCCGTTCGGCTCCGTCAAGCTGACGCCTCGGTGGCGCACCCACACAGCCTGCGCCTGCGGTTCAACGCGCCATGCAAGCGCGCCCATCGGTAACGCCCAACCGGCTTCCAGCGATGTGTTCCACGCCTGCGAGTTGTAGCTGACCTGCGGCAACTGATCTCCACGCACGCTGCTGTTGAACCACGCGTACTGGAACCACGTATCGACATAGGGACCGAGGTCGGACACGGCCTGCCCGAACCACGTGGCATACAGGCCGATGCCGTAGCCGTTGACATGCCCGTTCGCGCGCGCGCCGTTGCCGGCAGCAAGGCCATCCGTTTCCACGGCGCCATAGCCCGCCATGGCGCCAACGTGAAGCCTGTCTGCATTGCCGAACAGCGGACCCCGTGCGATATCGCCACCACCGTGCAGGACAACCGTATTGGCGCGTGCGCTGTAGTCGTTGCCACGGCTGCCGCTCTCGGCTGTCTTGCCGACCAGCCTCATCCATCCGGCCGGGGCAGACGAGAACGGCAGTTCGCCCATTCGATCTTGCAGGCTATGCAGGAACAGGCTGGCCGCCGCCTGTTCGTTGGCGATATATGCCGGCACCTCGGGGCGGTACATCGGCGGTGGCGGTGAAGGTGGTGGCGGCGATGGGGGATCGGGCGGAACCGGCAGGCGTTGGGAGCGCAGATACCAGTCGCCATCGGCGGGATCGTCCGTGCCGCCACGGTAGAGCCCGTACTCATACGGGCCGGCCACGGCGCGGCCGGCCAGGGCAAACGTCCCCGACGGCGCGCTGCCGCCGTTGACCGCTTCGATCACGCGAATGCCGGCGCTGGTCACATCGCCCTTGCCGCCCGCGTTGACGATGCGCACGGCGGTGGTGCCCGTCGCCGTGCCGCCATCGATCACCAGACGATCCGCCGGCGATTCATCTCCGCCCAGCGCCGCAGTCAGCACCAGTGCGCCGGCATCGCCGTGGTACTGCTTGACGGTCAGTGTGTGGAACACGCTGTTTCCAGGAGGCAGAAATGCCACCGTACTGCCGAAGTTCTCCAGGCGCGTGAGATTCGAATCGCCGGACACCAGCCATATCGCGCCATCGCGCAGCGACACGTTGGCCACGCTTGCCACGCGTGACGCGCCGCGTATCAGCGTGCCACGAGCCGTCAGGTCGAGCCGTGCGGGCACGGTTGTGTCGGATACGTCGAGCCACAGTCCGTTGCCAGCGATGGCGCCACCTGAAAGCTGCACGTTGGCCGTCCCGCCCGCCACGCGAATGGCAGCCGCCTGGCTGCTGATTAGCGTGCTGCCGGTAATCTCGGCGCTCTGGATCGTCAATGCGGTGTCGCCGATCAGGTATAGCCCGCTGCCGCCGGAGCCGGTTGCGCTGGCGGCGCCATTGCGCAACGCCAGGCTTGCACCGTTGTGTGCGTATAGCGCATGCGAGCCCGGACCGGATGTCTGCACCCGCGTGCCGTCGGCAAGCACCTGACTGCCGGCATCGACCGCCGAAAGCCCGTGCGCCTGCATGCCGCTGGTGCTCACGGCACCGCCGGTCATGGAAATGCTGCCGCCGCGTATCGCCAGCAGGCCATTGGCCTGATCGCCGCGCGTCGTGACCGTGCTGCCGCCCGCCGCATCGACCAATGTCCTTGCCGCGGTGGACAGCAGCCCGAACGAGGCAACCCCTTCGGTTAGAACGTCGACGCCACGCAGCACGACGGTGCCCGCCGTGTCGGCCGCTGCGCCTGGTGACTCCAGCCCCGTGGTGTGGACGGTAATGCGGGCACCCTGGCCGTCGAGCACCACGCTCGAATTGTTCGATGTCTGCACCACGCCTGGCGCCAGGTCACCTGTCGTTGTGATCGAACTGGCCCCAAGCAATGCGAACGACCCCGTGGCCACTGCCGCACCGGCGGCTTCCTCGCCATGGGTCGTGATGACCGAATCGTGCAACTGGATCAAGCCGCCGAAATCCGCGAATACGGCATGTGCGCGCAAGCCGGACGTGGTGATGCTGGCCTGCCCCTTGATGGTCGCGTTGCCGAACGTGTGAACGCCGTTGGAATGCGCGCCGAGCATCGTCAGGACGATTCCAGCGGCATCAAGCTGGATGCGGCCGCCATTTTCGGCGTACGCGCCGGTGGAGTTATCGCCCTCTGAGTGAAGCGTGACAGGTCCGGTCACCGTGATGGACCCGCCGTTCGTTGCATGCAGCACCGATGCATAGCCTGCAGAGCCAGTGTCGAACGTGCCGCCGCTGATGGTGGCGTCGCAGCCATTGGCCGTGTAGGAGGTTGCCGTCGGCGAAGGGGGTGTGCAATCCGAAGCATGCGCGGCCGGACTGGATGCGCCGCCCAGCAGCATCCACATGCCGGTGACCATTTCCAGTGTTGCCTTGCGGGTTCTGCTGCGGAAGCATCGCGTCATACAGTTTCCCCACTGTCAGAGAAAGCCTGTCGCGCGTCCTTCGGCGCTGCCGCGCCGTGAGTTACCGGCGTAGGCGTTCGTGCAGCAATCGAAGTTGATCAGGAGAAATCTAGCAGTTGCCGGCGAGCAGCGATGTGGGTATCGATCTGAAATCTTTTTGCAGTGCGTTAACCGTTGCCGCGCACCGCCACCGGGCACGGTTTTCCGGGGAGGACTAAAATGACGGACTCTGCAGTCACAACTATCGGAAGAAGGCCCCCCATGCGACTCCTCCACACCATGCTGCGCGTTGGCGACTACCAGCGCTCGATCGATTTCTACACGCGCGTGCTCGGCATGACGCTGCTGCGCGAGCGCGACAATCCCGAGTACAAGTACCGCCTGGCCTTTGTCGGCTACGGCCCGGAGACCGAGAACGCGGTCATCGAACTGACCTACAACTACGGTGTCGACAAATACGAACTCGGCACGGCCTATGGCCATATCGCGCTGGAAGTGCCCAATGTTGCCGAAGCCTGCGACCGCATCCGCGCGGCCGGCGGCAAGGTCACGCGCGAAGCCGGCCCCGTGAAGGGCGGCACCACCGTGATTGCGTTCGTTGAAGATCCCGACGGCTACAAGATCGAACTGATCGAGCGTCACTCGACGCGCGACGACGCCCGCCCGTAACGCGCGATGAGCGCGCAAGCAACAGCGCGGCGTCCGCTGGATAGCACCGCCATCGGGCTGATGGTGGTGCTGTGTGCCGCGTGGGGACTCCAGCAGGTGGTCATCAAGGTCACCGCGCCGTTGATGGGCGCGGTGCTGCAGGCTGGCGTGCGATCCGCCGTAGCGGCATTGCTCGTGTTCGGCTTTGCGGCCTGGCGCGGCACGCCGCTCTGGGAGCGCGACGGCACGCTGCGCGCAGGCCTGGTGGCAGGGCTTCTGTTCGGCGTCGAGTTCTTCTGCATCTTTGTCGGGCTTGGCCACACCACCGCGTCGCGCATGGCCGTGTTTCTCTATACGGCCCCGATCTTCACCGCACTCGGTCTGCATCTTTTCGTGCCGGGCGAGCATCTGCACCGGGGCCAGTGGCTTGGCGTCCTGCTCGCGTTCTGTGGCATCGCGCTGGCTTTCGCCGATGGCATCGTCTCGCCGGCAACGCAAGGCAGCACCCTGATTGGCGATACGTTGGGCATCGTGGCTGGCGCACTGTGGGCGGCAACTACGGTCGTCGTGCGCGGCAGCAAGCTGTCGGGCGCTCCGGCCAGCAAGACGCTGCTCTATCAACTGGGGGTTTCGGCCGTGCTGCTGCTGGGGATGGCGCTGGCGGCAGGCCAGACCCAGCGGGTGGAGATCACCGGCTTCGTCGTGGCAAGCCTGTTCTACCAGTCCGTGCTGATCGCGTTTGCAAGCTACCTGATCTGGTTCTGGCTGTTGCGCCAGTACCTTGCGTCACGGCTGTCGGTATTCTCGTTTCTCACACCGCTGTTCGGCGTGGCGTTCGGCGTGCTGCTGATGCACGACCACGTCGGCGTGCGATTCGCCGTGGCGGCAGTACTGGTGCTGACGGGGATTGTGCTGGTGAACCGGAAGGCGTGAGATCTACCAGTCGGTTTGCTCCCCTCTCCCGCCATGCTAGAGAGGGGAGCGAAAGCCCGTCAGACAATCACTTGGGGAACGAGAACATTCCCAGTGCGTCGCGCACTTCGTCCAGCGTCTGCTGGGTGATCTCACGCGCTTCGGCGGTGCCCTTCTTCAGGATTTCGAACACGTAGCCCGGGTCCTGGGCAAGCTGCTCGCGGCGCTCGCGGATCGGGCGCAGCATTTCCTGCAGGATGCCTTCCACGCGGCGCTTCAGCACCATGTCGCCCAGGCCACCGCGCTGGTAGTGCTCCTTCAGCGCTTCCACTTCGGCAGCATTCGGATCGAACGCGTCGAGGTACGTGAACACGACGTTGCCTTCCACTTGCCCCGGATCGGACACCTTGAGGTGATTCGGGTCCGTGTACATCTTGTGCACGGCCTCGCGAATCTGGTCCGGCGATGCGCCGAGCGGAATCGCGTTGCCCTGCGACTTGCTCATCTTCGCCTTGCCATCCACGCCCGGCAGACGTCCGTGCTTCGGAATCAGCGCGGCGGCTTCCGGCAGCACGTCGCGGCCAACCTGGTGGTTGATACGGCGCACGATCTCGTTGGTCTGCTCGATCAGCGGCGCCTGGTCTTCGCCAACCGGCACCAGCACGGCCTTGAAGCCGGTGATGTCGGCGGCCTGCGATGCCGGATAGCACAGGAAGCCGGCAGGGATGTCGCGGCCAAAGCCGCGCGCCTGGATCTCTTCCTTGATTGTCGGGTTGCGCTCGAGGCGCGATACCGTGACGAAGTTCAGGTACATCAGCGTGAGTTCTGCCAGCGCCGGCAGGTGCGACTGCACCGAAATCGTGGTCTTGGCCGGGTCGATACCCACGGCCATGTAGTCGAGCGCGACTTCCAGAACGTTGCGGCGCACCTTGTCGGGGTCGTGCGCGTTGTCGGTCATCGCCTGCGTATCGGCCAGCAGCACGTACTGCTTGTGCGTTTCCTGCAGCGCGACACGGCTCTTCAGCGAGCCAACATAGTGGCCGAGGTGAAGCGGGCCGGTGGGACGGTCGCCGGTCAGGATGACGGGACGCTTATCGGGGTTGGTCTGGTCAGTCATGGGCGTCGCAAAAGCTTCGAGGTATTCAGTAAAAAAAGGGATCAGGCCACGCGCGCGGGCGGCACGGCACTGCCGCCGACGATACGCGCCAGCTCGACATACTCGGCAACGGGCACTTCCTCGGCGCGGCGGCCAAGGTCGAATCCGAGCGCGTCGAAATCGACCTGGTCACGCAGGAACGACAGCGTGTTGCGCAGCACCTTGCGGCGCTGCGAGAACGCGGCGGTCACCACGTCGCCCAGCACGCCCGCATCGCATGCGGCATACGGCGAACGCAGCGTGCCATCCTCGCCGCGCGGCCACGGAATCATGCGCACCACGGCGGAATCGACCTTTGGCGGCGGATTGAACGAGGCGGGCGGCACGTCGAGTACGTGTTCCATGTGATAGCGGACCTGCAGCATGATCGACAGGCGGCCATAGGCCTTGCTGCCGGGCTCGGCCACCATGCGCTCGACCACTTCCTTCTGGAGCATGAAATGCTGGTCGCGCACATGGTCCGCGAAATCCACCAGGTGGAACAGCAGCGGGCTGGAAATGTTGTACGGCAGGTTGCCAACGATGCGCAGCGCGCGGCCCGGCTCCTGCAGCTTGCCGAAATCGAACGCCAGCGCGTCGCCGGCGTGCACCACGAGGCGGTCGCCATAGCGGCGGCGCAGGCGCTCCACAAGATCGCGGTCGAGTTCCACGACCTGCATGCCCGGCAGACGCTCGAGCAGCGGATCGGTCAGCGCGCCGAGCCCCGGGCCGATCTCGACGACGATGTCGTTCGGCTGCGGGTCGATTGCGCTGACGATGCCGTGAATGATGCCGTCATCGACAAGAAAGTTCTGTCCGAACCGTTTGCGGGCCACATGGCCCTGGTGCACGTTTGAACGCATAAGTCAGTGCCGGCCGTTGGCAATGCCGTTGTCGTTGCGCCCATTCTTGTGGCGCCCCGTGGCATGCTCGGCCATGGTAATGGCACACCGGATGGCTTCGATCATGCTGCCGTGCTCGGCGCGGCCGGTAGCGGCCAGGTCGAGCGCGGTGCCATGGTCCACCGATGTGCGGATAAAAGGCAGGCCCAGCGTGATATTCACGCCGTGGCCGAAGGTGCCGTACTTGAGCGGCGCAAGGCCCTGGTCATGGTACATCGCCAGCACGCAATCGGCGTCGCGCAGATGGCGCGGCTGGAACAGCGTGTCGGCCGGGTACGGACCGTGCACGTCGATATCGGCGTCGCGTGCCGCATCCAGCGCGGGGCCGATGATGTCGATTTCCTCGCGCCCCATGTGGCCGGATTCCCCGGCGTGCGGGTTCAGGCCGGTCACCAGGATGCGCGGCCGCGCGATGCCGAAGTTCCTGCGCAGGTCGGCATCGACGATCCGGAGCGTTTCCACGAGCATCGGGATGTTCAGCGCATCGGGCACCGCGCGCAGCGGCAGGTGCGTGGTGGCCAGCGCTACGCGCAGCATGGCATTGTCGTGGGCCGGCTGCGGCCCGGCCAGCATCATCACCACGCGCGGAACGCGAGCGCATTCGGCCAGGTACTCGGTATGCCCCGTGAATGGCACGCCGGCATCGTTGATCGTGCTTTTCTGCACGGGCGCGGTAACCATCGCCGCATAGCGGCCCGCTCGCAGCCCGTCGATTGCCGCATCCAGCAGCGCCAGCACGTAGTGGCCGTTGCGCGCATCAAGCCGGCCCGGCTCGCTGGCCACGCCAAGCGGGATGTCTTCCACCACCACGTCGCCATCGGCAATCCGCCGTGCCCATGCATGGGCCACGCCAAGCGCGGCAGCGCGCTGGTCCAGCAGGCGCGCATCGCCAATCACGTGGAAACGGAACCGGCCGCCGTGCCCGCCGTTGCCGCCTTTGCCAATATCGCCGCCGTTGCTGCCATGATTGGCCGCAAGCTGCAGCAGGGCCCCGATCGTGATGTCGGGCCCGATGCCGGCAGGTTCACCTGTCGTGATGGCGAGGTCGAGTGGCGCGGGGGCAGGCATGGTAGGGTCAGCGCATCAGCGCTGGCGGTTGATCCGGTATTCGACGTACGCCGCACTGCGCAACTGGCGCACCCAGTCATCATAGGCGGCGCGCAGCTTCTGCTCGCGCACTTCGGCACGTGCAAAGTCGCGCTGTTTCTCGGGTGACACTTCCGTCTCGCGGCGATTCTCGACCTGGATCAGGTGCACGCCGAACTGCGTGACCACCGGGTCGGAAATCTCGCCGGGGCGCAGGCGGTTCATCGCCTGTTCGAACTCGGGCACCAGTTCGCCCGGCGAGACCCAGCCGAGTTCACCGCCTTGCGACGCAGAGCCGTCCTGCGAGTAGCGGCGCGCGGCATCGGCAAAATCAACCCCGTGCGTGATACGGTCGCGAATCGTCGCCATCTGGCGCTTGGCTTCCGCCTCGGGCATGTTGGGGCCGGTACGGATCAGGATGTGGCGCACCTGTGTCTGGGCGATCCGGTTGCTCGCCGCCGGTTGCGCGGCAGCCGCCGTACGCTTGGACACGAGCTTGAGCACATGGAAGCCGTTGGCCGATTCCAGGACCTCGGGCACAACGGCGCCCGCCTGCAGGTCGACCACGGCATTGGCAAACACCGCCGGCAGCCGGCCGATCTCACGGAAGCCGAGCGAGCCGCCCTGCGAGGCTTCCGGCGCATCGGAGTTGGCCTTGGCCAGTTCGCCAAAGTCCGCCCCACCCTGCACCTGCTTCAACAGCCCTTCTGCCTTGGCCTTGAGTTGCGTCTTCTGTGCGTCGGACGCATCTTCCGGCACGCGCACGAGGATCTGGGCCACGTTGTACTCGGTCGGCCCCGTGGCAGCGGCCTGGCCGTTACGGGCCGCCAGATAGTTGTCGATCTCGCCGTCGTAGACCTGCACCTTCGAATCAACCTCGCGCTCGCGCAGGCGAATCACCTGGACCTGCTTGCGCAGTTCGTCCCGGTACTTGGTCCACGTCATGCCGCTGGCTTCCACGCGGCTGCGCAGTTCCGTTGCCGACATCTTGTTCTGCTGGGCCACCGATTCGATCGCGCGGTCAACCTCCTGATCGGTCACCTTGATCCCGGCTTCCTGCGCCGCCTGCGTCTGCACGCGGTCCATGACCAGGCGATCCAGCACCTCGCCAAGCAGGTCCGCCCGCGCAGGAATCGGCCGATTGGCGGCGCGCATCTGGGCCTCGATCTCGTCGGCGCGGTCAAGCAGTTCCCGGCGCGTGATCACGCTGTTGTTGACGATCGCCACGACCTCGTCCACAAGTTGCGAGCGCGGCTGGGATGACGGCTGCGGCACGCCCAGCTGCGGCTGGCTTGGCGCCACCGTGCTTCCCTGGCTGGCAGACTTGCTGCCCTGCTGCATGAAAATGCCCTGCGTGGGGGTGCCACCGGGCGCGCGCAATTGCGCGGCGGCCGGCGCGGCCAGCGTCACGAGCACGGCAGACAGCAGGGCCTGCTGCCAGGGATTCAGGCGGGACAACAGGGAAAAGGCTTGACGTTTCATCTTGGTCCGTCATTCATAGTGATCGTACGGTGTCGTCGGCACCGGACGTGCGGTTACGGGCTCGTAACCAGGAACATTGAGGCGCAGCATGTCCAACGGGTTGGAACCGAACTTCGACAGCCCGCGGAACTCCACCTGGAAGAAAATCCGGCCGGTGTAGCCATTCGAGGTGTTGCGGAAGCGCTGGTACACGAAGCGGCCCACCCAGCAATCGGCGGCGTACTCGAAGCCTGCCAGGGCATCCACGAGCTGGTTGGCCGACTTGTCGAACGCCACCCGGCCGATACCGTAGGTGCGCTGCGTCAGCGGCCACTGGCTCGAGACCTCCAGCTGGTCGATCGCGGTATTGTCCGTCACCGAGGTCGGCCGGCGATACCGGTAGCCGAAATTGATGAGCTTGCGCGATTCCGGGCGGTACGCGAACGACACATTCGCGTAGTTGACCTTGTCCTCGTCCGGATTCCACTGGATCCCGGAATCGAGATAGTAGCCGCGGAAGAGCTGGATCGTCGCGGCGGCCAGCAAGTCCGAGTAGCTCGGCTTGGCATCCGTCAGCGTACCGTTGATCTGCACGCGCTGCCCAGTGAAATCGACGCGCTGCGCAATCGTGCCACGGAACCGCTCGACGCCGGTTTCCGATTCGATCAGGCGCGTGGTCAGGCCCAGCGTCAGCTTGTTGTTGTCGGCGATGCGGTCATTACCGGTGAACGGGTTCTCGGTAAAGATCTGGCCGTAGCCAAAGTCCGACTGCACCGTATCGAACAGCGGGAACTGGCTCTGGTCGTAAAACGGCGTATAGACGTAGAACAGGCGCGGCTCGAGCGTCTGGGTGTACTTCACGCCGAACATCTTGCTGACCGAGGGCGCATCGCGCTCGAACGTCATGCCCGAATCGAAGCTCACCGTCGGAATGGCGCGGCTCAGTGTGTTCGACGCACCAACCGTATTGGTGCCGGCATCCATGTTGTACTGCGCAGCGTTGAAGATGACCTTCGGCGTCACGTACCAGCCCGGGCGGACGATCGGGTAACTGATCGTCGGCTGGATGAATGCGCGGTCGCCTTCGGGCTGCTGCAAACCGGTCGTGGTCAGCGGAATGCGGAAACGCGTGTAGTCGGCTTCCATGGCGATGTCGAAGCCGTGGAAGTCATAGTGCGTGTACCTCGCATTCAGCTGTGGCTCGCGCTGGTACGACGGCTCGCTGGGCGCCAGGGTCTGGAATTTCTGCACGCGTGCCGTGACGATCCAGTCCTGCCACGCATAGACCACGCCGGCTTCCTGCGTGTACTGGCGCAGGGTCGACTGCGATACCGAACGTGTCAGGTCGTCGGGATACTTGTCGTCCGAGACCTTGCTGGCATTCACGTAGGCCGTCAGGCCCGGGATGATCTGCTGCGAGTGCTGAACCGAGTAGGCCCAGCGGTCGCGGCCCGCCTTCTTGTCGTCGGGCAGGAACTCGCCACGGATGCGGCCGCTGTAGCCGTTGCCGATGTAGCGGAAATCTTCACCAAGCTGTACGCCGCGCGACGACAGGATACGCGGATAAAGCGTCAGGTCGCGGTTCGGCGCCAGGTTGAAGTAATAGGGGACCGTCAGGTCGAAACCCGAATTCGAACCGTAGCCAAACAGCGGCGGCAGCACACCACTGCGGCGCTCGCTGGTGAGCGGGAACGAGAATGAGGGAGCCGCCGCAACCGGCACGCCGAAAAAGTGCAGTACGCCGCCATGGGCCGTGCCGACTTCGCGGTCGCTATCTATGTCGAGCTTGCTCGAACTGAAATACCAGTCGGCGTTGTCCGGCGAGCACGTCGTGTACGTCGCCTTCTTCATCGTGCTGCGGTCCGGATCCAGGAAATCGATGCGCTCGGCACTGCCCGCGCCACCAGTCTGCTGGAAGTAATAATCCGGCGACAGCATGTAGCCTTCGTTGGCCTCCACGCGCATGCGCGCCTCCGGGCCAACCGCCAGCGTGCCGCTCTTGGACAGCCGCACGTTGCCGACGGCATGTGCCTCGTCGGTATCCTGGTCGTAGGTCAGTTTGTCGCCCTTGACCACGCCGCCGTCGCGGCGCAGTTCGGCATGCCCGTCGAGCTCGACGCCTTTTTCGCTGTAACCCGTGACCCGGTCGCCCGACACGTAGGCCGGAGCGTTCGGGTTGGATGGCGTGGAGGAAGGCGCCATGTTGATCGTGTTGCCGCTCGGCGCCGTGCGCATGGGCGGCTCGGTCAGGCGCGGCACAAGATCGCCCGGTTCAGCCGGCGGCGGCGGCGCCTCGGGCGTCTGCGTGACGGCGGCCGGCTCGGCGACGTCGATCGTCGGAATCGCGGACGTCGCGCCATACTGCGCATGCGCGCTCACCGTCAGGCCGGCCATGGCCAGCACCAGCGGCCGGATAGCGCTGGCGGGCAGGCGGACGCGCCGGGCCGCGCCCGGGGGCGCTGGCGGTCGGGTGGCCGGATGGTGCGGTGATCGTCGTTGTTCGGTCATGCAAACGGTTGTCGGTCAACTCGGCGGCGGGCGTCCGCAGGCGACCGGAAAAGGGTCCCTGCTTCGACGCCAGCCCATAGCCGGAGCGGGCTGCGGGGCGACAAAGGCCCCTCCCGGGGGCCACCCGGCGCCCGGGTCTGGTCGGGTATTATACGGGGCATCGTATTCTCCCTTTCCGGCATGTCTGCACTTCTTCACGCCACGGGCAACGACCCGCGCATCGAACAACTCAAGTCGTGGGTCGCCGGACTCGGCGCTGCATGGTCAATCGACCCTGATTCATGCACGCCGGCGTCCGCCGACGCGAGCTTCCGCCGCTATTTCCGTGTGCGCACGGGTCATCCCGACCACCCCACCGCCATCGTGATGGATGCGCCGCCTTCGCACGAGGACTGCCGCCCGTTCGTCCATGTAGCAAAGCTGTTCGGCGATGCCGGCGTCACCGTGCCGACCGTTCTCGCACAGGACCTGGGGCTGGGCTTCCTGCTGCTGGCCGACCTGGGCAGCCAGACCTACCTGTCGCGCCTGGATGAGGCTTCGGCACGTGATCTCTATGGCGATGCGGCGGCCGCGCTGGTCAAGATCCAGCTGGCCACGCGCTCCGGCGAACTGCCTGCCTACGACCGCGCACTGCTCCAGCGCGAACTGGACCTGTTCCCGCAGTGGTATGTCGCCAGGCACCTTGGCGTCACGCTCGATGACACCCAGCAGGCCGACCTGCGCGAGGTTTTCGAGACGATCCTGGCCAACAACCTGGCGCAGCCGCAGGTCTATGTGCACCGCGACTATCACTCGCGCAACCTGATGGTGCTGCCCGGCGCCGGCAACCCCGGCATCCTTGACTTCCAGGACGCGGTGATCGGCCCGATTACCTACGATGCCGTGTCGCTCTGGCGCGACGCCTACATCGAATGGGAAGAGGAGCAACAGCTCGACTGGCTGATCCGCTACTGGGAACGCGCACGCAAGGCCGGCCTGCCGGTAGCCAGCGATTTCGGCGATTTCTACCGCGATTTCGAATGGATGGGGCTGCAGCGCCACCTCAAGGTGCTCGGCATCTTTGCGCGCCTGTATCACCGCGACGGCAAGGACGGTTACCTGGCCGACCTGCCGCTGGTGCTCAAGTACACGCGCAATGTGGCCGGCCGCTACAACGAAATGCGCAAGCTCGTGCGCCTGCTCGACGCCCTCGAGGGCACCGAGCGTCCCACCGGCTTCACGTTCTAGGCGGCGCCTTGACGGTTCCCTCCGATACCTCCGAGCCCATCACGCGCAGCGGCGAGTGGTGGGCCGGCGCCCGCGCCCTGGCGCCAATGCTGCTCGGCGTCGTGCCGTTCGGCCTGATCTACGGCGTGCTGGCCGTCAATGCCGGCATGCCGGCCTGGCTGGCCTGCGCGATGAGTGCGATCGTCTTCGGCGGCGCGTCGCAGATGATCCTGACGCAGCTCTGGTCTGCGGGCACACCGGCGCTGGTGATCGCGTTCACCGTGGCGATGGTCAACCTGCGCCACGCGCTCTACTCGGCGACCATCGCCACATCCATGGCGCCGCTGCCGCGCCGCTGGAAGGCGCTGATCGCCTACCTGCTGACCGACGAGGCCTTCGCCGCCATGACGCGCCGTATGGGCGACAGCGGCCCGCGCGCGCGCTATCGGCACTGGTTCTACTTCGGCGCCGGCTTCTCGCTGTGGGCAAGCTGGCAGGTCTCCACGCTTGCCGGCGTGCTGGTTGGGGCTCAGGTGCCGCATGACTGGCCGCTCGACTTCTTCCTGCCGCTGACATTCATCGGCATCATCGTCCCGAACCTGAAGCACCGCTCGCAGGTCGCCGCCGCGCTGGTGGCCACGGCACTCGCCGTGGTCTGCTTCGCGATGCCGCACAAGCTGGGCATCATGGTGGCGGCGCTGGGCGGCATTGCCGCGGGCATGCTGCTGCGCGGCCGCGACAGCGACGGCACCGGCCGGCGCGCCGTGGGCCCGTCAGGCCCATCGGGCCCATCGAGTCCGGCTGACGGCAAGGAGCACGCGGCATGAGCCAGATGACCTTGCTGTGGGTTTTCATCGGCGCGGGGCTTGCCACGTTCCTGATCCGGCTGTCGTTCATCGCCGTGGAAGGCCGCGTGCGCCTGCCGGCATGGTTCCGTACCGCGCTGCAGTTCGTGCCGGCCGCGATGCTGTCGGCGCTGATCGCACCCGACCTGCTGATGCGCGATGGCGCTGTCTACCTGAGCCCGTACAACACACGACTGATAGCCGGCCTGGTGGCCATCGCCATCGCTGCGCGCACGCGCAGCGTCGGCTGGACCATCGCGGGCGGCATGGCCACCCTGATTGCCCTGGAGACCCTGATTTGAAATCGATGATCTTCGCCGCCGGGCGCGGCGACCGCATGCGCCCGCTGACCGACTCCTGCCCGAAGCCCCTGCTGGCCGTGGGCGGCAAGCCGCTGATCGTGTGGCAGATCGAAGCGCTCGCGCGGGCAGGCATCACCGATATCGTCATCAATCACGCATGGCTGGGCGACCAGCTCGAGGCCGCGCTAGGCGATGGCGCACATTTCGGCGTGCGCATTCACTGGTCGGCCGAAGGCACGGCACTGGAAACCGCCGGCGGCATTGCCCGTGCGCTGCCGCTGCTGACCGGCAAGTCCGATATCGACGATGTGTTCCTGGCCGTCTCAGGCGATATCTACTGCGACTTCGACTACCGCACGCTGATGCCGCGCGCGCGCACAATGGCTGGGGCCGCGCGGCCGCACATGCACCTGGTGATGGTGCCAAACCCGCCGTTCCATCCGCGCGGTGACTTCATGCTCGGTGCCGACGGCCTGCTGCGGATGCCCGATGCCGAGGGCAGTACGCTGACCTTCGGCAATATCGGGCTGTACGACACACGCCTGTTCCGCGATATCGAACGCGGCGAGAAAGTAGCGATGTCACCGTACTATCGCGCCGCTATCGCCGAAGGCCTGGCCACTGGCGAACGCTTCGACGGCCGCTGGGAGAACGTCGGCACGCCGGACCAGCTGGCTGCGCTGGACCGTCTGCTGCGCATGTAACTGCGCATCTCCGCGCTGCCCGATGCGCCGCGTTGTGCGCTCGGGCAGCCGCTTCATGCTCGGACGGGTTTAGAATCGGCACATTCCCCTCACCGATCTCCATCCATGTCCGCACCCGACTCCGCCCTTCTTGGCGCGTGCCGCGACCGCCGCGCGCGTGTGCTGCAACATTTGCGCGCCAACGGCGGCGGCGTGGCCATCGTGCCGACCGCGCCGGAAGCCATGCGCAATCGCGACAGCGACTACCCCTACCGGCACGACAGCTATTTCTATTACCTGACCGGCTTCACGGAACCCGAAGCGGTCCTCGTGCTGGTGGCCGGCGCCCCCGGCGATGCGGCTGGCGGCGATCGCAGCATCCTGTTCTGCCGGCCCAAGCACGAAGAGCGCGAAATCTGGGACGGCTTCCGCTATGGTCCCGAAGGCGCACGCGCGACGTTTGGCTTCGACGAGGCGCACTCTGTCGAGGACATCGACAAGCTGCTGCCGCCGATGCTGGCCAACCGTACGCAGCTGGCCTATCCGCTGGCCGCCACGGCCGAGATCGACGCACGCGTGCGCGGCTGGCTGGAAACCGTGCGCATGCAGGGCCGCGCGGGTGTCTCGGCGCCGTCGGCCGTTGTCGACGTGCGGACGCTGCTCGATGAAATGCGTCTGTTCAAGGATGCCGGCGAAATGGCCACGATGCGCCGTGCCGCCGAGATCTCGGCGCAGGCCCACGTACGCGCGATGCGCACGTCGCGCGCCGGGCTGCGGGAATACCACCTCGAGGCCGAACTGCTCTACGAATTCCGCCGCCATGGCGCGCAGAGCGTGGCCTACAACTCGATCGTCGCGACGGGCCCCAATGCCTGCGTGCTGCACTATCGCGCCGGCCCTGCCGAGTTGCGCGATGGCGACCTGTGCCTGATCGACGCGGGCTGCGAACTGGACGGTTACGCGTCGGATATCACCCGCACGTTTCCGGTATCCGGCCGCTTTTCCCCGGCGCAGCGCGAGCTGTATGACCTGGTGCAAGCCGCGCAGGACGCCGCGATTGCCGAGACGCGTGTAGGCGTGCCGTACAACGTGCCGCATGATGCCGCCGTGCGCGTATTGGCACAGGGCATGCTGGACACGGGCCTGCTCGACCGCAACAAGGAAGGCACGCTCGACGACGTGCTGGCCAGCGGCAGCTATCGCCGCTTCTACATGCACCGCACCGGCCACTGGCTCGGCATGGATGTCCACGACGTGGGCGAGTACCGTGTGCCCGGCCCGCTGCCGGCCGGCCAGGAAGGC
Organism: Cupriavidus sp. BIS7; assembly: GCF_000292345.1. Taxonomy (GTDB): domain Bacteria; phylum Pseudomonadota; class Gammaproteobacteria; order Burkholderiales; family Burkholderiaceae; genus Cupriavidus. The sequence continues at coordinate 58,119 of NZ_ALOU01000002.1, forward strand.
GAGCGCCCGTGGCGCCCGCTGGAGGCCGGCATGGTGTTGACCATCGAGCCGGGCATCTATGTGCGCCCGGCCGAAGATGTACCCGAACGCTACTGGCACATCGGCATCCGCATCGAGGACGACGCCGTGGTGACCTCGGGGGCTTGTGAACTGATCACGCGCGGCGTGCCTGTGAAGGCCGACGAGATCGAGGCACTGATGCGCGACACCGGAGGCACGTCGCGATGAAGGCATTGTTGAGCAAACTGTTCGGAACCGGCGTGACGAAGACCCACTCGACGCGCGCAGTCGATCCGAACGAACCATTTGTGATCAATCTCTACGACGATCGCGTCGTGGTGCATCGCCCCGATGGCCAGCGCGAGGAACTGGCCTGGGACGCGCTGGAGAAGGTCGTGGTGCGCGTCTCTGACCGCGCGCCGTGGGCTGGCCGCGCGTGGCTGATCCTGGCGGGCGACGCAGCCAGCCATCAGGGCTGTGTGGTGCCGATGAACGCGGCCAACAGCGATGCGCTGGTACGGCGCCTGCAGGCGCTGCCGGGCTTCCATCAGCAGAAGCTCGACAACGCACTGCGCGACGCCGCGGCAAGCAAGTCGCGCACCGATGCGAACCTGTGGAAACGGTCGGAGGCGGAAGCCAGCGCCCAACAGGACGAGGAAGCCAGCCATGACGCCACCGGACAGCACTGAGACGCTCGCCGAGCCGCACGACATTGCCATCGTCGGCGGCGGGCCGGTGGGCCTGGCGCTTGCAGGACAACTGCTGCGCACCACACCGTGGCGCATCACGCTGATCGACGCGGCAACCCCCGCTCGCGCTGCTCGCGATCCGCGTGCGATTGCGCTGTCGCACGGCAGCCGCCAGTTGCTCGAGCAGATCGGCGCGTGGCCGGTGCCGGCGCAGCCGATCGAGCATATTCATGTGTCGCAGCGTGGCCGTTTCGGCCACGTGAAGCTCCACGGTGACGACTACGGCGTGCCCGCGCTCGGCTATGTGGTCAAGTACGGCGACCTGTGCCAGACGCTCGAACGCGCACTGGCCCGCGCCGCCGATGCCGCGCCCGGGCGGCTCGAACGCGCGTTCGAGACACGCATCGACAGCATCGACCAGGGTGACCGGAACGAAAGCGCCGTCGTGCAGCTGACTGGTACCTCGCACGCGGAACAGGAAGGCATGCCGGTGGTGTTTGCCGCACGCATCGCGGTGCAGGCGGAAGGCGGGCTGTTCCACCAGCAGATACAGCGCCTGTCGCCTGGCACCGAAGCCACGCGGCGGCGCGACTATCAGCAAACCGCGATCATCGGCCATGTGACCTGCACGCAACCACAGCCAGGCTGGGCATGGGAACGCTTTACCGAGGAAGGCCCGCTGGCGCTGCTGCCGCATGATGAACACGGCCAGCCGGGTTACGCGCTGGTCTGGTGCTGCCCGCCCGAGCAGGCCGCGCGCCGGCTTGCGCTGCCCGACGACGCGTTTGCCGAAGAACTGGGCCAGGCTTTCGGCACACGCCTGGGCAGGTTCACGCTGGTCGGCAAGCGCCATGCGTTCCCGCTTGGCCTCAATGCCGCGCCGATCACGGTGAACGGCCGCGTGGCCGCCGTGGGAAATGCCGCGCAGACGCTTCACCCGGTGGCCGGGCAGGGTCTGAACCTGGGCCTGCGCGACGCGTTCGCGCTGGCGGACTCGCTGCGCGTGGGCTGCACACCGCAGGCGCTGCAGGCGTTTGCCGGACGTCACCGCGTCGACCGCGCCATGACGATCGGCATCACGGACCTGCTGCCGCGCGTCTTCGCCGTTGGCGGGCCGCTGGCCGCCCACGCACGTGGTGCATCGCTGGCCGCGCTGGCCTGCATGGCACCGCTCAAGCACGCGCTGGCGCGACAGATGATGTATGGGGCACGTGGGTAATTCGCCCACCCCTCAGCTCGGTAGCGCTTGACGAGCCTGCCCTCTCCCCCGGCCCCTCTCCCGCAGAGCGGGAGAGGGGAGAAAATCACCAGCCTTTGATAGCTTCACCGCCCTGCCCATGATATTTGCTCATTTCTTGAGCAACCGTACCAGTTTGGCGGTAAAATGCCGCCCTCGCGCATGACCCGACTCGCGCCGGCCCAAGGGTTCGGCAGGGGCATGTCGTGGCATATCGCCAGCAACGCCAGAACGCATCCAACGCACCTCCATCACCGCTCCATCGTGCAGATCGGTCCGCATCAACTTCGCAACAACCTGTTTGTCGCCCCAATGGCCGGGGTGACCGACCGGCCGTTCCGGCAGCTTTGCAAGCAGCTTGGCGCGGGCTATGCGGTGTCCGAGATGGTGGCGTCCAACGCGCAACTCTGGAAAAGCGAGAAGACCATGCGCCGTGCGAATCACGCCGGCGAGGTGGAACCGATCTCCGTGCAGATCGCCGGGGCGGAGCCGTCGATGATGGCCGAGGCGGCGCGCTACAACGTGGACCGCGGCGCCCAGATCATCGACATCAATATGGGCTGCCCGGCCAAGAAGGTCTGCAATGTGGCTGCCGGATCGGCGCTGCTGCAGAACGAGCCGCTCGTGGTGCGCATCGTCGAAGCCGTGGTGGGCGCCGTGGGCGACCGTGTGCCGGTCACGCTGAAGATCCGCACTGGCTGGGACCGCGAGCACAAGAATGCGCTGCGCGTGGCGCGCATGGTCGAGGACGCCGGCATCAGCATGCTGACGATCCACGGCCGCACGCGCGCCGATCTTTATCACGGCGAAGCCGAGTACGAGACGATCGCCGCCGTCAAGGCGTCGATCCGCATCCCGGTGGTTGCCAACGGCGACATCACCACCCCCCAGAAGGCCAGCCACGTGCTGGCCGTGACCGGCGCCGACGCGATCATGATTGGCCGCGCCGCGCAGGGCCGCCCGTGGCTGTTCCGCGAGATCGAGCACTATCTGAAGACCGGCGAACTGTTGCCGTCGCCCGAGGTGGCGGAGATCCGCGCGATCATGAACCATCACCTGGCGGACCACTACGCGTTCTATGGCGAGTTCACCGGGGTGCGCACCGCGCGCAAGCATATTGCTTGGTACACGCGCGGGCTCAAGGGTGCGAACCTGTTCCGGCATCGCATGAACACGCTGGAATCGACCGACGCGCAGCTGGCGGCCGTCAACGCATTCTTCGACGAACAGGCACAGATCTCCGATCGCCTGGTCTATGTCGACGAGAATGCCGCGGCGGACGACGACGAGTGCATCGACAACAACAAGAAACGGGAACTGCTTGCCGCATGAGCCGCAACGCCATTGACCAATGCATCCGGGACAGCCTGGATACCTACTTTCGTGACCTGGACGGCGAAGAGCCATCCAACATGTACAACATGGTGCTGGAGGCCGTGGAGCGGCCCCTGCTGGAAGCCGTGATGGTGCGCGCAGAGCGCAACCAGTCGCTGGCGGCCGCGTATCTCGGCATCAATCGCAATACCCTTCGCAAGAAGCTGCAGCAACACGGTTTACTTTGAATTTGACGCGTTCCTCCAAGCCATGATCAAGCAAGCTCTTCTCTCCGTTTCAGACAAAACCGGCATCGTCGATTTCGCGCGTGAACTCAACGCGCTCGGCGTTACGCTGCTTTCCACCGGCGGTACCGCCAAGCTGCTGGCCGACGCCGGCCTGCCGGTGACCGAGGTGGCCGACTACACCGGTTTCCCCGAAATGCTCGACGGCCGCGTGAAAACGCTGCACCCGAAGGTTCACGGCGGCATCCTGGCGCGCCGCGACCTGCCCGAGCACATGGCCGCGCTGGCCGAGCACAACATCCCGACGATCGACCTGCTGGTGGTGAACCTTTACCCGTTCCAGCAGACCGTGGCCAAGGATGATTGCACGCTGCCCGACGCGATCGAGAACATCGACATCGGCGGCCCGACCATGCTGCGTTCGGCGGCCAAGAACCACCGCGACGTAACCGTGATCGTCGATCCGGCCGACTACGCCGTGGTGCTCGATGAGATGCGCGCCAATGGCAACAACGTTGGCTACGACACCAACTTCCGCCTGGCCACCAAGGTGTTCGCCCACACGGCCCAGTACGACGGCGCGATCACGAACTACCTGACCAGCCTTGGCGCCGACAAGTCGCACCAGGCGCGCAGCGCCTATCCGCAGACGCTGAACCTGGCCTTCGAGAAGGTTCAGGAAATGCGCTACGGCGAGAACCCGCACCAGTCGGCCGCGTTCTACCGCGATCTCAAGACCGTGGATGGCGCGCTGGCCAACTATGTGCAGCTGCAGGGCAAGGAACTGTCCTACAACAACATCGCCGACGCGGACGCCGCGTGGGAATGCGTGAAGTCGTTCAACGCCGCTGCCGGCGCCGCATGCGTGATCATCAAGCACGCCAATCCGTGCGGCGTGGCCGTCGGCGTGAACGCGCTGGAGGCCTACGACAAGGCATTCAAGACCGATTCGACCTCGGCCTTCGGCGGCATCATCGCCTTCAACGTGGAACTGGACGCAGCGGCAGCGCAGGCCGTGGCCAAGCAGTTCGTGGAAGTGCTGATCGCCCCGTCGTTCAGCGCTGCCGCACGCGAAGTGTTTGCCGCCAAGCAGAACGTACGCCTGCTGGAGATCCCGCTGGGCAAGGGCGTGAACCAGTATGACCTGAAGCGCGTGGGCGGCGGCCTGCTGGTGCAGGGCCCGGACGCACGCAACGTGCAGCCGTCCGAGCTGCGCGTGGTGACGCGCCGTCATCCGACGCCGAAGGAAATGGACGACCTGATGTTCGCCTGGCGCGTGGCCAAGTTCGTCAAGTCGAACGCGATCGTGTTCTGCGGCAACGGCATGACGCTGGGCGTGGGCGCCGGCCAGATGAGCCGCGTGGACTCGGCCCGCATCGCCAGCATCAAGGCACAGAATGCAGGCCTGACGCTGGCTGGTTCGGCGGTGGCGTCTGACGCGTTCTTCCCGTTCCGCGATGGCCTGGACGTGGTTGTGGATGCTGGTGCGACGGTAGTGATCCAGCCGGGCGGTTCGATGCGCGACGACGAAGTGATCGCCGCTGCGGACGAACGCGGCATCGCGATGGTGCTGACCGGCACGCGCCACTTCCGCCACTGATCCCGAAGGCCGAATCGAGGCTGTTGGTTGTTTAACGACCGACGCCGCCGGCCGCGCCCAAGTGGGCTCAGGAGGTAGTGTCTTGGCTCTCTCTCCCCTCATGGGGAGAGAGTAGGAGAGAGGGGTGGTACAGCAAGGGACCACATCGAGCAAAGCTGTCGGTTTGATCCAGCACGGCGGCACTTGAAGCCCCTGCCCTCTCCCCCAACCCCTCTCCCGCCTTGCGGGAGAGGGGAGCAAACCAGTGGCACGGGTCAGGTGCCACATCAAGCAAAACCAGCGGGAGAGGGGAGCAAACCCGCAGCAATTCGGGCTTTGCCAGCGTACACTACGCGCATTTCCCCCCTCCCCTTGCTGCATGCGTATTCTCGGCATCGATCCCGGATTGCGAACCACTGGCTTTGGCGTGCTCGAAAAGCACGGCAACAAGCTTGTCTATGTCGCTTCGGGCACGATCCGCAGCAATGGCGAGACGAGCCTGCCTGAACGCCTGAAAACGCTCTACGACGGCATTTCGGAAGTCGCCCGGACCTACACGCCCGACTGCGCGGCGATCGAAAAGGTCTTCGTCAACGTCAACCCGCAATCGACGCTGATGCTCGGCCAGGCGCGTGGCGCGGCGATCTGCGGGCTGGTCGGGCAAGGGCTGCCGGTGTTCGAATATACGGCGCTGCAACTCAAGGTGGCGGTAGTCGGCTATGGCCGGGCCAACAAGGAACAGGTGCAGGAGATGGTGATGCGGCTGCTGTCGCTGTCCGGCCGTCCCAGTTCCGATGCGGCCGATGCGCTTGGCGTGGCGATCTGTCATGCCAACGGCGGCGATACGCTCGGCACGCTCGCGGGCCTTGCGCCCGATCTGGCGCGCAAGGGCATGCGCGTCAGGCGCGGCCGACTGGTGGGCTGACGGTAAGCTGAAGGTTGGCTGAACCGCCCCTTACAATCGGCATTCGCGACATTGTCAGGAATGCCCCCGATGCCCGATCCGCTCGTCACCCGACGTTCATTTGCCGCAGCAATCGCCAGCCTGGCCGCTAGTCTGATCGCCGGCTGCGCTGCGCCACCGCAAGCACCCACGACTGCAGCGCCCGCCGCTCCTACCGCTATCGCGCCGAAGCCGCTGGTCATCGGCCATCGCGGCGCCAGCGCGCTGCGGCCCGAACATACGCTGGCGTCCTACCAGAAGGCCATCGACGACGGCGCAGACATTATCGAGCCCGATCTCGTTGCGACGAAAGACGGCGTGCTGGTGGCGCGCCACGAGAACGACATCACCGGCACCACCAATGTGGCCGAGCTGCCCCAGTTTGCCGACCGCAAGCGCCTGAAGGTCATCGACGGCGAACGGTTGACCGGCTGGTTCACCGAGGACTTCACGCTGGCCGAGCTGAAGACGTTGCGCGCGCGTGAGCGGATTCCAAAACTGCGCCCGGACAACGCGAAATACAACGACCAGTTCGAAATCCCGACATTCGACGAGATCCTGAAGCTGGCCGCGCAGGCGGCCACGAAGCGCGGACGCCCGGTGGGGATCTATCCCGAACTCAAGCACCCGAGCTACTTCCGTGGCATCGGGCTGCCGCTCGAGGAACGGCTCGTGACTGCGCTGCGGGGTAACGCCTACGCGAATGACGCGCCGATCTACGTGCAGTCGTTCGAGACCGCGCCGCTGCGAACGGTAAAGCGGCTGCTTGGCGGGTCCATGCCGAACGTGAAGATCGTGCAGCTCATCGGCAATCCACGTAGCCGCCCGGCTGACTGGCGACTGGCCGGCGACACGCGCACCTACGCAGACATGGTGACGCCGTTCGGCCTGCGCGAAGTGGCCACCTATGCGAACGGCATCGGCCCCGAGAAGAACGCCGTGATTCCGCGCAATGCACAGGGAGACCTTGCCGCGCCGACAGCGCTCGTCGCCAATGCCCATGCGGCGGGCCTGGTGGTGCATCCGTACACGTTCCGGCCCGAAAACGCGTTCCTGCCGAAGTCGCTGCGCGCACCCGGCGGCGACGCCACGCGTAACCCAGCCGGCATGATCCGCGAAGTGCAGGTGTTTATCGATGCGGGCATAGACGGGTTCTTTACCGATGATCCCGCGCTCGGCCGTCGCGCCGTGGACGTCTCTCCCGTCTCCCACTAGCGTGAGAAGGAAGCAAACACGGCGCATGGATGCCGCTGGCCGCGCTACACTTGCGGCCAGTTTCGCATCTCCATCGCACCCATCATGATCGGACGCATCGCCGGCACCCTGCTTGAGAAGAATCCCCCGCATCTGCTGGTCGACTGCCACGGCGTCGGCTATGAGATCGACGTGCCGATGAGCACGTTCTACAACCTGCCCGCGATTGGCCACCCCGTCACGCTGCTGACCCAGCAGATCGTGCGGGAGGACGCGCACCTGCTGTTCGGTTTTGCCACGGCCACCGAGCGCAATACGTTTCGCGAGCTGATCAAGATCACCGGCATCGGCGCGCGCACGGCGCTGGCCGTGCTGTCGGGGCTATCTGTGCCGGAGCTGGCGCAGGCCGTCACGATGCAGGAAGCGGGCCGGCTGACGAAGATCCCCGGCATCGGCAAGAAGACCGCCGAACGGCTGCTGCTGGAACTCAAGGGCAAGCTCGGTGCCGAACTCGGCCACGCGCCGGGGGTCACGCCGGTATCCGATAGCGCCGTCGATGTTCTCAACGCGCTGCTGGCGCTGGGCTACTCGGAGAAGGAAGCCGCGCTGGCGATCAAGCAGGTTCCGGCCGGCACTGGAGTATCCGACGGCATCAAGCTTGCGCTGAAGGCACTGTCGAAGGGTTGAAGAACGGCTGAGGAAGCGTTGTGGGAGAGTTAAGGGAGAGTTGAGGCCGGGGGCCGCAGCGTAGAATGGCGGCAAATTGCTTCTGACTGCCATGATTGAAACCGACAAGCTGACCGGCGCCGACCGCCTGCCCGACCGCGTGATCTCGGCCACGCCCGCCTCCAGCCACGAGGAAGCGTTCGAGCGCGCACTGCGCCCGAAGCTGCTCGACGAGTACGTCGGCCAGGAAAAGATACGCGGCCAGCTGGACATCTTCATGCACGCGGCCCGCAAGCGCCGCGAGGCACTGGATCACGTGCTGCTGTTTGGCCCGCCTGGGCTGGGCAAGACCACGCTGGCCCACATCATCGCGCGCGAGATGGGCGTCAACCTGCGGCAGACTTCGGGCCCGGTGCTGGAGCGCCCGGGCGACCTGGCCGCGCTGCTGACCAACCTCGAAGCCCACGACGTCCTGTTCATCGACGAAATTCACCGGCTGTCGCCGGTGGTCGAGGAAATCCTGTATCCGGCGCTGGAGGACTACCAGATCGACATCATGATCGGCGAAGGCCCCGCGGCCCGGTCGGTCAAGCTCGACCTGCAGCCGTTCACGCTGGTGGGCGCCACCACGCGCGCCGGCATGCTGACCAATCCGCTGCGCGACCGCTTCGGCATCGTGGCGCGGCTGGAGTTCTATACGCCGGAGGAACTGTCGCGCATCGTGGCGCGTTCGGCCCATTTGCTCAACGCCACCATCGACTCCGCCGGAGCGCTGGAGATCGCGCGCCGTGCGCGAGGCACGCCGCGAATCGCCAACCGGCTGCTGCGCCGCGTGCGCGACTACGCCGAGGTCAAGGGTGACGGCACAATCACCCAGAAACTTGCGGATGCGGCACTTGCGATGCTCGATGTCGACACCGTCGGCTTCGACCTGATGGACCGCAAGCTGCTGGAAGCCGTGCTGCACAAGTTCGACGGCGGGCCGGTTGGTGTGGACAACCTGGCCGCCGCGATCGGCGAATCGCGCGACACGATCGAAGACGTACTAGAGCCGTATCTGATCCAGCAGGGGTATCTGCAGCGCACACCGCGCGGCCGCGTCGCCACAGCCGCCGCATACCGCCATTTCGGCCTGGCATCGCCGCGGAACAACGGCGGCGCCGAGATGTTCGACGCTCCCTGATCCTTCCTGCTCCTCCGGCACGCGGCGGGCGCCTCAATTAAACGTTTTAGGGCCCGTCGCAAATTTTTTCGAAGTGGATTGCTGGCCTCTGGCCGGTTGTCCACAATGGCTGAATCCCTTTACTACAAGCGCGCTCGCGCAATAAGGATCAGCCATGACACTCCGAGCCAGCCGTACCTCCCTGATTTCCGCACTCTCCGCCGCTGCCTGCCTGGCATTCGGCGTGGCAGGTGCAGCCCATGCACAGAAGCCGTCGACGACGCCGGCGCCGATCGGCGTGGCCGAGGAGGCCGTGGTCAGCGGCAAGGTGGTCGATATCGACCCGCAGTCCAAAGCCGTGCTCGTACAGGGCCCGCGCGGCAATCTCGTCGAACTGGTGGCCGGTGACGAAGCCAAGAACATCGGCAACGTGCGCAAGGGTGACATCGTCACGCTGACGCGCGGCGCGGCCATCGTCGCGTCGCTGGAGCCGGTGGGCAGCAAGGACACCGCGCTGATGGAACAGGTGGAGCGCGTTTCCCATGCACAGGAGGGCGGCAAGCCGGGCGTGATGCGCGAGATCACGACCACGATCACCGCGCAGATCACCAAGGTGGATGTGGCCAAGCGCCTGGTGACGTTCCGCGGCCCGCGCGAAACCCTGCGTACCGTGAAGGTGCAGGATCCGAATATCGACCTGGCGAACGTCAAGCAGGGACAAATGGCCAAGATCGTTGTGCGCGAAGTGGTAGCCATCACCGTCAAGTCGCCGACCGCCGGCTGATTTCCAGCCTGTGACCCGCCTGCGATCCCAATCAGGAGAACAACAATGAATCGACGCCACTTTGTCACCCGCGTGGCCGGGTCTGGTCTGCTTGCCGCCACCGCGGTGGCGGCGGGCTGCACGACCACCGGCTCCAGCGATTCGAAGGACCCCGTGGCCCGGCGCCAGGAGATCGACGCTGGTTCCGAGGGGACATTGAACCGTCTGTTCACCTCGGTCGACGGCTCGCGCGATCTGGCAAACAAGGCCCAGGGCATTCTGGTGTTCCCGCGCGTGCTGGCAGGCGGGCTGGTGATTGGTGGCGAGTACGGCGATGGCTCGCTGCGCAGCAAGGGTTCGACGGTGGGCTACTACCGCACGATCGCCGCATCGTTCGGCCTGACCGCCGGCGGCCAGTCGCGCTCGGTGGTCATCATGTTCATGACGCCGGAGGCCTACAACAAGTTCGTGCAGTCGAAGGGCTGGACGGCCGGCGTGGATGCCAGCGTGGCGCTGGCCAAGGTCGGCGCCAACGGCAAAGTGGACACGGTCACGGGACAACAGCCGGTGATCGCCTTCGTGCAGACCAATGCCGGCCTGATGTTCGACGTTTCGCTCGATGGGTCCAAGATCAGCAAGCTGGAGCTGTAACGCGCAGGGTTTCTCCTCCTCCTGCGATTGGACAACTCCCGGCTCAGGCCGGGAGTTTTTTATGGTGGGACCGGGTGCCGGCGCCAAGCGCGTGGTGCTGGCGAAGTCGAAGCTGTGGTCCGGCGGCCGCTGGCCCCGCCACGCTCCCGCTTCTAGGGGACGCGTCGATCCACTTCGTCGAGCGTAAGCGCTTCCAGGTGGCTGACATCGGCCCACTGGAGCAGCGTCAGGTTGGCGCTGTCGCAGCGCAACCGGTTGATGCTGGCATTGAGCAGTTCGTGCTCGCGCGGGGCTTCAAGCGTCATGCCCATCGCCTCGCGATAGAGGCAGTCGAGCACGCCGCCGTGGGCCACCAGCGCGATCCGCTCGCCGGGATGGCGGCGCGACAGCGACAACGCCACCTCCACGGCCCGATCGTGAAACTCGCGCAGCGATTCACCGGCGGGCGGCGCGTAATCAGGCACGCGCGCCTGCCAGCGCGCGAAATCCTCGGGGCGCTTCTCGGCCACCTCGGCGTAGGTCATGCCTTCAAGGTCGCCATAGCAACGCTCGCGCAGGCGCCGCTCGCGCCGCACCTGCAGCCCCAGCGTCTCGGCAAGCGGCGCAGCCGTTTCCATGGCACGGCCGAGGTCGCTCGTGTAGACCGCATCGATCGGCTCGCCGGCCAGCGCCTCGGCCAGCGCGCGGGCCTGTGCGCGTCCGGTCTCGTTGAGCGGAATGTCGATCTGGCCCTGCAGCCGCCGTTCGCGGTTCCAGGCCGTCTCGCCATGGCGGATCACGATCAGGTGGGTGTAGGCCAGCGTTTGCGGGCCGGTGCTTTGCAACATTCCGGTTCCTCGGGGGGCGGCGGTTCGCGCCAGGTCTGGTGCCCGGCATCGCGAACAGGGTTATTTCACGAGCCTCGGGTTAAGGGTGTACGTCCCGGTCAGGCGGGCCTCGGCCAGCACATGACCCTGGATCGCACGACGAACGTCCGCACCGGTGAACTTGCCCTCGACCGGCACGCGGTCGATGTCCAGCGCGTACACGGTGAAAACGTAGTGGTGGATGATCGAATCGTTCCACGGCGGGCACGGGCCGTCATAGCCGAAATAGTCGCCCTTCATGTCCGCGTCGCCAGCGAACCAGCCCGTGTAGTCGTTCAGGCCGTGGCGCAGCCCGCCTGCCGTGGCGGTACCCGCCAGCGCCTCTGGGCCCGGCTTGCCGCGCGCGATCACGCCGTCGCTGTGCGAGCCGGCAGGGACCGAGTTCAGGCCGGGCGGGATGTCCACCAGCACCCAATGGAAGAAGTCCACGCGCGGCAGCGATGCCGGTATCTCGCGGCCCTCCTGGTTCACGTCGTCACCCTTGCTCGGCACGTCGCCATCGTGGCAGATCAGCACGAACGAACGCGTGCCGGCAGGTGCGTCATCCCAATGCAGGTCCGGGTTGCGGTTGCTCGACAGCGTCACATGGCTAGCCGCGTCGGGCACGCAGAACGCAAATTCGCCGGGGATCGGCGCATTGTCGGCAAATGCCTTGCTCCAGAGTTTCATGGGGATCTCCTTGGATGTCGATGTCAGGCGGCGGTCAGGCGTTCGCGGCCGGCGGCACGCGCAGCCAGAACGTCACGGGACCATCATTTGTCAGGCTGACTTGCATCATCGCGCCGAATTCGCCGGTCTGCACCGACGGATGCGCAACGCGCGCGCGGGTCACGAAGTGATCGTACAGGCGGCGGCCGTCCTCGGGCGAGGCAGCCGGGGTGAAGCTGGGACGCGTGCCGCTGTTGGTATCGGCGGCCAGCGTGAACTGGGACACCACGAGCAGGCCGCCCGCCGTCCCGCTGCCATCGATGTTCTGCACCGGCAGGTTCATCTTGCCATCCGCGTCGGAAAACACGCGGTACGACAGCAGCTTGGCCAGCAACCGCTCGGCCTGCGCCTCGGTATCGCCGCGCTCGGCGCAGACCAGCGCCAGCAGGCCAGCGCCGATTTCGCCGGTGGTACGGCCATCCACGGTCACGCGCGCCTGCGATACGCGCTGGATCAGGGCGATCATCGCTGGCTCGGGCTCAGGACAGCGTCACGCGAGCAAAGCGGCGCTTGCCCACCTGCACCACGTACGTGCCCGCCGTCACCTTGGTCGACTTGTCGCTGACCACGGCGCCGTCGATCTTCACGCCGCCCTGCTCGATATTGCGGTTGGCCTCGGACGTCGACGGCACCAGGTTGGCCTGCTTGAGCAGTTGCGCGATGCCCAGCGGCGCGCCTTCGAGGCTCACGGCCGGGATGTCGTCGGGCACGCCGCCGCGCGCGCGGTGGTTGAAATCCTCGAGCGCGCGCTCGGCGTCAGCCTGGCTGTGGAAGCGCGTGACAATCTCCTGCGCCAGCGCCACCTTGCAGTCGCGCGGGTTGCGGCCCAGGGCCACCTCTTCCTTCATCAGGTCGATTTCGTTCATCGGGCGGAACGACAGCAGCGTGTAGTACTGCCACATGAGGTCGTCCGAGATGCTCATCAGCTTGCCGAACATGTCGTTCGGAGCCTCGGTCACGCCGATGTAGTTGTTCTTGGACTTGGACATCTTCTCGACGCCGTCCAGGCCCACCAGCAGCGGCATGGTCAGGATGCACTGCGACTCCTGGCCGTACTCCTTCTGCAGTTCGCGCCCCACCAGCAGGTTGAACTTCTGGTCGGTGCCGCCGAGTTCCAGGTCGGACTTCAGGGCGACCGAATCGTAACCCTGCATCAACGGGTAAAGGAACTCATGGACCGAAATCGGAATCCCAGACCGGAACCGTTTGGTGAAGTCGTCACGCTCCATCATCCGGGCGACGGTGTACTTGGCCGCGAGCTGGATCATGCCGCGTGCGCCCAGTGGGTCACACCACTCGCTGTTGTAGCGGATCTCGGTCCGGGCCGGGTCCAGCACCAGGCTGGCCTGCCGATAGTAGGTCTGGGCGTTGGCCTCGATCTGCTCGCGGGTCAGCGGCGGGCGGGTGGAGTTGCGGCCGGACGGATCGCCGATCGTCGACGTGAAGTCGCCGATCAGGAAGATCACCTGGTGGCCCAGGTCCTGGAGCTGTCGCAGCTTGTTCAGGACCACCGTGTGGCCCAGGTGGATATCGGGAGCAGTCGGATCCAGGCCAAGCTTGATCCGCAGCGGCACGCCGGTGGCCTCGCTGCGGGCCAGCTTGCGCAGCCATTCGGATTCAACCAGGAGCTCGTCGCAGCCGCGCTTGGTGATCTCCAGTGCGCGCATCACCGACGGCGTAAGTGGATAGTTGGCCGCGGCGGCCGGGGACACTTCACTCATGACGTAAGTCGTTGAAATCAATAAAGAATCTACGACGGACATCCAGACTTGTTCTGGTATAATCCGCGCTTTGTGCCAGTCGGGGCTACCCGTCGGCCAACCGTCATTTTAGGCGGCAAACAAACAACGCCCGCACCGCACCTCGGGGGAGGAAGGCAGACGACACATATCGTCGCGGCAGCGGCCCTGGCAATACAGAAAGCTTGAATTCTACGTGATGTGGTCTAGTCTCCGCGAAGTTTTCGCGCGCGAGCTGGTGGTCCTTGTCGACCCTACGAACCCCCAGCATGCCCGCCGCCGCAAGCAATTGACCGTCGCCGTCGGCGCGGTCTTCACGCTCGGCATGGCTGCGGCAATGGGCGTTGCCCCCCGCAACGCATTCGACGATCCGCTCGCCCCGCGCGTGCAGCAGTCTCTGCGCATGCCGGACGTGCGCCAGCAGCTTGAACTGCTGACTGAAACCGATGAACACAGCGTCTACGTGCGCCAGGAACGCATGCAGCGTGGCGATACCATCGCCACGCTGCTGCGCCGGCTCGGCGTCGACGATCCTGACGTGCAGTCGTTCATCATCAAGAACGCGACCGCGCGCGGCCTGTTCGACCTGAACCCTGGCCAGACCGTGCAGGCCGAGGTCGACGACAGCAACCTGCTGGTGTCGCTCCACGCCAACCTTGGCGGCGATGCCTCGGCCTCGCGCGAACTTGTGGTGGAGCGCGTGGCCCCGCAGAAGGAAGGCGGCGACTACTCCTACAAGGCGCGCGTCGCGTCGGTGAACAACGACGTGCACTACGAGATGGCCTCTGGCGCCATCGACGCCAACGGCTTCTTCAAGTCGATGGACGCCGCCAACGTGCCGGACGATGTCGTCGGCCAGATGATCTCGATCTTCTCGGGGGTCATCGACTTCCACCACGACATTGCGCGTGGCGACCGCTTCCGCATCGTCTACGAAGCGGGCTTCCGCGACGGCGCGTTCGTGCGCAACGGCCGTGTGGTGGCCATCGAGCTGATCAACCGCAACACGCTGTACCAGGCACTCTGGTACGCGCCGACTGACGGCGAGTCCGGCGCCTACTACACGTTCGACGGGCGCAGCATGAAGCGGCCGTTCCTGCGCTCTCCCGTGGAGTTCTCGCGCGTGTCGTCTGGCTTTGGCGGGCGCGACCATCCGCTTCACCACAAGTGGGCGCAGCACAAGGGCGTCGACTTCGCCGCCCCCACCGGCACCAAGGTATTTGCGTCGGGCGAAGGCACGGTCGAATTCGTCGGCCAGCAGAACGGCTACGGCAACCTCATCGTCCTGCGGCACGCTGGCGGCTACTCCACGTACTACGCGCACCTGTCCCGCTTTGCCGGCGTGCGTGACGGCCAGCACGTGAGCCAGGGCGAGGTGATTGGCTATGTCGGCGCCACGGGCTGGGCCACCGGGCCGCACCTGCATTACGAGTTCCGCTACAACGACGTACCGCAGAACCCGCTGACGACGACGCTGATGGAAGCACCGACGCTGACCGGCAAGTCGCGCGGGGAATTCCTGAACTACACGAGCGCCATGCTGAGCCGCATCAACATGCTGCGCACCTATAACGTCCTGACCGCAAGCAACTGACCATGCCCGCCGCCACGCAGTCCAGCGAGATGTATATCGGCCTGATGTCCGGCACCTCCATGGACGGCGCGGACGGCGTGCTCGTCGATTTCTCGGGCGCGCAGCCCGTGGTGCTGGCGGCCGCCCACACCCCGTTCCCCGCGCCACTGCGCGAGGCGTTCGGCGCGCTGCAGCAGCCTGGCGACGATGAGATTCATCGCGAGGCAATGGCATCGAACAGCCTGGCGCGAGTCTATGCGGACTGCGTGGCCGCACTGCTGCGCACGGCCGATGTGCCGGCCGGCAGCGTGACCGCGATCGGCGCGCACGGCCAGACGATCCGCCATCGGCCAGGCCAGTACGACGGCATCGGCTATACCCGCCAGAGCCAGCACCCCGCGCTGCTGGCCGAGCTGGCCGACATCGATGTGGTGGCGGACTTCCGTAGCCGTGACATTGCCGCCGGTGGCCAGGGCGCGCCGCTGGTGCCGGCGGTGCACGCCGCGCTGTTCGGCGCTGCCGGCGAAACGCGCGTGGTCTGCAATATCGGCGGCATCTCCAATATCAGCATCCTGCCCGCAACCAATACCGGACGTCCGGTGACGGGATTCGACTGCGGTCCCGGCAATGCGCTGCTCGACGACTGGAATCAACGGCACTGCGGCACGCCCTACGATGATGGCGGCGCGTGGGCCGCGAGCGGCAAGGTCGATACGGCGCTGCTGGCGCAAATGCTGGCCGAGCCCTACTTCCGCGCCCCGCCGCCCAAGAGCACCGGGCGCGACCTGTTTCATCCGGGATGGCTGCAGACGCTGCTGGAGCCGCTTGACGATAGGCAGCCGCCTGCCGTTGACGTGCAGGCGACGCTGGCCACGCTGACGGCCACCGCGATCGCTCAGGACGTTCAGCGGTACGCGCCCCATGCGCAAAGGCTGATCGTCTGCGGCGGCGGCGCGCACAACGCGTTTGTCATGGCCACGCTGGCGCAGCTGTTGCCGCACGTGCAGGTACAGACAACGGCGGACTTTGGCGTGCCGGTATCGCAAGTGGAAGCCATCGCGTTTGCATGGCTGGCACGGCAATGCGTGCGGCGCGCTTTTGGAAACGTTCCAACCGTTACTGGCGCTGCAGGCCCGCGCGTGCTGGGAGCCATCTACCCGCGCTGAATATCAGGCTCAGCCGGAGACGTCGGGATAAAAAAAGCGCACCAGCTGGTGCGCTTTTTTCTTGGGGACGAGCCCGGATCAGACCGAGAACGACGAACCACAACCGCAGGTGGTCGATGCATTCGGGTTCTTGATCACGAATTGCGCGCCGTTGATGTCTTCCTTGTAGTCGATCTCGGCGCCAACCAGATACTGGTAGCTCATCGAGTCGATCAACAGCGTCACGCCATTCTTGACCATCGTGGTGTCGTCTTCATTGACGTCTTCATCAAACGTGAAGCCGTACTGGAAGCCAGAGCAGCCGCCACCCTGCACGAACACGCGCAGCTTCAGGTCGGCATTGCCCTCTTCCTCAATCAACTGCTTGACCTTGTCGGCTGCGCTGTCAGTAAAGACGAACGGTGCCGGCACGTCTTCGGTTGCGGGTGCCTCTGCGACTGCGTTCATGGGGAATCTCCTGGTTAGATACGCCCGTATTCTAAGCGCTACTCACAAATCGTGCCGAAACCCTTGGTTTTCAAGGGACTATGGCTACTTATGCAGCACTGCTCGACGACGCCAAATCAGCGCGTCATCAACAGCTCAAGCGGCGACTCCGGCACCTTCCGGAGCCTTGCCGTCCTCATCGGACTCCTGCCCCGATGGTGCGGCGGCGGCATCGGTGACGTCGCAAGCCTCCACTGCCGGAACGGACGGGGCATGGTTGGGGAGGGCCTTCACTTCGGTCTGTACCAGCGGTACCAGCCGGCCCTCGACAATCGCGCCCTGGTGCATTTCAAGCGCCGCGTAGCGCACCTCACCGTAGACCCGCGCGTGCGGCTGCAGCTCCAGCAGTTCGCCCGCGTGCACGGGACCAGTTACGGTGCCGTTCAGGATCAGGTGGTCCACGCGGACCTCGCCTTCGACCACGCCCTTCTCGCTGATCACCAGCATGCTGGGCTTGCCTTCGGCAGCCACCACGTTGCCACGCACCCGACCATCGAGGCGCAGTCCGCCGGAAAACGTCACATCGCCCTCCATGGAGGCGCCCTGGCCAATCAAGGTGTCGATGGACAGGCCCTTCTTCTTCGAAAACAGCATGTTTTTTCTCCTCTTCACGCGAACTACGGCGTTGCCGACTGCGTCGCCCGTACCTGGCCGTTCTGAACGATACGGACCGAGACGGTACGCACTTCGGCATCCTGCGGAATCCTCAGGTCGCCTTCCAGGCGTTGGTAATGTGTCAGCCGAACCGCTGGCAATGGCGGGTCGCCCGGTTGCGGCAAGGCCAGCGTCAGCGGCTTGCCACCCCGAATCGCTGATACCGTGAATTGCAGATCACCCTTGAACTCGGACTGCTCGACAAACGCTTTTGACCCTCCTTGCATCGCGAGCAGGCGATAGTGCACGGCGCGCGGCTGCGCTTCGTCCAGCGAGACGCGGAAACTGCGTACATGGATACCCGACGTATCCCCGGTAGCTGGAAGCAGCGATTCGAAGAACCCCAAATCCTCCTTCAGTTGACCGGTTTCGGCCTCCGCGGCCTTGAACTGCTGTGCAAGCCGTTCCTGCGCCGTACGCGACATCTGCAACTCGGCCTCCGCAGTATTCGCGGTGGCGCGCAGGCGATCCCGCTCCGCGGTCAGGTCAGCCAGTTGCTGACGCAACTGCGCCACGGCTTCAGCCGAATCAGCCACCGGACCGGCAACCGGCGTGGCCGAACGCCGCCCGGCATCGTACGCCCCGGCAGCCAGCACGCCGCCAACCAGAACCGATGCAAGCAGTGCCAGCAACAGGGTCCGCCAGGGTCGGTGCGCACGGATCACCGATGCCGGCAGCCGCAAACCGCGGCGCGGTCGCAATGGCCGGTATCTCAAACCCATCGTGCGTTCCCATCACCCATTGTCGCCCCCCTCGCTTCACAGGCCCGTGATTGTATCGCTGGCTGAACATTGCGCGAATGAAAAGTGTGACAATTGGTATACATGCACCATAAAGGCGGAAGTACTCGGCTGTTTTCGGACGAAAAAAAACCGCACGGCATAGCGTGCGGTTTTTTCGGATTTGCCGGCCCCGCGCAGCGGAACCAGCAAATGCGCATCAGCGCTTCGAGAACTGCTTCCGGCGACGTGCCTTGTGCAGACCGACCTTCTTACGCTCGACTTCACGAGCATCACGAGTCACGTAGCCAGCCTTCGACAGAGCCGACTTCAGCGTGGCATCGTAATCGATCAGGGCGCGCGTGATGCCGTGGCGGACAGCGCCGGCCTGGCCGGTTTCACCACCACCGGTCACGTTGACCTTGATATCGAACGTTTCGCCGTGAGCCGTCAGCTCCAGCGGCTGGCGCACGATCATCAGCGAGGTTTCGCGAGCGAAGTACTCTTTGATGGGCTTGCCGTTGACGACGATGTCGCCCTTGCCAGACTTGATGAAGACACGAGCCACAGCGCTCTTGCGGCGGCCAGTACCGTAATTCCAGTTACCGATCATGGATTGGCCCCCTTAGATTTCCAGCACCTTGGGCTGCTGTGCGCTATGCGGATGCTCGCCTTCGGCATAAACCTTCAGCTTCTTGATCATCGCGTAGCCCAGCGGACCCTTCGGCAGCATGCCCTTCACGGCCTTTTCCAGGGCGCGACCCGGGAAACGCTGTTGCATCTTGCCGAACGTCGTTTCGTAGATACCGCCCGGGTAGCCCGAGTGACGGTAGTACTTCTTGTCCTGTTCCTTGGTACCCGTCACGCGCAGCTTGGCTGCATTGACGATGATGATGAAATCACCGGTGTCGACGTGAGGAGTGAATTCCGGCTTGTGCTTGCCGCGCAGTCGGCGTGCCACTTCGCTGGCAACACGGCCGAGGACCTTGTCCGTCGCGTCAATCACGTACCAGTCGCGCTTTACCTCTGCAGGCTTGGCGGAAAAGGTCTTCATGATTTTTCCTGATTTTTGAAATCTGCCCGAAGTTGACGGTCGCCGTTTTAGCGTCCTGTCAATTGGCCGGCCCTTGGGACCTGGCCTTCCTGCTTGGATCTGCAGGCTCTCCCTACTCTTTTTCCGGGGGCAATGACCGGAAAAGTCGGCCATTATACGGGCTGACGATCAGATCGCACAAGCAAAGTTGTGCCTTTTCGTCAAGATGCTGACGCATCCCCATGCATCCGGGCACCAGAAGCGCAGCCGGAATCACTACATCGCCCGACAAGCCTTGTAAGCAGGCCTTGTAAAAGACGAAAAAAAACCCAAGTCGGTTGGACTTGGGTTTGAATCCACCAAAGGAGGAGGGTGGAGGAGACACCGGGCGATCAACGGGGCCAGTCATGGCGGGCGGTGCGGCGAGCGATTTGGGTACGTTACCGGCTTTCGCTTTCGCACTCTGGCGCGCTCTTGTGCGCCGTCGTTCGATGGATTGGATTATACATATCGCAGCCCATAACGCAAGAAAATTTGCAGTGCGAAATGCAATACCATAATACGAAATGATTTATGCGTCACGCATAAAGATGTTTTTTCCTTTAAAAACAAATATTTAAACCAAACATACCGATGGATCCGAGACGTCGCTTTAGAGGAGACCCTCGGAAATATGAGGGTAATCCCGCACCCAGGAGCCATCCCTTCGATGTCATATACTGACGAAATGCAAGGTGCGTGATCGCGCGGTGCGGCGCGGCCACAGACAATCAGGAACCGAGGAACGAAAAAGATGGAATGCAAAGTGACATGGATGGGCCCGGAAGGCATGAGCTTCGTGGCCCAGACGGGCAGCGGACACATCGTGGCCATGGATGGCGCCCCCGATGGTGGCGGTAATAATCTTGCGCCGCGTCCGATGGAAATGGTGCTGCTGGGCACCGGCGGCTGCACGGCTTATGACGTGGTGCTGATCCTCAAGCGCGGCCGCCAGGATGTGCGCGGCTGTACGGTCAAGCTGGAAGCCGAGCGCGCCGAGACAGAGCCGAAGGTCTTCACGAAGATCAACTTCCACTTCACCGTGACGGGCCGCAACCTGGACCCGGCCAAGGTGGAACGGGCCATCGAGCTGTCGCACGAGAAGTACTGCTCGGCCTCGATCATGCTGGCCAAGACGGCCGAGATCACCCACACGATGGAAATCGTCGAGGGCTGAGACGCCCCCTGAGAGCAGCCCAAAACAAAAACGCCCGGTGCAATGCCGGGCGTTTTTGTATCTGAAATCTGAAGCAAAGCAGGCCGATAAGCCGGATTCTGTGCACCCCGCGTGCCTTGCGGCCCTTGGGGCGTGACAACCATTCCTCTAGGCCGACCGTTACCGGCCGGCTCCAGCTCCCTACCCGCAGACTCGGCGGGCCGCTTCATCGTCTGCCTATTTGGGATTGCTCCAGGTGGAGGTTACCGCGTTTCACCCTTCCCGCCAGCCGAAGCCGGCGGCAAGACTCGTCTCTGTGGCCCTATTCCGCACGTTGCCGTGGATGGCTGTTAGCCAACACCCTGCCCTGTGGAGTCCGGACTTTCCTCCCCTTGCATCTTGCGATGCAAGCAGCGGTTGTCTGTCCTGCTTTGCGGGCCGCAGTCTAACACCGATGCGTTCGCCGGTCAGCCTGCCAAGGCCTCGGCACCGGTATCCCGGCGTCCGGGACGGAACACGCTGGCATCGTCATAGAAGCCGGGATCGGCATTTTCGTTGCACCAGTCCGGTATGCCCAGCACCGGCAGCGGCGCGAAACTGCGGCCGCCCTTGAGCCGGCCCTGCTCAGCAGCCTCGGCCAACGACACCGCCAGCATGCCGTCGAGAACGTGCAAAGGCGTGGCCGGGGACGCGGAAATCCACCATGTGTGAGCGGTCACGGATTTGTACGGTCGCACCAGCCTTTCCAGCAGCGCATGGCCAAAGGGCATCACCATGCAGGCTTCGGCCCATGCATCACGACGT
Source organism: Cupriavidus sp. BIS7 (assembly GCF_000292345.1). Taxonomy (GTDB): domain Bacteria; phylum Pseudomonadota; class Gammaproteobacteria; order Burkholderiales; family Burkholderiaceae; genus Cupriavidus. The sequence continues at coordinate 79,505 of NZ_ALOU01000002.1, forward strand.
GATATAAACAGCTCGCGCCATGCAAAACCACACAGTGCATCGGCCATGGACCGATCCTCACAAACGAGGATGACCGCGTTTTCGTCGAAAAGCGTCGCCGCATCACGAAGGCCGCCGCGCACGGCTTGCACGCCATCGCGCGCAATGGCCTCGGCTTGCAGCCGGTTGAGCAGCCGCTTGGTCTCGGGGAAATGCAGCCAGATCAGTGCGTTGAACGCGTCGTGCAGGTTGTCGCGCGTTGGCACCTGGCCGGTGGCGAAGATGTGGGCCTCGTAGGCCACGCCTTCAGGCAGATCTTCCTGCGGAACAAAGCGCAGCGGCAAACCCCGGGCATTAAGCCAGCCCGAGGCCGCCGCATTGAGCCCCTCGCGCAAATCCACGCCACGCAGGCGAGAAGCGGACGCGGCGAACGGCCGGAACCACGGCCGCGTCCAGTCGATCGCCGACAGCAAGCGGATCAGCTCGCGCGCCAGCGCAGTGTCTCGCCGGCACGGAGCGGCACCAGCGTGGTGTCGCCATACGGCAGCTCGGCCGGCAGTTCCCAGTCTTCGCGCGTCAGCGTCAGCGTGCCGGTGTTGCGCGGCAGGCCGTAGAACGCCGGACCGTTGAAGCTGGCGAACGCCTCGAGCTTGTCCAGTGCGCCCGCTGCGTCGAACGCTTCGGCATACAGCTCCATCGCATGCAGCGCCGTGTAGCAACCGGCACATCCGCAGGCATGCTCCTTGAGACCGCGCGCATGCGGCGCGCTATCCGTGCCGAGGAAGAAGCGCGGGCTGCCCGAAGTGGCGGCCTTGACCAGCGCTTCACGGTGAATTTCGCGCTTGAGCACCGGCAGGCAGTAGTAATGCGGACGGATGCCGCCGGTGAAGATCGCGTTGCGGTTGTACAGCAGGTGATGCGCGGTGATCGTCGCGCCAACCGGGCCTTCTGCTTCGGCCACGTACTGTGCGGCATCACGCGTGGTGATGTGCTCGAACACTACCTTCAGTTCGGGGAAGTCGCGGCGCAGCGGCTTCATCACGCGATCGATAAACACCGCTTCGCGATCGAAGATATCGATGTCGCCATCGGTGACCTCGCCGTGCACCAGCAGCGGCAGGCCCTCGCGCTGCATCGCTTCGAGCGTGGCGGCGCAGCGGCCGATATCGGTCACACCGGCGTCGCTGTTGGTCGTGGCGCCGGCCGGATACAGCTTGACCGCGTGGACAAAACCGCTGGCGCGTGCCGCGATGATCTCCTCGGGCGGCGTGTTGTCGGTCAGGTACAGCGTCATCAGCGGCTCGAAGGCCATGCCGGCTGGCAGCGCGGCCAGGATGCGGGCGCGATAGGCACTGGCCTGCTCCACCGTGGTCACGGGCGGCTTCAGGTTCGGCATGATGATGGCGCGCGAGAACTGGCGCGCCGTATCGGGCAGCACGGCTGCCAGCGCCGCGCCGTCGCGCAGGTGCAGGTGCCAGTCGTCCGGGCGGGTGATCGTGAGCTTCTGGGTCATGGGGACGAGCGAAAACGAGAGAAAACGGGGAGAACTAGAGAATCAGGATGGCGCGGTAGTCGTTCACATTGGTACGTGTCGGGCCTGTCACGACGAGGTCGCCAACGGCGTCGAAGAAGCCCCATGCGTCGTGGGCATCAAGCTTCTGCCGGGCCGATACGCCGCCACTTTCCGCCCGCGCGAGCGAATCGGGCGACAGCAGCGCGCCGGCATTGTCCTCGGACCCGTCGATGCCATCGGTATCGGCGGCGATCGCGTGGACATTCGGTGCTCCACTGATTTCGATCGCCAGCGACAGCAGGAATTCAGAACAACGCCCGCCGCGGGCTGCCCCGGACGCGCCACTCGGCAAAGTGACCGTACATTCACCGCCCGAGATCAACGCCACCGGCGCGGAGAACGGCGCATTGTACGCCCGAATTTCGCGCACCAGTGCCGCGTAGACGCGCGCCACCTCCTGCGCCTCGCCGGTCACGGTATCGCCCAGCACGACGGCCTCGATGCCATGGCGACGAAATACCGCCGCGGCTGCCTCCAGGCTGTCGTGGGCAGTGGCGATCATGCGGTTGTCCACACGCATGAACAGCGGGTCGCCGGGCTTCGGGGTCTCGTCGACCTCGCCGCGCGCACCGCGTTCCAGATGCCCCTGCACCGACGCTGGCACCGTGGCGCCATAGCGTTTGAGAATCGCCAGTGCATCGGCGTAGGTGCTCGGGTCCGCCACGGTCGGGCCCGATGCAATGGCACTCGGGTCGTCACCGGCTACGTCCGAGACGATCAGCGTGGTCACTGGCGCACGGCTGGCCTGCGCCAGGCGCCCGCCCTGGATACGCGAGATGTGCTTGCGCACGATGTTCATGTCGGTGATTGGCGCCCCGCAGCGCAGCAATTCCCGAGTGGTGGCCTTGAGGTCGGCCATCGGGATGCCGTCGGCCGGCAGTGACAGCAGGCTCGACCCTCCGCCCGAAACCAGCACGATCAGCCTGTCGTCGGGGCCCAGCGACTGCACACGCGCGAGGATGTCCGCTGCGGCCTGCTCGCCTGCCTCGTCGGGTACCGGGTGGCCAGCTTCGATCACGCGGATTTGCTCGGTCGGCAGGCCGTGCGCGTAGCGCGTCACGACGATGCCTTCCAGCGCGGCGCGGCCCTTGTAGGCGCGCTCGACGGCCAGTGCCATCGACGCCGCAGCCTTGCCGGCACCCACCACCAGCGTGCGGCCGTCGGCATGCGGCGACGGCAGGTGGGCGGCCACGATCTCGAGCGGATCGGCTGCCGCCACGGCGGCGCGGAAGCTGTCGAGCAGCAATGTACGGGGATCGACCTGAGCGTTCACAGCGCCTCCGCAATGGCCTGGCCAAGATCGGCCGTGGAAGCGGTGCCGCCAATGTCGCGCGTCAGCGGCGCATGGCCCGGCCCTGCTGCCAGCACCCGCTCGATCGTCTGCAGCACGGCTGCGCCGGCATCGGCGTGCCCCAGGTGCTCGAGCATCATTGCACCGCACCAGATCTGGCCGATCGGATTGGCGATGCCCTTGCCCGCGATGTCGGGCGCGGAGCCGTGCACGGGCTCGAATAGGCTCGGGTAGACCTTGTCCGGGTTGATGTTGCCCGACGGCGCCACGCCAATGGTGCCCGTGCAGGCCGGGCCAAGATCGGACAGGATGTCGCCGAACAGGTTGCTGGCCACCACCACGTCGAACCAGTCGGGGTGCTGCACGAAGTGCGCGGTCAGGATGTCGATGTGGTACTTGTCGACCTTCATCCCCGGGTAGTTGGCGGCCATTGCCTCCACACGCTCGTCCCAGTACGGCATCGTGATCGAGATGCCGTTGGACTTGGTGGCCGACGTCAGGTGCTTCTTTGGGCGTTTCTGCGCCAGTTCGAACGCGAACTTCAGGATGCGGTCCACGCCGTGACGGCTCATCACTGTTTCCTGCACCACGATTTCACGCTCGGTGCCGGGATACATCCGGCCGCCGATGCTCGAATACTCGCCCTCGGTGTTCTCGCGCACCACGTAGAAATCGATGTCGCCCGGCTTGCGGTCGGCCAGCGGGCTCTTGATGCCGGGCATCAGCCGGACCGGGCGCAGGTTCACGTACTGGTCGAACGAGCGCCGGAATTGCAGCAGCGAGCCCCACAGCGACACATGGTCGGCGATCTTCGCGGGCCAGCCCACCGCGCCAAAGTAGATCGCGTCGTACTTGACCAGCGTGTCGAACCAGTCGTCCGGCAGCATCTTGCCGTGGCGCTCGTAGTACGCGTAGCTGGAAAAATCGAAGTGGTCCCACTGGAAGTCGATGCCGAAGCGGCGTGCGGCGGCGTCCATCACGCGAATGCCTTCTGGCATCACTTCCGTTCCGATTCCATCACCGGGAATGACAGCGATCTTGTATTGACTCATGGCTGGGAAGGAGGGATGACTGCGCGGGGAGGCGCGTACCGCCGCCGCGCTTGGCAGCGCCCGGCACGCGCAGGATAATGCCTGCATTCTATTGCAAAGCGGCAGCCCCCTGCCGCACGGTGCCCTTGCCATGTGCCAGCTTCTAGGCATGAACTGCGCCACGCCCACGGACGTGACGTTCTCCTTCACCGGCTTCGCCGCCCGCGGTGGCGTGACCGACCATCACGCCGACGGTTTCGGCGTGGCATTCTTCGAGGACAAGGCCTGCCGGCTGTTCATCGACAACCAGTCGGCCGGCACTTCGCCGGTGGCGGACCTGATCAAGCGTTATCCGATCAAGTCGAAGAATGTCATCTCGCATATCCGCAAGGCCACGCAAGGCACGGTCCTGCTGGAGAACTGCCATCCGTTCATGCGGGAACTGTGGGGGCGGCACTGGATCTTCGCCCACAACGGCGACCTGCACGGGTTCACGCCGTTCCTGTCCGGCGTCTACCAGCCGGTGGGCGATACCGACAGCGAGTTGGCGTTTTGCACACTGATGCAGGGCCTGCGCAAGCGTTTTCCGGGCTCGCAGCCGCCGCTCAACGAACTCGGCCATGCGCTCGCGGACATCACGCGCGACATCACGCTGCATGGGGTGTTCAACTTCTTGCTCTGCAACGGGCAGGCGCTGTTCGCACATTGCTCCACGCGGCTGTATTACATCGTGCGGCAGTGGCCGTTCTCGAAGGCGCACCTGATCGACGCCGACCTGTCGATCGACTTCGCGCAGGTCACCACTCCCGACGACCGCGTGGCCGTGATCGCCACCGCACCGCTGACCGATAACGAAACGTGGACGCAGTTCCAGCCGGGCGAGCTGATCATGTTCGAGGACGGCAGGCCGACCACGACGTGGTCGGTGCCGATTCCGCCTGAGGTACAGGCGAAGAACGCGGCGAATACGGCTTGTACTTGAGGGAGATCGGCGGATTGCCGGTGGTGTGGTCCCCTCTCCCGCTACGCGGGAGAGGGGCTGAGGGAGAGGGCAAGGGTATCAAACGCTGACGGAATGGAACAAACCGCCAGCTTCGCTGAATGTGGCGCCTTGCTGAGCCACCCCTCTCTCCCACTCTCTCCCCATGAGGGGAGAGAGAGCCAAGACACTATTACCTGATAGCACTTGGGCGTGACTCGCGGCGTCGGCCGTCAAACAACCGACAGCCCCGACACGCGCCGCTTGCTTCAATGATGCAAAATCTTCGACAGGAACTGCTTTGCGCGATCCGAGCGCGCATCGATGTTGCCGAAGAACTCTTCCTTGGCGCAGTCTTCCACGATCTTGCCGGCGTCCATGAAGATCACGCGGTTGGCCACCTTGCGTGCGAAGCCCATCTCGTGGGTCACGCACATCATGGTCATGCCTTCCTGCGCGAGCTGCACCATCACGTCCAGCACTTCGTTGACCATTTCGGGGTCAAGCGCCGAGGTCGGTTCGTCGAACAGCATGCAGATCGGATCCATTGACAGCGCGCGGGCGATTGCCACACGCTGCTGCTGACCACCCGAGAGCTGGCCCGGATACTTCGCGGCCTGGTTCTTGAGGCCCACACGCTCCAGGTACTTCAGGCCCTTGGCCGTTGCCTCGTCCTTCGAGCGGCCCAGCACTTTCATCTGGGCGATCGTCAGGTTCTCGGTAATCGACAGGTGCGGGAACAGTTCGAAGTTCTGGAACACCATGCCCACGCGCGAACGCAGCTTGGGCAGGTTGGTCTTCGGATTGCCCACCGACGTGCCGTCAACGAGGATGTCGCCCTTCTGGAACGGCTCGAGCGCATTCACGGTCTTGATCAGCGTGGACTTGCCCGACCCGGACGGGCCGCACACCACCACCACTTCACCCTTTGCGACCTTGGTCGTGCAGTCGGTCAGCACCTGGAAGGCGCCGTACCACTTGGAAACGTTATTAATTTCGATCATACGGCCACCTTTTTCTGATAACGCTTGACCAGCAGCGAAGCGGAGAAACAAATGATGAAGTACACGAGGCCCGCGAACAGCAGCATCTCGACAATGCGGCCGTCACGCTCGCCAATGCCATAGGCCTGACCGAAGAAGTCCGCCAGCGCGCTCACGTAGACCAGCGACGTATCCTGGAACAGGATGATGCCCTGCGTCAGCAGCAGCGGCACCATGTTGCGGAACGCCTGCGGCAGGATCACCAGGCGCATGGTCTGGCCATAGGTCATGCCCAGCGCCTGCGCCGCGAACATCTGCCCGCGCGACACGCTCTGGATACCGGCGCGGATGATCTCCGAGTAATACGCGGCTTCGAACAGCGAGAACGCGATCAGCGCGGAGGTCATGCGCAGGTCGGACGCCGCCGACAGGTTGAACGTCTTCTGCAGCAACTGCGGGATGATCAGGAAGAACCAGAGCAGCACCATCACCAGCGGAATGGACCGGAAGAGCGTCACATACGCTTGTGCAAACCAGTTCAGCGGCTTGATCGACGACAGGCGCATCATCGCCAGGATGGTGCCCCACACGATGCCGACGATCACTGCGGTCACGGTGATCTTGGCCGAAACGAGCATGCCTTCGCCCAGCACATGCAGCGTGGACGGGTTGATCGAGCTGAAATCGAATTCGTATGCCATGTCAGCTCCTTACTTGCTGCCGATAAAGCCCGGCACGCGGGTACGGCGTTCCACCCAGCGCATCAGGAACATCACCGTGAAGTTGATGAGGGCGTACAGGACCGTAACCGCGATGAACGATTCATACGGGCGCGCGGTGTAGTCCACCAGCTGGCGGCCCTGTGCGGCCAGTTCCAGCAGGCCGATCGTCGACGCCACGGCCGAGTTCTTGAAGATGTTCAGGAATTCGGACGTGATCGGCGGCACGATGACGCGAAACGCCATCGGCAGCAGCACGAAGCGATACGTCTGCGACAGCGTGAAGCCCATGGCCAGGCCGGCGTTCTTCTGGCCGCGCGGCAACGAGTTGATGCCCGAGCGCACCTGTTCGCAAACCCGGGCCGCCGTGAACGTGCCCAGGCAGAGCATGGCGGCCAGGAACTGCTGCGTGAACGGATTCATCTGCTTGATGGCTTCGCCGCCCGGCAGCAGCTCGGGACCGACGAAGTACCAGATGAACAGCTGCACCAGCAGCGGAATATTCCGGAAGATTTCAACGTAGGTGGCTGCAATCCCCGACAGCCACTTGTTCGGCACGGTGCGCAGCACGCCAAGCACCGATCCGATGACGAGAGCGATGATCCACGACGTCAGGCCGAGCGCGATCGTCACCTTGAGACCGGAAATCATCCAGTCCAGGTACGTCTCGTTCGCGGCAGCCTGTTCGAGGAAGACTCCCCAGTGAAAAGCGTAATCCATGATGCGTCCTCAAAAAGAAACGGAAGGACTGCTCCTTCCGTTTCGCACTGCTCAAATCTCTGGGATCAGTCGAGTGCCTTGTCGTTCGGATTCTTGAAGAGCGCCTTCATGTCGTCGGACAGCGGGAAGTCCAGGTTCAGGCCCTTCGGCGGCACCGGTTGCATGAACCACTTCGTGTACATGGTGTTGATCGTGCCATCCTTCATCAGGCCGGCGATCACGTGATCGGACACCTTCTTGAACGGTGCGTCATCCTTGCGGATCATGCAGCCATAGGCCTCACGCGATTGCGGCTTGCCAACCACGATCCAGTCGTTCGGGTTCTTGGCCTTGGCGCGCTCGCCATAGAGCAGCGCATCGTCCATCATGAATGCCACAGCACGGCCCGATTCCAGCGTCAGGAACGACTGGCCATGGTCCTTGGTGCTGATGATGTTCATGCCCAGCTTCTGGTCATCGTTCATCTTGCGCAGCAGGCGCTCGGATGTCGTGCCAGCGGTGGTCACCACGTTCTTGCCCTTCAGGTCGGACCAGTCCTTGATGCCGCCGTCCTTCTTCACCATGATGCGCGTGCCGATGATGAAGATGGTGTCGGTGAACCCGACCTGCTTCTGGCGCTCCAGGTTATTGGTCGTGGAGCCGCACTCGATGTCGATCGTGCCGTTCTGCAGCAGCGTAATGCGGTTCTGCGACGTGATCGGGATTTCCTTGACCTGCAGATTCGGCAGCTTCAGTTGATCCTTGATGGCTTCCACGATCTTCATGTTGATATCGTAGGAATAGCCCACCTGGCGCACGCCGCCCAGGTTGTAGTTGAAAGGAATCGACGAATCCCGCACGCCCAGCGTGATGACACCCGTATCCTTGATCTTCTGCAGCGTGCCCGTCAGCGGCTCGGCGGCCTGCGCGGTACTGCACAGGACGCCTGCGGCGATCATGAGGCCAGCCAGCTTGGCTACATTCATAACATCTCCTTGACCTTGAAGAGAATGGCGGGGCCATACCAATTGCCCCACCGGCGAAACAGTATTGCCTAGCTCGTCACTCCGCACATCGGGTTTTCCCCTAATTGGTGCGAAATAAGGCATGAATTCGCGACAAAGCTCAAAAACGAGACACAAGTGAGAACGAATGCACCGGAGCCATCAGGGATAAAAAAACGCGGCGACCGGAACAATCCGATCGCCGCGCCTTGATGTCATCCAGGCAACGGAACGGCATGCTGCATCGCAGCATCCACGTTCCGTCCCAAGCCCTGTCTCATCAGGGGTACAGGCCGCGCATTTCGCGCGCCTGCAGGATGCGCGTACAGGCGACGATAAACGCAGCCGTCCGCAGCGTGACCTTGTTGTCCAGGGCGACTTGCCAGATTGCCCGGAATGCCTCTTGCATGATTCGTACCAGGCGCTCGTTAATCTCCTCCTCGGTCCAGAAGAAGCTAGAGAAATCCTGCACCCACTCGAAGTAGGACACGGTCACGCCGCCGGCGTTGGCGATCACGTCCGGGCAGACGAGGATGTTGCGCTCGCGCAGGATGTCGTCCGCTTCAGGCGTGGTCGGGCCGTTGGCGCCCTCGATCACGAGCTTCGCCTTGATCTTCGGTGCGTTCTTGGCCGTGAGCTGGCCTTCCAGCGCGGCCGGGATCAGGATGTCGCAGTCGACTTCCCAGAACTGCTCGGTCGAGATGACTTCGGCGCGATAACCTTCGATCGTGCCGCTGTGCGCGGAATATTCCATCATGGCCGGGACGTCCAGGCCAGCCGGGTCGAACAGCGTGGTGCGGTGATCCTGCACGGCCACCACCTTGGCGCCCGCCTCCTGGAACAGCTTGGCAGCCACGGCGCCAACGTTGCCGAAGCCCTGCACGGCCACGCGCGCACCCTTGATGTCCATGCCCAGATTGCGGGCAGCTTCCGAGCCAACGACGAACACGCCGCGGCCGGTTGCTTCGTGACGGCCCAGCGAGCCGCCCAGCGAGATCGGCTTGCCGGTCACCACGCCGGTGGACGTGCTGCCCGAGTTCATCGAGTACGTGTCCATCATCCAGGCCATGACCTGGGCGTTGGTGTTCACGTCCGGCGCCGGAATGTCCTTGGTCGGGCCGATGATGAGGTTGATTTCGCTCGTGTAGCGGCGGGTCAGGCGTTCCAGTTCCGCATGCGACAGCGTGCGCGGGTCCACGCGGATACCGCCCTTGGCACCGCCGTACGGCACGTTCACGGCCGCGTTCTTGACCGACATCCATGCAGACAGCGCCATCACTTCAGACAGCGTCACGTCCTGGTGGAAACGGATGCCGCCCTTGCCCGGGCCGCGCGACAGGTTGTGCTGCACGCGATAGCCCTCGAAGTGGGCAATCGTGCCGTTGTCGAGTTCGATGGGGACGTCGACGACCAGCGCGCGCTTGGGGCGCTTCAGGGTTTCCACCCAGCGTGCCAGCGAGCCCAGGTAGGGCGTGACACGGTCGACTTGCTGCAGGTAGATGCCCCACGGGCCGAGATTGTCGGCGTTCAGGTACGAAGGCAGGGCGTGAGCATTGGAGACGTTTTGCGTCGGTGCTGCGGAAGACATCGTTGGGTCCCGAGTAAAGGTGACCGGGAGCATATCGGTGGCCCCATACCCGAATCCAATGCCGATTGGTCATCCACCCCCGCATGGTTATGCAAGTCCCGCATAACCCTTATCAGTGACCCCCGAACTCCCCTGAAGACGCCATCAAAATGAAGCGAAGTGGCATCTCATGGCGTCCCATCGCACCCCCGTCGCATCGAATCACGCGCCTCAAGCCGTCAGCGCAGCCCAGACCTTGTCCACAAGCTGCCGCTTGCGGCGCTGCTGGCCGCCGCGGCGGTCGTTGGCGTTGTCCGACGGACTCTCGCGATATAGCCGAATCTCCATGTCGATCGACTGGGGCAAGCCCCGCGCGGCGTCGGCGCGCACCAGCCGGCCGGCGGCCACGTCTTCGCGCACCGCACTCTCGGGCAGGAACGCCATACCGTGACCGGCCAGCGCCATGACCTTGAGCGCCTCGGCCATATCGGTCTCGTAACACTTGTCGAGCTTGAGCGTTTCCGTCGATTCGGCCAGCAGCATGTCCACCATGCGGCCCAGGAACGCATTGGGCGTGTAGCTCAGGTACGGCACCGGCTTCTTGTCGGTACCGGGCAGACGGAACAGTGGCCGGCCGGCCGGATCGGGCACGCTGTATGGCGACAGGCGCTCGGTGCCGAGCACCAGCATGTCGTAGTGGGCGGGATCGAGCTGGATGGCCTGGCGCGAATGGTGGTAGACCATGACGAGGTCACACCCGCCTTCCACGAGCATCAGCACGGCATCATGGACGTTCAGCGCACGCAGCCGGCACGGCAGCGTGCCGACCTTGCGCTCCACCGCCTTGAGCCACTCGGGGAAGAACGTCAGCGAAAGCGTATGCGGCACCGCGAATTCCAGCACCTGCGCGTTCGCCGACCGCTGGCCGCGCATCAGCGCCCGCGTCTCGCTGACTTGCGCCAGCATCGCCAGTGCCTGTTCGTAAAAGACCTTGCCGGCCGCCGTCAGGCTGGTCGGGTAGCTCGAACGGTCGATCAACTCGGTGCCGACCCACGCCTCTAGCGACTGGATCCGGCGCGAGAACGCCGGCTGCGTGACGTGCCGCAGCTCCGCCGAGCGCGAGAAGCTGTGCGTCTCGGCCAGGCTGACGAAGTCTTCAAGCCATTTGATTTCCATGGCGCGGATTATCGCCTGCCGTCGACCCTCGCGCACGATGCGCAAAATTATTCCCTTACGCTCGCAACCAATAGAACAGGATTACAATTTCCAACCATTCCAGACCAAAATTTGCATGTCTGTGCTCGGAGGGCCCCCTTATGATGGCTGCCATAACACCACCAATACGAGTTCGCCATGCAAACCTCCGCCCTCTGTGCCCGTTCAGGCACCCCGGAACCGTCGCTGCTGACGCCGTTCGCCGCCGGGATGGAAGCCACCCTGGCTCAAAGTGCGCGCCTGGTTGCCGCGGAAGTCGCCGCAAGCCTGCCCGATGCCGAGACGCTGCTGGCCAGCCTGCCGCCGGGTGCCCTGGAAGGCAGCCCGGAAACGTACACGCGCCATCTGGTCCATGCCGATCCGTTCGAGCGCTTTTCCGTCATGGTGCTGGTCTGGCGCCCGGGACAATTCAGCCCCGTCCACGGCCATCGCACCTGGTGCGCCTATCGCGTGCTGCGCGGCACGCTGGCCGAACGTCACTACCGCTGGGATCCGGCAAGCCGCACGGCGTCGCAAGTTGGCGCCGTAACGCGCGAGGCCGGCGACACGTTCAGCGTCCCGGCGGGCCTGCAACATATCCACTCCCTCGGGAATGCCAGCGATGCGGTGGCCGTATCGCTGCACATCTACGGCGTGGAAGCGGACCGCATCTCCACCGGCGTCAACCTGCTGGTGGACACCGTCACAAGCTGACACTCGCACCGCACGGGTGGCGGGTGTTCAGCGCGCTCTCACCCTTGACCGCGAGATCCCATGGACCGCTATGACCGCCAGATCCTCGGCATCCTGCAAGAGGATGCCACCGTGCCCGTCGCCGAGATTGGCGAGCAGGTCGGACTGACATCCACGCCTTGCTGGCGGCGGGTACAAAAGCTGGAGGAATCCGGCGTCATCCGCAAGCGCGTTGCGCTGCTCGACCCAGCCAAACTGAATGTCGGCGTAACCGTCTTCGTCTCGGTCCGCACGAGCCAGCACAACGTGCAATGGCTGAAGGCCTTCCACGGGCTGGTGGCAACGATTCCCGAGGTCACCGAGTTCTACCGGATGGCGGGCGACACCGACTACCTGCTGCGCGTGGTGGTACCCGATATCGCCGCCTATGACGCCGTCTACAAGAAGCTGATCCAGGGCGCGGAGCTGGCCGACGTAAGTTCGAGCTTTGCGATGGAGCAGATCAAGTACACGACGGCGCTGCCGCTGGACTACGCGTAGCGGCAGCGCAGGTCGCCCATGCTCCCGGGGCGACCAACTCGGCTGGCTTACCGCCTGATTAGCGCCTGTAACGCGTCGACATGACGCGCAGCAGTTCGCCGTTATCATCCCCCGAGAAATCGCTGGCGAATACGCCGCCAAGCTTGCCTGGCTCCTGGATCAGGTCGACCTTGCGCTGTACGACCGCGCGACTGTCCCAGGACCAGAACGTCCAGCCATCGTAGCGGAACGCACCCATTGACGTCGTGTCGACGTAGCTGCGATAGCCACGCAGACGCTTGATGTCCCGGTAGTCCTTGACATCGCTGCCGAACCGGCTCGCGGCACTGCGCCCATCCATCCGCAGCCCGTTCTGCCGGCCTCGCTGAACATCGGTCCAGCCATGGCCATGCATCGGTATGCCATAGACCTGTTTCACTTCCGGCACTCCGGCATCGCCCACGCGCTGCATGACGCCAGTCAGGCTCCGGTGACGCATGTCGGCCGCATTGCCCGGCGTCGCCCCGTTCGGCACGCGGATTGCACTGGCATGGCCAGTCGTCGCGTCGGCACCGACGGTGAAGTCATACGCATGCACGTTGATCCAGTTGAGCTCGGAGGCAATGGCGATCGCCGTCTTCCTACCGGGGAAGTCCTCGGCCGGGTTCATGCTCGCCGTCAACAGGTGATCGCCGCCCGCCGTGTCGATCGCATCGCGAAATGCCTTGACGAGTTCGAGATAGTCGCTCCACTCGATCGATTGCACCGCGCCCTCGCGCACATTGGCCGTACGTGGTGCCAGCCATTCGAGGTTGATGCCATTGAAGACCCCTTTCGCCACGCCATTGCCGCCGGCGCTGCGCGGAATCGCCGGCAGGTTGCCTGCGATATAGCGATCGACGCAGCTTTCGGCCAGCGCCTTCCGTCCCGCCGCTGTACTTGCAGCCACGGCGAAAGCGGCATGCTTGCCCTCGCCACCGATCGAGATCAGCGTCTTCATGCGGTAAGCCTGCTTGAGTTTGCGCAGCTGATTGAAATTGCCGCGCAGCGGCGAGCGCGACGAATTGTCACTGATCCGATCGACCGAATCCACGCCGATGAACAGCTTGCCATAGTCTGCGAACGCATCGGTCTCGCCTGCCGCGCACCGGTAGTGCCCGTCTGCGCCTGCCTGAATATCGGCATAGCCATAGTTCAGATACGAAAGGCTGCCTGCCGTGCCTGTTCGCCGCAGATCGCTGATCTTGAAGTTCCGGGCGTAGCCGCTTTCGCGCGTGTACGTGCCGCCGATCTGGCGAGTACCGGGCGCCAGGTGGACTCGTCGCGGCTCGGCGGCCGGCTCCGACCCGCCAGGTGTTTCCGGATCCGCCGGCGTGACGGGGTCGTCCGGGTCCACAGGGTCGGGGGCCTTCGTGCCGCCTTCAATCTGCAGATCCACATCGAGGCTGAAGACACGATGCGCCTGATCGGCGAGTGCACCTTCAGCGTTGCGCAACGCGACCTGGTGTGGCCGCACAGTGCGCAGCCGCATGGCGGCGGCAGGATCGCGCAGCGACTGGTTGTCTTCGTCCAGCAGTTCCAGCACAAGGAAGCCGATGCCATTGGCCCCAGGGCCCGGCAGCCGGCACGACGCCGCCACACGCTCGCCGGTCGCATCCTCCTGCGCGGCACGATAGGCGCGCAGCGTGAGTACCGTGTCATCGCCGCGATCGTCAAAGGCTTTCACGGCAAATTTGTCGAATCCGCCAGCAGGACAAGCGGACGTGCCTTGCTCCGGGCCCGACATGTTGGCGTAAGTGGTGGCATACCACGCCGTACGATTGCCGACAGGTGCCAGCGGCAGCACGACACGTCGCTTGTCCTTGTCAAATCCGATCGACTCCGAACGTGCGCTGCGATGGACGATGTCAACGCCCAGCGTCAATGCCTGCAGCACGGGCCGGTCGGCGAGATCCCCGCCGATCGCCTCAAGACGCAGCCGCTGCGTGGCCGGCGTGCGATAGCGTTGCCCCGGACGCAGCCCCTGATTGTCGGCCGGTTCATACCAGACCACGAGCGTGCCCGGGCCGGCGGGACCGCCGGATCCATCCATCTGAACACGCGCACCGTCATAGCCGGTACCTGTGGTATTGCGCTGCGCACGCAGCCGCACCGGTACCAGGCGGCCAGGCTGCGACGCCTGCTCTGCCATGACGTCAAGAAACGTGACCTGCCCCTCCACGGCCGGGCGCGCATCGTTTCGAGGCTGGCCCGGCCGGACGGCCAGGAAATGAACACTCGTGCGTGCGGACGGAATGACAACATGAACCCGTGGCTGCGGGTCCTGGCCCGCGGCAACGGCCACTTCGATGTCAGGATTCGCCTTTGGCGCCACGTACTCGCCCAGCTCGAACCACAACTGGGCGCTCGGACCACGTTTGTCGCCGGGATATACCGAGTACGGGAAGCCGGGGAACTGCCCCGGGTAGGCGTGGCGGTCATTGGACCAGACGCGGCCTCGATACGTGATACAGCTTTCAGCAGGATACGCGGCAGTGAATCGCCACGGCACCACATCCCGGCAGTCTGCCGGTGTAGCCGGGCGGGCGGCCGCGGCACTGCCAGTTGCCGATACAAGTGCAGCGAAGACCGCTGAGGAGATAGCGGCCTGGCGGAAGGGGTTCGCAATCATGGTCGGACCTAGAGTCGTTAAGGAAAGCGCCGGTATCAACCGGCGCCGAGACTCTAGGTCGAAGACTGGACGACGAATATCGCCCTATCGCCAAATTCGGGAGCGTCTTAACTACGATCCATCAAACTGAGAAGTTTCCGAGATCATTGCGAATTTGTGCAACGATTTCCGCCCGGACGCATCTCGCCGGCCATGCGGTTTTCGATCGCCACGAACCGCGTGCCGGCGCCCGACTCCGCTATGCATCCTGCGTGGCATCGCCCACGTCGATCGCCAGCGCATCGGCATCGGGCCCTCCCTGCGCGGCGTTGCGCGCCTGGATCTGCCACATCTCCGCGTAGTGGCCGTTCGCGCGCATCAGTTCGGCATGGGTGCCGCGCTCGATGATTCGGCCGCGATCCATGACCAGGATCTGGTCAGCGTGCACCACGGTTGAAAGCCTGTGCGCGATCAGCAGCGTGGTGCGGTTCTGCGCAAGCCGCATCAGTTCGGCCTGGATAGCCTGCTCGGTGCGAGAGTCCAGCGCCGACGTTGCTTCGTCGAACACCAGGATCGGCGGATTCTTGAGCAGCGTGCGCGCGATGGCCACGCGCTGCTTCTCGCCGCCGGACAGCTTCAGGCCGCGCTCGCCCACCGGCGTATCGTAGCCTTGCGGCAGTTCGCTGATAAAGCTGTCGATCTGCGCGGCACGCGCGGCGGCGATGACTTCCTCGTGCGTGGCCTCCGGGCGGCCATACGCGATGTTGTAGTAGATGCTGTCGTTGAACAGCACGGTGTCCTGCGGCACGATGCCGGTCGACGCGCGCAGGCTGGTCTGGCGGACCTTGCGGATATCCTGCCCATCGACCTCGATGCTGCCCTGCGTCACATCGTAGAAGCGGAACAGCAGCCGCGCGAGCGTCGATTTCCCGGAGCCGCTGTGCCCGACCACAGCCGTCGTCGTGCCCGCCGCGATCGTGAAATCGACATCATCGAGAATCACGCGGTTCTTCTCGTAGCCAAAGCCGACATGCCGGAAGCGCACCTCGGCGCCGTTGACGCGCAGCACAGGCGCGTCGGGGGCATCGGCCACCTCCTGTTCCGTGCCGAGCAGCACGAACATGCGGTCCATGTCCGTGGTTGCCTGCTTGATCTCGCGATAGATCACGCCCAGGAAGTTGAGCGGGATATAGAGCTGGATCATCAGCGTGTTGACCAGCACGAGGTCGCCCAGCGTGAGCTTGCCGGCAGCCACGCCAACCGTGGCGCGCCAGAGGATCAGGATCAGGCCCACGGCAATGATCGCCTGCTGGCCGAAGTTCAGCAGCGACAGCGAGTTCTGCGAACGAATCGCGGCCGTGCGGTAGGTGCGCAGGTTCTCGTCATACCGGCGCGCTTCGTACTCCTCGTTGCCGAAGTACTTCACGGTCTCGAAATTCAGCAGCGAATCGATCGCCTTCTGGTTGGCGCGCGAGTCAAGCTCGTTCATCTTGCGCCGGAAGTGGGTGCGCCACTCGGTGACGACGATCGTGAAGATGATGTAGCCAGTCAGCGCGCAAACCGTGATCGCGGCAAACCAGATGTCGTAGCGCACGACGAAGAAGCCGATCACGAGCGACATCTCCACCAGCGTGGGCAGGATGCTGTACAGCGAATAGGAGATCAGTGACTGGATGCCGCGCGTGCCGCGCTCGATGTCGCGGCTCATGCCGCCGGTCTGTCGTTCCAGATGAAAGCGCAACGACAGCGCGTGCAGATGACGAAACACCTGCAGCGCAATCTCGCGCACCGCGCTTTGCGTGACCTTCGAGAAGAGGATTTCGCGCAACTCGGTGAACAGCGTGCCCGAGAGCCGCAACAAGCCGTAGCCGACGATCAGCCCCACCGGCACCACCAGCAGCGCCGCTGGATTGCCAGGGGCGATGTTCATGCTGTCGACCAGCTTCTTCATCAGCACCGGCACGCCGAGGTTGGCGACTTTCGCCGCCACCAGGCAGGTCAGCGCCAGCATCACTCGCCACTTGTAATGCCAGACGTAGGGCAGCAGGTTGCGGACGGTCTGCCAGTCGCTGCGACGCGTACCGGCACCCTGGAACAGTGAATTGGCCGGCTCGGCGGGGGCGGGCTCGGCAGTCGTGGAAAAGCGGCGCATACGTTAGAATTTGGGCCAATGCCGCGATTGTCGCAGAGATCCGACAACCCGGCAGGCCACTGCATCATCCGCCCCGGAAAGACCCGCCATGACCGCCTCCAGCCCCATCTCCGAACTCCCTTCCGGCAAGAATCCCGCGCTGCGCGTGGTGCCGATGCCGGCCGACGCCAATGTGCACGGCGATGTATTCGGAGGCTGGATCATGTCGCAGGTCGACATCGCCGGATCGATCCCCGCCGTGGAGCGCGCGCAAGGCCGCGTGGCCACCGTGGCGGTGAACTCGTTCCTGTTCAAGTACCCGGTGTTTGTTGGCGACCTGGTCAGCTTCTATGCCGGCATCGTCAAGACCGGCCGCACGTCCATCACCGTGTCGGTCGAGGTCTACGCGCAACGCATGCGCCACGCCAACGAGATCGTGAAAGTGACGGAAGCCACGCTGACTTACGTGGCCACCGATGAAAGCCGCCAGCCGAGGGTGCTGCCGGTGGTTTGAATGGCGCGGTGTATTAAGCTCCCCTCTCCCATGCAATGGGAGAGGGGTTGGGGGAGAGGGCGTTGCGATTCAAATCGCGACATCGCATCTTGAGACGCCTGCCCTCTCCCCCGCCCCTCTCCCGCCATGCGGGAGAGGGGAGAACACCAACAGCGATGTAGTCACATCAGTTGAACTTCGAAAAGTCCGGCTTCCGCTTTTCGAAGAACGCGGTGAAGGCCTCCTTGGCTTCCGGCGCCAGCAGCATGCGGCCGAACACCTCGCCCTCCTCGGCCATCTTCTTGTCCACGGCCGCCACATCGTCGCCCTTCATCAGCCGCTTGGTCTCACGCAACGACGACGCTGGCAGCGCTGCCAGCTTGGCCGCCTGCTGACGCACGTACGCCTGCAGTTCCGCCACCGGCAATACCTTCGTCACCAGGCCAATCGCATGAGCTTCCTGGGCGCTGAATGCCTCGCCGAGCAGCAGCTTCTCGGCGGCGCGCTGATAGCCGAGCATGCGCGGCAGCAGCAGGCTCGAAGCAGCCTCCGGGCACAGGCCCAGTTGCGCGAACGGCAGGGACAGCTTGGCCGTATCAGACGCGTAGACCAGGTCGCAATGCAGCAGCAGCGTGGTGCCGATGCCAACGGCCGCGCCGCTGACCGATGCCACCACCGGCTTCGTGGCATGGCTGATTGCATCGAGGAACTGGAACACCGGCGGCTTCGTGCCGTCGCTGCCTGGCGTCGGCGGACGCTTCATGAAGTCTTCCAGGTCGTTGCCGGCCGTAAAGACCTCGGGCTTGCCTTCGATCACGATCACGCGCACGGCGGCATCGGTTTCCGCGGCGCGCAGCGCGTCGGCCATGGTCTGGTACATGGCCGCGGTAATCGCGTTCTTCCTGTCGATGCGATCGAAGCCAATGGTCAGTACGCCCTGGTCGATGCTGGTTGCAATACTCATCTCTACCTCGTCTCCGTATAAGAACGAAACCGCTCACACAAACGGTGGTGGCGATTCAGAAAGATAACTCACGCCAAACGCGCCCGCTCCCACGTTCAGCGCAACGGTCAGGCTCATCGGTGCCAGCATCAGCTCAATGTCTCGCGATGCTGCAGTGCGTTTCAGTGACTCCCAGGCCGGCCACGACTCGACTTCGTCGATATCGCCCGCATAGCAGGCGGCAACGGTCGGCGTCAGCAGGTGACCGCCCCGGATACAGGCTTCCACATGCGCCAGCAAGCGACGGATACCGTCCTCGGTGCCGCGCGCCTTGGCAATCGCAGCGGTTTCGCCCTGATGCATGCGGATCACCGGACGGATGTTGAACGCGTTGCCGAGCATGTAGCGGCTCCACGTGATGCTGTTCTCGCCCTTGAGCTTGGCGCGCGTGTACATGTAGAGCAGCTCGTCCGGAATCAGGAACATGTGCGCTGCGTCGCGCAGCCGGTTCTCGACCGCGTCGACCACCGCCGTCGCACTGGCGCCGGCAGCCAGCATGCGCGCGGCCTCATGCACGATCAGCGCCTGGCCGGGACCGATCGCGCCCGTGTCGATCACGGTCAGGTCAAACAACCCGCTGCGGCCAGCGTCCTTGCGCAGCTTGAAGCTGCGCGCGACGGTGCCGACGACCGCGCCCGTGGCATTCGCGTAGAGCTTGCTGCGGCTGCTGGCAATCGTCAGCAGGATGGCGCGATCACAGCCAGCCACCACATTCTTGAGCAGGTGGTCTTCAAGCTCGCGCTCGAGCAGCGGGATGGATTCCGCGTAGTGGTCCTGCTTGCCGACCAGATACTGCTGATATAGGTTGGGAAGTTCGGCTTCGTCGCGCGTGTCGGCAACAAAGCGGTCTCCGGCGCGAACGCGGAACGGAATCGTGCGAACGCCCAGCGCGTCCATCGTCGCGCGCGGCATGTCACATGCCGCGTCGGCCAGAATCGTTGTCTCCTGCATATTGTTTTTTCCTCCGCTTCAGTGTGTTGGCATCTCCGTGTCCATACATTTCTTCACCTGATCGAAGGTCGGGACAGCCCCACCCTGCGGGCTGCCCCAAGGCGCGTTTTATTTACACGCGCTCGAAAATTCCGGCTGCGCCCATGCCCGTACCGACGCACATGGTCACCATGCCGTACTTCAAGTTGTGGCGACGCAGTGCGTGCACCACGGTGGCCGAACGGATCGCGCCGGTCGCGCCGAGCGGGTGGCCCAGTGCGATCGCGCCGCCCATGCGGTTCACGCGGGCCGGGTCGAGCTCCAGGTCACGCATTACCGCCAGCGATTGCGCGGCAAAAGCTTCGTTCAGCTCGATCCAGTCGATCTGGTCCTGCGTCAGGCCTGCAGCCTTCAGCGCGGCCGGAATCGCGGCCTTCGGACCAATCCCCATGATCTCCGGCGGCACGCCACGCACCGCGAACGATACGAAGCGGGCCAGCGGCACCAGGTTGAACTGCTTGAGGATTTTCTCCGAAACCAGAATCAGCGCGCCAGCGCCATCGGACGTCTGCGAGCTGTTACCGGCCGTCACGCTGCCCTTGTTGGCGAACACCGGGCGCAGCTTGCCCAGACCTTCCACCGACGTATCGGGACGCGGACCCTCGTCCAGCGAGATAGTACGCGTCTTGACGCTGATCTGACCAGATGCGAGGTCCGGGAACTTCTCGACTACCTCAATCGAGGTAATCTCGTCGTTGAACTCACCCGCCTGCTGCGCCGCAATGGCCTTCTGGTGCGATGCCAGCGAAAACGCGTCCTGGTCCTCGCGGCTGACGTTCCATTGCGTGGCTACTTTCTCGGCGGTCAGGCCCATGCCGTAGGCAATGCCGATGTTCTCGTCGCGCTCGAAGATCGACGGCGACATCGACGGCGAGTTGCCCATCATCGGCACCATGCTCATCGATTCAACACCGGCGGCGATCATCACATCCGACTCGCCCACGCGGATGCGGTCAGCGGCCATCGCCACGGCGGACAGGCCCGAGGCGCAGAAGCGGTTCACCGTGATGCCGCCAACGGTATTAGGCAGGCCGGCCAGCAGCGCACCGATACGTGCAACGTTCAGGCCCTGTTGCGCTTCGGGAATCGCGCAGCCGACGATCGCGTCTTCGATCAGCGCGGGGTCCAGGCCCGGCACCTGGGCCACGGCCGATTTCAGGATCGTGGCCAGCAGGTCATCGGGACGCGTGTTCTTGAACGCGCCCTTGGGGGCTTTGCCAATCGGCGAACGGGTAGCCGCAACAATGTAGGCGTCTTGCAGTTGTTTCATGATGAAGGTTCCTCGTTGGCCTGATTAGTTGCGCACCGGCTTGCCCGTTTGCAGCATGCCCATGATCCGCTCCTGCGTCTTGCCATTGCCCAGCAGGTCGATGAAGGCGCGACGCTCCAGCGCCAGCAGCCAGTCTTCACTGACCAGCGAGCCCGCTTCCACGTCCCCGCCGCAGACCACTTCGGCGATGCGCGAGGCGATCAGGAAATCGTGCGCGGAGATGAAGTTGCCATCGCGCATGTTGACCAGCGACGCCTTGATCGTGGCAATGCCCGAGCGGCCGGCCACCGGAATCAGCTGGCCGGGAAGCGGCGCGCGGTAACCGGCGTTTGCCAGCGCGCGCACTTCGCTCTGCGCCACGTACAACAGTTCATGGACGTTGTAGACGATCGTGTCAGTGGGTTGCACGTAGCCGATCTTTTGCGCGTCCAGCGCCGAGGTCGATACCTTGGCCATCGCCGCCGCCTGGAAGCGGTTGGTGACGAAGTTCAGGTAGTTCGTGCTGCCGGCAGCCTGCGCGGCCTTGGCAGCTGCGATTGCCGCTTCCTTGAGACCGCCACCGGCCGGCACCAGACCCACGCCGACTTCGACGAGACCAACATAGCTCTCCAGTGCCACCACGCGCTTTGCCGAATGCAGCATCAGTTCGCAGCCGCCGCCGAGCGCAATGCCCGACACGGCCGGCACCACCGGCACCGCTGCGTACTTCACGCGCATCATCGTGTCCTGGAACTTCTTGACGAACGGCTCGATGCCCTTGGCACCGCCCATCATGAAGGCCGGCATGGCCGCTTCCAGGTTCGCACCCGCCGAGAACGGGCCGCCCGGCGCGCCCAGCTGCAGCGACGTGGGCTGCCACACCACCAGGCCCTTGTAGTTCGCTTCGGCCAGTTCCACGGCGCGCACGATGGAATCGAGCACATCCGGACCAACCGTGTTCATCTTGCTCTTGAACGAGATCACGAGCACGTCGTCAGCGCCTTCGCTGGTCCAGATGCGCGCGCCGTCGTTCTCCTCGATCGTCTTGCCCGCACGGCGCGGGTCGGCGGATTCCGTGCCCTTGATCGCGGCACGGAACACCTGACGCTGGTACACCGGCAGTTCGGCACGCTTGACGAACGCATTGGCCGCCGGCGACCACGAACCCTGCGCGCTGTGCACGCCCTGGTTCTCGGCCACGGCGCCGTTCAGCACCCATGCGGGCAGCGCTGCGTTGGACAGGGCCTTGCCTGCCTCGATGTCTTCCTTGACCCACTCGGCCACCTGCTTCCAGCCGGCGGCCTGCCAGTCCTCGAACGGACCCGAGTTCCAGCCGAAGCCCCAGCGGATGGCCAGGTCGATATCGGCAGCCGAGCCAGCGATCTGCTCAAGATAGACGGCGATGTAGTGGAAGACGTCGCGGAACACGCCCCACAGGAACTGGGCCTGCGGGTTGGTCGATTCGCGCAGCAGCTTGATACGCTCGGCCGGGTCCTTCTTCAGGATGCGCACGACGATCTCGTCGGCCTTCTTGCCCGACTCGACGTACTGGCCGGTCTTCGCGTCCAGCACCTTGATTGCCTTGCCTTCCTTCTTGTAGAAACCGGCACCGGTCTTCTGGCCGAGTGCGCCAGCGTCGACCAGACCCTTCAGCACGGCCGGCGTCTTGTAGACCGGCGCGAACGGATCGTCGGTCAGGTTGTCCTGCATCGTCTTGATGACGTGTGCCATCGTGTCCAGACCCACCACATCGGCGGTGCGGAACGTGGCGGACTTGGCGCGGCCCAGCTTGGTGCCGGTCAGGTCATCGACGATATCGAACGGAATGCCGAACTTCTCGGCTTCGGCAAACACGGCCAGGATCGAGAAGATACCGACGCGGTTGGCGATGAAGTTCGGCGTGTCCTTCGCACGTACCACGCCCTTGCCGAGCGAGGTGGTCAGGAATGCCTCCAGGCGGTCCAGGATCTCCGGCTTCGTCGTGGCGGTCGGGATCAGTTCCACCAGATGCATGTAGCGCGGCGGATTGAAGAAGTGCACGCCGCAGAAGCGCGCCTTCAGCTCGGCGTCGAAACCGTCCGACAGTGCCGTGATCGACAGACCCGACGTATTGGTGGCGAAAATCGCGTTCGGCGCCAGGTGCGGGGCCACCTTCTTGTAGAGGTCGTGCTTCCAATCCATGCGCTCGGCGATCGCCTCGATCACCACATCGCACTCCTTGAGCAGGGCGATATCGTCCTCGTAGTTGGCCGCGCGGATCAGGCCGGCTTCCTCCTTGATGCCAAGCGGCGCTGGCGACAGCTTCTTCAGGTTCTCGATCGCACGATTGGCGATACCGTTCTTTGGGCCTTCCTTGGCCGGCAGGTCGAACAGCACCACGGGCACGCGGGCGTTGACCAGGTGGGCGGCAATCTGCGCCCCCATGACGCCGGCACCAAGCACGGCGACTTTCTTGACGATGAAATTGGACATGCGCGCTCCTTGGGTCGTGAGCGTTTGTGAGGAGAGATGTTTATGCTTTGGGTGGACTCCCCTCTCCCGCATGCGGGAGAGGGGTTGGGGGAGAGGGTCAGCAGTTCAAATTGAAATTGATCGCAACTTGAAGCGCCATGCCCTCTCCCCCGGCCCCTCTCCCATTTGCATGGGAGAGGGGAGCAGAGCCCACTTAGAACAGATCGGCGTCCATCGCCATCAGCGTCGACGCACCAGCGCGTGCCTTGCGGATTTCCGCGGCGGTTTCCGGCAGCAGCTTGGCGAAGTAGAAGCGTGCCGTGGCCAGCTTGCTCTTGTAGAATTTGTCGCCGCTGTCCTGCTTCTCCAGCGCGATCTTGGCCATGCGGGCCCAGAAGTACGAGAACACCAGGTGACCCACCACGCGCAGGTACGGCACGGCGGCGGCGCCAACTTCGTCGGCATTGCCCATCGCCTTCATGCCGATTTCCATCGTCAGCTTCTGAACCTTGTCGCCGATGTCGGCCAGCGGGTTGATGAATTCCTGCATCGCCTCGTTCGTGCCCTCTTCTTCGACGAACGTCTGCACGATCTTGCCGAAGGCCTTCATCTTGGCGCCCATGTCGCCAAGAATCTTGCGGCCCAGCAGGTCCAGCGCCTGAATCGTGTTGGTGCCTTCGTAGATCATGTTGATGCGGGCGTCGCGCACGTACTGCTCCATGCCCCACTCGGAGATGTAGCCGTGGCCGCCGAATACCTGCATGCCTTCGTTGGTCGCCGTGAAGGCGTTGTCGGTCAGGAAGGCCTTGATCACAGGGGTCAGCAGCGCGACCAGGTCGCCCGCTTCCTTGCGCACGCTTTCATCGGGGTGCGACAGTTCGCGGTCGATCTGCAGCGCAGTCCAGTAGCTGAACGCGCGGCCGCCTTCGGCATAAGCCTTTTGCGTCAGCAGCATGCGGCGCACGTCCGGATGCACGATGATCGGGTCGGCTGCCTTGTCCGGTGCCTTCGGGCCGGTCAGCGCACGCATCTGCAGGCGGTCCTTCGCGTAGGCCAGCGAATTCTGATAGGCCACTTCGGTCAGGCCCAGACCCTGCGCGCCCACGCCCAGGCGTGCGGCGTTCATCATCACGAACATCGCGTTGAGGCCCTTGTTGGGCTCGCCCACCATCCAGCCGCGCGCGCCGTCGAGGTTCATCACGCAGGTGGCGTTGCCGTGGATGCCCATCTTGTGCTCGATCGAGCCGCACTTGATGCCGTTGCGCTCGCCCGGGTTGCCGTTGGCATCGGGAATGAACTTCGGCACGACGAACAGCGAGATGCCCTTGGTACCGCCCGGCGCGTCCGGCAGGCGGGCCAGCACGAGGTGGATGATGTTCTCGGCCAGGTCATGCTCGCCGGCCGAAATGAAGATCTTGGTGCCCGTGATCGCGTACGAGCCGTCGGCCTGAGGTTCGGCCTTGGAACGCAGGATGCCCAGGTCGGTGCCGCAGTGCGGCTCGGTCAGGCACATCGTGCCGGTCCACACGCCAGACACCAGCTTCGGAAGATAGGTCTGCTGCAGTTCGGGGGTGCCGTGCGCATGCAGCGCCTCATAGGCACCGTGCGACAGGCCCGGGTACATCGTCCAGGCCTGGCCCGCCGAGTTCAGCATCTCGTACAGCGTGTTATTGATGATGATCGGCAGGCCCTGGCCGCCGAACTCAGGATCGCACGCCAGTGCCGGCCAGCCGGCCTCGACGAACTGCTGGTAGGCTTCCTTGAAGCCCTTCGGTGCGCGCACCACGCCGTCGCCGACATAGGTGCAGCCTTCACGGTCGCCGGACTGGTTCAGCGGGAACACCACGTCGGCGCAGAACTTGCCGGCTTCTTCGATGACCTGGTTGATGGTTTCCGCGTCGATGTCCGCATGCTGCGGCATCGCCTTGAGTTCGGCTTCAGCGCCGAGCAGTTCATGGAGCACGAACTGCATGTCGCGCAACGGTGCGGTGTACTGGCCCATCAAAGACTCCTTGGAGGTTTGCTAGTGCCGCCACACGCGCATGCCGCACACCCTGGAAAGCGGGAGTGCGCGACCGTTGCCCGGGGGCGGCTCAGGTTCTGTAAGACTGAATCAGTTTGTTGAGCGCAACCATGGCAAGCTCGGCACTGTCCGGCAGGCGCAGAAAGCGGGCGTCATGATGCAAGCCTAGTTCAAGGCTATACATTTCGAACAGCATCAGGCGCGGATCGCAATCCGCACGCAGGTGCCCCTCTTCCCTTGCCTGGTCGATCGCACGCATCAGCGCGGCACGCCAGATCGTGACGCTCTTGACGAGTTCGTCACGTACCGGGCTTTCCGCGCGATCGTCGTACTCGACGGCCCCGCTGATGTAGATGCACCCCGTGGTCACTTCCTGAATGCGCTTTTCCATCCACCGGCGCACCATCGACCACAGGCGAGGCAAACCGCGCGGCTCCTGCAGCGAGGGGTAGAAGACCTCCTGCTCGAACCGGCGGTGATACTCGCGCACCACTTCCACCTGCAGGTCTTCGCGCGAACCAAAATGCGCGAACACACCGCTCTTGCTCATCTGCATGCGTTCCGCGAGCAGGCCGATGGTCAGCCCTTCAAGCCCGTCGCGGGACGACAGTTCCAGTGCGGCATCGAGAATCGCCACGCGCGTCATCTCACCCTTGCGCAAGGGCGCGGGCGCGGCGGCGGATTCAAGACGAACTGACTGGTGTCGCATGGTTTTCTCTCCGTTCTTTACAGTGCCCACCTGGGCACTGTTCTTGACCTGACGTTGCGGTCGGCAGGCACCGTAGCTGCTGCCTTTTCGATGTGCCGGCAGCCACGAATGCACGAAGTCTAAGCCAAAAAAGAACGGTCGTTCAGATTATTCTGGCGAGGCCGATTGGCATCAAGCAATTAATTAGACCCGTGTTTCTAAACGGGCTGCATCGCGCGGGCAATTTGCGGCGCAATGCAGCAACGGCTTAAAACGGCGTGGAATGGCCGGGATGCGCGCATGCAGGGGGCGCGGCTGCGGCAGGGCAGCATGTTACCGTGGGTGGCGTTGGGTCGATTCAGTAGGGCCCGGTGACGCCGGCAATCACGACGCCGAGACGCAACACGTAGTAGGCCGCCCAATTGGCGAACCGGCGCAGTCGCGGCAGCCGCGCGTGGATCTCCGGCATCACACGCGCGCTGCGCTGCGCCATTGCCAGTTCGAGCCGCGTACGCAGTTCATCGGCGAACGTGGCGTCGTAGACCGCGACGTTGGCTTCTCGCGCCAGCAGCAGGCTGAACGGGTCCATGTTGCTGGAGCCAACCGTGGCCCAGGTATCGTCGACCACGGCGACCTTCGCATGCAGGAAGCTCGCCTCGTATTCGTAAATCTCGACACCGGCCTCTAGCAGCCGCGCGTACAGCGCGTGGGTGGCGTAATGCTGCAACCGGTATTCGACCATCCCCTGCAGCAGCAGCCGCACGCGCACCCCACGCTCCCGGCACGCAAGCAGCGCACGCCGCATCTTGCGCCCCGGCAGGAAGTAGGCATTCGCCAGGATCACATCACGGCGCGCCGAACCAAGCGCATACAGATACTCGCGCTCGATCGTGCGGCGATTGCGCAGGTTGTCGCGCAGCAGCAGGGCCGCGGACACGCCGCCCGGATGAAGGTCTCGCCGCGCCTGGCGCGCCGCCCTCATCAGCCCCTCCACTTCCGTGAACGCGGCGGCGGTCTGGCGCAGGCCCCTGCGTTGTGCGATGCGAAACCACAGCCGCGCGGAAGCCAGCGCGATCTGCGCCACCAGTGGACCGCGCACACGTACGGCGAAGTCATAGCGCGGCCCCACTTCAGGCAGGTCCAGCGGGCCATGGTTGTGGTCGTCGATGATGTTGATGCCGCCGACGAAGGCCACCTTGTCGTCGATCACCGCAAGCTTTCGGTGCAGCCGCCGCAGATGGCGCCGCGCGAACTTGAATCCATGTAGCGGCCGGTAGACCTCCAGCCTGACGCCGCCCTCGCGCAGCCTGTCCACCAGCGCGGCGGGCATGTCGCCTGCGCCGAAGCCATCGACCACGAGCCGCACGTCCACACCGCGTTGCGCGGCCCGGACCAGTGCATCGGTCACGCGCGCGCCAACATCGTCATCGGCATAGATATAGGTTTCCAGCACCACGTGCACGCGCGCCAAGTCGATCGCGTCGATCAGTGCCGGGAAGAACTCCTGGCCGTTGCGCAGCAAATCGACCAGGTTGCCCGGCACCGGACTGCCGCGCCGGCGCACCCAGTGCAACAGACGCGTGCCCGGCGCAGCGCCTGTCGCACCAGCGCCCGCGCCGTCCACCCCGTCCCGCAGCGACAGGCCTGGCGGCAGTTCCTGCGTGCCGGGTGCATTGGACGGTTGGGGCGCAGCCCGATCGTAGATCCGTGACATGGCTCGATTATCGGCCAACCGGCGGCTCCTGCACATGCCCCGGGCGAACTCTGATAATGTCGAACCATTGTGACGCCCCCAGGGAAACATTGTGAAGGTATTCGGCATCGCCGGCTCATCGGGCAGTGGCAAGACCACGCTACTGGACCAGTTGATTCCCCGCTTTGTGGCCGACGGCCTGCGCGTTGCCGGCATCAAGCACACGCACCACGGTTTCGATCCCGACACGCCGGGCAAGGATTCCTGGCGCATGCGCGAGGCTGGCTGCGAGAACGTGGTGCTGGTGGGCGCGCGGCACCTGACGCTGATGCGCCACTATCCCGAAGACAAGCCGTCTCCGGAGATCAACGAGGCGCTGGCCGTACTGCCGGCGGACACCGATCTGGTGATGGTGGAAGGCTACAAGTGGAGCGAATTCCCGAAGCTGGAGATATATCGCCCTGCCAACGGCAAGGCGCCGCTTTGGACCGACGTCCCTGAAGTGGTGGCCGTGGCGACGGACGCCCAGGCGGAAGTGGCCCGGCAGACGAACCTGCCGATCCTAGATCTTGCGGACATCGACGCCATTCACGCGTGGATCCGCGACTACCTCAACAAGTAGCGAAGCAAGCCCTACGCTTCCGGAATGGCTACCCGCCGGGCCAGTTCCGCCATCAGCGGCACATGGTCCGATCGTTCCGCCCATTCGCGGCCGGTAAGCGCCTGCGTCCGCTCGAACTCGAAACCGCGCACATAGATGCGATCCAGCTGCCACCACGGCATATGGCTCGGGAACGTACGGATACGCCCGTCCTTTGCGTGCGCCGACTCCACCGCATTGAGCGTGTTGCAGATTTTCGAATCGAGCTTGTGGTTCCAGTCGTTGAAATCCCCGGCGATCACCAGTGGCGCGTCTGCGGGCACCACGCTGCGCACGCGGTCCACAAGTGCCGAGGTCTGGCGCGCCCGGCTGCCCGCGAACAGCCCGAAGTGCACGCAGATCAGGTGGGCCTCGACGCCATTGATATCGGCAACGGCATGTAGCAGCCCGCGTTGCTCGAAGCGGTGGTCGGAGATGTCGAGGTTCTCCGACATCAGGATTGGATGGCGCGACAGAATCGCGTTGCCGTGATGGCCGTGTTCGTACACGGCATTGCGGCCGTAGACCGAGTGCGGATAGGCGTCCGTTGCCAGGTAATTGAGCTGCGTGTGGTCGGGGTCGAACAACTCCGCTGCGACCAGGCGGTCGTTGCGATCCTGCACCTCCTGCAGGAACACGATGTCCGCGTCCATCGACTGGAGCCCGGTGCGGACACTCTGGATGCGCGGCTTGCCCGTGAACCCCTTGACGCCCTTGTGAATGTTGTAGGTAACAACACGCAGCTTCATGGTGCGGCGGCTCCGGTGGTGACATCGAGCCCCGTGCCTGGGTCGGTCCCCGTGCGCCAGACAAGCTGGCGCACCGCTTCGGCGTTGCTGCTGGAGAAACAGCGCTCGGCCGCCGCCTGCCACGGCAGCCACTCGTAGCGCAGGTGTTCACGCGGCGCCAGCGTCACCGGCAGCGGCGCGGGCACGCACAGGCCGAACCAGTGTTCGGTATTGCGCGTGATGCCGGGCGCATAGCGGTGGCGCCATCGGGGATAAATCTCGTAGTCGATCGTGTGATGCCAGTCGGTCAGTTCGTACCGGCCGGCGTCGATTCCGGTTTCCTCGGCCACCTCGCGTGCGGCGGTAGAAGCCAGCGGTTCGTCTTCGGCGTCGAGGCTGCCGGTGACCGACTGCCAGTAGCCTGGCCGGTCAGCGCGCTCGATCAACAGGACTTGCAGGTCCGGCGTGTGGATGACGACCAGTACCGATTCGGGAATCTTGTAGCGCATGGGATGGGTGGCAGGGACAAACCCAAGCATAGCGCAGCCAGGCGGCCATGACGCGCTCCTGGCCGCGATTCATCCCGCAAGTCAGGCCAGCGTGTGCTCGCCGGGTCGGTGCGTGGCCGTGCGGACACCTGCCACATCGGTTGCCGGCGCGGTGCGCAGCCACGTGTCGAACACCTCGGGCGAGTCGCCATGGCCCCATGCCGCCCGCAGTTGCTGCATCAGCGGTGCCAGCGCCCGCGTGTAACGCTGCGACGCCGCGTGCGCATGCTCCGCCAGCGCATTGGTGCTTTCGCGCACCGTTGTTTCCATCGCCGCGCGCTCCTGGCCGATCTCCTTCTCGCGCACGCCGAGCTGGTTGTATTTCTGGATCAGGAAGCGCTGATAATCGCCCGCTTCCACGCCCTGGGCCGCCTGGGCATTGACCTGCTCGAAGCGCATCACGATGCTGGCGGTTTCCTGTTCGACATGAGCAGCTTCGGCGTTGAGCGCCTGGAGCGCTTCCTGCAGGCGCAGCGCTTCGCGCCGATCCGTCTGCAGCCGCGCGGCCTCGTCCTCGAAGGTCCGTTGCGCGGCCAGATAGGCCTGCACAACGGGCTGGGGCGCCACCACCAGCAGCGGGTCTGCGCCGCCGGCGCGACGGCCCGAGAGCAGCGAATCTTCGGCCAGACGCAGGTTGCCGACGTCCTCAAGCCAGCGGCTTCGCGCCATCACCGTGGCCACGGTATCGAGCGCCAGCCGCCGCAGGGCCTCGGCGCGTTGTGTCGCCACCGGCACCGGGCCAGCGGCATTTTCCGGCGCCGCCGGCTGCGCTTGCTGCACGGCGTGCGCGATGTCCGGCACGCAGGCCGCCACGGTGGTTGCCACCGATTCCGACATCGCTAGCGCCGACTTGCGCACGGCGCGGCGCAATTCGAAACGCGCCAGCAGCATTATCAGCAACCCGGCCACCAGCCAGGTCAGGATTGTTTCCGCATGGGCATGCAGGAACGCACGGATCAGTTCGGTATCGAGATTCACGGCACAAGTCCTCCCACGTCGCGGCGGCCTTCGTGGCGGGCTCGCATCACGCGTATCAAGGCAGAAAGACATTGTCTTCCGTGGCTTCGTTCCGGACGGTAACAAATGGAAACGCATCCTTTCGCCGAAAACAAAAAAGCCGCGCACAAGCGCGGCTTTTTTGCAGGATGGTGCAACGATCAGGCCGTGGGCTTCGGCTCCTGCGCACGCAGGCGGATGTGCAGTTCGCGCAGCTGCTTCTCGTCGACCGGGCTCGGTGCCTGGGTCAGCAGGTCCTGTGCACGCTGGGTCTTCGGGAACGCGATCACGTCACGGATGGAATCGGCACCGGCCATCATCGTCACGATGCGGTCCAGGCCGAACGCCAGGCCACCGTGCGGCGGCGCGCCGTATTGCAGCGCGTCGAGCAGGTAGCCGAACTTGGCGCGGGCTTCCTCGGCGTTGATCTTCAGTGCGCGGAAGACCTTGCTCTGCACGTCTTCGCGATAGATACGCACCGAACCGCCGCCCATTTCCCAGCCGTTCAGCACCATGTCGTAGGCCTTGGCGATGCACTTGCCCGGATCGGTTTCCAGGTACTGCATGTGCTCGTCCTTCGGGCTCGTGAACGGGTGGTGCATGGCCACCCAGCGAGCGTCTTCCTCGTCGTACTCGAACATCGGGAAGTCGATCACCCACAGCGGCTTCCAGGTGTCCTCGAACAGGCCGGTGCTCTTGCCGAATTCCGAGTGACCGATCTTCAGGCGCAGCGCGCCGATCGCGTCGTTGACGATCTTCGCCTTGTCGGCGCCGAAGAAGATGATGTCGCCATCCTTGGCTTCGGTACGCTTCAGGATCTCGGCAATCGCGGCGTCGTGCAGGTTCTTCACGATCGGCGATTGCAGGCCGTCGCGGCCCTTGGCCACTTCATTGACCTTGATCCAGGCCAGGCCCTTCGCGCCGTAGATGCCCACGAACTGCGTGTAGGCATCGATTTCGCCGCGCGAGATCGCGCTGCCGCCCGGCACGCGCAGGCCAACCACACGGCCGTTTTCGCTGTTGGCCGGGCCCGAGAACACCTTGAAGTCGACGTCCTTCATCACTTCGGTCAGCTCGGTGAATTCCAGCTTGACGCGCAGGTCCGGCTTGTCCGAGCCAAAACGGGCCATCGCCTCGCGGAATTCCATCACCGGGAACTTGGAGACCAGGTCCACGTCGATGGCGTTCTTGAACACCGTGCGCATCATGTCCTCGAACAGGTCACGAATCTCCTGCTCGGTCAGGAACGACGTCTCGCAGTCGATCTGCGTGAACTCCGGCTGGCGGTCGGCGCGCAGGTCCTCGTCGCGGAAGCACTTGGTGATCTGGTAGTAGCGGTCGAAGCCGGAGACCATCAGCATCTGCTTGAAGATCTGCGGCGACTGCGGCAGCGCGAAGAAATGGCCCGGGTTCACGCGCGACGGCACCAGGTAATCGCGCGCGCCTTCCGGCGTGCTCTTGCCGAGCATCGGCGTTTCGATATCGATGAAGCCTTGCGCGTCCAGGTACTTGCGCACTTCCATCGCCACCTTGTAGCGCAGGCGCAGGTTGTATTGCATCTGCGGGCGGCGCAGGTCCAGCACGCGGTGCGTGAGGCGCGTGGTTTCCGACAGGTTGTCGTCGTCAAGCTGGAACGGGGGCGTGACCGACGGGTTCAGCACGGTCAACTCATGGCACAGCACCTCGATCTTGCCCGACGTCAGGTTGGCGTTCTCGGTGCCGGCCGGACGCGGACGCACCTTGCCGACCACGCGGATGCAGAACTCGTTGCGGATCTCTTCGGCCGCCTTGAACATTTCCGGACGATCCGGATCGCACACCACCTGCACCAGACCCTCGCGGTCGCGCAGGTCGACGAAGATCACGCCACCGTGATCGCGGCGGCGCTGCACCCAGCCGGTCAGGGCCACTTCCTGGCCGATCAGTTGTTCGGTCACCAGACCGCAGTAGTGAGTACGCATGGAGGACATAGGAGAGATTCCCTGTAATGCGCGACCGCAAGGCGCGGCCGCGCGCAATCAATTGGTGTGAGTATCGGCGACGGCGGCTTCAGCGTCCGCGTCTTCGGCATTGGCCGGGTGCGGCTCGTTTTCAGCCTTGCGCGGCAGGTCCGCCGGCGCCACCACGCCCATCGAGACGATGTACTTCAGGGCCGCGTCGACGGTCATGTCGAGTTCGATCGTGTCGGCCTTGGGCATCATCAGGAAGAAGCCCGAGGTCGGGTTCGGCGTGGTCGGCACATAGACGCTGACGTACTCGCCTTGCAGGTGATTCTGCACGTCTCCGCCCGGTCTGCCAGTCAGAAACGCAATCGTCCACGATCCTTCGCGGGGATACTGCACCAGCAGCGCCTTGCGGAACGCGTTGCCGGACGACGACAGAAGCGTGTCCGAGACCTGCTTCACGCTGGTGTAGATCGGGCCCACCACGGGGATATGGCCAACCAGCGCTTCCCACCAGCGCACCAGGCGCTGGCCAATGAAGTTGTGGGCCAGCACGCCCACCACGAGGATGAACAGCAGCGTCAGGATGGCGCCGAGGCCCGGAATGCGGCGCCCGAACAGGTTCTCGGGCTGCCACGCCAGCGGCAGCAGGGCCATGCTCTGGTCCATCGTACTGATGACCAGGTTGAGCACCCACAGCGTGATGCCCAGCGGCACGAGCACGAGCAGACCGGTCAGGAACCAGGTCTTGACGGCGGAGGTTTTCTTGGCGGCCACGGCTTGCCTGGGTGTCAGTGGCAAGCGCACGAACCGGCGCAACCACCGGCGGCCGGCGCGGCCGAAGCCGATGCGGTCGACGTTTCGGTGGACGCCGCAGCCGCGGCAGCCGGCGCGGCGGTGCCGGTCGACGTGGCCGGGGCACTGGTGCCGCCGCTGCCGCCGCTGCCGCCGCGGAAGTCCGTGACGTACCAGCCCGAACCCTTGAGCTGGAATCCGGCTGCGGTCAATTGCTTCTTGAAGGTTCCGGCGGCGCCGCAGGATGGGCAGTCCGTGAGCGGGGCATCGCTCATTTTCTGCAGCACATCGCGCCCGTGGCCGCAGGCGTCGCAACGGTAGGCATAAATCGGCATGGTGACTCTTTCGCGGAAATCTGAAACGTAATGCTGGTAGATGGCAGCGCCGCGCCAATTGACAAGAGCGCCGGCGGGGGCGAAACGCGCAAAAAGGGGGCGCGCGACGATGCAAAGCCTTGGATTATAAACCGTTGGCGGGGTGTCTACCGGCAGGAAAAGGGGACATTCGGGGCCGCAAACGTCCGCAAGACGTCCGCAGAAGGCCCCTAAGGCATAAAGTTATGCAATGTGCACTTCACGCACCGGCGGGCGATCACTGATCCATTGCGGCAGCAGCGAGCCGAATACCATGCCGCTCACCGAGAACAGCAGGCCTACCATCTGGGGCGGCACTGCAGCATCTGCGAACGCATATTCACAGGTCAGCCACGAGACCAGACCAAGCAGGATCGCGGCCAGGCCGCCCTGGCGGGTGGCCGGCTTCCAGAACAGCCCGAACGCCAACGGCACGAACGACGACACCAGCGTCACCTTGTACGCGTTCTCGACCATATGGAAGATCGACAGGTGCGAGTTCAGCGCGAACAGCGTGACCAGCGTCGTGAAGACCAGCACCACCGCCTGCATCACGCGCAGGAACTGCTTGTCGGAAAGGTGCCGGAAGTACGGACGCAGGATGTTCTCGGCAAACGTCACCGACGGCGCCAGCAGCGTGGCCGAGGCGCAGCTCTTGATGGCAGAGAGCAGCGCGCCGAAGAACATCACCTGCGCGAACATCGGCGCATGCGTCAGGATCAGTTGCGGCAGGATCAGCTGCGAATCCGAGTTGATGTACTTTTCGACCATTGCCGGGTCGATCAGCGTGGCCGAATAGGCAAGGAACATCGGGATGAACGCGAAGAAGAAGTACAGCACGCCGCCGAGCACCGAGGCACGCCCGGCGATCTGCTCGGTGCGGGAAGACGTGACGCGCTGGAACACGTCCTGCTGCGGGATCGATCCGAGCATCATCGTGAACAGCGCCGCGGCGAAACCGATGATCTGGACCAGATCGAGCGATGGCAGGAATTCGAACTTGCCGGCTGCCGCCGCGTGCGACACCACGGCCGTCACGCCACCGGCCTGGCCGCTTACCTCATAGCCGATATAGAGCATGCCGACCACGATGATGATCATCTGGATGAAGTCGGTCACGGCCACGGACCACATGCCGCCGAACAGCGTGTAGACCAGCACGCTGGCCGCGCCGATCATCATGCCGGCATCCTGCGACAGCGCGCCGTCGGACACCGTATAGAACACCAGCCCGAGCGCCTTGATCTGTGCCGCCACCCAGCCCAGGTACGAGACCACGATACATAACGTGGTCAGCACTTCGGCCACCCGGCCATAGCGGTTGTGATAGTAGTCGCCGATCGTCAGCAGGTTCATCCGGTACAGCGGCCGGGCGAAGAACAGGCCAACGAGGATCAGGCAGAGCGACGAGCCGAAGGGGTCGGAAACCACCCCTGACAGCCCTTCCTTGAGGAACACGGCCGGGATGCCCAGCACGGTTTCGGAGCCGAACCACGTGGCAAACACCGTGGCGGTGACGATATAGAACGGCAGGCTGCGGCCGGCCACGGCGAAGTCGGCGGTGCCCTTGACGCGCAATGCCGCCCACAGGCCGATACCGACCGAGATGATCCAATAGACGATGACGAACCAGATCAGCATGCCGCTGCCCTTATCCCAGAATGGCCAGTAATGCCCTGGCGGCGAGAAACCGAAAGCCGGCCGCACCTGGCACCCTCATGGGTTGGTAAGGCCGGAGTCCAATTCATCGGTCGGGGCCGCGGGCGCCCGGGCGGGCATTTGGCGGTCGTAGCCGAATCAAAACGCGGATTATAGCGACGCAGCATTCCTCGGGCGAAAAAAATTCCCCGGGGGCGGTCAAATCCCCATCTTGGTTCACATAAGTGTTGTATGGGCGGTTACTCCCCTCTTCCGCATGCGGAACAGGGGAGAAACACTACCAGTAGCCTGCCCAGGCAAGTGCCTGCACGATCACGATACCGGCCAGGAATCCGCCCATCAGCAGCAGGGCCGTGGACAGCCGGCGGTTGGTGCGGCGCTGTTCGGCCACGAGCTGGGTCAGCAGCCGCTCCTGCTCGTCGCTGTTCTGCAGCGCGCGGCGCTCCAGGAACTGGTGCGCCAGACGCGGGAAGTCGGGCAGCATCTTGGCCCATAGCGGCGCCTCGACCTTGATCCGCTCCCAAGCGCCCTGCCAGCCCACCTGTTCGTACATCCAGCGTTCCAGGAACGGCTTGGCGGTTTTCCAGAGGTCGAGATCGGGGTCGAGCTGGCGGCCCAGACCTTCGATATTGAGCAGCGTCTTCTGCAACAGCACGAGCTGCGGCTGGATTTCGACGTTGAAGCGGCGCGAAGTCTGGAACAGCCGCATCAGCACCATGCCAAGCGAGATCTCGCGCAGCGGCTTGTCGAAATACGGCTCGCAGCACGCGCGCACGGCAGACTCGAGTTCCTCGACACGGGTCTCGGGCGGCACCCAGCCCGATTCCACGTGAAGCAGCGCCACACGGTGGTAGTCGCGCCGGAAAAAGGCAATGAAGTTCTGCGCCAGGTAGTTTTTGTCGAATTCGGACAGCGCGCCCACGATGCCGAAGTCGAGCGCGATATAGCGGCCAAACGTCTCGGGCTTGACCGAGACCAGGATGTTGCCCGGGTGCATGTCGGCGTGGAAGAAGCCGTCGCGGAACACCTGCGTGAAGAAGATCTCGACGCCCTCTTCCGCCAGCTTGTGCATGTCCACGCCCGCCGCCTTCAGCGATTCGGTACGCGAGATCGGGATGCCGTGCATCCGCTCCATCGTGAACACGTTGCTGGTGCACCAGTCCCAGAACACCTCCGGCACGCACAGCAACTCGCTATCGGCGAAGTTGCGGCGCAACTGGCTGGCATTGGCGGCCTCGATCATCAGGTCGAGTTCGTCATGCAGATACTTGTCAAACTCGGCCACCACCTCGCGAGGCTTGAGCCGCCGGCCATCGACCCAGACCCGTTCAAGCCAGGTAGCCATGTCGCGCATCAGCGCAAGGTCGCTGTCGATCACCGGGAGCATGCCTGGACGCAGCACCTTCACGGCGACTTCGCGGCCATGATTCGGCCCGCCACGCAACGTGGCGAAGTGCACCTGGGCAATCGACGCACTGGCCACGGGTTGGCGCTCGAAATTCTCGAACAGTTGCGTCAACGGCTGCCCCAGCGACTTCTCGACGATCTTCACCGCCACTTCGGAATCGAACGGCGGGACCTGGTCCTGCAGCTTGGCCAGTTCGTCGGCGATATCGGGCGGCATCAGGTCGCGCCGCGTGGACAAAACCTGGCCGAACTTGACGAAGATCGGGCCCAGCGTGGTCAGCGCCAGCCGCAGGCGCTCGCCGCGCGGCTGTTCGAGCTTGCGGCCGATTGTGATGATGCGGACCAGGAACTTGATACGCCGGCTCTTGAAACCGGACAGCACGAGTTCGTCGAGCCCGTAGTACAGGATGACGAAAACGATCTTGCAGAAACGCAGCAGGCGGGTCATGCGGAATATTCAGGAAGCGACATGGGGCAGGTCAGCGATGGGCCGATGGCAGTGCATCCGGGGAACCCGCTCCCGGAGACCGCTCCAGGCGTTCCAGCCGTTTTTCCAGGCGGGCCAGATCGTCGCGCAGCCGTGCCACGTCGTTGCCGAACGCTTCCAGCGCGGTGTGACGCACCAGCGTCGGTTGTTCGTCCAGCAGGTATTCAGTTACGTTGTCTAGCAGGGCACGGCCGACTCGCGTGGCGCTTTCGTGCACCTGGCGCGCGCCGTCGACCACGCGCTGGGCCACGCTGTCGCTGACCGGGCCACCCATCACGCCACGCAGCGCGCGCGACAGATCCTCGGCTGCATCCCAGCGCAGATTGCGCGCGAGAGTCGACACCACATTGGCCAGCTCGGCATCTCCATCGATCCGCACATGACGCATCGCGGCAGCCTGTCCGCCCTCCGCAACATCGGCAACCACCAGCGGCCACTGCTGCAACGGCACGAGCAGTGTCACGGCGGCCGCCTCGGCTTCGGGTGCCTGTTCGATGCCGCCCTGCTCCGTGACCTTGAGGGACAGCGCGAACGCCGCAGCGTCAAAGCGGATCACGCGGCCCGCAAACGGCGCCAGCAGGCTGCAGGCCCATGGCTCCTGTTCGATCAGGTGATTCAGTGCGGCGACGATCGGCGCGGCCAGCGGGGTCGGCAATGCGTTCATGGCGTCAGGGGGTCAGGCAATCTGCCCAAACAAAAAAAGGCCCACGCGTACGTGGGCCTCCATTCTAAGCTACTCGCCCGCCGCTTTATCTGATCCATGCGGCGGCAGGCGCAATTGACGCTCAGGATTCCTGCTGAATACCTGCCAGCAGCCACCCGCCGGCACCGGACGCCGATTTGGCCAGGTTCCAGACTTCGGCGAACGGCTGGGCCGGCTGGCCAACGTTCTCGCGAATCATGCCCGAGAAGCGCACGCTGGCAATGTGCTGCGCCGGCGTTGTCTCGATACCGAGCAACTGAGCCTCCAGCGTGACGACGTCGGTCTTGTTGACCTCATTGCCGCGCTCGGACAGATCCATCTTGATCTCGGCAAACATTTCCGGGGTGGTGAACTCGCGGATGTCGTCGAGATTGCCGGCGTCCCAGGCGGCCTGCAGGCGCACGTAATGGACCTTGGCATTGCGCAGGAACGCTTCGGTGTCGAAGTCGGCCGGCACGCCCCACGGCTGTTGCACGGCCGCGGCTGCCGCGCCGGCTGCCGCGCCACCCATCACGGGGTTGCTGGCCGCCCCGCCGTAGCTGGCCGGCTCAGCCGATCGCAACGAAGGCTCGGCATCGCGCGACATGCCGCCGTAGTTCGGCGCGCTGCCACCCATGCCCGCGTAGGACGGCTGTTGCGAGCGTGCGGAGCCGCCACGGAACTTGCGGATCAACCACACTGCCACGAACGCGATCAGCGCAATCAGGATCAGGTTGGACAGGATGCTGGCCGCCGCGCCACCAAGACCGAAGTGCGAAAGCAGGTAGCCAATGCCCAGGCCGGCTGCCAGGCCGCCGAGCATGCCGCCCCAGTTGCGCTTGGGTGCGGCCGCGGCGCCGGCGGCACCAGCGGCGCCCGCCGTGGCCGGTGCTGCCTGGCCCGGCTGTGCCGGCTGCTGGGCCGGCGGCGTATTTTGCTGCGCCGGCGCCTGCTGACGCTGCTGCGTTACGTTCGACGACTGCTTGCCGACGCTGCGCGAACCGCCCAGGCGCTTGGCGTTCGCGTCGAGCGCCGCCCCGAAGGCCAGTGTCGCGATCAGCGTCATGGCCAGGAATTTTCCACGAAAAGATGACATTATCTGCTATCCCCAGTCATTCTCGGCCAGTCATTGGCCGAATATGGCGAATTAATACTTTCTCCCGACGTGGAGCGCCACTACTCCGCCCGTCAGATTGAAGTATTCGACCTGCTCGAGGCCAGCTTGTTCCATCATGCGTACAAGCAAACCCTGATCCGGATGCATTCTGATCGATTCGGCCAGATACCGATAGCTAGGGGCATCCCCCGCCACGCGCTCGCCTAACCACGGCAAGACCTTGAACGAATAGACATCGTAGAACTTTTCGAGCGGCTTCCAGACCTTCGAGAACTCGAGCACCATGACCTTGCCGCCCGGCTTGACCACGCGGCGCATCTCGGCCAGCGCGGCGTCCTTGTGCGTCATGTTGCGCAGGCCGAATGCCACGGTGACGAGGTCGAAGTAGTTGTCCGGGAACGGGATCTTCTCGGCGTCGCAAAGCGCCACCGGCGTCGCGATGCCCTTGTCGAGCAGGCGGTCGCGGCCCACGCGCAGCATCGATTCATTGATGTCGGTCAGCCAGACTTGGCCCGTGGGGCCGGCCTGTTTCGCGAAGGCCTTGGCCAGATCGCCGGTGCCGCCAGCGATGTCCAGCACCTTCTGGCCCGGGCGCACATTGGCCTGGGCAATCGTGAACACTTTCCAGAGCCGGTGCATGCCACCGGACATCAGGTCGTTCATCACGTCGTACTTGCTGGCCACCGAATGGAAAACGCCAGCCACCTTGCCAGCCTTCTCCGCTTCGTCGACCTTCTCGAACCCGAAGTGGGTTTCGCTCATCTCTCGGACTCCAGAACTCGTTCAAATCAATGGTGATGGCCACAGGCGTGGCCGCCGGCCAGCGCCATCGGCGCATCACGGTCCAGCCCCGCGTCTTCCAGACGCTTCAGGTAATCCGCCCACAGCGCATCCTGCTGGTCGCCCAGCCGGTACAACAGTTCCCACGAATAAATGCCGGTGTCGTGGCCATCGTCGAAGCGGATCAGGATCGCGTAATTGCCCACGGGCTCCACCGCCGCGACGCCAACATCGCGCTTGCCGGTCTGCAGCGTTTCCTGCCCCGGGCCGTGGCCCTGGACTTCGGCGGAAGGCGAGTATACGCGCAACAACTCGAACGGCAGCCGCCAGGTGCGGCCGTTATCGAAGCCGATTTCGAGCACACGCGATTGCGTGTGCACGGTCAGTGCGGTGGGATGAGGGGTATCTTTTTCGAGGCCAGCCATGATGAAGTGCACGACACCGTTCCCGGGCCGCCCTTCGCCACTGGAGCGAGGCCGGCCACGACGGCGCCGTCACGCGTCTTGTACGACCCGATAGCTTACTCCACCGCCCTCCAATTGCCCATCCTGCGGACCGCCCCCGCTTTCGTCCAGGGCGTTGCCAACCGGCAGGTAGCGCAGGCGACGGCCATGGAACGCGGCCACGGTACTGCGGTGCGCAATGCTGACGATCGCCGCGTGCGGCAGCGCCTCCACCATCAGCCGGTACATCTCGCCTTCGGTTTCCTCGTCGAGCGCGCTTGTCGCTTCATCCAGGAACAGGTAGTCCGGCTTCTGCAGCAGCGCGCGCGCAAAGGCCAGCCGCTGCTGCTCGCCCGGCGACAGCCGCAACGACCAGTTGTCGAACACGTCGAGATGCTTGATCAGCATGCCAAGGCGGGCCTGCTGAAGGACGTTGGCCAGCGCATCGCGCGAATGGGCGTTACCGGCGTCTGGATAGGACAACGCGTCTGCAAGCGTGCCGATCGGCAGGTAACTGCGTTGCGGCAGGAACAGCATGCGCTTGTGCGGCACCGTGATGCGGCCCTGGCCATAGGGCCAGATGCCGGCCAGCGCACGGAACAGCACGCTCTTGCCGCAGCCGGAGGGGCCGTTGACGAGCCAGCGCTCGCCCGGCGAAATCGACAGCGAGAATGGCGCCACGAGCGGGCGCTGCCCCGGATGCTTGAGCGGATCGACACCTGCATCATCGGGGCTGAATCCGCCGCGCACGGGCAGCGCCAGGCCCAGGCCCGTGATCGTGATGTTGTTGTCGGTCTTGTCGGAGGCCTGCTCCACCTCGATGTCGCCCGGGCCTTCGTGGGCACGGTCCTGCCGCTCGGCCACGCGCATCGCTTCCTGGAAGTCGATCAGACGGTTCGCGGCGGCCTTCCAGCCAACCAGCGTGGCATAGCTGTCGACGAACCATGACAGTGCGCCCTGCACCTGCCCGAACGCCGAGTTGATCTGCATGAGCCCGCCCAGCGTCAGCTTGCCCGAGAAATAGCGCGGTGCGGCCACCAGCAGCGGGAAGATGATGGCGAACTGGCCATAGCCCGAGTTCACGAATGTCAGGCGCCGCGTATAGCGCATGAGCTGGTTCCAGTTGGCCCGGATCCGTTCGAAGCGTGCGCGCAGGCCGGCCTGCTCGGTCGGCTCGCCGCGATAGAGCGCCACCGGCTCGCTGTTCTCGCGCAGGCGCACCAGCATGAAACGGAAGTTTGCCTCGTACTGTTCCTGCTGGAACGACAGGCCGATCAGCGGCCGCCCGACGAAGTGGGTAATCAGCGAGCCGACTACCGCGTACCCGATCGCGAACCAGACCATATAGCCCGGAACGGTCAGTTCCGACCCGCCGAGCGCAAGACTGATCGGGCCCGATACCACCCACAGGATGCCGATGAACGAGACCAGCGTGACCACCGAGTTGAGCAGGCCCATGGAAAGGGTCAGCGCGCCGTCCGTGAACTGGCGCAGGTCGTCCGCAAGACGCTGGTCGGGGTTGTCGGTCGAGTGGGTCTGCTCGATGCGGTAGTAGGCCTGGTGGCCGAGCCAGCGCTGCATGAACTTGCCGGTCATCCAGGTGCGCCAGCGCATCTGCAGCATCATCTGGTAGTACTGGCGCGAGATCGCCAGCACGATGAAGCAGGCGGCTATCCACGAAAATCGCAACAGCAGGGCCTTGAAGGAAACGAAGTCGCGCTGCTCGATGGCGTTGTAGAACACGCGGTTCCACTCGTTGAGCAGCACGTTGATGTAGACGATGCCCAGGTTCAGCGCCACAACCAGCGTCAGCAGGCCCAGGCCGGCCTTGCGGTCCTCCGAACTCCAGTAAGGCTTGATCAGCGCCCAGGTGGCGGCCAGGCGCAGCCGGCTCTGGTCTTTGAGTGCCTTGGCCGGTACTGCCGGGCCGGGCACGATGACGGATGACGGTGTGGTGGACATGAGGAGCGCCCGGAATGGCCCGCCGCGAAAACCACCGGCAGGCATGTTGTTGTTCGACTGGTGTCAGACGCACCTACGCAACGGTGGGTTCCGCACCAGACTGTCACGGCACTTTACCAAGGTGGCAAGACGCCGTGCCGGGTGGTTGTTCAGTCAGAGGAATCGAGCGCCGAAAGTGCCGCCCGCAGCGCCGGCAGCCGGCCGGCCAGGTCGGCGATGCGCGTCGGGTCGGCCGCCCGCTGAGGCGCGGCCCAGATGGCTTCGGGGAAATGCGTGTCCCAGCGGTAGCGCGGGATGATATGCCAGTGCAGGTGCGGCACCATGTTGCCGAAGGCAGCCAGGTTGACCTTGTCCGGGGCCATCACCTCGCGCACGATCCGCTCCACGCGCGCCACCAGCCGCATCAGCCAGGCCTGGTCGTGCTCGTCCAGATCGGTCAGCTCGGCCACATGGTCGTTCCAGATCACGCGGCAGAAACCGGGAAAGCGGTCGTGCTCGACCAGGATGACGCGTGCGCGGTCGCCCATCCAGACGAGTTCTCCGCCATCGGCTGCGCAGAGGGGGCAGTTGGAGAGTCGGGTCATGGGAGAAAATTAAGATCGTTTTGACTCCCCTCTCCCGCGCGCGGGAGAGGGGTTGGGGGAGAGGGCGCGGCGGTTCTATCCGCGACAAGTCGTAACTGGAACCTCAATACCCTCTCCCCCACCCCTCTCCCATTTCATGGGAGAGGGGAGCGCACATTTACGGGCAGCGGTTTAAACCAACACCCGCTCAATGCCACCCGCATTGGCCTTCGCCACGTACTCCGGCAGCCAGTTTTCGCCAAGCAGATGCTTTGCCATTTCCACGACGATGTAGTCGGCGGTCACCGATGCATCCTCGTTGTAGCGCGACAAACCCTGCAGGCACGACGGGCAGCTTGTCAGGATCTTGACGTCGCCGCCGAAGTTGTCGGCGCGCAGCTTGTCGGCACCCTTGCGCATTTCCTCTTCCTTGCGGAAGCGGACCTGCGTAGAGATATCCGGGCGCGTCACGGCCAGCGTGCCAGATTCACCGCAGCAGCGCTCGTTCTTTTCGATCTTGCCGCCGCCCTGGTTGCCGCCCATCAGGTCGTTGACCAGCTTGGTCGGGTCCATCGTCTTGATCGGCGTGTGGCACGGATCGTGGTACATGTAGCGCGTGCCGGTCACACCCTCAAGCTTCACGCCCTTCTCGAGCAGGTACTCGTGGATGTCGATGATGCGGCAGCCCGGGAAGATCTTGTCGAACTCATACCCGGCGAGCTGGTCGTAGCACGTGCCGCAGCTGACCACCACGGTCTTGATGTCGAGGTAGTTCAGCGTATTGGCCACGCGGTGGAACAGCACGCGGTTGTCGCTGACCATCTTCTCGGCCTTGTCGTACTGGCCGGCGCCGCGCTGCGGGTAGCCGCAGCACAGGTAGCCCGGCGGCAGCACGGTCTGCACGCCCACGTGCCAGAGCATGGCCTGCGTGGCCAGCCCCACCTGCGAAAACAGCCGCTCCGAGCCGCAGCCCGGGAAGTAGAACACGGCTTCCGTTTCGGCCGTGGTCAGCTTCGGGTCGCGGATGATCGGCACGATCTCGTTGTCCTCGATGTCGAGCAGCGCGCGCGCCGTCTTCTTGGGCAGGTTGCCCGGCATCTTCTTGTTGATGAAGTGAATCACCTGCTCCTGCACGGGCGGCTTGCCGACCGTTGCCGGGGGATGCTGGGTCTGCTTCTTCGCGAACTTCTTGAGCAGTTCGTTGCCCAGCCGCTGCGCCTTGTAGCCCCAGCCGATCATGGCCGCACGGGTCATGTTGATCGTCTGCGGGTTGGTCGCGTTCAGGAAGAACATCGACGCGGCAGTGCCCGGGTTGAACTTCTTCTGGCCCATCTTGCGCAGCAGGTTGCGCATGTTCATCGACACGTCGCCGAAGTCGATCTTGACCGGGCAAGGCGTCACGC
Source organism: Cupriavidus sp. BIS7 (assembly GCF_000292345.1). Lineage (GTDB taxonomy): Bacteria > Pseudomonadota > Gammaproteobacteria > Burkholderiales > Burkholderiaceae > Cupriavidus. The sequence continues at coordinate 123,613 of NZ_ALOU01000002.1, forward strand.
ACTTGTGGCACACCGTGCAGTGGTCGGCCACGTCCGAGAATTCGTCCCAGTGCTTGATCGACACGCCACGGCGCGTCTGCTCTTCGTACAGGAATGCCTCGATCAGCAGCGAGGTTGCCAGGATCTTGTTGCGCGGGCTGTACAGCAGGTTAGCGCGCGGCACATGCGTGGCGCACACGGGCTTGCACTTGCCGCAGCGCAGGCAGTCCTTGACGCTCTCGGCAATCGCGCCGATGTCGCTCTGCTGCATGATGATCGACTCATGCCCCATCAGGCCGAACGACGGCGTGTAGGCATTGCGCAGATCGGCGCCCGGCAGCAGCTTGCCCTTGTTGAAGCGGCCCTGCGGGTCCACGCGCTGCTTGTAGTCGCGGAATTCGGCGATCTCGGACTCGGTCAGGAACTCGAGCTTGGTGATGCCGATGCCATGCTCACCCGAAATGACGCCGTCCAGTGAACGCGCCAGCGTCATGATGCGGGCCACCGCGCGGTGCGCGTCCTGCAGCATGTCGTAGTCGTCCGAGTTCACGGGGATGTTCGTGTGGACGTTGCCGTCACCCGCGTGCATGTGCAGCGCCACGAAAACGCGGCCACGCAGCACCTGCTTGTGGATCTTCTGCGCTTCGTCGAGGATCGGCTTGAATTCGCCGCCATTGAAGATCTTGCGCAGTTCGGCGCGGATCTCGTTCTTCCAGCTTACCCGGATGGTACGGTCCTGCAGCAGGTGGAACACCGAGGCATCGGGCTGCGTCTGCAGGCGCTGTTCGAATGCCGGACCCAGCAGGCCCAGGCCATGCCCGATCAATGCCGCGCGCGCGGTGGCCAGCGGCATGTCCAGGTGGTCCTGCAGATAGCGCCAGCGTCCGCGGATCTCGCGCAGCAGCGTCAGCGCGTGCTGCACGCGGTCTTCCAGCAGTTCGGCGCTCGGAATTTCGTTGGCGTCGTCGCTGCGGCCCAGCGGCAGGTTGCCGCGCGCGAAGAACGCTTCAAGCTCGTCGGTCAGCTTGAGCTTGTTCTTGATCGACAGCTCGATGTTGATGCGTTCGATGCCGTCGGTGTACTCGCCCATGCGCGGCAGCGGGATCACCACGTCTTCGTTGATCTTGAAGGCGTTGGTGTGGCGCGCGATGGCAGCGGTGCGCGAACGGTCGAGCCAGAACTTCTTGCGGGCCTCCGGGCTCACGGCGATAAAGCCTTCGCCGCTCTTGCCGTTGGCCATGCGGATCACTTCCGAGGTGGCGCGGGCCACGGCGTCCTCGTCGTCGCCGACGATATCGCCAATCAGCACCATCTTCGGGAACGCATTGCGCTTGCTCTTGGTGGCATAGCCCACCGCGCGCAGGTAGCGCTCGTCCAGATGCTCAAGACCGGCCAGGATGGCACCGCCCTCGCGCTTCGACTCGCCGTCGAGGTAGTCCTTGATCTCGACGATGCTCGGGATGGCGTCGCGCGGCTGGCCGAAGAACTCCAGGCAGACCGTGCGCATGTGCTTGGGCATGCGATGCAGGATCCAGCGCGCGCTGGTGATGATGCCGTCGCAACCTTCCTTCTGCACGCCAGGCAGGCCGGCCAGGAACTTGTCGGTAACGTCCTTGCCCAGGCCTTCCTTGCGGAACTTGCGGCCTTCGATGGCCAGCGTCTCGGTGCGCAGCACCTTCTCGCCGGGCTTGCGATTGCCGTCCGACCACTTCAGTTCGAACGTGGCCACCGGCACCTCGTGGATCTTGCCGAGGTTGTGGTCCATGCGCGTGATCTCGAGCCAGTTGCCCTCGGGATCGACCATGCGCCACCACGCCAGGTTGTCCAGCGCGGTCCCCCACAGCACGGCCTTCTTGCCGCCCGCGTTCATCGCCACGTTGCCGCCGATGCACGACGCATCGATCGAGGTCGGGTCCACTGCGAACACCAGGCCAGCCTTGTCCGCGGCATCGGCCACGCGGCGCGTGACCACGCCAGCGCCCGAGAAGATCGTCGAGACCTTGCGCGACACGCCGGGCAGGTCGGTCAGTTCGACCTCGCCAAGCTGCTCCAGCTTTTCGGTATTGATGACGGCCGAGAACGGCGTCAGCGGCACGGCGCCGCCGGTATAGCCGGTGCCGCCTCCGCGCGGGATGATGGTCAGGCCAAGCTCGAAGCAGCCCTTGACCAGCCCGGCGATCTCTTCCTCGGTGTCCGGGGTCAGCACCACGAACGGGTACTCGACGCGCCAGTCGGTGGCGTCGGTCACGTGCGAGACGCGCGACAGGCCGTCGAACTTGATGTTGTCGTGCTCCGTAACCTTGCCAAGCACGCGCTGGGCGCGCTTGCGCAGCGCGTATGCGTCGGCGAACTCCTGCTTGAAGTCCTCGATCGCCTGCTTGGCGAACGCCACGAGCTGCTCCACGCGATGCGAGCGGTCCTCGGCGGCCGGTTCGGCATGCTCGGCGCGGTCGGCCGCGCGGCGCTTCTCGATCTCGTTCAACCGGTGGTGCAGCGCGCTGACCAACATCTGGCGGCGCTTGGGGTTCTCGAGCAGGTCGTCCTGCAGGTACGGGTTGCGGCGCACCACCCAGATATCGCCGAGCACCTCGTAGAGCATGCGCGCCGAACGGCCGGTGCGGCGTTCGCCGCGGAGTTCGTCCAGGATGCGCCAGGCTTCCTCGCCCAATAGCCGGATAACGATCTCGCGATCCGAAAATGACGTGTAGTTATAGGGGATCTCACGCAGGCGCGGGGGTGCGTCCTGGGCGGCGAGCTTGGCATCGAGCACGAGTGGGGCGTTCATGGCGGGACCGCTTCCTGCTGCGCACGGGGACGGTGCGCGATTTCGTCATTAAAGGGCAATTGTACTTCAACGCCCATGTTTGCCGCGCTGCAACAACCCCTAAAACCCCCGATAACCCTTGGATTTGTCAGGGATCTCTTCGTTTTCAGGCCATTCGGGGCATGCCGGGGCGATAAAGCCTCAGAACAGCCGATGGAGAAACTGCCCCACGCTGTGCCAGAACGAGTCAGGAATCCACATCAGGCTGCCCGTCATGGCCAGATAGCGCAGGAACTTGCCGATTGCCATATAGCCCACGCTGGGCCAGAACGGCATGCGCAGCCACCCCGCCAAAGTGCACAATGGATCACCAATACCAGGAAGCCACGACACGAGCATCGTGGGCGGCCCCCAGCGGCGCATCCAGCGGAAGTACTTGGCGTCGAGCTTGGGCTTGCTGGCCTTTTTCGGGTGCTCCAGGCGCAGCTCGTGTTCCCGCTCGTGCAGCCGATGCTGGCGCCGCAGCCGGTAGCGCACCAGCGCCAGCTTGGCCGCATACCCCATCCACCAGTCGATGGCGCCGCCAATCGTGTTGCCGAGCGTGGCAACCAGCACGGCCGGCCAGAACATGTCCGGATTGAGCTTGATGTAGCCGAAGACGGCCGGCTCCGAGCCAAGCGGCAACAGCGTGGCCGACACCAGGCTGACCACGAAAATGGCCGGCAACCCCACCGTCGGGAGGGCCAGGGTCTCGAACAGCCAGCTAATGAAGGCTTCCATGCGCTAGGGAACGTAGGGCCGGGACTTGCAGGGGAACCCGCATGGCAGCACCCAATGTTTTGTGATTTACTGAGAGGGCCTGTTGCGTCCAATCGTTCACACGCTTTCGCAAACCGGGCAAACCCGGCAGCACCAATATCACGAAATAGCCGTCTCAACCAAGCGGCAGTACCGCGTCGTGGCTAGTCCCACGCAGTGAATCGGGATTGGCGGAGCTGGCCATGCGCGCACCACCCACATGGAGACAAGCATGGCGATTCCGATCCGCCTGACGGTCAATGGCAAGCCCGTTGACGCCCAGGTCGAACCTCACACCCTTCTGGTCCAGTTCCTGCGCGAACATCTGCGCCTCACCGGCACGCACGTTGGCTGCGACACCGCCCAGTGCGGCGCCTGCACCGTCCATCTGGATGGCCGTGCGGTGAAGTCCTGCAATGTGCTCGCGGTGCAGGTGGACGGCGCCAGCGTGACGACGATCGAAGGCCTGGCCACCGACGGCGAGATGCATCCCGTGCAGCAGGCGTTCCGTGAATGCCATGGCCTGCAATGCGGCTTCTGCACGCCGGGCATGGTGATGGCCGCCACGGCGCTGCTCAAGGAACGCCCGAACGCCGATGCGCAGGCCATTCGCGACCAGCTCGAAGGCAACCTGTGCCGCTGCACCGGCTATCACAACATCGTGCGCGCGGTGCAGCAAGGCCAGGCGGCGATGCATGGCACCACGGCCAGCGCGGAATAAGGAGACCGGCAATGAACGCACCCGACAAGCAGCCGCTGATCGGCTCGCCGGTCCGCCGCAAGGAAGACTACCGATTCCTGACCGGCAACGGCCAGTACACCGACGACGTCGTGCTGCCGCGCCAGAGCTACGGCTATTTCCTGCGCTCGCCGCATGCGCACGCGCGCATCAGATCGATCGACACGGCCGAGGCACTCGCGTCGCCCGGCGTGATCGCCGTGTTGACCGGCGATGACATGGCAGCCGACAAGGTTGGCGGCCTGCCCTGCGGCTGGCTGATCCACAGCATCGACGGCTCGCCGATGAAAGAGCCGCCCCACCCCGCGCTCGCGCACGGCAAAGTGCGCCACGTGGGCGACCAGGTGGCGCTGGTCGTCGCCGAAACGCTGCAGCAGGCGCGCGACGCCTCCGAGAAGATCGACGTCGACTACGAGGAACTGCCGGCCGTGGTCAGCCTGGCCGATGCCGCATCTGCATCGTCACTCGTCCATGACGATGTACCGGCCAACACCAGCTACGTGTGGGGCCACGGCGACAAGGCTGCCACCGACGCCGCGTTCGCCAAGGCGGCGCACGTGACCACGCTGGAGATCGTCAACAACCGGCTGATCCCGAATGCGATCGAGCCGCGCGCGGTCAACGCAAGTTACACGCGCCAGGACGACAGCTACACGGTCTACGTGGCCAACCAGAACCCTCACGTCGAACGGCTGCTGATGGGCGCGTTCGTGCTGGGCCTGCCCGAGTCGCGGCTGCGCATCATCGCGCCGGACGTTGGCGGCGGCTTCGGCTCGAAGATCTTCCTGTATCCGGAAGACGTGGCGCTGACCTGGGCCTCGAAGAAGGTGGGCCGGCCGATCAAGTGGACCGCCGAACGCTCCGAGTCGTTCCTGACCGATGCCCATGGCCGCGATCACGTCACCAAGGCCGAACTCGCGCTCGACGCTGACGGCAAGTTCCTGGCCATGCGCGTGCACACGATCGCCAACATGGGCGCGTACCTGTCCACGTTTGCCAGCAGCGTGCCGACAATCCTCTACGCAACACTGCTGGCCGGCCAGTACACCACGCCTGCTATCTACGCCGAGGTCAAGGCGGTGTTCACCAATACATCGCCCGTCGATGCCTATCGCGGCGCGGGACGCCCCGAGGCCACCTACGTCGTCGAGCGGCTGGTGGAAGCGGCCGCGCGCGAGACCAACGTCGATCCGGCCACGCTGCGCCGCAAGAACTTCATTCGCAGCTTCCCGTATGCGACCCCGGTCGGACTGACCTACGACACCGGCGACTACGAGCCTTGCCTGGCGCGTGCCGAGGAACTGGCCGATGTGGCGGGCTTCCCGGCCCGGCGTGAAGCCGCGAAGCAGCGCGGCAAGCTGCGCGGGCTTGGCTACTCGTGCTACATCGAGGCGTGCGGGCTGGCGCCGTCGAATATCGCCGGGGCACTGGGCGCGCGTGCGGGGCTATTCGAGGTTGGCGAAATCCGCGTGCATCCGACCGGCACGGTCACGGTGTTCACCGGGTCGCACAGCCACGGGCAAGGCCACGAAACCACGTTCGCGCAGATCGTGGCGGACCGCCTTGGCATCGCACTGGACGCCGTGGAGATCGTGCATGGCGACACGGGCCGCGTGCCGTTCGGCATGGGCACCTATGGCTCGCGCTCGCTCGCCGTGGGCGGCTCGGCCATCATGAAGGCGCTCGACAAGATCGAGGCCAAGGCCAAGAAGATCGCCGCGCACCTGCTGGAGGCGTCCGACGCCGACATCGAGTTCAAGGACGGCGTGTTCAGCGTGGCCGGCACCGATCGCACCAAGACGTTCGGCGAGGTGGCGCTGACCGCCTACGTGCCGCACAACTACCCGCTGGACAAGCTCGAACCGGGCCTGAACGAGAACGCGTTCTACGATCCGACGAACTTCACCTATCCGTCCGGCGCGTACATCTGTGAAGTCGAGGTCGACCCCGACACCGGCGAATCGCAGGTCATCAAGTTCACCGCCGTGGATGACTTCGGCAACGTGATCAACCCGATGATCGTCGAAGGCCAGGTGCATGGCGGCATCGGCCAGGGCCTGGGCCAGGCGATGCTCGAACAGTGCATCTACGATCCGGAAAGCGGCCAGTTGCTGACCGGCTCCTACATGGACTACGCGATGCCGCGCGCAGGGGACCTGCCCGATTTCACCGTGGAGACATCCAGCGGCACGCCGTGCACGCACAACCCGCTCGGCGTGAAAGGCTGCGGCGAGGCCGGCGCCATCGGGTCGCCGCCCGCGTTCATCAATGCCATGGTCGATGCGTTGTCGCCGCTTGGCGTACACGATCTGCAGATGCCTGCCACCCCGCACCGCGTGTGGCAGGCCATCCAGGCCGCGCAATCCAGCGCCGCGTAACCACGGGAGAGCACAACATGTATGCATTCCAGTACGAACGCGCCACGGATGCCAAGGCCGCCGTGGCCAAGCTGAAAGCCGATGGCGACGCCAAGTTCCTGGGGGGCGGGCAAAGCCTGCTGGCCGCGATGAAGCTGCGTCTGGCAGCACCGTCAACGCTGGTGGACGTGTCGCGCATCCCGGGCATGGTGGGGATTCAAGTAGAAGGCGACGAGCTGGTGATCGGCGCGGCAACGCGCCATGCCGATGTGGCGGCCAACCCCGACGTCATGCGCCGCATTCCGGCGCTGGCGGCGCTGGCCAACGGCATCGGCGACCGGCAGGTGCGCGCGATGGGGACGATCGGCGGGTCGCTTGCCAACGACGACCCCGCGGCGGACTATCCCGCCGCGGTGCTCGGCCTGAACGCGACGGTCGTCACCGACCGCCGCACAATCGCCGCGGACGACTTCTTCAAAGGGCTCTATGAAACGGCGCTGGAACCAGACGAGCTGATCACGGCGGTGCGCTTCCCCTCGCCCGATCAGGCCGCCTACATCAAGTTCCGCAACCCGGCCTCGCGCTTCGCGCTGGTTGGCGTGATGGTCGCGCGCACCGGCAAGACCGTGCGCGTGGCCGTTACCGGCGCTGCCGATAGCGTGTTCCGCGCCCCGGCGCTGGAACAGGCGCTGGTGGCCAGCTTCACGCCGGCTGCCGCCCGCGCGGTGAAGATGGACCCGTCCGGCCTCAACGCGGACCTGCATGCGTCAGCGGAGTATCGCGCGCACCTGATTCCGGTACTGGCGTCGCGGGCCGTTGAGCAGGCGCTGAAGGGGTAGCAATACGCTCTGGTTGCTCCCCTCTCCCGCG
>NZ_ALOU01000003.1 GCF_000292345.1 Cupriavidus sp. BIS7
GAAGATCAAGGAGGCTGCGGCAGTGCAGTTCGAACAGGGGCGTGATGCAGGCAAGCACGGCTGCATCTATCTCTTCGTGGTGACCAACTCCAGCGATGAAGGCATGGGCGATGGCACCGTCAACACCTACCGGATGCTCGATTCTCTGGGGCGCGCCGAAACCATCATCGGGGTGGCGAAGCTGGAGCGCGAGGATATCCGTCAGGCTGAGCTGAAGGCACAGCACAAGGAAGCGGTTGCGCAGCAGCGGCAGGCGAACGAAGCGATCCGCGGTGCGCACGAGTTCCAGCAGCATGTCGACAATGAAGCGGTCCGGAACATGCTGACCAAGGCGCAAGACAGGCTTGAGCAGTCGAAACGGCGACAGGCCGAACTGCAGGCCCAGATGAAGGAGCCGCCGAAGGTCGTCGTGCCGGTGGAGATACCCGGGCTGAAGGTTCATATCTGCACGCTGGTGGCGCCAGACTCGCCGCCGGGCCAGTGGCAGGACGTCTATATCCACTCGAAGCTGATGATCGTCGACGACGTGTTCACGACGTTGGGGTCGGCCAATATCAACACGCGCAGCATGGCAGCCGACAGCGAACTGAATATCTGCCACGAGCACGCCGCTTCAACGCAGCCGCTGCGCCGGCGGTTGTGGGGAATCCATACGAAAGGGTTGGGGGCGCAGGATGATCCGGCGAAGGCGTTTGAGGCTTGGGCGGAGATCATTTCGCGGAATGCGGATCGGCAGGAGGCGGGGAAGGAATCTCCCTATGCATCACTGATCCAGTTCCGCCGCGACGATCCAACGCGAACAATCCGGGATTGAACCTTGCGCACTTCACTAGCTCTATTACTGGCGGTTACATCGTTGGTCGCCTGTACCGAGGAAAAACCGATGCGAACTGTTCCCGATCTGGCCACCGTGCGCGCCAATCTGGCCTTTACCTGTGCCCACGAGGCCGATCATCTGCCGCCGTTGGACCCTGAGGCCGATGCGCTGTTCAAGTATGCTCGTCATCTGCAGAAGCTTCAGGGTCCGAAGGACTTCGACGAGGTGGCCCGCTATTACCGGATAGCGGCCGCGCATGGTCACTACAAGGCCAATCGCAATCTGCAACTACTGGTGTCGCAGGGCCAGGTGTCATCGCCGCTGCCGCAGAAGGAGAGCATCGAGCTGGCGAGCCAGTTGATTGATGCGGGGATACCGTCCGGCTACTACGATATCGGCTTCTACCTGAACATTGGCTACGGACTGAAGCAGGACAAGGAGATGGCACTGCGCTACTTCCGCAAGGCGGCGGACTTGGGTAGCGCGGAGGCGCAGTTCTACGTCGGCAATCAACTTGCTCCTTGGGACAGAGCTCCAGACGTTGCCAGAGAGATGCGCCAATGTGCCACTGAGCAAGGCCACGGGGAAGCGGCTGCGCGATTGGGGGTCAATCGGTCTGGACAGAAGCACTTCCCCGAAGCGGTGAAGGCATTCCAGATAGGCGTGGCAGCGGGCAACTCGATGTCTGCCTCATTGCTCGAGAAAGGCTTCAATGGACCTCCACAGGCGAACGAACTCCACTACCTTGCGCTGCCATACGACCCGGAGCGCTCGCGGCGCTACGAGTTGATCTGGAAATTCCTGATCCGCAACGAAGGACGCAACCCCAAGGTCCCGGACATCGACCAGATCGTCCCGCTGCCCCCCGCCAAGCTCCCGCCGTGGGACGGCACGTTCCAATGGGAGAAGGAGCAGGCAGAGGCGGTGCCGCCAGAGAAGCCGTCCGACGAACTGATCGATCGATTGTGCCGGGACAAGGGTCTCGACCCCGCCACGGGTCTGGCACTGCCACCACCGCCCAAGGCGGCGCTGGGCACATGCGTGAACACCGGCGAGCGTTGTCCGGAGTCGGGCCTCTGGCGGGTTCTAGGGGAGAGTGGCGCTCCATACCCCGACGCCCCCTTATATTTCAGCAAGGGCAACACGATGCCCGTGTATATCTTCGCGCGGCCGCGCCTGTTCGCGCTGCTTGACCGCTGGCTGGGCCCGGATTGGGTGAGTTTTTCCGTGCAGTGGCAACTGGTTGGGTATGGCGATGCGTAGCGTGCGTAGAGGTGTTGGGATAGGCCTTCTGGCCGGATTTTCCTTGACCGCCTGTACCGAGGAAAAGCCGATGCGAACCGTTCGAACCGTTCCTGATTTGGCTACTGTCCGGGCCAATCTGGCTTTCACCTGTGTCTATGAGGCCAACCATCTGCCACCACTAGACCCCGAAGCCGACGGGCTGTTCCTGTACGCCCGCTACCTGCAGAAGCGCCAGAGCCAAAACGACTACGACGAGGTGGCCCGCTATTACCGGATAGCGGCCGCGCATGGTCACTACAAGGCCAATCGCAATCTGCAACTACTGGTGTCGCAGGGCCAGGCATCATCGCCGCTGCCGCAGAAGGAGAGCATCGAGCTGGCAAGCCAGTTGATTGATGCGGGCATACCGTCTGGCTACTACGATATCGGCTTCTACCTGAACATTGGCTATGGACTGAAGCAGAACAAGGAGATGGCGCTGCGCTATTTCCGCAAGGCGGCAGATCTGGGAAGCGCGGAAGCGCAGTTCTACGTTGGCAACCTGCTCGCTCCGCTGGACAAGGCTCCCGATATTGCCAAGCAGATGCGGCAATGCGCCGTTGAGCAAGGACACGGCGAGGCAGCGAGCACTTTAGGTATCGATATGAAGATCGATGGTCTCTATCCGGAAGCGCTGAGAACGTTCCAGGAGGGTGTGATGGCGGGTAACTCGATGTCGGCGTACGCATTGAATGACGGCTTCAACGGCCCGCTTCCATCGAACAAACTCGACTATCTCGCACTCCCCTACGACCCCGAACGCTCACAGCGCTACAAGGCAATCTGGAAATTCCTGATCCGCAACGAAGGCCGCAACCCCAAGGTCCCGGACATCGACCAGATCGTCCCGCTGCCCCCCGCCAAGCTCCCGCCGTGGGACGGCACGTTTCAATGGGAGAAGGAGCAGGCCGCAGAGGTGTCACCAGAGAAGCCTTCTGACGAACTGATCAATAGATTGTGCCGGGACAAGGGCCTCGACCCTGCGACCGGCCTGGCGCTGCCACCACCGCCCAAGGCGGCGCTGGGCACATGCGTGAACACCGGCGAGCGTTGTCCGGAGTCGGGCCTTTGGCGGGTTCTAGGGGAGAGTGGCGCTCCATACCCCGACGCCCCCTTATATTTCAGCAAGGACAGCACAATGCCCGTGTAATCTTCGCGCGGCCGCGCCTGTTCGCGCTGCTTGACCGCTGGCTGGGCCCGGATTGGGTGAGTTTTCCCGTGCAGTGGCAACCGGTGGGGCATGGCGATGCGTAATGTGCGTAGAGGTGTTGCGCTATGCCTTCTGGTCGGATTTTCCTTGAAGCGTGCTGTCACGCAAGTGAAGCGGCCCGATGGGGAAATCTGACCATCGGGCAACGCGGTGCCATCCCATGCATGAGTGACCCAATGAGCGAGATAACAGGAAGCGCCAGAAATCCCCATTACCCCCTCTGCACCGGCAAATAAGCCCCCGTGCGATGCAACTGCCCCTCCGTCTGTTCCAGCGCCCGGATCGCGCCCTTGCCTTTCTTTGCCAGCAGGTGCTCGACCAGCGCCTCCACCATCGCCACGCCGCTGGTGATCGAAGGGAAGAACGACGGGCTGTCGATCGCGAACAGCAGTGTGCAGTCGGCTTGCAGGGCGATTGGCGCCACCGTGCTGTCGGTCAGTGCGATCACCTTGCAGCCGGCCTCGCGCGCGGCGGTGGCCACGCGCAGGCTTTCCTGCGAATAGGGCGCGAAGCCGGCTACCAGCACCGCGTCCTTCGCGTTCAGTGCGCGCAGTTCCATCTCAAGCGTGCCGGCGTCGCCGCGAATCAGGCGCACCGAACTGCGGAACAGCCCGTAGATGTAGTGGAACGAAAACGCGATCGGAAAGCATGAGCGGAAGCCCGCCACATGGACCATTGGCGCCGCGGCAAGCAGTTCGCCCGCGTGCGGCAGCGTATCGGCGTTGCTGGCCAGCAGCGCGTCGAGGTTGTGATGCTGCACCTCGATCATCTCCGAGAACATGCGGCTCGACCCACTTTCCCTGACCACCTTGCGGGCGCGCCGGGCGTAGGGCTGGTTTTCGCCGTCGCGCACGGCCTCGACGAACAGTTCGCGCAGCCCTTGCCAGCCTTCGAACCCCAACGCCTGCGACAGCCGCACCAGCGTAGCGGGCTGCACGCCGGCGCTGGCGGCCACCTTGCGCATCGACTGGATCGCGATATCGCGCGGATGATCGAGCAGGTAGCGGGCGCCGCTCTGGAACTGCGCGCTCAGGTTCGGGAAATCGGCGCGAAGTTGCGCCAGCAGCGCATCGAGCGACTGGGGCGGCTTGGGCGTGGAGGTGGGCATGTGGGGCTCTGGATCTGCGTAATGCAACGATTGTTGCACAGCTTGATACGGCGCAGGCGCGGATGTGCTGGGAACCGAGTCTCGGGTCTAGGTATCGTATGTTTCTTTTCGCGCATATAATGAAACACTTGTTGCGTGACGCGGACGTTGTTCCTATACTCACACCTGTTTCCGCGCAGACCCGCATCTCACCATGACGCACGTATTCCACCGCAATCCCAAGCAAACCTTGCCGGTCGCCGTTGGCGGCCAGGGTATCGAGCTGATCGACAGCAACGGCCGGCGCTACCTCGACGCATCGGGCGGCGCGGCGGTTTCCTGTCTTGGCCACGGCCATCCGCGCGTGATCGAGGCGATCAAGGCGCAGGTGGACACCATCGCCTACGCACACACGTCGTTCTTCACGACCGAGGTTTCCGAAACGCTGGCCCAGACGCTGGCCGACGCGGCGCCCGGCGATCTCAATCACGTCTACTTCGTATCGGGCGGCTCCGAAGCCGTGGAAGCCGCGCTGAAGCTGGCGCGCCAGTACTTCGTGGAGATCGGCCAGACGCAGCGCCGCCACTTCATCGCGCGTCGCCAGAGCTACCACGGCAATACGCTCGGCGCGCTGGCGATTGGCGGCAATGCGTGGCGCCGCGAGCCGTTCCTGCCGCTGCTGGTGCCGGCGCACCATGTGTCGCCGTGCTATGCCTATCGTGATCAGGCCGCCGGTGAATCGGACCAGCAGTACGCGCAACGTCTGGCCGATGAGCTGGAAGCCAAGATCCTTGAACTCGGTCCCGACTCGGTGGCAGGCTTTGTTGCGGAGACCGTGGTCGGTGCCACGGCTGGCGCAGTGCCGCCGGTGGCCGATTATCTGAAGCGCATTCGCGCCGTGTGCGACAAGTACGGCGTGCTGCTGATCCTGGACGAGGTGATGTCCGGCATGGGCCGCACGGGCTATCTGTTCGCGTGTGAAGAGGACGGGGTGGTGCCCGATATCGTGACGATCGCCAAGGGCCTTGGCGCCGGGTATCAGCCGATTGGCGCGATGCTGTCGACCTCGCGCATCTATGACGCGATCATCGGTGGCAGCGGCTTCTTCCAGCACGGCCATACCTATATCGGCCATGCAACGGCCTGCGCAGCGGCGCTGGCCGTGCAACGAACGATCGCCGAAGAGAACCTGCTTGAGAACGTGCTGGCGCGCGGCGAGCAGTTGCGCGCGCGCCTGCGCGAGTCGCTTGGCGACCATCCGAACCTTGGCGACGTGCGTGGCCGCGGCCTGTTCGTCGGTGTGGAATTCGTGGCCGATCGCGCCACCAAGGCCACGCTCGATCCCGCGAAGAAGACCCATGCGGTGCTCAAGCGCACGTGCATGGAGCACGGCGTGCTGGTCTATCCGATGGGCGGCACCGTCGACGGCATCCACGGTGACCATGTGCTGTTCGCACCGCCGTTCATCTGCACGCCCACCGATATCGACAATATCGTCGATCGCTTCACGCAGGCCGTGAAGACCGTACTGCCGGCCTGAGGAGCAACGCGATGTCGAACCAGACTGCTGCCGATACGCTGCGCCGCCCGTTTGCACTGGCGGTAGCCCCGAACGGCGCGCGCAAGACCCACGCCGATCACGCGCGCCTGCCGATCACCCCCGACGAACTGGCCCAGTGCGCGCGTGAATGCGTGGACGCTGGCGCGGCCATGATTCATCTGCACGTGCGCCGCGCCGATGCCACGCATAGCCTGGAAGTCGGCGACTATGAACCGGCCATTGCGGCGGTGCGCAAAGCCGTGGGCCCGGCGCTGGTGCTGCAGCTCACCACCGAAGCGGTCGGCATCTACCAGCCCGCGCAGCAGATGGCCATGGTGCGTGCACTGCGCCCGGAAGCCGCCTCGGTAGCCGTGCGCGAACTTGTGCCCGATGCCGCCGCGCTGCCGGCCGCCGCGGACTTCTTTCAGTGGATGCACCGTGAACATGTGGTGGCGCAGTACATCCTTTACGACGCGGAAGACGTGCGCCGCTATGCGGCCCTGCGCGGAAGCGGCGCGATTCCGGCTGGCCGGCACTGGGTGCTGTTCGTGCTGGGCCGCTACTCGGCCGGGCAGAAGTCGTCGCCAGCGGATTTGATTCCTTTCCTGGCCGCGTGGCATGAGATGGGGCTGGACCAGTCCGGCATCGAATGGGCGGTCTGCGCGTTCGGCAAGCAAGAGGCCGATTGCGCTGCCACGGCGGTGATGCTCGGCGGCCATGCGCGCATCGGGTTCGAGAACAACATGACGCTGCCAGATGGCGTCACGGCGCCCGATAACGCGGCGCTGCTGCGTGCGGTGCGCACGCCGCTTGCCGGGCTCGGCTATGCCTCGATGACGGCCGACGCGCTGCGCGAGCGCTTTTCCGATTAAGGGCCGGCTGACTGAAGGCCATCTGACTGCTGCGGCACGGCGGGCCGGATTCCGGTACGCTAGGCGCTTCATCATTCCGCCGAAGGAGTGCCGATGTCGACCAGCCCGTCCCGCCAGTCTTTCCTGACCGAAGCGCCACCACGGGCGCGCGATGTCGTGCACGCATTGCGCGCGTCGCGTATCCGCGAAGTCGCCAATGCCGGCCTCGGCCTGCCGGACGTGCTGCCGTTCTGGTTCGGGGAATCGGACCAGGTCACGCCGCCGTTCATTCGCGATGCCGCCAGCCGCGCGCTGGCCAACGGCGCCACGTTCTACAACCACAACCTTGGCATCGCGCCGCTGCGTGAGGCGATTGCCGCGTACGCCACCCGCCTGCACGGCGCCACATCGGTCGATCACGTCGCCGTGACCAGTGCCGGTGTCAATGCATTGATGCTGGCCGCACAGCTTGTCATCGGTCCCGGAGATCGCGTGGTGGCCGTGACGCCGCTGTGGCCCAACCTTGTCGAGATCCCGCGCATCCTTGGTGCAACCGTGGAAACGGTGACGCTCGACTATGGCGCCAATGGCTGGACGCTAGACGTCGACAAGCTGCTGGCCGCGCTGACGCCGGGCACGCGCGCCGTGACGATCAATTCGCCGAACAACCCCACTGGCTGGGTCATGCCGCGCGCGGCGCAGCGGGCAGTGCTCGAGCACTGCCGCCGCCATGGCATCTGGATCATTGCCGACGAAGTCTATGAGCGGCTTTACTACGGCAACGAGGGGTCGGTCGCGCCGTCGTTCCTCGATATCGCCAGCCGCGAGGAGCGGGTCATCGCGGTCAATTCGTTTTCGAAGGCGTGGCTGATGACGGGCTGGCGGCTCGGCTGGATGGTGGTGCCGTCGCTGGTCATGGCTGATCTCGGCAAGCTTATCGAATACAACACGTCCTGCGCGCCGTCATTCGTGCAGGAGGCAGGGGTGGTGGCCGTGCGTGAGGGCGAGTCGTTCACGCAGGACCTGGTGCGGCGGTTGCGTACGGCGCGAGACCATCTGGTTGACGCACTGTCGGCGCTGCCCGGGATCGATGCGCACGCGCCAGACGGGGCGATGTACGTGTTCTTCAGGCTGGCGGGCGCCACGGACAGTCTCGACCTTTGCAAGCGTCTTGTGCGTGAGGCCCACCTCGGCCTGGCGCCGGGCAGTGCGTTCGGCGACGAGGGCGAGGGCTTCGTGCGCTGGTGCTATGCGTGCGATACGGCGCGTCTAGATGAGGGTGTGAAGCGGTTGCGCGGGTATCTGGGGCGGTAGCCATTGATACGCCTTGCCCTCTCCCCCGGCCCCTCTCCCGCCGTGCGGGAGAGGGGAGCAAACCATCAGCGTTTGATATGCCCTTGGTGTTCTCCCCTCTCCCGCTTGCGGGAGAGCAACCGTGTCA
>NZ_ALOU01000004.1 GCF_000292345.1 Cupriavidus sp. BIS7
AACGGGCGCGTGGTGATCGAGGCCCAAAAGGAGTTGCTGCTCAAGTGCGGCGGGTCCTATCTGCGCATGACATCGACCGGGATCGAGGACGGCACGCGCGGGGATCGGAACAGCAAGGCGGCGGCGTTCGGCAGGCAGGGGCCGGCATCGCTGCTGGACCCCGAGCCGCTGCGCAACAAGTTACCGGCGTTGCCGTTGTTCCTGGATACCGTGGCATCGCCCGCTTCGCGCTCGGCGATTCCTGTCGGCATGCCGTACCGGCTCCTAGTCGATGGTGTCACGGTCAAGGAAGGTGTCATGGATGAAAGCGGCCAGATTCCTGTCGATCATCGGCGGGGCGCGCAGGACTATCGAATCGAGTATGCCAACGGCGTGAGCTTCAACATCCCGTTGACCGAAGCGTTCCGGGGAGAGCCCGGCAATGGGCAACTGGCCAACAAGGGTTTCCATTTCTACGAAAAAGGGGCGCAAGGCAGAGAAGTTGACCGGGCTTGGCATCGACAGAATTTCCAGCAATTGCTTATTCCCAACCAGGAGAAAGAATGAGCCGAAACCCGGAGATCACCGCCCCGCTTGCTACGAACGAATGCCGCCGTGCGACGCTTGCCCTGCCATGGATCGTGCAGTGTGCCGAGTACGATCCAGAGCAGGCAACTTTCAAGCCATTGGTAAACGGCGCCAGGGCTTTCGAAGCGGTCTACGACGCGATTGCCGCCGCCAAGCGTACCGTAGACATCATCTGCTGGGGCTTCCAGCCGTCGATGTACTTCAAACGCGGCGCCGATGGGAAGAACACGTTGCCCATCGGTGAACTGCTTGAAAAGAAAGGCAAGGAGGGGGTCAAGATCCGGCTGCTGGTCTGGACGGACAGCCTGAACGCCGCCCAGTTCGTGGAGAACATGACGCCCGGCAACAACGTGGCGTCATACCGTGGCGATACGCGCAGCTCGTTACAGCGCAAGTTCGACCGGGAATGGTACCGGCGCGCCAATCTCAATAACGTCACGAAACTGCTGACTGACGCACGGATCGTGAAGTCTGTTGTCATGCCCGCGGCGGTGGCCGCCGAGCTTGCCGGCAGTGCCATCGGGAAGTGGGTGCAAAAGGATAAAGCCCTGACCAATATCGAGTTTGCCACGCGAGACTTCGACCTGAGGGATCGCGCCGAGATTGCATGGCGTTCCTGGGTGAAGGGCGCCTATGCGGATCGCACCGACGCCGAAAAGGGGGTGAATGCGTTCGCCATGAGCCTTGAGCCTTCTCACCACCAGAAGATGGTGCTGGTGGACTATGAGGACATCGAGCGCGCAGTGGGATTCGTCATGGGCCACAACACACTTGACGAATACTGGGACACCGATGACCACAGTTGCTACTCCTCGCATCCGCAGATGGGGCGCAACGGCGAGCACCCTCGGCAGGATATCTCCAGCCGCGTCACCGGGCCGATCCTGCGCAATCTGAACACGAACTTCTGCCAGGCCTGGGACGACGCCACGGGCCAGAAGCTTGCGCAGGCGCGCAAGGAAGCCGATGCGGCCACCATGAAGTCGTCTGCCCGCCGCGACTTCGACACGCCAGTTATGGCTCAGATCCTGCGCACCCAGCCACAACACACCGAGGCACAGCACGCGAAGCCACAGCACGCTGAGCCACAAACTGGCAAAGGCCGCGTGCGTGATATCGAGAGGATGTACTTCCAGGCCGTCAATAACACCACCAACTTCATCTACATCGAGAATCAGTATTTCCGGTTCCCGCCGCTGGTGGAAAAGCTCAAGGAACTGATCGGCAAATACAAGGAGTGCAAGCGCGACGATCCGCTGTACCTGTTTGTGGTCACCAACGCCAGTGAAGGCGGCATTGGCCCGGGTACGTTCCACACCTTCCGCATGCTGCAAGCGCTGGGGCGGGCGGACACCATCAGCGGTATCGCACGGCTGGAGCGTACCGAAGGGCTGAAGCGGCAATACGAAGCGGTGCGCAACGAGAAAGTCGGGCCAGGCGCCCCCGCAGAAGCCAAGCGCGCGGCGCTGGAAGACCTCAAGCGGCAAATCCGGGAGTCGGAGAATGCGCCTGTCCTCGAGGAACCCATCGAAGGGCTGAAGGTACACGTGTGTTCGCTCGTGGCGCCCAATTCGCCAGCGGGCAAGCCGTGGGAGTTCGTGTACATCCATTCCAAGCTGATGATCGTGGACGATGTGTTCATGACGCTGGGGTCGGCCAACATCAACACGCGCAGCATGATGGTGGACAGCGAACTGAACATCTGCCACGAGCACATGGACGTGACGCAGCCGCTGCGGGAACGGCTATGGGGAATTCATACCAAGGGACTGGGCGTAGGGCAAAAGTCAAAGAGTGGGCGGCTGGATGCGGCTGACGCCTTTGACGATTGGGACCGGATCATCACAGAGAACAAGAAGCGGCAGCGTGGCAGAACTACCACGCATGAACCCTACGCGTCGCTCGTCGAATTCAACTACACCGGCACCACACGCAGTTATTGGGATTGAGTGATGAAGGCCCAACTCGCTGCCCTATTGGCCGTACTTAGCCTGACTGCCTGTTCCGAGGAGAACCGTTTGTCCAATCTGCCAGACCCGGCCACCGTACGCGCCGACCTCGCATTCACCTGCATTCACGAAGCCGACCGCCTGCCGCCGCTCGATCCGGAGGCCGATCAGCTATTCCAATATGGCCGCTATCTGCAGAAACGGCGGGGGCCGAAGGACTTCGACCAGATCGTTCGGTACTACCGCATCGCGGCTGCGCATGGGCATTACAAGGCCAACCACAATGCACAACTGCTGGTGTCGCGAGGCAAGGCGCAATCGCCATATGCGATGCGTGAGTCGGTGGACTGGGCCACGCAACTGGTCGAGCAAGAGGTGCCGATTGGATACTACGACGTTGGTCATTACCTGCAACTGGGCTACGGCTTTAAGCAAGATGAGGAGATGGCACTGCGCTATATCCGAAAAGCGGCGGATCTTGGTAACCCCGACGCCCAGTACCATGTCGCTGAGCTGTTGGCGCCATCTGATATGGCACCGGAGGTCGCTCGCCAAATGTGGAAGTGCGCCGCACAGCAAGGCCACGGGAAGGCTGCCATTGAGCTTGGCGTGGATCTGAAGTATGACAAACGGTATCAGGAAGCGGCGGAGGCATTTCAGCTAGGGACGGCTGCAGGCCACAGTACGTCGGCGTCCTACCTGGAACATGCGTTCAACGCACCACCGCCTTCCAATCAAGGTGACTACCTCGCCCTGCCTCACGACCCCGAACGCGTACGCCGTTACAAGTTGATTCGAGATTTCCTGCATCGCAATACCTCACGCAACCCCAAGCTCCCCGACATCGAGCAGATCGTTCCGCTGCCGCCGGCCGATCTCCCTCCCTGGGACGGCACGTTCCAATGGCAGAAGGAACAGGAGCAGATTCCCGAGCAGCCCTCGCAAGCGTTGATGGAGAAACTGGCCAAGGCCAAAAATCTGGACCCCGCCACCGGCCTGGGCCTGCCTCCACCGCCAAAGGCTGCACTGGGCACATGCGTGAACACCGGCGATATTTGTCCGGAGTCTGGCTTCTGGCGGGCGTTAGGGGAAAGTGGCGCCCCATACCATGACGCCACCTTCCATTTCAGCAAGGGCAAGACGATGCCCGTGTATATCTTCGCGCGGCCGCGCCTGTTCGCGCTGCTTGACCGCTGGCTGGGCCCGGATTGGGTGACTTTCGACGTGCAGTGGCGGCTGGTGGGGTATGGCGATGCGTAGCGTGCGTAGAGTTGTTGCGATAGGCCTTCTGGCCGGATTTTCCTTGACCGGCTGTTCCAAGGAGAATCCGTTGCCCAAGTTGCCAGACCCGGCCACCGTACGCGCCGACCTCGCATTCACCTGCATTCACGAAACCGACCACCTGCCGCCGCTCGATCCGGAGGCCGATCAACTGTTCCAATACGGCCGCTACCTGCAGAAACGCAAGGGGTCGAAAGACTTTGATGAAATCGTGCGGTACTACCGCATTGCCGCCGCGCATGGCCACTACAAAGCTAACCACAACGCGCAGCTGCTAGTGTCGCGGGGAAAGGCCAAATCGCCCTATGCGATGCGTGAGTCGATCGACTGGGCCACGCAGCTGGTCGAACAGGACGTGCCGATGGGCTACTACGACGTTGGCCATTACCTGAAACTCGGTTACGGCTTCAAGCAGAACGAGGACATGGCACTGCGCTACATCCGCAAGGCGGCGGATCTGGGTAACCCCGACGCCCAGTACCATGTTGCGGAGTTGTTGGCGTCGTCCAGTATGACACGCGACATTGCCCGTCAAATGTGGAGATGCGCTGCACAGCAAGGCCATGGGGAAGCCGCAGTTAACATTGGCGTGGACCTCAAGTATGACAAACGCTATAAGGAAGCAACGGAGGCGTTTCAGTTAGGGACGGCTGCGGGCTACAGCATGTCAGCTTCGTACTTGGAGCATGCGTTCAACGCACCACCATCCGACGATCTCAACTACCTTGCCCTGTCTCATGACCCCGAACGCGTGCGTCGATATGACCTGATAGGAAAATTTCTCGACAAACACGAACCACGCAACCCCAAGGTCCCCGACATCGACCAGATCGTGCCACTACCGCCGGCCGAACTCCCACCCTGGGACGGCACGTTCCAGTGGCTGAAGGAACAGGAACAGGTTCCCGAGCAACCCTCGGAAGCGTTGATGCAAAAGCTGGCGAAGGCCAGGAACCTCGACCCCGCCACGGGTCTGCCCCTGCCGCCACCGCCCAAGGCGGCACTGGGCACATGCGTGAACACCGGCGAGCGTTGTCCGGAGTCGGGCCTCTGGCGGGCGTTAGGGGAAAGTGGCGCCCCATACCATGACGCCACCTTCTATTTCAGCAAGGGCAAGACGATGCCCGTGTATATCTTCGCGCGGCCGCGCCTGTTCTCGCTGCTTGACCGCTGGCTGGGCCCGGATTGGGTGACTTTCGACGTGCAGTGGCGGCTGGTGGGGTATGGCGATGCGTAGCGTGCGTAGAGGTGTTGCGCTATGCCTTCTGGTCGGATTTTCCTTGACCGGCTGTTCCAAGGAGAATCCGTTGCCCAAGTTGCCAGACTTTGCCGAGGTGCGCGCCGACCTCGCATTCTCCTGCATCCACGAGGCCGACCACCTGCCACCGCTCGATCCGGAGGCCGATCAACTGTTCCAATACGCGCGTTACCTACAGAAACGCAACGGGCCAAAGGACTTTGACGAGATCGTTCGGCATTACCGAATTGCCGCCGCGCATGGCCATTACAAAGCCAACCACAACGCGCAACTACTGGTGTCTCGGGGCAAAGCCAAATCGCCCTATGCAACGCGTGAGTCAATTGACTGGGCCACGCAACTGGTCGAGCAAGACGTGCCGATGGGCTACTACGACGTTGGCCACTACCTGAAGCTCGGTTACGGCTTCAAGCAAAACGAGGACATGGCGCTTCGCTATATCCGTAAGGCGGCGGATATGGGTAACCCTGAGGCACAGTATTACGTTAGCAAACTGCTAGCACCGGCTTCCATTGCGCCAGACATTGCACGCCAGATGCGACGATGTGCGGCGGAGCAAGGGCATGGTGAAGCAGCCGTCGACCTTGGCTACGCTCTCAAGAGCGACAAACTGTATCGGCAAGCGGCTGAGGCATTCCAGTTGGGCGTAGCAGCTGGAGACAGTTTGGGCGCGCTGAAGCTGGAGAAGGCTTTCGACGCGCCTCCGCCAACAGAAGAACTCAGATTCCTCGCCCTGCCTCACGACCCAGAGCGCGTACGCCGTTATAAGTTGATTCGAGACTTCTTGCACCGCAACGAGCCATACAAACCAAAGATCCCCGACATTGACCAGATTGTCCCGCTGCCTCCCGCGGAACTCCCACCCTGGGACGGCACGTTCCAATGGGAGAAGGAACAGGCAGAGGCTGTGCCGCCAGAGAAGCCGTCCGACGAACTGATCCGCCGATTGAGCCGGGACAAGGGCCTTGACCCCGCCACGGGTCTGCCACTGCCGCCACCGCCCAGGTCCGCGCTGGGCACATGCGTGAATACCGGCGAGCGTTGTCCGGAGTCTGGCCTCTGGCGGGCGTTAGGGGGGAGTGGCGCCCCATACATCGACGCCACCTTCCATTTCAGCAAGGGCAACACGATGCCCGTGTATATCTTCGCGCAGCCGCGCCTGTTCGCGCTGCTTGACCGCTGCCTGGGTCCAGATTGGGTGAGTAATCCCGTGCAGTGGCAACTGGTGGGGTATGACAATGCGTAGCGTGCGTAGAGGTGTTGCGCTATGCCTTCTGGTCGGATTTTCCTTGACCGGCTGCTCCAAGGAGAATCCCTTGTCCAAGCTGCCTGACCTTGCCGAGGTGCACGCCAACCTCGCGTTCACCTGCATCCACGAGGCCGACCACCTGCCGCCGCTCGATCCGGAGGCCGATCAGTTATTCACGTACGGCCGCCATCTGCAGAAACGCAAGGGGCCGAAAGACTTTGACGAGATCGTGCGGTACTACCGCATTGCCGCCGCGCATGGCCACTACAAAGCTAACCACAACGCGCAGCTGCTGGTGTCGTGGGGAAAGGCTAAATCGCCCTATGCGATGCGTGAGTCGATCGACTGGGCCACGCAACTGGTGGAGCAGAACGTGCCAATGGGGTACTACGACGTCGGCCATTATCTGAAACTCGGTTACGGCTTCAAGCAGAACGAGGACATGGCACTGCGCTACATCCGTAAGGCGGCGGACATGGGAAACCCCGATGCGCAGTATTACATTGGCGAGATGCTGGCGCCGGCTTCCATTGCACCGGACATTGCACGCCAGATGCGGCGCTGTGCGGCAGAGCAAGGGCATGGAAAAGCGGCCAATGCGCTTGGCGTGGACCTTCAAAATGACAAGCGTTATCAAGAAGCGGCACAGGCTTTTCAGTTAGGGACGGCTGCGGGCCACAGTACGTCGGCGTACTACTTGAAGCATGCATTCAAAGCGCCTCCCCCCTCCGACGAACTCAACTACCTCGCTCTTCCTAACGATCCTGAGCGCGCAAAACGCTACGAGCAGATCTGGCGGTTTCTCGTCAAAAACGAGTCTTACAACCCCAAGCTCCCCGACATCGACCAGATCGTCCCGCTGCCGCCTGCCGAACTCCCCCCCTGGGACGGCACGTTCCAATGGCAGAAGGAACAGGAGCAGATTCCCGAGCAGCCCTCGGAAGCGTTGATGCAAAAGCTGGCCAAGGCCAAAAATCTGGACCCCGCCACGGGCCTGCCCCTGCCGCCACCACCCAAGGCCGCGCTGGGCACGTGCCCATGCACACCTTCAAACGGCCACGCCTGTCTCCCACTGCCCGCCATCACTCGTCAGGGGTACCAAGCGCGCGGTTGATGCGCAACGCCACCAGCGTGCCCACCACGCCAGACAACAGGTACACGCTGACCGCGCCGAGACCGAACAGCGAAGAAAGCCCCAGCGCCACCAATGGTGCAAAGGCCGCGCCGAACAGCCACGCGAAGTCCGTGGTCAGTGCGGCACCCGTGTAGCGGTAGCGGCGCTCGAAATTCGACGTCACGACGCCTGCCGACTGCCCGTATGACAAACCGAGCAGGCCGAACCCTATCAGGATGAACAGGTCCTGCCCCGTGGCGCCGCCATCGAGCAGCCACGGGCTGAACAGGCTGAATATGCCGATCAGCACGGCCATCACCGCCAGTGTGGTGCGGCGGCCGATGCGGTCCGCAATCGATCCCGAGATCAGCGTGCCGATGAATGCGATGACCGCACCCACGATCTGGATCGCCAGCACGTCGGTAATGTCCTGTGTCTTGTGCAGGCTAACCCAGGACAGCGGGAACACCGTGACCAGGTGGAACAGCGCATAGCTGGCAAGCGCCGTGAATGCACCGAGGAAGATGTTGAAGCCCTGCGCGTTCACCATCTGCAGCGTGCTGATCGGTTCGAGTTCGTCTTCCTCAAGCAGCCGCGTGTACTCGTGCGTCACCACCAGGCGCAGCCGCGCGAACAGCGCCACCACGTTGATGGCGAATGCGACGTAGAACGGATAGCGCCAGCCCCACTCGATGAACTCTTCCGGCGTCAGGCTTGCACGCAGGAACAGGAACAACGCGCCCGCCACGATAAAGCCCGTTGGCGCGCCAAGCTGCCCGACCATTGCGTACCAGCCGCGCTTGTTCTCCGGCGCATTTAGCGCCAGCAGCGAAGGCAATCCATCCCACGAACCGCCGAATGCAATGCCCTGCAGGAAACGGAACAACGCCAGCAGGTAGATGGACGTGCTGCCGATCGACGCATACGACGGCAGGAAGGCGATCCCCACCGTGGCGGTGCCGAGCAGGAACAGCGACGCCGTCAGCTTGATGCCGCGCCCCCATCGCCGCTGGATGCGCATGAACAGCGTCGTGCCGAACGGCCTCCCGACGAACGCGAACGAAAAAATCGCAAAGCTGTAGAGCAGGCCGGCCAGCTCGCTTGCAAACGGAAAGTAGACAGCCGGGAATACGAGCACCGAGGCGATGCCGTACGTGAAAAAGTCAAAGTACTCCGACGCGCGTCCGATCACCACACCGGTGGCAATCTCGGCTGGCGCCACCTCATGATGGCCTGGAGCCGGAGGTGCAGTGGGCGACGTGCGATGCTGGTGGGAAAGACTGGCCATCGTGGAGTCTCCTTTGAGCAAGGGAGGGATGTCGTACTGCACTTAAAGTCCCTGCACTCACAAGAATAGCGCCTAAACTGCAACAGGAAATCGAAAGATCGTTGGGGTCACCTCAACCCGACGTTAATCAGACGCCACTTCCGAGACCATGCCACGCTCCGATGCAGCAGTGCCACCACTAGGTGTGACAGGAAGGTTGCTTTTGCGTTGCGCAGCGCTCGCGTTGCTAGCGAGTCTGGCCGGCTGCAATGCAGTGCTGCTTTCGCCATCCGGCGACATGGCCGTGCGCCAGCGCGACCTGATCATCATCGCCACATGTCTGATGCTGCTGATCATCGTCCCGGTGATCTTCCTCACGCTGCTGTTCGCGTGGCGCTACCGGGAAAGCGCTCCCAACGCTACCTACAACCCCGAGTGGGATCATTCGACGGTACTGGAACTGGCGATCTGGGCCGCGCCGCTGATGATCATCATCGCGCTTGGCGCGGTGACCTGGGTCAGCACCCACCAGCTCGATCCGTACCGGCCGCTGGTGCGGCTTGACGAACGCCGGGCTGTTTCGGCCGAAGTGAAGCCGCTCACGGTGGAAGTGGTGGCGATGGACTGGAAGTGGCTGTTCCTGTATCCCGAGCAAGGCATTGCCACGGTCAACGAACTCGCGGCCCCGGTCGATCGCCCGATCGCGTTCCGGATCACCTCCACGTCGGTCATGAACGCGTTCTTCGTGCCATCGCTGGCCGGCATGGTCTACGCGATGCCTGGCATGGAAACCAAGCTCCACGCCGTCATCAACAAGCCCGGCGTCTATGATGGATTTTCGTCCAACTACAGCGGCGCGGGCTTCTCGCATATGCGCTTCAAGTTCCACGGCATGTCTGACGAGGATTTCGATCAATGGGTCAAGCAAGCCAGGTCATCGGGCAGCACGCTTTCGAAGGACGTCTACCTGAAGCTGGCCCAGCCCAGCGAAAGCGAGCCGGTACAACGCTACGCCAGCGTGGCGCCCCAGCTCTACGACCTGATCCTGAACCGTTGCGTGGAAGGCGGCGCGTGCATGGCCGACACCATGGCGCTGGACCGCAGCCGCGGCAAGTTCGATCCGTCCGGCGAGGTCTGCACTGCGAGCAACACGCCTCTCGACGCGCCGGCATTTGCGTCGGATTCCGCGATGAACGACGGCAGGCGGCTGTTGCGGTGAGCGGGGCTTGACGGCCCTTTCCGGCTTTCGCCAATCTTCATCGGCCAATTTTGGTCAACACAGGCCCAGGTGACAAACATGCCCGAGCGCTCCGAACTCGCCAACCTGATTTTCGGCCGACTGTCGTGGGAGGCCATTCCATACCATGAGCCAATACTGCTGGGGACATTCGCCGCCGTGCTGGTGGGCGGGCTGGCGCTGGTGGTGCTGCTGACCTACTTCCGCGCGTGGGGCTACCTCTGGCGCGAGTGGTTCACCAGCATCGACCACAAGCGGATCGGCATCATGTACGTCGTGCTGGGCATCGTGATGCTGCTGCGCGGCTTTGCCGACGCGGTCATGATGCGCATGCAGCAGGCCATCGCGTTTGGCGACAACGCCGGATTCCTGCCACCCCATCACTACGACCAGATCTTCACCGCGCACGGCGTGATCATGATCTTCTTCGTGGCCATGCCGCTGGTCACGGGGCTGATGAACTTTGTCATGCCACTGCAGATCGGCGCACGCGACGTGGCCTTCCCTTTCCTCAACAACTTCAGCTTCTGGATGACCACGGGCGGTGCCATCCTGGTCATGATGTCGCTGTTCGTTGGAGAATTCGCGCGGACCGGCTGGCTGGCCTACCCGCCGCTTTCCGGCATCATCCACAGCCCAGACGTTGGCGTCGATTACTACATATGGGCGCTGCAGATAGCGGGCGTGGGGACAGTGCTGTCAGGGATCAACCTGCTGGTGACCATCGTCAAGATGCGCGCGCCGGGCATGACGCTGATGCGCATGCCGATCTTCACGTGGACATCGCTGTGCACCAACGTGCTGATCATCGCCGCGTTCCCGGTGCTGACCGCCGCACTGGCGCTGCTGGCGCTCGACCGCTACGTGGGCACGAACTTCTTCACGGCCGACCAGGGCGGCAGCGCGATGATGTACGTGAACCTGATCTGGATCTGGGGCCACCCCGAGGTCTACATCCTTGTGCTGCCGGTGTTCGGCGTGTTCTCGGAGGTGGTGGCCACGTTCTGCCGCAAGCGGCTGTTCGGCTATGCGTCGATGGTGTATGCAACGGTCGTCATCACGGTGCTGTCCTATCTGGTCTGGCTGCACCACTTCTTCACGATGGGCTCGGGCGCAAGCGTCAACTCGTTCTTCGGGATCACGACGATGATCATCTCGATCCCGACCGGCGCCAAGATCTTCAACTGGCTGTTCACGATGTACCACGGCAAGATCCGTTTCGAGCCGCCGATGCTGTGGACGCTCGGCTTCATGATCACGTTCGTGATCGGCGGCATGACCGGTGTGCTGCTGGCCGTACCGCCCGCGGATTTCTCGCTGCACAACAGCCTGTTCCTGATCGCCCACTTCCACAACGTGATCATCGGCGGCGTGCTGTTCGGGCTGATGGCCGGCATCAGCTACTGGTTCCCCAAGGCGTTCGGCTTCCGCCTGGTGTCGTCGTGGGGCAAGGCTTCGTTCTGGTTCTGGTTCGTCGGCTTCTACTTCGCGTTCATGCCGCTGTACTGGCTTGGCCTGCTCGGCGTGACCCGCCGCATGAACCATTTCGACGACGCATCGCTGCAGATCTGGTTCCAGCTTGCCGCGTTTGGCGCGCTGCTGATCGCCATCGGCATTGCCTGCTTCCTGATCCAGCTCGTGGTCAGCTTCATGCGGCGCGAGGAGCTGCGCGACGTGACCGGCGACCCATGGAATGCCCGCACGCTGGAGTGGTCCACGTCCTCGCCGCCGCCGCAGTACAACTTCGCGTTCACGCCGGTGGTGCATGACACGGACGCCTGGTGGCACATGAAGCAGAACGGCTACCAGCGGCCGGAGCAGGGCTTCATACCGATCCACATGCCGAAGAACACCGCGGCTGGCATCGTGCTGGCAGGGCTCGCCACCACATGCGGCTTCGCGCTGATCTGGCATATCTGGTGGCTGGCCATCGCGGCGTTCGCGGCCACCATCATCTCGGCGATCATCCATACCTTCAACTACAAGCGCGACTACTACCTTCCGGCCGAGCAGGTGGTCCGGACCGAAGCTGCGCGCACCAACCTGATGGCCGGCCATGGTTGAGACGACACTTCCCCTCCACGCCACCGGAACCGCCTCGGCGGACGAAATACCTCCGGGCGGCTACCAGTTCTACGTGACCGAGGAGGTGCATCCGCAGAACGGGACGCTGCTCGGATTCTGGCTCTACCTGATGAGCGACTGCTTGATATTCGCGTGCCTGTTTGCCGCCTACGGCGTGCTGGGCCGGGAATACGCGGGGGGCCCGAGCGGGGCCGAGATCTTCGAACTGCCGCTGGTAGCGCTGAACACGTCGTTCCTGCTGATCTCGTCGATCACGTATGGCTTCGCGATGCTTCAGATGCAGCAGAACCGCGTCTCCGGCACGCAGATCTGGCTCGCCATCACGGGCGTCTTCGGCGCGGCGTTCCTGACGGTGGAACTATACGAGTTCGCGCACCTTGTACATGAAGGCGCCGGCCCGCAGCGCAGCGCGTTCCTGACGTCATTCTTCTCGCTGGTGGGCACGCACGGCCTGCACGTGACAAGCGGCATTATCTGGCTGATCGTGCTGATGACACAGGTGGCGCGCCATGGACTGATCACGGCCAACAAGCGCAGGCTCATGTGCCTGTCGATGTTCTGGCACTTTCTTGACGTCGTGTGGATCGGCGTCTTTACCTTTGTCTACCTGATGGGAGCGCTGCCATGAGCGCGCAAGACCACGCGATGGATGACCACGGGCACGGCCACGGACATGAAGAGGAAGTGGGGCCGCACGCAACGTTGGGCGGCTATCTGACGGGCTTCGTGCTGTCGGTGTTCCTGACGGCCGTGCCGTTCTGGCTTGTGATGGGCAACGTCTTCAGCAAGTCGTCGACGACCGCAATCGTCATCCTTCTGATCGGCGCGGTGCAGATCGTGGTGCACATGATCTACTTCCTGCATATGAACGCCAAATCCGAGGGCGGCTGGAACATGCTGTCGCTGATGTTCACGCTGACGCTTGTCGTGATCACGCTGACGGGATCGCTGTGGGTGATGTTCCACCTGAACAGCAACATGATGCCGCAGATGCAGCGCGCCCAGCCGGCAGAGGAATCGGGCGGCACCATCGTGCCGCCCCGGACGAAGTAGCGCGCCTTAGCCGCTTAGGCAGCCAGGCGGAAAGTAGCCACGGCTTCCTTGAGCCGCTGGGCCTGCTCCTCGAGCGAGCCCGCGGCTGCGGCGGCCTGTTCCACGAGCGCGGCGTTCTGCTGCGTGACCGTGTCCATCTGCGTCACCGCGTGATTGACCTGCTCGATGCCGGCGCTTTGTTCCCCCGACGCCGCGCTGATCTCGCCCATGATGTCGGTCACGCGCTTCACGGCACCGACGATCTCCTCCATGGTCTGGCCAGCCTGGGCCACCAGTTGCGAGCCGCGTTCGACGCGCTCTGCGGAATCACCGATCAGCGACTTGATCTCCTTGGCTGCCGTTGCGCTGCGTTGCGCGAGGCTGCGTACCTCGCCCGCCACCACGGCAAAGCCGCGGCCCTGCTCGCCTGCACGCGCGGCTTCCACGGCCGCATTCAGCGCCAGGATATTGGTCTGGAACGCAATGCCTTCGATCACCGAGATGATGTCCACCACCTTGCGTGACGAGGTATTGATCTCGTCCATCGTGTGCACCACCTGGCCCACCACCTCGCCGCCCTGCGTGGCCACGTCGGAAGCGTTGACGGCCAGGCTGCTGGCCTGCTTCGCGCTGTCGGCGTTCTGGCGCACGATGCTCGTGAGTTCTTCCATGCTGGACGCGGTCTCCTGCAGCGACGATGCCTGCTCTTCGGTGCGCTGCGAAAGATCGGTGTTGCCGGCGGCGATCTGGCTCGTACCCGTGGCAATCGCCTCGGTGCCGTTGCGCACTTCCTTGACGATGCCAAGGATGTTGTCGTTCATCTCGCGCAGTGCTTCAAGCAGCTGTCCGGTCTCGTCCCGACTATCCACGTGGATGCGGCTGGTCAGGTCACCGGCGGCAACCGTCCGGGCAAAGCCCACGGCACGATGCAGCGGGCGCGTGATGCCAATCGTCAGCCACCAGGCAAACGCCACGCCAATTGCCAGCACGATGGCACCGAGCGCAATCAGGCCATTGCGCGCGCTTTCGTAGATGCGGTTGATCTCCTCGGCCGTGGCATCGATCGACGCGCGCTGGATATCGAGCAGCTTCTGGATTTCGCCGAGATAGGCTTCGCCGGCCGGCACGAACTCGGTCTCCAGCACCTTGTTGGCGGCGTCGGTGTCCCCGGCCTGCTTGAGCTTGGTGATCTTGTCGCGCGACTCGTTATACGGATTGCGCACGACCAGGATGCGCTGGAACGCGGCCTTTTCGGCGTCGGACGTCAGCATCGGCTGCATCTTGTCGCGCAGTGCGGCAATCGCGTCGGTCGAGTATTTCGTCTCGGCCGCGAAGAACGCGCCAAGCGTGGGATCACTGCTGCGCGCAATGGCCGTGGTCCGGCGCACGCTGGCGTACATCAGGCGATACCAGTCGCTGACGACGCGCTCCTTTGCCAGCGGCTGTTGCATCATCGCGTGCGTACGGCCCGCGACGTCCTGCAGGCGCGGCACGCCCAGCGCGGTCATGAACGTGGACAACAGCAAGACCACGCCAAAGCCGATGCCAAGGCGTACACCAATACCAAGATTCTTCATGTCTTCTTCTGCCTGATTGACTGGTTGGTGGCGGACCGTGCGCGCGCAGCGGCGGCCGGTCGCTCGTGTCCGGGCGCGCACGTGAATGTACGCACGGACGGACATTGAAAAACCTAACGGCAGCAGGTATTGGAACTTGAGGAAAAGCTCAGGGAAAACGCGGATTGCGGACGCAATCGCGATTGAAAGCGATTTGTAATGTTGCTGACGCGATCAGCCGATCAGCCGATCAGCGTCGGGCCGCGGGCGCCGACGTGGGACTGAAGTAGTACGGCACCAGCGCAAGCACCACCACCGCCACTGCGGTCAGGAAGATTGCCGCGTACGTGTAGGCCACGGGCCAGTCCCGCAAATGACCCTGGTTGGCAATCAGGCCGAAACTCCACGACATCAGTGCTGACCCCAGGAACACGAACGTATTGAGCAGGCCCAGGCCCCGGCCGCGTGCAGGCGCGGGAATCAGCGCGCGCCCCTGCGCCATCACCAGCGGATGCAGCATGCCAAGCGTCGACAGCAGCGCCATCAGGCTGACGCCGGTCACCACACCGGCATCCGGCCAGATCGCCAGTGCGATACCGCCGCTCATCGACAGGCAACCCCACCCGCCGACCGCCGCCTTGAGCGAACTGCGCCGCACGAGCACGGGCAGCACGAAAGCGGTAAGGAAACCCGCCAGGCTCAGCAGCATCAGCGCCATGCCGCGCGTGCCAGCCTGCAGGCCAAACACGTCGGCCAGATACGGGCCGCTCCATGCGTTGCGGAAGGTCGTGCCAGCGGCCATCGCCACGCACAGCGGAATCAGGGTCCAGAGCGGCCACAGCCCAAGCAGCCTGACGCTCTCTGTCAGCATCGCGCCCATCGGCGCCTGCCGCGCCTGCGCATGCCCGTCATCGCGAACAAAGCGCCAGACGCCATAACACGCCGCCACCATGCAGATTGCCGACAGCGCCATTGCGGGACGCCAGCCGACATGCTGCGAGGCCCAGCCCAGCGGAGCCGTTGCACACAGCGCGCCGAGCATGCCTAGCGCATTCGAGCGGCTTGCCACCCGCATGTACCGCCCTTCCGTAAGCTGTTCCGACGCAAAGTGGAGCAGGCCCATGAACACCGGCGCGCAGGCCAGCCCAAGGCCCATCTCCGCCAGCATGGCCACGCCCCCATTCGGCGCCAGCACGAAGCCGATCGCCGATACCGCACCAACGCCAAGCAGCAGCGCCGTCGGCCGGCCCACGCCGTAGCGGTCAAATGCGATGCCAACGGGGATCTGTGCAGCGGCAAACGCAAGGAAGAAACACGACGACAGCGCGCCGAATCCTGCCGGCGACAAATCGAAGTCACGCTGCAGCTCGGGCGCGATAACCGCCAGGCAGCTCCGGTAGAACTGGCTCAGGATAAAGGCGAAGGTCAGCAGGGCGATGCCGCGCGACGCGGTTGTCTCGGTCTCCGCGGCGGTGCTTTCCTTGGGGAAAGTCGAATTCAATTTGTAGCTCTTACTGGAGGGGCTCGCGGGATATTCTACGCGGCTTGCACTCCTTGTAAGACGTCTGACGATGCACCTGAGGAAACTAAGCGGCGAATATCGGCCAACCCGTCGGCCACTCCCGTCCACACATTCCGGCAGGCAAAACGTCGGGTTCAGATGCTAGGCAAGCAGTTGCAACGCATCGGCGAGCGACAGCACGGTTGTGCGTGAATCGAACGCCGTTGAGAAAAGATGATCGTGCACGATCTGATCGGGGTCGTAGCAGCAATCCTTGATCGTGAACAGTCGGAAGTCCGCATCGCTCGCATGCGCAACCGACGACAGCACCACGCCGGTCGACGCAATGCCCACCATGAGCAGCGTATCGATACCCTGCGCGGAAAGCCGCACCTGCAGGTCGGTACCAAAGAACACGCTGGCACGATGCGCGATGATCAGCGGTTCATTCGCCTGCTGGCCGAGTTCCGGCGAGACCCGGTCCTCGACGAACAGGCCAAGCTGCTTGATGCCCTGCCCGTTTCGATTCAACGGACTGACTTCCGGATAGCCGGGGCTGAAGTGGATCTTGGCGAAATAGACGCTGACGCCCGCGGCCCGCGCAGCGTCGCACAGCTTGCGCGTATTGGAGAGCAACGTGGGCGCGACCGATGGAAACAACGCCAGGATGTCGGTCTGGTAATGCATGACCAACAGCGCGGTTTTCGCGGGAACAATTGCCGGAATCTGCATCGTCAGATGGTGTCCATGTGCAAGGGATGGCGACATGTGGCTACGCGATAAGACACGGTGACCGACTCTACCACGACGATCGTGAAGCGAATTTTCGCTAAGCATGCATCTGCTCCAGTGGCGTGGGTCTCATCCATTGGACCAGCGCCCATTGCCGAATATCTTCCGAACGTACGCGTGCGCTTGACGATCACTGCAATCACAAACGCTGGCGCGGATCGTCGACAGTCAAAGACTGCTCACGCAAAAGCGTCTGCTAGCTAACACGCCATAACTTTCCTATCGTGACCGAGGTAATGGCTTTGCAATCGAGGTAGCCGAAAACGCTCGCAGAACGCTGCCCGATCCGAGTCCGATGTCGAGCGCCAGAAGGAGAGACGTGCGAATCAAATCGCGGCTGGCGGTCCGCAATCCAGTTGTGTTGTTGCTGCTAATGCTGTGGCACGGCGCGCCCCGCGCTGCCTGCGACAATCCGGTGCCCACGACCGGCCAAACCACCACCTGCGATTCCACTGCTGCCAATTCCACCGACACGCCGGTCCTGGCCGCACCAGGCAGCACTAACGTCACTGTCAATATTCTTGCCAATGCCGGACTGGACGTTACGACCAATAACGGCATCCTTGTCTATGACAGAAGCACGGTGATCAATCTGGGCACCGTGCATGTGGCGGGCGACTTCTTCGATGCGTTGTCCGCCCAAGGCACGGGCGATGGAAACAACGTGCTGATCAACCGCGGGATGCTCGTCACCACGGGCAATTTCTCGGAAGGCATGTTCAATAGCGCTGCCGCCGTGGTGATGGTCAACGACGCGACGGGCGTCATCCGGACATCGGGACAGAACTCGGCCGCGATGCATGATTTCCAAAGCCCGGGAGGCGGCACGCTCGTCAACAACGGTCAGATATTTGTTTCGGGCGCCGGCTCGTACGGGATGGCCGCGGCGAGTCCCAATGACACGGTCATCAACAACGGGTCCATTCACATGGATGCCAGCGGCGCAGCCGGGATCTTCACCAACGGCGGAGGTACGGCCACGGTCACCAACAACGGCACCATCAATGTGACTGCCAACGGCGCACAAGGCATTACAGCACTTAACGCCGGCCCGGTTACCGTCACTAACAACGGGACGATCCTGGCCACTGGCATGCAGGATATCGGCGCGTTCTTTGGCAGCCCGGTGAAGTTCACCAACGGGCCACGCGCAAGCATTGTTGTCACGCGGAACGACGGTGTCATCGCGAATGGCGGCGGCACGCTCAACAATGCGGGAACCATCAACGCCTCCGGCGTTGGAATTTTCGCTGGCGGCCCGGCGACGGTCACGAATACCGGATCCATTGCGAGCAGTACGTTCGTCGGCATCTGGGCGCAGGGCCCGGCCAGCATCGTCATCAATAGCAGTGGCAACATCAGCGGTGCCGTGGCGGCGGTGCTCACCGATGCGGGGGACGATTCATTCAGCATGTCAGGCGGATCGACCACCGGCATCGTTGACCTGGGCGGAGGATCAAACACTGTCACGCTGACAGGCGGCGCCATCGGATCGGGCATCCGCACCGGGACTGGGACGTCCGACACGCTGCTCTGGCGCGATGGCGGGACGATCTCTGGCGCGGTCACGCTCAACGGCAACCACAACACCGCCACGCTGACGCGCCTGACCGACGCCAATCTATCCGGCCTGACTGTCCTTGCCAGCGGCACCGGCACCGGCACGCTGACCTTCGACAACACTGTGACCGGTGCTGCCAGCCGCTTCACCAACTGGACGACGATCAACCTGTCGAATGGCAGCCAGCTCACGCTCGACAAACCAGGACTCGTCCTCGGCAATAACGGCATCGGCACCGGCACCGGCACCGGCACACTCAGCATTGACGCCACCAGCACGCTGTTTGCCGGCGGCCTCGGCGATCCCCCGATCGCGCCCGCACAGCCCGGGCAACTTGTGACCGTCAACAATGCCGGGGTCATCGACCTTACCAACGGCGGGAAGAGCACAGCCGACGTGCTCGTCATCACCGGGAACTATGTCGGCCAGAACGGCCGCCTGCTGATGCAAACCGTGCTTGGCGCCGACGGCGCGCCCAGCGACCGCCTGGTACTGGCGCAGGGCACCGCATCCGGCAGCACGACGCTCGGCATCACGAACGTCGGCGGCTCCGGGGGCGCGACGGTTGCGGACGGGATCATGGTGGTACAGGCCACCAACGGTGCGACGACCACGCCGAGCGCCTTCACGCTATCCGCGCCGCTTATGGCGGGTGCCTTTGCCTATTACCTGTTCAAGGGCGGCGTAACCACGGGTACGGCTGACAACTGGTATCTGCGCTCCAGCCTTGCACCGCTGCCGGCCCCCGCCCCCGCAACGGATGTGCCAGCCTCGGCGCCGATCCCCTTTGCGGCTCCCGGCACGCTGCCGCCACCCCCACCGGCCGGTGCCGATCCAACTCCGTTGTACCGGATGGAAGTCCCGGTCTACGCCGCCATCCCGGAGACCATACGCGAGCTTGGCCTTGCGCAGCTCAGCACCTTTCACGAGCGCCAGGGCGACCAGTCCTTCCTGAATGAGAACGGCCCGGTACGGGCAGCCTGGGGCCGTGTGTGGGGCGGGCACGCGAGCTTGTCCAACCACGGCGCGGCAAGCCCGGAATTCGGCGGCAGCATCGGGGGTCTGCAGATCGGACACGACCTCTATGCCGACGCACGCAACAGCGGACACCGCGACCACATCGGTGTCTTCATCGGCTTTGCAAGGGCGAGCGGCGACGTGGACGGATTTGCCCTTGGCTTCCCCGGCTTCGCGGCAGGGCAGCTTGCGGCAAACGCCTACAGCCTCGGCGCCTACTGGACCCACGTCGGCCCCGCCGGCTGGTACACGGACAGCGTCATCATGGGCAGCACGCTCACCATCGATCCCAAGTCCAGCCAGGGCATCGGCACGACCACACACGGCACCGCCATCTACACCTCGGTGGAGGGTGGCCTGCCAATTCCACTGACGGCGACGGTCAGCGTGGAGCCGCAGGCGCAACTGATCTGGCAGCACGCCAACGTCAACGAGTTGAACGACGGTATCTCGACCGTCGCGTTCCATTCGGACGGCAGCGTGATCGGCCGCCTCGGTGCGCGACTGCTGGGGAAGTTCGAACGTTCCGGGATGGTCTGGCAGCCGTATCTGCGAGCGAATCTATGGCGTTACTTCGGCGGCACAGACAGCCAGACCTACGCCGCGACGACGGTGATACCGACTAGCGTCTCCGCAACTGCTGCGGAATTCGGTTTGGGACTGGCGATCGGCATCAATCGCCACGGCAGTGCGTTCCTGAATTTCAGCTATGGCACCAACGTTGACAGCGCCCACCGGAGCATAGTCGCCGGGAATGCAGGCCTTCGTTGGCGGTGGTAGCGGTTCGCCTGCTACAGCTACAGCTACTGCTGGGGCTGGGGCTGGGACTGGGACTGGGACTGGGGCTGCGGCCGCGCGCGGCCCAGCTTGCAGCCACGGTCGAGAAAATCGCTCGCATGGCCGTTGGCGCCGCCGGCCTTGCTGACGGGCTCGTCCACCACGACAAACCCGGCCTGCCCGGGCTGCCCTTGCGGCGGGCGCACGTAGCCCACGAAGACGCCTCGGTCGGCGATGTCGGCATCGGCACCAATGTCCTGCCTGACAACATCGAATGGGTCCACCGGCAGCACCGGGTCATCCGAAGGTATCAGCCTGGCGCGCACCGCCTTGCCACGGAACTGCAGGTCGCGCCAGCGCGTGTCAATCGCGCCGCTGGCCATGAAGTCGCGTGCGCTTTCGCTGATGCAATCCAGATGGATATGAAGCTGGTCCTGGCTGCGCGCTGCCTTGGCGTTGATCGCCAGCCCAAGCAGCGTATCGGGCAGCGGATTGCCCACGGCCCGGGCCACGGTGTCGCGCACGCTCCAGCCGAACGCCCAGGCGTTGTGCTCGCGATCGGACCATACACGCGCGTCGTCGACGCCGCTGACGGGCCGCACGGGAATCACAAGGTAGTGCGACGCGCCGATCATGTCCTTGTAGAGGACAAAGCCACGCTGGCGATCGACGATCACGCAGTCGGGATGGATGGGGGTGGCGGGCGTCAGGCAGCGCTGCTGGACATTCTTCCAGAGGCTGTCACGCGAGAATCCGCCGACGATATGCTCGAGCAGGCTGGCATCGGCACAGGCCTGACCCGACGCCGCAAGCGCCAGGCACCACAGCAACAGGCGCTTCACGAATGCGCTGCGGGAATTGCGTTCAGCGCGCGGTGCGTCCGCCGTAGTAAGTACCGTTGCGCGGATTCGAGACCTGGTACTCGTGGGTGCGCGCCCAGCGCTGGGCAGCAAGAAATGCTTCGGGTTCACGTTGACTCCACGCACTGACCATCAGCGGCGAGGCATCTTCCTCGGTATTGAGGTAGACGGCCGCGCGATGCAGTGCAACCCGGGTAGCGGATCCGGGAATCGTCGTGGTTCGAATCGTCACGCGCATCAGTGCAATCCTGAAAGCCCAGATGCAGGAAATTATGCATAACCGCGCATGACATGGGAATGACCGCGTGGCGCCGATGTTGCGTACCTGGACAAATATTTTCCCAGGCTGGCCGGGACGGCCGCGCCAGGGCTGGATTTCCGGGCAAATGCGGGTTTTCGAGCGTGGTGCGCACGCCACGCATGTATCGCACAGGAGACCCGGGCGGCCCGGTCGCCGAGCCGCGCCCATGGCGCCAGGGCATTGGCGGCGGCTGGCGGCTACAATGCGCGGTCCCATCGTGTGATGATCTTGCCATGCCAAATCCGAACCGGACCTTTCTGCTAGGCCCGCTACTGAAAGGGGTTTCCCGTTCGTTCTACCTGACCCTGCGCATCCTGCCGGCAGGCATGCGCGACCCCGTTGGCCTGGCCTATCTGCTGGCGCGCGCGGCGGACACCATCGCCGATACCTCGCTGATTCCACCGGCACGGCGGCTTGAACTGCTGCTGTCGCTACGGCAGCGCATCAACGGCACCGAGGACGGCGGGCTGCTTGCGCAGCAACTGGCCGCAGAGGTGGCCAGCCAGCAAACCCAGTCCGACGAAAAAGTGCTGCTGGAATCTATCGGACCTGCGCTCGACGTTCTGACGCAACTCGATGAGACCGATCGAAGCGCGGTGCGCGGTATCGTCAGTACGCTGACCGAAGGCATGGAGTTCGACCTGAACACGTTTCCGGACGAACGCTCCGGCCAGGTGGCGGCACTGCGCACGATGGCCGACCTCGATCGCTACACGTACCTCGTTGCCGGTTGCGTGGGCGAGTTCTGGACCACGATGACCTATGCCCATCAGCCAGGCGTGCTTTCCGAAGCGCCGGAGGCAATGCTGCGTCGCGGCATCCGCTTCGGCAAGGCGCTGCAGATGGTCAACGTGCTGCGCGATTGCGGCAAGGATCTGCGCATCGGCCGCTGCTATCTGCCGACCGAGGTGCTCGACCGTCACGGGCTTGTGCCGCTCGACCTGATGGACCCAGCCAACGGACAACGCGCGCAACCGATGCTGCGTGAACTGATGCGCTTCTCGCTGGACCACTTCCGCGCAGCGATGGCCTATACGTTCGCGATTCCCCGCACGGCCATCAGGCTGCGGCTGGCCTGCCTGTGGCCGATCCTGATCGGCCTGGAAACGCTGCTGCTGCTTGCCGACAACAAGGCCTGGCTCGACCCTGCACGCGTATCGAAGATCCCGCGTGGCAACGTCTATCGCGTGATCGCGCGCAGCACCGCCTCGGTCATGTCGGACACGCTGCTGCGCCGGTGGATGGACGACCTGATCTCATCGATCGAAGCTCGCCTTTCGCAATAAAAAAAGCCCCGCGCAAGGCGGGGCCCTGTTCCTGACCAGATCACGCAGTTCACTGCGTCGCCGCTGTCGGAGCGGCTGGCGCCTTCTTGTGAGACTTGCTCGACTTCTTGGTGGTGCTCTTGCTGTCGGTCAAGGCTGATGACGTGCTCTGGTTCGCGCCCTGTGTGTAGGGATCGAACTTGTCACCGGACCGGGCAGTGTCAGGCACATAGCCATCCTTGTTGGTCGCACGCGCCGGATCCGGAACATAACCGTCCTTGTTGGTCGTGTGCATGTCGTAGTCATAACGTTCGGACGGGCTTTCCGGTCCTGCGGCCAACGCCAGCCCTGGAACCAGGACTGCGAATGCCAATGCAAAGTTGATTGCCTTCATCGAGTCTCTCCCGCGAGATCGGTTGAAATCATCGTGCGTCGGACGTGCACGGACCGCTCTCAAGCGTAGGCCTCTGGCATCGGAAATGCCATGACGTATTGCGCAATGCAACGTGGGCAACACCGGCGCTTCAGGACCGCGTCACGACCCCATCACGGACGCAGCAGGTCGAAGCCGGCGAGCGCAATCACGCCGCTCAATGCGTCCATCGACATGGAACCGTTGCCAAGGATCAGAACGGCCGCGGCGATCCACGTGGAGGCGCAGAAAAGATAAAAACGCTTGTTCATGGGGAGCCCCGTCCCGTGCTGCGGGCGAAAGAAGGACGTCAGTATAGACCCCGATTTTCGGCGACGAACAAGCGCCTTTTTGCACACATCTTGTACATGTTCAGACCGGAGAGAGGTCGGGGGAGAGGGCCAGCCGCAACCATGCCGACCCACTCAGCCGTCAGACGTCAGCCGCCAATCCCCAGCAGCTCCACTTCAAAATTCAGCGTGGCATTCGGAGGAATCGTTCCCGGCACGCCGCGCGCGCCATAGGCCGTGGCGGCCGGGCAGGTCAGCTTGGCCTTTTCGCCGACCTTCATCTTCTGCACGCCCTCGGTCCAGCACGGAATCACGCGGTTCAGCGGAAACGAGATCGGCTGGCCACGCTTGTAGGAGCTGTCGAACTCCGTGCCATCGGTCAGCGTGCCACGATAGTGGACCTTGACCGTATCCGAAGCCTTGGGCGATGCGCCGGTGCCCTTGGTGACGTGCTCGATCACCACGCCGGACGGCAGCGTTTCCGCTTGTGCGATACCTGTAGCGCCCAGCGCCACGGCGGCGAGGATCAGGGAAAGTTTCTTCATGGGATTCTGTGGTGTCAGGTTCTTGATAGTGGCGTTCGTGCCAGGCAAGCCCCGCAGGAACGCCAGCGGGCAAGTGTACATGACCGCGAAATCGCTAAGGGCATCGCGGCGGCATGCGCGATCCGTGACAGAATGGGCGCTTGTCCACAGCGCAGATGGAGCATTGGGGATGTATCGCGGCGAACGGTTCAATGGCTATAGTCACCTGGCGGGGGCGGTGCTCTCGGCGGCCGGCATGGCGGTGCTGGTCACCTCGTCGGCGCTTCATAACGATGCCTGGAAGGTGGTCAGCTCCATCGTGTATGGCACCACGCTGGTGCTGCTGTACACGATCTCCACCGTCTATCACAGCGTACGCGGCCCGGCCAAGGACATCTTCCGGCGCCTCGACTATTGCGCAATCTACCTGCTGATTGCCGGCAGCTATACACCGTTCGCACTGGTTACGCTGCACGGCCCGTGGGGCTGGACGCTGTTCGGCATCAACTGGGGGCTTGCCGTGATCGGCATCGTGCAGGAACTGTGGATCGGGAAGCGCACGCGAATCCTGTCGCTGGCCATCTACGTGATCATGGGGTGGTTGGTGCTGGTGGCATTCGGCCCACTGGCGGCCGCCCTGCCGCGCGCAGGGCTGTACTGGCTCGTAGCCGGCGGCGCGGTCTACACCGCCGGCATCGGCTTCTTCCTGTTCGACGAAAAGGTGCGCCACTTCCACGGCATCTGGCACCTGTTCGTGCTGGCCGGCAGCATGTGCCAGTTCGTCAGCATCCTCTACTACGTCGGCTGACCCCCTAAGCCTCTGTCA
Source organism: Cupriavidus sp. BIS7 (assembly GCF_000292345.1). Taxonomy (GTDB): domain Bacteria; phylum Pseudomonadota; class Gammaproteobacteria; order Burkholderiales; family Burkholderiaceae; genus Cupriavidus. The sequence goes on from NZ_ALOU01000004.1 coordinate 24,722, forward strand.
CGGTGCAGGCCGCCGGCGCGGCCGCTTCCGTCACCACACCCGCCTCAAGCATCATATCGATCTCGCCCGCGCTGTAGCCGCATTCGGCCAGCAGCGCGCGCGTATGTTCGCCCAACCTTGGCGACGGGCGATGGTACTGCGCCGGTGTCTCCGATAGCTGCACCGGCAGCCCCAGTGTGCGGATCGGCCCGGCCTCCGCGTGCTGTTGCCGCACCACCATGCCGCGCGCCAGCGTCTGCGGGTGGTTTAGTGCCTCGCCAATCGAATGCACGGGCCCGGCAGGTACACCGGCAGCATCGAATGCCGCCAGCCATTCCGCAGACCGGCGTGTACCGAGAATCGCCGCCATCGCCGGCAGCAACGTGTCGCGGTTACGCATGCGGTCGGCATTGAGCCGGTACCGCGGGTCGTCGATCCATTCCGGATGCCCGAGCACCTGCGCGATGCGCGCCCAGTTCTTCTCGTTCGCGCCGCCCACGATGATGTGGCCATCCTGCGTCGGGAACGCCTGGTATGGCGTAGCCAGCACGTGCGCCGATCCGCTCGGCCCCGGGGATTCCCCCGTGGCAAAGTGGATGGCCGCATGCCAGTAGAGCTGTTGCAGGCCCGCTTCGATCAGCGACGTTTCGACGATCTGCCCCCGCCCGGTCTTCTGCCGATGCTGATACGCCGCGAGGATGCCGAACGCGGCCAGAATGCCCGCGTTGATATCGGCAATCGAATTGCCGGTACGCAGCGGCGGCCCGCCTTCCTCGCCCGTGATGCTCATCAGTCCCGTGTAGCCCTGCGCGATCAGGTCGAAGCCACCCTTGTCCGCAAACGGCCCGCTGCGCCCATAGCCAGATATCGCGCAGTAGATCAGGCCCGGGTTCTCGCGGGACAGCGTGTCGTATCCCAGCCCAAGCTTCTCCAGCGTGCCCTTGCGAAAGTTCTCGATCACCACATCGGCATTGCGCACCATGCGCAGGAACACCTCTCGCCCTTCAGGCGTCTTCAGGTCCAGCGCAATGCCGCGCTTGTTGCGGTTCAGCATCAGGAACGGCGCGGACACACCGTTGATGGTCGGCTCGCGATAGCCGCGTGCATCGTCGCCACCGTCGATCTTCTCGATCTTGATCACATCGGCGCCAAGATCGGCCAGCATCATGCCGCAGGTGGGGCCGGCCATGATCTGGGCAAGTTCCAGAACCCGCAGGCCAGCCAGCGCACCAGGCTGCATGCCGGATGCGGTGTCGGGGGAATGGGACATCGGTCTTCTCCCTGGTTATCGACCAGTGAATGTCGGCGTCTCCTTGGCCAGGAACGCGCGATAGCCGGTGCGGAAGTCCTCGGTATCGAAGCAGTCGAATGCAGCATCGAGATCGGCTGCAGAGAGAGGCTTGCCTTCGGCCAATTGCCGTGCAAACCGCTTGTGCCACCGCGCAACCAGCGGCGCGCCCGATGCAATCCGCTGCGCCGTGGCGCGCGCCTCGTCTGCCACACGGTCATCTGGCACCACGCGGGACACGAGACCCATCGCATATGCCTCATCGGCGCCGACGATGCGTCCTTCGAACAGCAGTTCAAGCGTGCGCGACGTGCCAATCAGCCGGATCAGCGGCGCCATTTCCGCATGCGCCATCACCAGCCCGAGGTTCTTGATCGGCGCACCGAAGCGGCCGCTCTGGCCACAGATGCGGATATCGGCCATCGCCGCCACTTCCAGCCCGCCGCCCACGCAAATGCCGTGAACCTGCGCCACCACCGGATGCGGGCAATCCTGCATCGCCTGCGCGGTGGCGTGCATCACCGCCCCATAAACCATGGCCTGCTGCTTGTTCGAGCGCGCGGTGGAAAATTCGCCGATATCGTTGCCCGGCGAGAACGCCCGCTCGCCCGCGCCGCGTACGATCACGCAGCGCACCGAGTCATCGGCCGACAACGTGCGGAATGCTTCGCCGAGTTGCCGCCACATGTCGAGCGTGAACGCATTGAGCTTCTCGGGCCGGTTCAGGGTGATCGTGGCAACGGCATCGTCGCGCGTCACCAGCAACGTCTCTTCGTGTTGAACGGGATCGCTCATTCCGCCGCCCCTTGTGCCTGCACCACCTTGCGGCGGCGAGTTTTCTCGAGCAGGCCGCCGAACAGCGGCCATACCAGGATCACCACTGCCAGCGCCATGATCGTGCCGACGAGCCCGTTGGACCAGAACACGTTGAGTTCGCCCTGCGACATCAGCATGGTCTGCCGGAACGCATCTTCCGCGCGATCGCCAAGCACAAGCGCCAGCACCAATGGCGCAAGCGGATAGTCGAGCTTCTTGAGCACGTAGCCAACCACGCCGAAGATCAGCATGAGCCAGACATCGAACATTGCGTTGTGCACCGTGAACGCGCCGATCGCGCAGACCACCAGGATCAGCGGCGCGATGATCGCGAACGGAATACGCAGGATGGCGGCGAACAGCGGCACCGTGGACAGCACCACGATCAGCCCCGCCAGGTTGCCCAGGTACATGCTGGCGATCAGGCCCCAGACAAAGGTCTTCTGCTCGGTGAACAACAGCGGCCCCGGCTGCAGGCCCCAGATCATCAACCCGCCCAACAGCACCGCAGCCGTTGCCGACCCCGGGATGCCGAGCGCCAGCATCGGCAGCAGCGCACTGGTGCCGGCCGCGTGCGCGGCACACTCGGGCGCGATCACGCCTTCGACATTGCCGCGGCCGAACGTCTCTCGCTTGCGCGAAAAGCGCTTGGCCACGCCGTAGCCCATGAACGATGCCGCCGTGGCGCCGCCTGGCGTCACTCCAAGCCAGCAGCCGATGATCGACGAGCGGATCAGCGTCATCCAGTAGCGCGGCAGTTCGGCCCAGGTCTTCAGTACTACCTTGAGGTCGATGCTGGCGCGCTTGCCACGGAACGCGACGCCCTCCTCCATCGTCATCAGGATCTCGCTGATGCCGAACAGGCCGATCACGGCCACGAGGAAGTCGAAGCCGCGCAGCAGTTCGGTGGAGCCGAACGTCATGCGCAGCGTGCCGGACACCGTATCCATGCCGACTGCCGCGAGCGCGAATCCTACGCACATTGCAATCACGATCTTGGCCTTGGCTTCCTTGCCCATGCCAACAAAGCTGCAGAAAGTCAGGAAGTAGACCGCGAAAAATTCCGGTGGCCCGAAGCGCAGCGCAAACTTCGCCACCAGTGGTGCCAGGAACGTGATCAGCAGCACGCCAGCCAGCGCACCGAGAAACGAACCCGTGAATGCCGATGTCAGCGCACGGCCCGCCTCGCCTTGCTGCGCGAGTGGATAGCCATCGAACGTGGTGGCCACGGACCACGCCTCACCGGGAATGTTGAACAGGATCGACGTGATCGCGCCGCCAAACAGTGCACCCCAGTAGATGCACGACAGCATGATGATGGCCGACGTCGGCTCCATCGAGAATGTCAGCGGCAGCAGGATCGCCACGCCGTTGGGGCCGCCAAGACCCGGCAGCACGCCCACCACGATTCCGAGCAGGATGCCCACCAGCATCAGCCCGACGTTGTGCCATGACATCGCCACGGCAAAGCCGCCCATCAATGCATTGAGTTCTTCCATGCCGGCCTCTCTCAGAATCCGAAGGCCGCTTCGAGCGGACCCTTGGGCAACGGCACGCGGAACTGCATCTCGAAGATCCAGAACAGCACCACGTTGATGGCCACGCCGGTCAGCACCGCGCGCCACCATGCAAACTTGCCGATCGCCCGCATGAAACCGGCGATAAACAGCGCCGATGCCACATAGATGCCGGCGAATGTGATCAGCGCCACGTACGCCGTCAGCGGCACCAGGATCACGGCCACCTGACGCAACTGCGGCCACGTGACAAAGACCTTGTCGCTGTCGCTACGCCACGCCTGCCACAGCACCACCAGGCAGGCAATGAAGATGATCGCGCCGATGCGCATCGGGAAATAGCCGGCCTCCGGGCCGTCCGGCGCCCAGCCCGCGCCAATCTGGTAGTTGCTGACCATCACCACCACCGCGCCGATGGCGATCAGCAGCGCGGTGGTGATTTCCGCCGCGCGCACCGAGATCGCCGCCGGCGCGGCGTCATGTAGTTGTTCGCTCATTGGTATCCCCTTTGGTGTTCGCTCCCCTCTCCCACTT
>NZ_ALOU01000005.1 GCF_000292345.1 Cupriavidus sp. BIS7
TGCGAGGGGGCGAATATTAGATGACTACCGGGCCGCTGGCAAGGGGTTTCGTAAAAGAAATTTCCGATCCATTAGAATCGCCGCATGACGTCCCTCGATCCGCCCACCTATTTACCTGAGAAGCTGGCCAGCCGCGAGCCGGGCATGCTTGACGCTGACGCCCTTGCCGCCGCGCTCGCGCGTCCTATCGTCTTCGTCGATCTGGAGACCACGGGCGCCGATGCCCAGCGTGACCGCATCACCGAGATCGGCGTGGTCGAGGTCAGCGCCGACGGCATCCAGGAATGGGACACGCTGATCGATCCGCAGGCCAGCATTCCACCATTTGTCCAGGGACTGACCGGCATTACCGACGACATGGTGCGCGGCCAGCCTACCTTTGCATCGATCGCCGAATCTCTTGCGGAGAAGCTGCAGGGGCGCCTGTTCGTTGCCCACAATGCGCGATTCGACTATGGATTCCTGAAAAACGAGTTCCGTCGCGCAGGCGTGACTTTCCGTGCCGATGTGCTGTGCACGCTTCGGCTGTCGCGCTCGCTGTTTCCCTCAGTCGAGCGGCACGGCCTGGACGCACTGATCGCACGCTTCGGCCTCGCCCCCAAGGGCCGCCACCGCGCGCTGGCCGACGCCGAACTGCTGTGGCAATTCTGGCAAAAGATCCACGGCATCTATTCAGTGGATCTGGTCGAAGCCGCCGTGAAATCGCTGGTCAAGCATGCGAGCCTTCCGGCAGGGCTTGAGGAAACAGCGCTCGATGACGTACCGGACCGCCCCGGTGTCTATCTGTTCTATGGCGACGACGACGTGCCGCTGTACGTCGGCAAAAGCATCCATCTGCGCCAGCGCATTCGCGCCCACTTCTCCGGCGACCACGGCAACGCCCGGGAAATGCGGCTGGCCCGCTCCGTTCGCCGCGTCGATTGGCGGGAGACCGGCGGCGAAGTCGGGGCGCTGCTTCTGGAGGCGCATCTGGTCAAGACGCTGCGCCCGCTGCACAACCACATGCTGCGCCAGAACACGGAGTTGTTCTCGTGGGAGATGGTCGACGGCCTGCCCGCGCCGCGCCTGCGATCGGACCGGCAAGTCGACTTCAGTCGTCACGGCACCCTCTTTGGAGCGTTCCCAAGCCGCGCCTCGGCGCAAGCGCGACTGCGATCGCTGGCAGAGGATCACCAGCTTTGCCTGGCGACCTTGAGGCTGGAAGCCAGCAGCGGACGAGGCAATCCGTGCTTTGCACGGCAATTGCACCGATGCGCGGGCGCCTGCACCGGGGAAGAATCGCCATCCGACCATCGCCAACGCACGATGACCGCAATGGCCCCGCTGGCACTCCAGCGCTGGCCATTCGCCGGCGCAATTGCCTGGCGCGAGGCGGCCGCTGACGGTTTCCCGTGGCACGTCATCGAGGACTGGTGCTATCTGGGTTCTGCGGCGACGCTGGAAGCCGCGGTCCAGCAGCTCGCGGCCCCGGCTCGCTTCGATGTCGATACCTATCAGATCCTGGCGCCGCGCATCGAAGCGTTGCAGGCCACAGCAGTTCTGCTGGATTCGACTCGCACATTTATGCTGACCGCGCCGACACCGCCCGACCCCAAGCCGGCTTCCGCGCCGCGCGCATCGGCAAGGCGCATTGCGAAATCCGGCATCCACCCGCAAATCACGGACCTGTTCGGCTGACAGCAGGGCCACTCCGTGCGGCGGCGCGCATATTCGTATTGCCAGCCGCCACGTGGCTCGGCTAGTCTCGGAGAGGAGGGACTGCTGCCCCCGAGGGAGTCGCCATGCCTGCATCGCCTCGACGTTCCGCCGCCCGCAGCGGCATGATTGCCGTTGCCGCAATCGTCCTGACCGCCGCCTGCGCCAATCTGCAGGCCGGCACCATGCAGCGGATCTTCGATTCCTGGAAGGGCGTGCCGGTCGAGCAGGCCAAGGCGCAGTGGGGCCCGCCGCAGTCCGTACAGACGGTGCCGGACGGCACGGCCTATGTCTGGACCGATGAGATCCCCTCAGCCCATCCACCGGGCAGCGGCCCGCGCGATGCGCAACTTGAACCCCCAGCGACCGCCGCGTATTGCCAGCGCAAGCTGGTAGTTGGCTCGGACGGCAACGTCAGCCGCGGGGAGTGGAGCGGCAGCGCGTGCTGCGTGCAAACGCTCGTCGGAGAATGCGCGGGACTGGCCAGGAAATCGCAATCCACAAGCAAAGGCTGATCCGGCAATCCCTGCACCTGCCTGACAAGCGTCGCACTCCGTCGATTCCCCGACAAGCCCGCGGCGCCGTTGCACTGGACCTTACTCCAGCACGATCCCCCGCTCACGCACGAGCGCGCCCCACTTCTTCACCTCGGCATCGATAAATCCCGCGAAGTCGGCGCTGCTGCCTGGCTCCGGCTGCAACCCGAGCGCCAGCAATTTCTGCCGGACCTGCGCGTCGCTCAATGCCTGGCTTGCGTCTTGATTGATCTGGTGCACGATCGCTGCCGGTGTACCGGCCGGTGCGACAACGCCAAACCAGCCATAGCCAACCACGCCCGGCACCCCCTGCTCAGCGAACGTCGGCGCATCGTGGTAGACAGGCGTGCGCTGCTCCGCCGCCACGGCTATCACGCGCAGCTTGCCGGTCTGGATAAACGGCAGCGCGCTGGTGATGGCGGTCAACGTCGCATCCACGCGCCCGGCCAGCAACTCTGTATACGCCGTGGCATCCCCGCGGTAATGCACATTGAGCCCCTTGAACCGGGCCTGGGATGCAAACAGTTCCGCCGTCAGGTGGGGGCCAGAGCCGATCCCCGGCGACGCGAACGTCGCGCCATCCGGCTTCTGCTGTGCCATCTTCACGAAGTCCGCAACCGTCCTGACCGGCGATGCGGCATTGACGATCAGGAACACCGGCCCGAGCACGCGCGGCCCGACGGCAACGAAATCCTTGTGGATATCGAACCGCTGCTGCAGTCCGGCGCCTGTGTTGATGGCGAACGGCGCGGCTGCCCACAATAGCGTGTAGCCGTCGGGCGTGGCGTGGGCCACGGAGTCACTGGCAACGCGTGTGCCGGCGCCGGGCTTGTTTTCGACCACCACCTGCTGGCCGTACTTGCGGCTCAGCACTTCCGCCAGGATGCGCGCGGACGTATCGTTCGACCCGCCCGGCCCATAGGGGGACACCAGTCGCACGGACCTGCTCGGGTAGGCGTTGCCAAATGCATGCGGTACGAAGCCAGCCAGCGCCATCGCGCCAAGCAGGCGCCGCCGGGTCAGTTGAGATGCGTTCATGTCGGATCTCCCATCCGGACAATAGCGGGGTAGCAATAGGTCCGGTTCAGGTGCGAAGGCTGTGGCACATACAGACGCAGGGCCACATAGAACGGGCCCGCCGGTGCGGGCAGCCAGTTGCCGTGCAGCGCGCCATCGCGCGGCGGTACTGACGACAGATACAGGCTCAGGCTGCCGTCCGCGCCACGCGTCAGCGATGGCGAGCGGTCGCCGAGCGAATACCGTGCGATGTCGTTCGGCACGAGCATGCAGTCGCCCTTGTCGTACATCGTCAGTGACCAGAACGCACCGACATCGGGCAGGTTGTCGGCAGCAAAGTCCAGCCGGTACGCATGGCGGCCATCGAGCGGCGCACCGTCGCCACAACGGTCGGCAATGACATACATGGCCTCCTGCACGCCGAGCGCGCCAATATAGTTACGCGCCACCAGCGCACGCTGCAGATAGTTGGTGCCATATGATTCGCGCACATCGACCGACATCGCCCAGCCCCCGCCCATGTCCGAGGGCTGCGGCTCGGCCAGATCCGCCAGCACGCTCCGCAGGGCGCCATCGAGCACATCGATCTGCGCTGGCGTCGGCACGATGCCATGGCCAATACCGACCTCTGCGAAGCGTGCAACGTCACGCGCCTCGCCGGCCGGAGGCGGATTCTCGCCCAGCGCGCGATTCACCACCTCGGCAAAGCGCCGCGCGTCACCAAGGTGCTCGCCTGGGTGCATGCCGACATCGAACGCGAACGCAGCGGCAGCCCCATTGGGTTGCCTGAGCGTGATGGCGTCCTGCAGTGCGTGCACCGTCGGCAGATCGGCGTCGCCATCGACCAGCAGCCGCCCGATCATCCAGACCGCATTCGTCGAACATGCCACGGCCCGCATCCCATCCGGTACGTCGCCGCGCCAGTCGGGCCCGTGCAGCAGGAACCGGCCCGCGCCGGTGCCGGTGGTACGGCTGCCGATATAGCCGAACGGATTCGTATAGAAGTCGAGCAGCCCCAGTACGTAGTAGCGCCCCTTGAAATCCGGCACTTCGAGGACCACCGGCCCGCGCGACAGGTCGATCCACGCGTTCGTATAGAGCGTGTCGTTGTTTGGCGTGACGACCTGACGGTGCTGGGGGCCAAGCAACTGCCGTGTGTGAATCACATGATTGACCCAACGCAGGCGCGATTCGGGACCATCTCCGGCAAACGCTCCCGCGTGGTCGCGGCGCGGACAGGTGGCCGCACGCATGCGCGCCATCTCGTAGAGCGGCAGCGTGTAGATCACGGCATCCCGCGCAAGTTGCTGCAGGGTGGTCTGGGCTTGTTGCATGTCTCGTTGTCTCCTGTATTTTTTTGATGGCGATCCCGTTCAGCCGATGCGATGCACGGCGGGAATCGTGTACTGCCCCGCGCGGAATGCCGCGGACGGGTGATAGAGCCGCAGGATCAGATAGAAGTGGCCGGCCGGCGCCGGGAGCCAATTGGCATCCTGCGGCGGCCTCGCGTGGCCGATCGGGATGGCCAGCGTGCCGTCCGCCTCGCTGCGCAGACCCGGCGTGCGGTCGCCCACCGCGTACCGGCCCATCTCGTTGGCTGTGAAGTAACGATCCTCGCCATAGAGCGAGACCGACCAGAATGCATCCGCCGGCGGTTGCATTCCGGGCGAAAAACGCAACTCATACGAGTGGCGGCCGTCGAGGCGCTCGCCATCGGCATCGAAATCGGCCATCGCGTAGACAGCTTCATCCGCGCGCAGCGCGCCAAGCCCTTTCATTGCCGTACACGCGCGCAGCAGCCAGTCGTCGCCGTACGTCCCCAGCCGCAGGCTATAGCCCCACGCCTTGTGCCCCTGGCTACGCGTATGCGCTTCGATCAGCGCCATGCCCTGCGCGTAGGCGCTACGCAATCCATTGACGATTGACGGCCGTAACGAAGCAATCTCCACATCGTCCTCAAGCCGCAGACCCACCTTGCGCAGCAGCGTGAACAGTCCGGTTTCCTGCTGCGATGGCGGAAAGTCGCGCATGGCACGGAACAGGTTCTGGAAGAAATCGATGCCTTCGTCGCCGCTCTCCTGCCACTGCGTCACGCTGGCGGGCCGGGCCGGACCGGCACTGCTCACGATCTGGAACCCCTGTTCGAACGCATACGCGCGCGCGAGGTCATCAGGGCCCGTTACCAGCACGCGGCCGATGATCCAGACCAAAGACGTCGGCGCCTCCACAACGTGCGCTCCGCTGCCGCGCTGGCCCGGACCAACGATCTCGATATCCGCGCCAGACTGCGGCACATTGCGCTGACCAAGGTTGGCGAAGTTGTTGGTATGCGCGTCAAGCAGCTCCACCACGTAATAGCGTTCCGCATCTGGCAAGGCCGGCACGCGCAGGGTGGCCGGGCCGTCCGCCAGGTTCAGCCAGCCGCAGAAGTACAGCAGGTCGTTGGCAGGCGTGACGATGTCCCGATCCTCATGCGTCCATTGCCGGGCACTGGCCGACAGCATGTTCATTGGCGCGCGCCCGTATCGCGTCGGCGCATCGACGGAAGTCTGCAGGCGGCACGTGCGCAGCGTCTCGACAAGCGAATAGCCGTAGATCACCAGCGGCAATGCCGCTGCGGCTACCAGCGCTTCCTGCGGGCTTGCATGGACGGGGGTGGACAACATCGTTGAGGCGGGATGATTCATAAGCGTTCCCCTGGTCGAAACCATTGTGGATCGTTGAAGTGCGGCGCCGCTCGACACAGCTCGCCGTGATGGATGGGTCAGCGCAACGTGATGACCGCGTCGGCGGCCACCAGGCCCTCCGCGCCCACGATGAACGGGTTGATTTCGAGCGTATCGAGTCGGTCCCCGATGGCCGCTGCGGCACGCGATACGTTCACAAGCACGGCTGCCACCGCGTCAAGATCGATTGCCGGATGGCCACGATGGCCGCTGCACAACGCCGAGGCCCGGCTCTGCGTCAGCATTGCCCGGGCCCGTTCGCGCGAAAGCGGCGCGAGCCCAAACGCCATCTGCCGGAAGATCTCGACTGCCGTGCCGCCGATACCGGCCAGCGCAACAAGCCCGAACACGGGGTCGCGCCGCACGCCAACCATGATCTCGCCCCATCCGCGCACCATGCGCGCCACAAGGGCACCGTCGAACTTCGCCGCGCCGGCGGCACGCCGCACACGTTCGAACGCGTCACGCACGGCGTCTGCGCTGTGCAGGTTGAGCAGGACGCCACCGATATCGCTCTTGTGCAGGACCTCGCGCGAGCAGATCTTCACGGCCACCGGATAGCCGAGCGACTCGGCAATTCGCACGGCGTCGTCGGCGTCGCGTGCCAGGCCGTGCGGTGCCACGGGCACGCCGGCTTGTGCCAGCAACGCCATGGCCTCGGCCTCGGACAACGCCTTTGCATTGAATGGCAGTTCTGGGGCCGGCGGCACCTGCGTCTCGATTGCAGGCGCCCGCGCAGACTCGGCCACTGCGGCAGCCCTGGCCAGCGCGGCCACCGCTTCGATGGTGTGGGCTGGCTCGCGGAAGACCAGGCAGCCGCGCGCCTCCAGCCATTCGCGCTTGTCGTTGGTCATCACGCCCGTGATCATCAGCGGGGCTGCCTGCGGATCGCTCGCCAGGTCGTCGATGGTCTGCTGCAGCAGACTCCACACCTTTGGCGCATTCCCGCCCCCGGCAAGGAATGCCGCCACGCTACCGTATGCGCCGCTGCGCGCCACGCCCGCCAGCGCGTCCGCAAGCACCTGCGGCTGCGCAACGATCTGTCCGGTCACGTCGATTGGATTCGTGGTGCTTGCAAACGGAACTGCCGTGCGCAGCGCCTTTGCCGCGCCGTCCGGCGTCGGCGGCAACGGCATGCCCTGCGACTCGGCGCTGTCCGCCATCATGATGCCCACGCCGCCCGAAACGGTAACGATGGCCACCGGCGCCACCGCATCGGCTGGCATCCCGGTAGGCGAATGCCAGCGCGTCGGTCGGCGTCCTCGCGCAAGCGTGTAGCCGAGCCGGAAGAACGCTTCCAGCGTATGCGCGCGGTGCACGCCATACTCGTCAAACACCGCTTGATACACGGCATCTTCGCCCGCCAGGCTGGCCGTATGCGATTGCGCGGCGCAGGCCCCGGCCGCCGTGGTGCCTACCTTGGTGATCACCACCGGCTTGCCCGCCGCACGCGCCGCGGCAAGCGCCTGGCGCAGGCGTGCGCCGTCGCGCGCGCCTTCCATATAGACAAGAATCACGCGGGTCTGCGGGTCATGGGCAAGCCACTCGATCACGTCCGCCACCTGCAGCCCCGCCTCGTTGCCAGTGGTCACCCAATGGCTAAGCCCCAGACCCGCCTCGCGCGCCAGCGCGAACGCGTAGCCGCCGAAAGCCCCGCTCTGGCTGACAAGGCCTACGTCGCCAACCGGCGGCACACCGACCAGTGGAATCGGCGAGAACGTGGCGTACACGCGTTCGCGCAGGTTCATCGCGCCAAGGCAGTTGGGCCCAAGCAACTGCACGCCATGCGCACGCGCCTGCGCGGCCAGCGCGTGCTGCATATCTGCGCCGCCATCGACTTCGGCAAACCCGGAGGTGAACACCACGGCGGCGCGCGTTCCAGCGCGGCCAAGCTGCGACATCACGTCAGCCGCCGCCGGTGCGGGCACGGCCACGATGGCCAGGTCCACCGGTTCGCCAATGGCTTCGACGGAGGGATAGGCACGCAGGCCCTGCACGAAATCGGCACCGGGGTTCACCGGAAACACGCGGCCGTCATAGCCGAGTTCGCCCAACAGGCGAATTGGCATGCCGCCGACTTTTTCGGGTTGCGTCGATGCGCCTACGACGGCGATCGAACGCGGCCGCAGCAAGGGTTGCAGATCCTGCATGTTGTCTCCATTGATGACGATCGCGATACGTGCCGCTATCGTTCAGTCTGGCGGGGAGGTCCGGCCCGCCCACCGGCGGCTAGCGTCCCATGCCAGCCATGTTTTCGATCGACCGCACCATCTCGCGCAGCAGCGGCGCAACGCGCTTTTCCATCATTCCGCGCTTCACGCGCAGGCCCGGAATCGCGCAGTTGAACAGCAACGGCCGGTTCATGTAGACGATGCGCGAGTACACGCCCACGCCGTGCACATCGCTGCCGGCATCGCCCTCATTGAGCGTGAAGCCGCGTTTCGGATAGTGCGCGACGTTGTGGCACACGGTGTCGTAGCAGGCGGCGTGCTCCTCGGGCCGTTCCGCGCGGGCGTCGGTCATCAGCTTTTCGAACTCGGTCTTGGAAAGCGTGCACAGGTACGCGCGCCCCATGGCGGTAGTCATCACCGATCGCACCGCGCCAATCGCCGGCCGCGCCGGCGTGCCTTCCATGTGCGTGCACGATTCCAGGTAGGTCACGTCGAGCCGGTACGCCACGCCCATCGACACCGCCCCCTCTACCTGGTTGGCCAGCTCCTGCATCAGCGGCCGCGCCAGATGGCGGACCTGCAGGCCCGCCAGGTACGGATAGCCCAGCGCCAGTACCTGGGCGCTGACGAAGTACTTGTCGAGCTTTGGGTCCCAGTCGAGATAGCCAAGCTCGAACAGCGTGCGGCAGATGCGCGATACGGTAGCGCGTGGCAGTTGCAACCGCTGCGCCAGCTCGCCATTGCCCAGCGGGCGCGCGTCGTCGATGAAGCAGCGCAGCAGCGCAAACCCCTTGGCCAGCAGCCCGCCAAACGAGGGATCTTCGAGGCGGCGCTCGGCAATGAATTGTTCGACCGGCGTGTTCATGTGGATGTCGTCTCCTGTATTCCAGTTTGGTCGGCGATCTTGGTGTGTGTCAAAAAGCGGAATGTATTTCCAAATATTGGAAATCGTAAACCCCAGCTTGACGCTCCGTTCAGGCGGCACGTAAGGTTCAAAACCGAATCCGAATTCGAATACGGAACCTGCCATGCAAAGCCCAGCCACAAGTGCATCCTCCGCCTCTTCTGCATTTCCGCGCGTCGAGACCACCTCGATCCTGCAGCCGCCACGGCAGCGCCGTGCGCGCGAGACCGAGCAGGCACTGCTGTCTGCCGGCCGGCAACTGCTGGCGCAACGCGATTTCGCCGCGGTGTCGGTGGCCCAGATCGCGGCTGCATGCCAGGTATCGGTTGGGGCGTTCTACGGGCGCTTCCGGGACAAGATGGCGTTCTTCGACGCGTTGCGCACGGTGGTAATGGAGGAATCGGATGCCTCGGTGGCGCGCTACATGGCCGAACACCGCTGGAGCGAAGTGCCAGCGCGCCAGATCGTCGAAAAGACCATGCGATTCCTGGTCAATGGCTGCCACAACAACCGAGGCGTGATTCGCGCGTCGCTCAAGCACGCCACCACGCGGCCAGAGGAATGGCTGCCGCACCAGAAAAACGGCCATGAGATCGTCGAGCGGCTGGTCGCGCTGCTCGTGCCCCGCCTCCCGGGGGCAGCCGACACCAACGAGATTCGCGTGCGATTTGCCATGCAGATGGTCTTTGGCATGCTCGTCAACGCCGTGCTCAACAACCCGGGCCCGCTACCGCTCGACGACGAGCGCCTGCCCGGCGAGATGACGCGCATGGTGGCCGCCTATCTCGGACTCGACGCCTGAACCGCTTCCGCAGCAAGTTTTCCCTCGCTTCACCCATCAACCGCCCGCATCAGCCGCAGCCATAGCGGCGTGTCCGCACACGGACCGGGCTTCAAACCGAGGAGACACACCATGGAGCAATTCACGCTGCCGCGCCGGCGGTGGGCCATTCACATTGCCTGCGCCGCCATGTCGCTGCTGCCACTGGCCGTTCACGCGCAGGGCGATTTCCCGACCAAACCGATCCGGCTCGTGGTGCCGTACCCCGCCGGCGGGCTGACCGACACGCTCGCACGCCAGCTTGCCGAAGGCCTGTCGAAGCGGCTCGGCCAGGCGGTTGTGGTCGAAAACAAGGGTGGCGCGGGCGGCATCATCGGCACGGATTTCGTCGCCAAGTCTGCGCCGGACGGCTACACGCTGCTGATGACGATCCCGGGACCGATCACGGCGAATATCGCGCTGTACAAGAAGCTGCCCTACGACCCGCGTACCGACTTGCGGCCCGTCTCCGACGTGGCGATGGCGCGCACCGTGCTCACCGTCAACGCGGCCGTGCCCGTGAAGACCATGCATGAACTGATCGCCTATGCGAAGAAGGAGCCAGGCAAGCTGCGCATGGGATCCTGGGGGCCGGGCACGCAACCACATACGATCCAGGCCTATATGGACAAGACCTATGGCGTGGACATCCTGCACGTGCCATATCGCGGCGAAGGGCCGATGGTCACCGATCTGCTTGCGGGCCAGGTCAACATGACGATCGGCTCGGTCACCACGCTGCGCCAGTACATTGCAGTGGGCAAGCTGCGGCCGCTGGCCGTGGCCGGTACCACACGCGCCAGGGCGCTGCCGGACGTACCGACCTTCACCGAGGCCGGTTACGGCGACGCCGCCTACAAGATCGTTGGCCCTACGACGCTGCTGGCTCCGGCGAAGACCCCGGACGCCATCGTGGAGAAACTCGGCCGCGAAGTCGCCGCCCTGGTGAAGACGCCCGAGTTGAGCGCAAAGATCGAGGAAATCGGCGCCGAGCCGATCGGCAATTCGCCCGCCGAAGCCGAGCGCGCGTACAAGGCATATCTGCCAGTCGTGCTCAAGCTGACCGCCGATACGGGAGTGACGCTGGACTGACCCGGGCAATGCAGCGCAAATATGGCCGCCATGAATTTCGGCGGGCCTTGCTAGGTCCGCCGGGCGGCCTCCGCCTAGAATCGCTGCAACGTTGACTCCCTTGGGCGCGATGCCGCCCGCACATCATGGCAACCCTATTCCTGGTCCGCCACGGACAAGCCTCTTTCGGGGCCGCCAACTACGACTGTCTGTCCGACGTCGGTCGCCAGCAGGCGCGCTGGCTGGGCGAATACTTTCGTGACCGCGGCGTGCAGTTTCGCCGTGTGGTAGCCGGCACACTGGTGCGCCAGCAGGACACGGCCACGGAGATCCTGGCGGGCATGGGCATGACCGGCACGCCCGTGGCTGCCCACGCAGGCCTGAACGAATACGACGGGGAATCGCTTTACCGCAGCTTCACCAACGGCGCGGATCATCGTGCACACCAGAACAGCGACTACCAGGACTACTGGCGGACGTTCCGCGCGGCGTTTGGCGCATGGACGGAGGACAAGCTGACCGGCATGCCCGAAACGTGGGGCGAGTTTGGCGCGCGCATGCAGGCGGCGCTTGCGCATGCCACGGAAGGCGCTGCGCGCGAGGATGCGCTGCTGGTGGTCAGCTCGGGCGGCGCCATCGGCCGCGCAGTGGCCGACCTGCTCGGCGCGCCAACGCAGACCGCCATCGAACTGAATCTGCAGTTCCGCAATACCGGCTTCTGCGAACTGATCGTCGGACGCGGCACGCAGCGGCTGCTGAGTTTCAACAACGTGCCGCACCTTGAACTGCCGGACAGGCGCCAGGCCATCACCTTTGCCTGACCGCGCGTCACAGGTCAGCGCTGGGACAACGCCAGCTTGCCGGCGAGGGCCAGAAACACGCTCCCGGCAAACCAGTTCACGGCACGCTGCGCACGCGCCGAGCGCATCAGCACGCGGCCAAACGCGCCCGAGAACCAGGCAATCGATCCAAATACCAGCAGCGCCGCGAGGATAAACACGAAGCCGAGCATCATCAGTTGCACGGCCACGTGGCCACGTTCCGGATTCACGAACTGCGGCAGGAACGCCAGGAAGAAGATTACGACCTTGGGATTGGTCAGGTTCATGACCACGCCACGCAGATACATGTGCTTGCCGGTCTTCACCTGCGTATCCGACGTCGTCAACGCTCCCACGGGGGCGCGGAACGCCTGCCAGGCCAGATAGACGAGGTATAGCGCGCCAGCGATCTTCAGCGCGGTAAAGGCCACCGCCGAAGCGGCCAGCAACGCCGCAAGCCCAACGGCAACCACTGCGGTGTGCACCAGCAGCCCCGTGCAGAGCCCGAGCACCACGGTCAGGCCGGCGCGCGTGCCGTGCATTGCAGACAGCAGCAGCACGAAAATATTGTCAGGCCCTGGCGCCAGGCTGAGCATGATGGCAATGCCGAGAAACGGCAGCAGCGTCTCGAGGGGCAGCATGAATGGCTCCATAGGCTCCATAACGTGGAGCGGCCATGGTAACGACGTTCAGGCCAGCTCCGCAATCACCGCCGCCCGCGCTTCGGTCTTCCCAACCAGCGATCCGAACCCGGATGTGCGCGACAACGCCCGCCGATGCGCTACAGTGACGCGATGCCGGCCATCCAGCCATCCCGATGAGGCAGCCCCGCTCCCAATCGTTCATGCATCGCTTCCAACTACGCATATCCATTCCTGCCTGGCTCACCGGCATCCTGATGGCACTGCTGATGACAGGCATGGCGCAGGCTGCCGGGTTTTCGCTGCCGGGGGTGACGAAAAAGACCGCCAGCAGCACTGCATCGGCCGCGTCGGCCGCACCGGCCAGCGCCCCACTCGCCCAGTCGCTCGATCAGGTCATCGGCACGCTGCAGAACGACACGGAGCGCCAGGCGCTGGTGGCGCAACTGCAGACGCTGCGCAAGGGGCTTGATGCCTCGGCGGCGGCAGCCGCCTCCGCCGCCGCTGCCAGCGCGCCGTCGCCGGGCCTGATCGGCGCCGTGGCGCAGGCACTGCAGGAAATGGATAACGCCCCCCACAAGGATCGCGGCCCGTGGCACTACTGGCGGTGGCGCATGCAGTTTGCCGGCGAGGAGTTTCACGAAGCGCTGACGATCAAGAACACCCGCAGCGCGCTCATCTCCTGGACCGAGTTTGCGACAGTGCTTGCCGGGTGGGCATTTACCGGATGGGTATTGCGTGAACTGTCACGCCGGCTGCGCCGCAACCGGCTGCGGCCCGCGCAAGCGCCCAGTCTTCCAACCGTCCCATCGTGGATCGATGTCGGCTTCTACTTTCTGCGCCGCATCGGACCGTGGATCGTAGCGTTTGGGCTTACGGTGCTGCTTGCCTATCAGGTGTTTGGCCGCACGCCCGCCAGCATGGGCGGCGTACTGGTCGCCTACGCGATTGTGGCAGGTGCCGTGATGTCGGCGTTCTGCCAGGTCATCTTTGCACTGTTCCAGTCCGCGCATCGCGCGCATGCCGTCCGCGATC
Organism: Cupriavidus sp. BIS7; assembly: GCF_000292345.1. Classification (GTDB taxonomy): domain Bacteria; phylum Pseudomonadota; class Gammaproteobacteria; order Burkholderiales; family Burkholderiaceae; genus Cupriavidus. Next base: position 13,438 of record NZ_ALOU01000005.1, read on the forward strand.
TACTTAACCATTCGCCGATCCTGCTGTTCTTCACGGGCGCGCTGGCAGCCCTGGGCGAAGCCAATACCGATCCACGCGTCATCACGGCACTTGGCATCAACCTGTCCGCCCTGATCAGCACACTGGCCAACATCCTTGCCGCGATCCTGATCGGCGTGTTTGCCATACGCTTTCGCCGCGCCATCGGCCAGTTGATCGCATTCCGCCCGCTGACGGTGCGCCAGAACCACCCGGCGGCGATGGACCTGCTGCGCATGGCTGGCGCGGCCTGGTATTTGCCAGTGCTGGCGGTGGTGGTGGCATCGGTCATCGGCACGATCATGGCTACCGGCCACGCCGACGAGTTCCTGCGCCGCGCGGTGGTCACGGTGGCGCTGTTCGTTGCGGCCATGCTGCTGACGATGGTGGTGGGCCGCTCGCCAAAATCCACCACACGCGCCCCGCGGCTGCGCGACCGGCGCCGCTCGGCCTATGTCCAGCGCTTTGGCCGGTTCGGCGTGGCGCTGATTCGCGTAGTGATCTGGCTGGCGTTCCTTGAACTCAATGCACGCATCTGGCAAACGTCCCTGATCGATCTGGCCAGGTCGACCGTCGTGGGCCGGCACATCACCGAGTCCCTGCTTGGCGTGGTGGGTGTGGTGCTGCTGGCCTGGCTGGTATGGCTGCTGATCGACACCGCGATCACCCAGACGCTGTCCCCGACGCACGGCCGGGCAGCACAGCCAAGCCTGCGCGCGAAGACCATCCTGCCGCTGGTGCGCAATGCGTCGTTCGTGGGCGTGCTGGTGGTAGCGATGATCGCCGTGCTGGCCAACCTCGGCGTCAACGTCACGCCTCTGCTGGCCGGCGCCGGTGTCGTCGGTCTGGCAATCGGTTTCGGCGCGCAGACGCTTGTGCAGGACCTGATCACCGGGCTGTTCATCGTCATCGAGGACACCATCGCCATCGGTGACTCGATCGAACTGCCAGACCACTCTGGCGTGGTGGAAGGCATGACGATCCGCACGGTGCGCCTGCGCGACGGCAAAGGCGCCGTGCACACACTGCCCTATAGCCAGATCAAGGCGGTCAAGAACCTGTCCCGCGGCTACGCGTTCGCGGTGTTCAGCATTTCGATCTCCTACCAGAGTGACTTCGACCGAGCGCTTGAACTGGTTCGCGAAACCGGCGCACAGGTGGCGCACGATCATCGTTACAGCCGCAATCTGCTGTCCGGGCTGGACATCCTTGGGCTGGACCGCTTCGATCCGAACGGCCAGGTCGTGCTCGCACAGTTCAAGACGCGTCCGCTGACGCAAGCCGAGATCACACGCGCATTCAACGTGCGCCTTAAACGCAACTTCGACGCCAACGGTATCCGCCTGGCGGTGCCGTACGTGACGGTGCAGGTCGATGGCAGCAACCTGACCGAAGATGTCGCCACGGCAGCCGTGGCCGGCGCGGGCGCCGATCTCGTCACCTCTGCAACCAGAAAATCCTAGTGATCAGCGGGCCAATGTGAACATAGGTGCGCGCCAGCACAACCATGTCTCTTTTGTGCAATGGCGGGCCAATACATTGGCCGTGAAGAGTTTGAAATACGCCAGTCACGGCATTACTATCATCCGAGCTTCGGTGGCGGCAGCTGGAAGTTGCCACACGGGCTGCATCACCCGGAAACGCAGGTGTGGCGCGGGCTGCCCCCTCCCAAGGCGGTATATTCCCGCCCCGGGTTCATGCACGATCATCGTCATTTCGCAGTACCGCGACACGCTTCAGGGTCATCGCGGGCAGTTGCATACAAAGACAAAAGGGGACCGCGCCTCGATGCAGCGGTCTTGAGGAAAAGGCGTCGTTTGCCACCGGGGGAAAACAATATGGGCGAACAACCGTCCACCGACGATGTATTCCATCGTCTGGTCGATTGCATTTATGAATCCGCAATGGACGTTGCGGCCATGCCAGTGGCGCTGGACCTGTTTTCCCGCTACACCGGCACTGGCAGCCCAAGCTACCTGATCTGGGACAAGCTTGCCGAGCGAACCCGCCTTGGCGTAACACCGCACGGCTGCTTCACGAACGCCAGCAGCATGCCCGACAGCATGCGCACACCACCAGCCTATCAACCGTCCGCACGCGCTCAGCATGCCTGCGTGATGGCCACCGACGGCCAGGCTGCGGCGCGGCTTGCCGAACCCGAATTCGCGACGGCCATTCCGGCGTTCGATTGCCGCGGACTCGAACAAGGCATCCGCCTGTTCGACACCAGCGATATCTGCGTGCTGATGAGCGCCACCCCGACAGCGGATGGCACGCTGACGCACGATCACCGGCAGAAGCGCCTGGCTCAGGTCATGCCGCATTGGGCACGCGCTGCACGTATGCAGCATCGCAATTTCGAACTGAGCGGCCTGGCTGCCCTCGGGCTGGCCAGCCTCGACACGCTGGACTTCGGCGTGATGGTGCTCCAGGCGGACATGCGCGTGCGCTACGCCAATAGCTGGGCCGAAGCGCTGGTGCAGGCCGATACCAACCTTGCACTCGACAACGGCGTTCTGCGTGCCCGTCCGGAATCGCTGCAGGCGGTGCTGCTCGATCTGCTGGATGCGGCGGCGCACGGCGGCCGCCATGGCACCACTGCGGCGGGATCGTGGATGCACATCACGTCCGGCGGCCAGCCGGTGCCGATCATCGTGATGCCGCTGGTGTCGCGCCAGCCCGTGGAAGGCCCCTGGCAACTGCCGATGGCAATGATGCTGCTCGGCAATTCGGAATCGCGCTCCGTGCTCGATGCCGGCGTACTGACCTCGCTTTTCGGCTTGTCGCGCAAGGAGAGCATCATCGCCATCCGCCTGGCGGCCGGCGAAACGCTCAACGAGATTGCCGAGCGCGAGTTCCTTTCCCCGCATACCGTACGCGTGCATATTCGGGACACGCTACGCAAGACGGGCACACATCGCCAGTCGGAACTGGTGCGATTGCTGCACCTGCTGCCGGGGGTCGATCTCGGGCGCGCGGGGGTGTCCTCGGCCGCGCGGCCAAAGACCGCGCGCCGCGGAATCTGAGTTGCCAGGGCCTTAAGCGGCCCTGCGCTGCAGCTGATGACGGCGTTCGGGCTTGCACTCGTACTTGAGTTCGCGCCGGCCGTCCTCATAGGCCACTTCCAGCCGAACCGTAAAGCCCCATAGCCGCGTGACGTGGCGCACCACCTCGTCGAAGTTATGTGCCAACGGCCGACGGTCGTTCTGCAGGTGGCGCAACGTCAGCGATCGGTCGCCGCCAATGTCGACGTTCGTCACCTGGATGTTCGGCTCCATGTTCGACAGGTCGTACTGATTGGCCAGCAGGTGGCGAATCTCGCGATAGCCTTCGTCATCATGGATCGCCGTGACGCGCAGCTTGCCTTCGCGGTCGTCATCGAGCACCGAGAACAGCTTGAGCTCGCGGATCACGCGCGGCGACAGGAACTGCAGCAGGAAGCTCTCGTCCTTGAAGTTGCGCATGGCGAAGTCGAGCGTCTTGCGCCAGTCACTGCCGGCAAACTCGGGCGCCCAGCGGCGGTCCTCCTCGGTGGGGTTCTCACACATGCGGCGGAGATCCTGGAAAATCAGGAAGCCCAGCGTGTACGGGTTCAGTCCGCTGTAATACGGGCTGTGGTACGGCGGCTGGTAGATGACATTGGTATGCGCCTGCAGCAGTTCGAGCATGAACGCGTCATTGACCAGCTTCTCCTCGTAGAGCTGATGAATGATCGTGTAGTGCCAGAACGTAGCCCAGCCTTCGTTCATGACCTTGGTCTGGCGCTGCGGATAAAAGTACTGCGCGATCTTGCGCACGATGCGCACGATCTCGCGCTGCCACGGCTGCAGCTTCGGCGCGTTCTTCTCGATGAAGTAGAGCAGGTTCTCCTGCGGCTCGGGCGGGAATGTCGCTTCCGACTCAAAAGCCTCTTCTTCCTGGCGCAATGCATGCGGCCGGTGTTTGGGCAGCGTACGCCACAAATCGTTCACCTGCATCTGCAGGTAGTTCTCTCGCTCGGCCTGCCGCGCCTGCTCTTCGGTAATCGACAGCTTCTTGGGCCGCTTGTAGCGATCCACGCCATAGTTCTGCAGCGCGTGGCATGAGTCCAGCAGAGCCTCCACCTCCTGTTCGCCGTAGCGCTGCTCACATTCAGCCACGTAGTTCTTGGCGAACAGCAGATAGTCGATGATCGCGTCCGCGTTGGTCCAGGTGCGGAACAGGTAGTTGCCCTTGAAGAACGAGTTATGGCCGTAGCAGGCGTGCGCAATGGTCAGCGCCTGCATCGGCATCGTGTTCTCCTCCATCAGGTACGCAATGCACGGGTTGGAGTTGATCACGATCTCGTAGGCCAGGCCCATGTAGCCGCGCTGGTAGCTGCGTTCCGAGGCCAGGAAATGCTTGCCGTATGACCAGTGGCTGTATCCCACCGGCAACCCTGCGGAGGCATAGGCATCGAGCATCTGCTCGGCCGTGATGATCTCGATCTGGTTCGGATAGCTGTCCAGCCCGAACTCGCCGGCGATGCGAGCGATTTCGCGGTCATAGCGCTGGATCAACTCGAAGGTCCACTCCGAGCCCGTGGAAAGATAGGCCATAGACTTCCCCAGTGTTCACCGGTGACGCACCGGTCAGCTACCTGCCGGGCCACGCGGCCCGCTTCTGGAAGAGGTCATGCAACACGGGATAGATCTCGTCGGCACCGATGATGCGCTGCATCGCGAAGTGCTCGAACTGGCTCTTCACCGTGAGGTACTCCTCCCAGAGATTCTGCGGTTCTTCCGAAGCCACCTCCACATACGCGTAGTACTGCACGAGCGGCAAGATCGACTCGCGCAGCAGGCGCCCGCACAGTTCGGAGTCACCCGCCCAGTTGTCGCCGTCCGAAGCCTGCGCGCAGTAAATATTCCACTGGCTTGGCGAATAGCGGTCGTGAATGACCTCCACCATCAGCTTGAGCGCGCTCGAAACCACGGTACCACCGGACTCGCGCGAATGGAAGAAATCTTCCTCGTCCACTTCCTTGGCCACGGTGTGATGGCGAATGAACACCACGTCGATGCGCTCGTAGTTCCGTTTCAGGAACAGGTAGAGCAGCATGAAGAAGCGCTTGGCGAGATCCTTGCGGCTCTCGTCCATGGAACCCGAAACGTCCATCAGGCAGAACATCACCGCCTGGGCCTGCGGGCGCTTCTTCAGCACACGGTTGTTGTAGCGCAGGTCGAGCTTCTCGATGAACGGCACACGATCCACCTGCGCGCGCAGGTGGCGCATCTTCTCCATCAGCGCCACGGCCTTGTCGGAATACGGGTCTTTCTCGATTTCTTCGGCGTACTCGATCTCGAGTTCGCGCAGCCGCTTGAGATAGGGGCTAGATAACGCAATGCGCCGCCCGAGCGAGCTGCGCATCGTGCGCAGGATCGACAGGTTCGAAGGCGTGCCATCGATGGAAAAACCGGCGCGCACCTTGCGCACTTCGGCAATCTTGGCAAGATGGCGCTTGGCCAGGTCCGGCAGCGCCATGTCCTCGAAGAAGAAATTCAGGAAATCCTCGCGCGACAAGGTGAAGACGAAATCGTCCTCGCCCTCGCCGCTGTCGCTGGCGCGCGAGCCTTGTCCGCCGCCGCCCTGCTGCTGGCGGTCGAAACTGTCACCCTTGACGAACTTCTTGTTGCCGGGGTGAACCCACTCGCGCCGGCCGCCCTGGCCGTGATGAAAGATCGGCTCGGAGATGTCCTTTACAGGAATGGACACCTGCCCGCTCTGCTCGATGTCCATGATCTTCCGGCCAGACACCGCCTTCGCTACCGCCTGCCGGATCTGCTCGCGGTAACGTTTGATAAAGCGCTGCCGATTGACGGCACTCTTGTTGCCGCCATTCTCACGCCGATCGATGACCGTAGCCATGCCGTTCGCTCGCCTTGTTGAGACGCCAGACCAGCGCGTCGGGATCGGGAGCCGCCTGCACGCTTCCGCGAAGCGGCTCCCAGGACCGCGTCTGGTGGACTACGACGACTTCCTGACGCGCAGATACCACTCCACCAAAAGTCGAACCTGCTTGGGTGTATATCCCTTTTCGACCATGCGGTTGACGAAGTTCTCGTGCTTGTCCTGGTCTTCCCGCGACGATTTCGCATTGAACGAGATCACCGGCAGCAGGTCCTCGGTGGTGGAGAACATGCGCTTTTCGATCACCATCCGCAGCTTCTCGTAGCTGGTCCAGACCGGGTTCTTGCCACCGTTGTTGGCGCGCGCACGCAGCACGAAGTTGACGATCTCGTTGCGGAAGTCCTTCGGATTCGAGATACCCGCCGGCTTTTCCACCTTCTCCAGCTCGTCGTTCAACGCGTTGCGATCAAGGATCTCGCCGGTATTGGGATCGCGATACTCCTGATCCTGGATCCACAGGTCAGCGAACACCACGTAACGATCGAAGATGTTCTGGCCATACTCGGAGTACGACTCCAGATAGGCCGTCTGGATCTCCTTGCCGATGAACTCCACATACGGCGTGGTCAGGTACTCCTTGATGTACGACATCAACCTGGCTTCCTGCTCGGGCGGGAACTGCTCGCGCTCGATCTGCTGTTCGAGCACATAGAGCAGGTGCACCGGGTTGGCCGCCACTTCCGTGTTGTCGAAGTTGAAGACCTTGGAAAGCACCTTGAACGCGAATCGCGTGGACAGCCCGCTCATGCCCTCGTCGATGCCCGCGTAGTCGCGATACTCCTGGTACGACTTCGCCTTCGGGTCCACGTCCTTGAGGCTTTCGCCGTCATAGACGCGCATCTTCGAGAAGATGTTCGAGTTTTCCGGCTCCTTGATCCGCGTAAGCACCGCGAACTGCGCCATCATCTTCAGCGTGTTCGGCGAGTTGGGCGCCGCAGACAACGAACTGCTGCGCAGCAGCTTGTCGTAGATCTTCACCTCTTCCGACACACGCAGGCAGTACGGCACCTTGACGATGTAGATGCGGTCGAGAAATGCCTCGTTGTTCTTGTCCGCCTTGAACGTCGTCCATTCGGCTTCGTTCGAGTGGGCGAGGATGACGCCATCGAAAGGAATCGCGCCGAAGCCTTCGGTACCCTTGTAGTTACCCTCCTGCGTAGCGGTCAGCAGCGGGTGCAGCACCTTGATCGGCGCCTTGAACATTTCCACGAACTCGAGCAGGCCGCGGTTGGCCAGGCACAGCCCACCGGAATACGAATAGGCGTCCGGGTCGTCCTGCGGGAAATCCTCGAGCTTGCGGATATCGACCTTGCCAACCAGCGACGAAATATCCTGGTTGTTCTCGTCGCCTGGCTCGGTCTTCGAGATCGCGATCTGTGACAGCACCGACGGGCGCAGCTTCACCACACGGAACTTGGTGATGTCGCCATTGAATTCATGCAGGCGCTTGACCGCCCATGGCGAAGGAATGGTATTCAGGTAGCGGACCGGAATGCCATAGTCCTCTTCCAGGATCTTGCCGTCCTCTTCGGCCGAGAACAGCCCGAGCGGCGATTCATGGATCGGCGAGCCTTTCAGCGCGTAGATGGGAATCTCCTCCATCAGCGCCTTGAGCTTCTCGGCCAGGGATGACTTACCCCCGCCCGGAGGCCCGAGCAGATACAGGATCTGCTTGCGCTCTTCCAGGCCCTGTGCGGCATGCTTGAAGAACGCGACGATCTGTTCGATCGTGTCCTCCATGCCATAGAAGTCGCGGAAGGCCGGGTAGACCCGGATCACCTTGTTGAAGAACAATCGGGACAGACGCGGGTCATGGTGGGTGTCCACCAGTTCGGGCTGTCCGATTGCGGCGAGCATCCGCTCGGCAGCAGTCGCGTAGGCAACAGGATCCTTCTTGCAGATCTCCAGATATTCCTGGATGCTGAATTCCTCTTCCTTGCGTGCTTCGAAGCGTGTGGCGTAGTGGCCAAAAATGTCCATACCTCACTCCCGTCAGAGGCCCACGTCCGAGGCGAAGGCAGTGCTACTCCCCTTAAGACTCCGCGGCAATTCTGCTTCCCACCACCCCGGCATGGCGGAGTTGCCATGTTGCGAAGTCTTTACTTCATCATAGTCAAATAACGGCGAACCTGAACCGCGCGTTGACGATTTGCACATCGTTTGCACATCGTCCGATCGGTCATGGCAGTGCATCTGATAATCATGCCTGCCATTACCGAATTGCTCGCTGTTCTATTCCGCAGCGACGGGCCATCGACCATGCTTGTGACACACCTTACACCTTTAGCGCGCAATCTGCACAGCACGTTGTGTAACGCAGCAACAAGACCCGTTACGTCTGACAAGACATATTCGACCTGGTTCTACATCTGGCCCGCCGCACCAACTGCTCGTGCAACGCGATTCATTTGCAGCAACGATAAGACCAGGCCCGTGCTTACACCATGGATCAGCGCGCCTCTCATCACGGCGCGCGAATGATCTCGCGAATGACTATCGCTGCGACATGCTGCAGCACTGATCGTTCAACGTTTTCCGCATTAGCACTTGCGATCCGAGAGTGCCAATTGGTCAGCAGTCTCGGACCTCGAATACGCGCTGAACGTGCACCTGTTTTGCGTTTCCAGCGCGAGCGGCGGGGACTGTCACGCACCCCAGGGGTGCGTGACAGTCCGACGACGGCCCGGCGAAGGCCATTGAGTGGGGATTGAGCAGAATGCGTGCCACGCGTGGGCACGCATAAACCGGTTTGCGCTGCAATGCAGCATCGGCGCTGCGAGGGGGACGCCTCAGATCGGGTCCCAGTTGATGACGTCGGGCGAGCGATCGAGCTTGAAGAAGCTGCTGCGCATCGCCGGCATGGCGATCTCGGCGACTGTCTCCGGGGTCCAGCCCTCCGCCGTATGTACGGAGCGTACAGGGCGCGGCTGGCTCATCAGCATGATCTCGTTGGCCCGTACCGCAAAGATCTGGCCATTGACCTCGTGTGCGGCGTCACTCGCCAGAAACACGGCCACCGGCGCGATCTTGCCCGCCTCCATCTTCTGCAACCGTGCCACGCGGGCCTTTTCCTCGGGCGTCTCGGCCGGAATCGAGCTGGTCATGCGGCTCCAGGCAAACGGGGCGATGCAGTTCGAGCGCACATTGAAACGCGCCATGTCCAACGCGATCGATTTGGACAGCGCGGCGATGCCGAGCTTGGCCGCCGAGTAGTTGGCCTGCCCCAGGTTGCCGATCAGCCCGGACGTCGAGGTCATGTGCACGTAGGCGCCGCCCTCCTGGTCCTTGAAATAGTTGGCCGCCGCACGGCTGACGAAGAAGGTGCCGTTCAGATGGACGTCGACCACCGAGCGCCATTCCTCCTCGTTCATCTTGAAGAACATGCGGTCGCGCAGGTTTCCTGCGTTGTTGACCACGGCGTCGATACGGCCAAAGTGATCGAGCGCACATTGCACGATGGCGTTGCCACCGGCCCAGGTTGAGACGCTGTCCGTGCTGACCACCGCCTCACCGCCGGCTGCGCGGATCTCCTCGGCCACACGCTGCGCGGGCCCCTTGTCGCCGCCTTCGCCACTCATCGACACACCCAGGTCGTTGACCACGACCCTGGCTCCGGCCGCCGCCATTCCCAGCGCGATCCCCCGTCCGATGCCGCCACCGGCACCCGTCACCACCACCACCTTGCCTTCCATCATTGCGCTCATCGTCCACTCCTATGGCTCGCAATCCCCGCGGCAGGGAGCCTACCGGTTCGATTGCAGTGCCGGATACGATAAATTGGCGCCGGAGACTTTGGAATTCATGAATCACAAAAGTGGGCTTCGTGCCCGCCGAAGCCATGCAAGAATCAGTCTGCCTTCACGCCTGCCGCCTTGATGATCGGCGACCATTTGTCGATCTCCGAGGCCAGCCACGTCCGCAGCCCTTCCGGCGTCTGCTTGTCTTCCGACACGATAACCGCGCCCAGGTCCTGCATGCGCGCCGCAACGGCCGGGTCCTTGAGCGCCGCGCGCAGCGCAGCATTGAGCCTGGCGATCACTGCGGGCGGCGTTCCCTTCGGTGCATAGATGCCATGCCAGACCTTGACCTCGAAGCCCTTCAGGCCGCCCTCGCGCAGCGTCGGCGAATTCGGCAGTGCGGGAATGCGCTCGGCCGTGGTCACACCGTACAGCTTCACCTTGTCCGCCTTGATATGCGTTAGCGTCTGGGTGGTCTGGTCGCACAGCACATCCACCTGGCCGCCCAGCAGCGCGGTCATCGCCGGGGCGGTTCCCTGATAGGGAATGGTCTGCACATCCACGCCGATTGCCTTCTGGAACAGCATCCCGCACAACTGCGACACGGCGCCCAGGCCCGCGTTGGCCAGGTTCACCTTGTCGTGGTTTTTCTGGATATAGGTGACCAGTTCCGGCAAGTTGTTGGGCGGCAGGTCATGGCGCCCCAGCAGTGTCATCGGCACGTCCGCCACCTGCCCAACGAAGCTGAAGTCGGTCAGCGGCTTGTATGGCAGCTTCGAATACAGCGCCGGCGCGGTGGCCATGCCGTTATGGTGAATCAGGATCGTGTAGCCGTCCGGCGCGGCCTTTGCCACGTATGCGGCTGACACCGTGCCGCCCGCGCCCAGGCGGTTCTCCACCACCACGCTCTGGCCCAGCGTCTTCGACATGGCCGCCGCCACCGATCGCGCCACGACGTCGGTCGGCCCGCCAGCGGCAAACGGCACGACCATGACGACTGGCTTCGATGGGTAGGCATCGCTCGCGTGCACCTGGCCGGGCACGATAACGGCAACGGCAACGGCAAGGGCGGCAAGCGCGAGTGCCGCCCCCGTCATGCGTTGCCATTTGTGGGCGGCGATGGCTGTCGACTGCCGGAATGAGGTCATACGCTGTCTCCTGAAGCGCGTGTGGCACGCGTCTGGTTGTTGGAAATCGGGTGACGTGCAGCGTGAATCCAATGCCGAGACCGCACAATTCCGAATTGCCGAAGGGGGCGCAAGGCCGGCAAGAAGCCACGGGATAACCCCTATCAACCGCTATCAAGCGCGATCTCCTGAGGCCCGTGACCTAAGCAGCAACAAAGCCGCGCTTTGGCAAATGTGAATGCCCGTGGCACGGGCAGTCGGGAATAATGCCCAGACTCGACACAGACGGACATTGCCATGCATGCTGCACAGGACCAAGACCTGATTTACCCGGAAATCCGTGAGGCCGTACGCGACCTCTGCCTGCAGTTCGATTCGGCCTACTGGCAGCGCGTGGAGGAAAAGAACGGCTTCCCCGAGGAGTTCGTGCAGGCCCTCACCCAGGCCGGCTGGCTGTCCGCGCTGATTCCCGAGGCGTACGGCGGGTCTGGCCTGTCCCTGACGGCCGCGTCGGTGATCATGGAGGAGATCAACCGCAGCGGCGGCAACTCGGGCGCGTGCCACGGGCAGATGTACGTAATGGGCTGCCTGCTGCGCCACGGCTCCGATGCGCAGAAGCAACGCTGGCTGCCCGGCATCGCCTCCGGCGAACTGCGCATGCAGTCGATGGCCGTGACCGAGCCGACCACCGGCACCGATACCACCAAGCTCAAGACCACAGCAGTGCGCCGCGGCGACAAGTACGTGGTCAACGGTCAGAAGGTCTGGATCTCGCGCGTGCAGCACTCGGACCTGATGCTGCTGCTGGCGCGCACGACGCCGCTCGATCAGGTCAAGAAGAAATCCGAAGGACTGTCGGTGTTCGTCGTTGACCTGCGTGAAGCCATCGGCAACGGCCTGACCGTCCAGCCGATCCGCAACATGGTCAATCACGAGACCAACGAACTGTTCTTCGACAACCTGGAGATCCCCGCCGAAAACCTGATCGGCGAGGAAGGACGCGGCCTGAAGTACATCCTCGATGGCCTGAACGCCGAGCGCATCCTGATTGCCGCCGAATGCATTGGCGATGGCTACTGGTTCGTCGAACGGGCCAGCGGCTACGCGCGCGAGCGGATCGTGTTCGATCGCCCGATCGGCCAGAACCAGGGCGTGCAGTTCCCGATCGCCCGTTCGTACGTCAATGTCGAAGCCGCCAGCCTGATGCGCTACAAGGCCGCGCAATTGTTCGACGCGGGCAAGCCCTGCGGCAAGGAGGCCAACATGGCGAAGCTGCTGGCCGCCGATGCATCGTGGGAAGCCGCCAACGTCTGCCTGCAGACGCACGGCGGCTTCGGGTTCGCCGCCGAATACGACATCGAGCGCAAGTTCCGCGAAACGCGCCTCTACCAGGTGGCGCCAATCTCGACCAACCTGATCCTGTCGTACGTCGCCGAACACGTTCTCGAACTGCCGCGCTCATTCTGATACCGACCATGTCCGATACCCGCTATCCGACCCGCCAGCTTTGCGAATACCTGGCCGCACTGAAGCTCGATGACGTGCCGGCGCCCGTGGTCGAGCGCACCAAGGATCTGTTTCTCGACTGGATCGCCTCGGCCATCGCCGGCAAGGACGCGCCCGCGATACGCCGGATCCAGGAGTTTGCCGCCGCGATGGGACCGGCCAGCGGCGATGCCGAAGTCTTTGTCGACCGCCGCCGCACCTCACCTTATTTCGCTGCGCTGATCAACGGTGCGTCGTCGCATGTAGTCGAGCAGGACGACGTGCACAACGGCTCGGTGCTGCATCCGGCGGCGGTTGTGTTTCCGGCGGTCGTGGCTGCTGCACAGGCCGAAGGCAAGACCGGCGCCGACGTGCTGCAGGCGTCCATCGCCGGTTATGAAGCCGGCATCCGCATCGGTGAATTCATGGGACGTTCGCACTATCGCGTGTTCCACACCACGGGCACGGTCGGCACGCTGGCCGCTGCAGCAGCCGTGGCGAAGCTCTATGGGCTGGACGCCGAAGGCATCAACCAGGCGCTCGGCTCCGCCGGCACCCAGGCCGCCGGACTATGGGAATTCCTGCGCGATGCGGCAGATTCGAAGCAGCTTCACACCGCGAAGGCGGCGGCCGACGGCCTGCAATCGGCCTGGCTGGCCCGCGCGGGCTTTACCGGCGCACGGCAGATCCTGGAAGGTCCGCAGGGCATGGCCGCAGGCATGTCCAGTGACGCCAACCCCGCCGCGCTGACCGATGGCCTTGGCAGCCGCTGGGCCACGGCGGAGACGTCATTCAAGTTCTTCGCTTCGTGCCGGCACACGCACCCTGCCGCCGATGCATTGAAGGCGCTGATGCTGCGCGAGGGGCTGCACGCCGAGCAGATCGCCTCGGTCACGGCCCACGTCCATCAGGGCGCCATCGACGTGCTCGGCCCCGTGGTCAACCCCGCCACGATCCACCAGGCCAAGTTCTCGATGGGCACCGTGCTCGGCCTGGTTGCCGTTCACGCGCACGCGGGCCTGGGCGAGTTCGAGCAGCACGCGCTGCAGGACGCGCGCATCGCCGCGTTCCGCGACAAGGTCACCATGGTGCTCGACGAGGAAATCAACGCGGCATATCCACGCCAGTGGATCGGCCGGGTGACCGTGCGCACTGTCGATGGCGGTACGCTCGCAGCCCGTGTCGACGTGCCCAAGGGCGACCCCGGCAACACGCTGACGCGGCCGGAACTCGAAGCCAAGGCCATTGAGCTTGGCGCGTTCCGCCACGGCGCATCTGAAGCGGAAATGCGCGCAATCATCGCGCGGGTATGGCGCCTGGAGCACGAAGCCAACGTTGGCAACTGGCTGCCAGCGGCCCGCTAAATCCAACGAGACGCATCATGACGACCCCTACCCTTGAACAGCTGCGCGCGTGGATCGGCCGCTCGGAGACGCGCACCGAAACGCTGGCTGCCGAGCCCGTGCGCGCGCTGGCCGCGACCTTCGACCTGGACGGCGACGCGCTTATTGGCAAGCCGCTGCCGCCGCTCTGGCACTGGCTCTACTTCCTTCCGCGCGCGCCCCAGCACGAACTGGGACAGGACGGCCATCCGGCGCTTGGCGGGTTCCTGCCGCCGGTGCCGCTGCCACGCCGCATGTGGGCCGGCGGCGAGCTGACGTTCACGCGCGGCCTGCGCGTTGGCGAAACCGTGACAAAGACCTCGACCATCGCCGATGTCCAGTACAAAGCCGGCCGCACCGGTGAACTGTGGTTCGTCACCGTCGATCACGTCTTCAGCGTTGCTGGAGAAACCGCGCTGACCGAGCGCCACGACATCGTCTATCGCGCGATGCCCGAGAAGGGCCAGCCGCAGCCGCCACGACCGCGCGTTGCGTACACGGCGCAGTTCGGCCGCACGCTGCAGGCCGATCCGGTACTGCTATTCCGCTTTTCGGCGCTGACGTTCAATGGCCACCGCATCCACTACGATCTCGACTACGTGCGCGACGTGGAGGGCTATCCAGGCCTGATCGTGCACGGCCCGCTACAGGCAATGCTGACGCTGGAACTGCTGCGGCACGAGCGGCCCGGCGCACGCGTGAAGCGCTTCGGCTTCCGCGGGCTGGCGCCGCTGTTCCATCAGGACACTGTTACCGTCAGCGGCATGGACGACCCCGAAACGCGCGGCAGGGTCGTTTTGTGGACCGGCGACGGCGATGGTGGCCAGGCGATGTCGGCGTGGGCCGAGGTGGAAGCCTGACTCGCCACGCCGCCGGCATGCACTTCCCATCTGCCGCTCAGGTCGGCAGCGGATTCACGGCGATCATGTACAGCACGGGCCTGTTGACGCTTTCCTTGCTGCCGAACTGGAAGAGCCGGCCGTCACCCGTGCCTCGCACGCAGAAGGCCACCGTGTCCTTGCCGGCGGCAATCGCCTGATTGATCGCATCGGTCACCGTGAAGGTGCGGTACTGCACCTGGTTGTTCAGATAGAGCGTCGATTCCGTGCCCTGACAGGCCGGGGCGTTGGTGCCATTGATCGTCTGCTCCGACCAGTCAGTGGACACGCTGAACGCTCCGATGTTGACGGCGGCGGTATCGGTCATATTGCCCCCATCGACCAGCAGCATATAGCGCGGTGTGAATTCCGGAGGCAGCGTCACGGCCCCCTGCGGGATCTTGAACTTGACGTAGAAGACCGACTCCGGCGTGGACCCGCTCGACCGCTGTGCGTTGAGCGTCTTCGCCGTGCCGTAGTTGGCGGTGCTGCCCACCACCACCGTGGCATCGTCCGATGGCTCGCTGTACGAATACGGAAGCTCGCGGTTGCACACGCGCCCCTTGTTCATGCAGTAGGTGGCCATGTATTGCGCGGCCTGGGGCCGCCAGCCCATGAAGAAGTCCCCGTGCGCCGTGTAGAGCGATCCCCATAGCTGCTTGACCACGTTGCCTTGCGCATCGAGCTGCGGGTCCAGCGAAAGCTGCACGTTGGTCAGGTCCGATATCTGGCCGAGGTTGTAGGCAATGTTCATGTTCACCTCTGGCAGATGCACCGGATATCCCGAAGGACATTTGCCATTGCTATCCGGATAGGCCATGTTGTCGTGGCCCCCCATCACCGGCGAGAGGTTGACACCGTCCCAGCAGGTCGGGAAGTTCATGCCGATATTGAGCTGGGTACCGGTTGCGGGGTCCGGCACGCAGTTGGTGGGGATGGTATTGGTATAGCCGCGCCCGGTGCAAAGGAACGAGATGCGCGGGTTCGGCTGCGTACCGTGGTGGTCGCCCACCATCATTTTCAGGCCGGCCGGAAGCGCCTGCACGTACACACGCTTTGCGGACGGAACCGCCTGGTTCGTGTAGTACGTCTTCTGATAGCTGGGCCGCACGATGGTGCCGTCCGGCAACTTCAGCGACGGTGCCCAGTATGCGGTGCCGTCGGCAGCGTTCTCGCAGGTGCTGCCCGACACGGCCTGCAGCGTGTCCGCCGTGGAGTAGGCGTTGGTAGTGGTGTTGCCAAAGAAGTCGTGCTGCATGGCTATCCCGGGCTTGCCCGGATACACGATTGCGTCGTCCGGCAGGGTATGGGAATAGTTGCAGACGATATCGAAGCTGCCGTCCGTCAGTTTCGGGGTCTGCGCTGCCGCCGCTGCCGCCAGCAACAGGCCGCACAGCACGGTACAGGCGTGAATCCACAGCGTCTTCATGATGTCACCTCGCTCGGTGTTGTCGATGCGAGCGATGGTGAACGCGCGGCCCCGGCCGCGCCATGGAACATGGTGGATCAGCCGAGGCCTCTCAGCGAGGCCCCTCTTGGTGCCTCGTTAGACCGTTAGCGCATCAGATCACCAGTTCGATCAGGAACGGCCCCTTGCGCTGGTTTGCCATGCGGAACAGGTCGGCGAACGTTTCCATGTTCTCCGCACGCGCAGCCTCCACGCCCATGCCGTTGGCCATGCTGACCCAGTCCAGATTGGGGTTGCCCAGATCGAGCATGTCCAGGGCGGTCTTGCCCGGATTCGCGCCGACGCCGGCAAGCTCGCCAAGCAGGATGGCGTACTTGCGGTTGGCAAGCAGCACGATGGTCACGTCGAGTTTTTCGCGCGCCATGGTCCACAGCGACTGCAGCGTGTACATGCCCGAGCCGTCGGCCTGCAGCGCCACAACGCGGCGATCTGGCGCTGCGATTGCCGCGCCCGTGGCCATCGGCAGCCCGGCACCGATGGCACCGCCGGTCAGTTGCAGCCAGTCGTGCGGGGCGGCGTGCACCGTGCCTGGATAGAACGCGCGGCCAAAGCTCACGCTCTCCTCCACCACCACGGCCTGCTCCGGCAGCAGCGCGGTCAGCGTCTGCGCAACCGCCTCGGATGTCACGGCACCCTTTGCGGGTTCCGCCGATATCGACATCGACGCCGACGTCAGAGGCGGCAGCGCGGCATTGCGCGCGCCGAGTTCATCGGCCAGGCAAGCCAGTGCCCCGGCAAGATCCTCTTCCGGGCGGGCCAGCACATGAATTGCGGCGTCTTCCGGATACGGACGCGGCGACTTGCCTGGATACGCGAAGAACGTCACCGGCGTCGGCGCCCCAACCAGGATCACGTTGCGAATGCCGGCCAGCTTCTGGCGGGCCGCATCGCCCGAGTACGGTATGCGGTCGATCGCCAGATGACCCCGGCCACGCGTCACGCGCGCATTCGACATCGGCGTGATCAGGCGCGCATCGGTGGCCGCGGCAATGCGGTGCGCGTCGGCCAGCGCTTCCGCCCGCAACGCGCTACCGGCCAGCACGATCAGCGTGGGCTGGCCGCTGCGCAGGATGCGCGCGGCGTTCTTCACAACATCCGGCGAAACCTTGGGCACTGGCAGCGCAGGCAGCGACCCGGCAACCTTGCCGCCCGCGTCCCAGCAGACATCGGACGGCAGGATCAGGCTGGCCACGCCCCCGGGCGCCGATCGGGCAGCCTGCACCGCTGCCGCCGCATCCGCGCCGACAGACGCGGCATGCGTGGCCGTACGCGTCCACACCGACACGGGGCGGGCCCAGCCTTCGGTATCGGCAGTCAGCGGTGCATCGAACGGACGGTGATAGGTGGCCTGATCGCCGATGATGTTGACCACAGGCGTTTGCGCGCGGCGGGCGTTGTGGAGGTTGGCCAGGCCATTGGCAAGGCCCGGCCCGCAATGGAGCAGCGTGGCGGCCGGCTTGTCCGCCATGCGTGCGTAGCCATCGGCTGCGCCGGTCACCACGCCTTCGAACAGGCCCAGCACGCAGCGCATGCCGGGAATCCGGTCCAGTGCGGCCACGAAATGCATCTCGCTGGTGCCCGGGTTGGCGAAGCACGTATCGACGCCGCATGCCAGCAGCGTCTTGACCAGGCTTTCCGCGCCGTTCATTGAATCTTGAGTCTCCATTGCAGGTTCCGTACTTGTTATGTGTTGTCAGGAATGGGGGGCGAGCAGATCGAAATCCAGGCAGACGTACTCCGTCGGGAACTCGATCCGCGCGTAATAGACGATGACGCCGTCGACACAGGCAAAGCGCCGCAGTTCTGCCACCGGGGCACCCACGGGCAGTTCGAGCGCGCCAGCCGAATCGGCGCCGGCCGGGACGATGGACAACCGCTGGCGCGCGGCGTTGACCTCCAGGCCCGGAAAGCGGTCGAGCACGGGCACGGAGGCGCCGTGGCGGAATGCCTCCGGATCGCGCTCGAACACCTCGGCCGCGATATAGACCTCGCCCACCGCGAACGGCCGTCCGTCCATGCGGTGCGCGCGGCGCAGGAAGTGATAGGCATCGGCGCGGCGGCCATCGCAGGGCATGCCCAGATCGTCGGGCAGGGAAACATCGGCGGTGGACTCGACCATCGCCTCGGTGGAAAGCTGGTCTCCCACCACAACGGCCTGGTCCCAGCTGACGGGTAGCGAAAGCTGGCGCCGCTCGCGGCCAGCCGCCTTGACGAACGTTCCGCGCCCGCGCGAGCGCGCGACGAGCCCTTCGGCGTCCAGGCGCGAGATCGCATGGTGCATCGTCATGCGTGCAACGCCGTACTGGCGGCACAGCGCATCAAGGGAGGGGATTTGTTCGCCCGGCCGCCACGCGCCGCTTTCAATCTGGCGGCGAAATATCGTGGCGAGCTGCAGATAGACGGGCTCGCGGCTGCGTGAGAGGAGATCGTGGGCGTCCGGCATGCGAAGGGCGTCGGCAACCATGCCGACGCATCGGGTCGATACCGGACTCTATTAAAAGTCTAGCTGGCTAGACTACTAGGGTTTACCGCCCCGTCGTTCTGCCATGCGGAATCAGGCTGCGGCGGCCGCCTCAACCGGCATCTGCGCGTCGTTACCGGCCACGGTCGCATCGGCCCGGAGCCAGCCGAGCACAATGCCACGTACCGAGTCCGTCATTGCCTGCTTGCGGCGCCATGCCGATCGCTTCTTCGAAGGGATCTCGGCGATGTCGCGTTGTGGCTGGCAGACGGGCACTTCGATATTGCCATCCGCCAGCAGCGTGCCGTGATATTCCATCCAGAAACCCTCGTAATCGGCCTGGATTTCGCGTGGCGTGCGGCGTTGACGCCCCACGTGATTGGCACGGGACACCGCCACCACGCGCCGGACACCCACCGCTTCGGCAAGCGCGAGCAGCGCCTCCATCACCAGATCCTTGGGACGCAGGCCTTCGCTCGCCTTGGTGGCCTCCCGTATCAGTTCACGGCTCTGCTCGCCCATCGGCCCCTGCAGGCCGCCGACGAAGATCTCCGCGCCGTGATCCCCACGCCTGAGGTAGAAGCTCAGTTGTGCCAGGCAAACCCCGGCTTGGGTATCGCTCCAATAGAAAGCAAGCTCCCCTTCCCGCGGATTCGGGCCGGAATCTGCCAGGCGCAGCATGTAGCGGCCGTCGGCGGACCACCATTTCAGCCCGCCGGCCAGGTAAATGCGGTCGCACACACAGGCCGGCAGCGCAGCTTCCAGCAGTGTGTAATGGTCGACCACGAACCGGGCGCGATCGCGAAAACCCATGCCCTGCGCGCCCAGCGGACGGAATGGCTTCTCCAGCATCAACGGCCGCGCGACCACCACGCGTTGCAGCAGCGGCAACGAACTTGCTGCCTGCAGCCAGGGCAAGGCCGTGCTGGCACGCACGGCCGACAACGTCACCAGCCTGGCACGTCGCGTCAGCCATTTCCGGCTGCCGGACGGATAGCAGAATGCAGAAACTGACGCCACCGATGTGAGGTAGCGCAGGTAATACGCCGGATAAAGATCGAGAAGCCCCCCCGCGCGGGCATGGATGAAGCCCTGCAGGTATGACACTGGTTCTTGCACGACTGACTGCTCCCCTTGTTTGACACCCACCCGCCCTGGCTCAGGCGCGATGTGTGCGAATTTCAACCCGGACCACCTGGTGCCTTGCACGCAGGTGGCAAAAACCGGCCCGTCTCTTCTTTCTGAATGTGATGTGGGGAACGCGGGCCTGGCTCGTAATATTTCGTAACGCCTTGAAATATTACCAGTTGACACTGTTACAGAAAATGAACGGAATCCCTAATCTGAGGCAGATCCGCGACGCGTTTGCAAATATTTGCAATCTGCCGGGCAGGCGCGCGACATGAAAAAAGGCCGGCGTGATGCCGGCCCAGTTCGTGATCAAAGGGATTTGGATTTGCAGGGAGTCAGCGCCGCGTGACGCCGGCAGCCCCGGCAGCGCGTGCCGCTGGCTCGGCCAGCGTCTGCTCCACCACGCGCAGCACTTCCTTCGCGGTGTTCTCCGAATGCTGGCGCAGCACAGCGGCCAGGCGCGGACGGCCAGGCTCGCGCAGGGCTGCGATGATCGCTTCGTGCTCCTCGTGCGATTCCTGCCAGCGCAGCATGTCCGCATTGGCCGCGCCGCGGGCGCGATGTACCTTGCTCATCAGCATCGCGTAGATGCTGGCCAGCACGGCGTTATCCGCGCTGTCGATGATGAGCTGGTGGATTTCCTGGTTGATGCGGAAGTAGTCGGTGCGGCGCCCTGCAAGGTGCGCGTCGATCATTGCCTGGTGACGGCGCTCGATCTTGGCTATTGCCGTGTCGGTGAGCCGCTGTGCCGCCAGTTCCCCGGCATGCGCCTCCAGGCCGTGCAGCGTCTCGAAGGTGGCGCGCAGTTCGTCGAGATCGAGCGGCGCCACGCGATAGCCGATGTACTGCCGATGCAGCACCAGCCCTTCGGCCACCAGCACCTTCAGCGCCTCGCGCAACGGCGTCTTTGACACATCGAACGCTTCGCAGAACGCCTTTTCGTCGATCCGCACACCGGGAGGCAGCTCGCCCTCCTGAATCATCGTGCGCAACCGCGCCGCGATCTCGGCGGACATGCCAAGTGTGCGGAGTCGGGCGGTTTTGGGGAGCGCTTGTGTCACTGACATCACCAGGTTGGGGAAATTGCACCGGCAACAGGCTACCACACACCAAATGCGCACATTGACGATCCATATAAATCAGTAACTTACCGATGTTGTAATTACAGATTACGTATCCTATACTCCGGCCAGTTGCGCGACACATTAAACAAAACGCCTCATCGAAGGACTTAAGGACTAGGAGACACCAGTCATGCAATCGACAACCCCAGCCGCCGCCTCGCTCGCGGTTCCCCGCAGCAGCGTGCGATGGAAAATCTTCCTGATGATGCTGTGCCTCGTGGCGATCAACTACATCGACCGCGCGTCGCTGTCGGTAGCCATGCCGCTGATCGCCAAGGAGTTCGATCTGAGCCCCGCCATGCAGGGTCTGATCCTCAGTTCGTTCTTCTGGACCTATGCCTTCATGCAGGTGCCGGGCGGCATGCTGGCCGACAAGTACAAGCCGCGCATCGTGATTGCCACCGCCACCGTGTTCTGGGGCGCGTTCCAGGCATTGGCGGCGGTCTGCACCAACTCCACTGCGCTGCTGCTGACGCGGCTTGGGCTGGGCGCCGCCGAAGCGCCGATCTACCCGGCCGGCGGCAAGCTCAATGCCATCTGGATGACGAAGAACGAGCGCGGCCGCGGCGCCACGCTGCTGGATGGCGGCGCACCGCTGGGCGCGGCGCTTGGCTCGCTCATCATCGCCGGGCTGATCAGCGAACTGGGGTCGTGGCGCATGTCGTTCGTGGTGGCGGGCGTGGGCACGGTGCTCGCCGGCGCCGTGGCGTGGTGGTACATCCGCAATTCGCCGCGCGAACACCAGGGCGTCAATGAACAGGAAGCGCGTCATATCGAGGACGCGCTGGCCCAGGAGCACAGCGAGGAGCCGGCCAACCTGAGCGGCCGTTCGCTGGATTTCTTCAAGTACCGCTCGGTCTGGTGCATGGCAATCAGCTGGATGTGCTTCAACGCCGTGTTCTACGGCCTGCTGACCTGGATGCCCACCTACCTGAGCCGCGCTCGCGGCTTCGACCTGAAGCAGATGGGCGGCGCCAGCTTCACGATCTTCTTCGCCGGCTTTATCGGCGAAATGATTGGCGGCTGGATTGCAGACAAGTGGAAGGAAGCGGGCGGGCGCCCCAACGTCGTGATGCGCACGCTGTTCGGCATCGCCGCCGTGGTGTCCACGGTATCGATCTTCTCGGTGGCCTACGTCACCGACCCCGTGGCGGTTGTGGTGCTGCTGTCCTCCACGCTGTTCTTCCTGCGCTGGTGCGGCCTGTTCTGGTCCGTGCCGTCGATGCTGGGCACCCGCAACAAGGTGGGTTTCCTCGGCGGCGTGATGAACCTGGGCGGCAATATCGCCGGCATCAGCGTACCGATCATCGTCGGCCTGATCGTCCAGGCCACCGGTTCCTACTTCCTGGCCCTGATGTTCTTTGCGGTATGCGGCGTCGGCCTGCTGCTGGCATCCACCAACATCGACTACGAGAAGAAGATTCCGGTCTGACGCCGGGGTCCGAAGCCAGCAAGCCATCAACGACTACAGAGGCGCCGCCCCCTGGACGGCGCCCGTCCCACTCCTGATTACGCCATCATGACCAAACAGATTCGCCTCGGCATGCTCACGCCGTCGTCCAATACCGCGCTCGAACCGATTACCAGCGCGATGGTGAGCAGCCTGCCCAACGTCAGCGCGCACTTCTCGCGCTTCACGGTGACCGAGATCTCCCTGCGCGACCAGGCGCTTGGCCAGTTCGACCTGGAGAAAATCCTGGCGGCGGCACGGCTGCTGGCCGATGCCCGCGTCGATGTGATCGCCTGGAACGGCACGTCGTCGGGCTGGCTCGGCTTTGACAAGGACGAAGCCCTGTGCAAGCAGATCACCGAGGCCACCGGCATTCCCGCCACGACCTCTGTGCTGGCACTGAACGAAATCCTGGAGAAGACCGGCGCGCGCCGCTTCGGCCTGGCCACGCCGTACCTGAACGATGTGCAGCAACGCATCGTCGCCAACTACCAGCGCAGCGGCTTCGACTGCTCGGCCGAACGTCACCTCGATCTGCACGTGAACTACAGCTTCGCGGAAGTGGAAGAGGACACCATCCGCAAGATGGTGCGCGAACTGGCCGCCGAAAAGCCGCAGGCCATCACCACGTTCTGCACCAACCTGCGCGCCGCGCATCTGGTGGAGGCGCTGGAAGCCGAGACCGGCATCCCCGTCTACGACACGATTGCCACCGTGGTGTGGAAGTCGCTGCGGCTGGCGGGTGTCGATACCCGCGCGCTGCAGGGCTGGGGCCGCCTGTTCCGTGAAGTTGCCTGACGAATAACGCATCGGAGCCAAGACCATGCCTGCTGACAACAAACTTGACCTGGTGATCCGCAATGCCGACGTGGTCACCGCATCCGATCGCTTCCGCTGTGATATCGGCGTGCGCGGCGGCCGCATCGTGGCGCTTGGTCACGACCTGCCGCCTGGCGCCAGCGAAGTGGATGCCACCGGCCTGCTGGCATTGCCCGGCGGCGTGGACGGCCACTGCCACCTGGACCAGCCGATGCCGGACGGCATGCGCATGGCCGACGACTTCTTCACCGGCACGCGTGCGGCCGTATGCGGCGGCACCACTACCGTGATCCCGTTCGCCGCGCAGGAGAAAGGCGCTTCGCTCAAGGCCGCCGTGGATGACTACCACCGCCGCGCCGATGGCCGCGCCGTGATCGACTACGCATTCCACCTGATCGTGGCCGATCCCACGCCGGCCGTGCTGCAGGACGAACTGCCGTCGCTGATCCGCCAGGGCTACAGCTCGTTCAAGGTCTACATGACCTACGACGACCTCAAGCTGTCCGATCGCGAGATGCTGTCCGTGCTCGACGTCGCACGCGAGAACAAGGCGCTGGTCATGGTGCATGCGGAAAATGCCGACTGCATCTCGTGGCTGACCGACAAGCTTGTCGGCCAGGGCCGCATCGCACCGCGCTTCCACGCGCTGGCGCGTCCGGATGCCGTGGAGCGCGAAGCCACGCATCGCGCGATCACGTTTGCCGAGCTGGTCGATGTGCCAATCCTGATCGTGCACGTCTCCGGCAAGGAAGCCATCGAGCAGATCCGCTGGGCCCAGGGCCGCGGCATGAAGATCCTGGCCGAGACCTGCCCGCAGTACCTGTACCTGACCGCCGAAGACATGGGCCTGGGCGGCGACGACGGCTACGAAGGCGCGAAGTGCGTGTGCAGCCCGCCCCCGCGCGACCCGGAAAACCAGGCCGCCGTCTGGCGCGCGCTGACCAATGGCGTGTTCAGCGTGTTCTCTTCAGACCATGCACCGTTCAACTATGACGATCCCGAGGGCAAGAAGCTGGGCGGCACGGCGCAGCCGTTCGACCATATTCCCAATGGCGTGCCGGGCATCGAGACACGCCTGCCGCTGCTGTTCGATGGCGTGACGCGCGGCAAGCTTTCGCTGCACCAGTTTGTCGAACTGACGTCGCACCGGCCGGCGAAGATCTACGGCCTCTATCCGCGCAAGGGCACGATCGCCGTCGGCGCCGATGCCGACATCGTGCTCTGGGACCCGTCACGCAAGGTGCGCATCGCCAATGCCAACCTGCACCACGCGGTGGACTACACGCCGTACGAGGGCATCGAGGTCACCGGCTGGCCGATGACGACCTTCTCGCGCGGCGAGATGATCGTGCGCAACGGCGAGTACCTGGAGCCCGCGGCTGGCCGCGGCAAATTCCTTGAAGCTGGACAACCCGAGATCTGAAGCGCCATGAACCTGCTTATCGTCAATCCGAACATCAGTGAATCGGTGACCGACCTGATTCAAGCGGAAGCCCGCCGCACGGCGGCTGCGGACACCAACATCACGATGGCGACCGCCCCGTTTGGCGTGGCCTATATCGAAACGCGCTTCGAAGCGCTGGTTGGCGGCTACGCCACCGCCTGCGCCGCCGCCGAGCATGCCGGCAATTTCGATGGCCTGATCGTCGCAGCGTTTGGCGACCCGGGCCTGGCCGGCATGAAGGAGTTGTTCGACGTGCCCGTGGTGGGCATGACCGAAGCCGCACTGGCCAGCGCGTGCCTGCTGGGCCAGCGCTTCTCGATCATCGCGATCTCGCACCGCATCCAGGCGTGGTATCGCGAATGCGTGGCCGCCAATGGGCTGCTGGACCGTCTGGCCAGCATCCGCTCTCTCCAGGAACCGCTGCGCGATATCGGCAGCGTGCAGGAGGACCATGCCGCACGGCTGGAGGAACTGGCGCTACAGGCGGTACGCGAGGATGGCGCGGACGTGATCATCGTTGCCGGCGCACCGCTGGCCGGGCTGGCTCGCTCGCTCAAGGGCCGCATTCCGGTGCCGGTGGTCGATGGCGTCAGCAGCGCCGTACGGCACTGCGAATCGCTCGTGGCACTGCAGGCCGGCAGCGCACAGGAGGGTAGTTTCATGCGCCCGCCGCGCAAACCCAATGCAGGGCTGCCTGCGGCGCTGGCGCGGTTGCTCGATTAGAGCGGGTTGAGTGCGTGGCGCGCGCCAGGCAGGGCGAAAGCAACTTGGCGCACGCCGCATGATCACTTTATCGCTCATATATGAGCGATAAAGTGATGTAACCGATTACATGTGAGCGGTTAAGTGCCCTCACTCCGCGCCAGCGAACTTGCGCAGCAGCCGCAGGAACTCGTTGAACTCCTCGGTGGAGAAATTGCGCAACCGGTCGTTGAGCACTTCCGGCGCGATCTCGGGGATACGGTCGGCTACCTCCCTGCCCGTCTCGGTCAGGACCAGGTGAATCACGCGCCGATCCTCGACGCTGCGCTGGCGCACCAGCAGCCCCCGGCTCTCAAGCTTGTCCAGCATGCGCGTCATCAGGCCCGTATCGATGCCAAGCGCCTTGCTGATCTCGAAGGGCGTGTTGGCCATGCCCCGCATCAGCGAAAGCAGGATACCCATCTGCTGGCCCGTGATGCCGAGCGGGCGCAGTGCGGCATCCATCTCCATCAACACCGTGTTGCGTGCCTTGTTCAGATGGAATCCGATGCTTTGTGTCAGGTGGAAGTTTTCGCAGGTGTAGTGTTTCATGGCATTTTGGCCAAATCGCGAAAATTCCAATGTATCTGATGCATCAGCAGAAGAAAAGGAAGTAGCGGCCAGCCATCTGGCTACTTGGCGACACCCGACATAGACGATATTTAGCGCTGTACCGTTATCGACACTCCGCGCCGCCCTGGCCTGCTCAGGCCTGCTCAGGCCTGTTCAGGTCCGTTCAGGCCGTCTTCGACAGCTTTGCTACCACGGCCACCACCTGCTCCGCGACGGCATCGCCCACACGCTTCGCTTCCGCGGTGATGCTGTCGCGCTTCACTTCCGAAGCACCATGCACGCCGGCGCCAATCGCGGCAGCACTCGTCACAACGCCGGCGGCGGCCCCCACGCCCGCGGTTTCGGCAATGCCCGGCATATGGCCGCTATCGGCACTGGTCTGGAACAGCGTCACAGGGACCGGCGTGCCGTGCGCAGGCTGATAAAGCACCTGCACCGATGCCGACACATCGCTCTTGCCCGCGCCAAGGCCAATCAGCATCCGGCGGCGTGCCTTGCCTTCATCGATCTTGTCGAAACGGCCCTCGACGATCAGCGCATTCGCATCGGCCGGCACCGGGCCGTCGATACGCACGGCGTTGAGACCCTTGGCCCGCAGTGCCTGCACGATCTCGTCGGCCACCGTGTTGCGTGCCTCGCTGGCGGTCTTGCCCGGCGTGGGCGCTGCGGACTGGCCAGAGGCCATGGCCTTGACGCGGTGCATCAGGTTGTCGTCGACCTTGACCTGATCCGCGCTCGCATCGAACCCGCGCACATAGACCACGTCAGCCGGGGCATGGGCCACGGCAGCGGCCACTGGCACGGGCACATCGGAGATCATCGTGGTTGCGGAAGCACAGCCCGCCATCAGCATCGACGTCGCCGCAAATGCGGCGATGGTCAGGTGTTTGGCGTGGCGCGGGAGCGATTGAAAAACGGTCTGCATGTCGAAGTCCTGAGCGGTTGGTTGCCGTGGCGCCGCGATTCCGGCGCCGGCAGACCCAGTATTGGATGCAGCCGTGCAACAGGCCAGGCAAGAACTATTTCATTCGATGTCAGGCCGGCAGCGACACCAGCACTTCCAGCCCGCCGCCCTCGCGCGGGCGGAAAGCCAGCGAGCCGCCGTGCAGGCGCGCGATGCGCTCGACAATGGCCAGCCCAAGCCCCGTGCCGCCCGAGTGCCCGCGCGCGTTGTCGCCTCGGCTGAACGGCGCGCGAAGCTGTTCGAGTTCCGCCACGCTGATACCGATGCCGCGATCGCAAACCGCGACGTGCGCGGCACCGCCTGCCGCCCACGTGCGCACCATCAGTCCCGTGCGCCCGTAGTTGATCGCGTTCTGCATCAGGTTCATCAGCAGGCGCAACATGCTCGTCGGCCGGTACGAAACCGGTGGCAGATCGCCCAGGTCGAGTTCGAACTCATGCCCGAGTCCGGCAAAGTCCGAGGCCAGTTGGCGCACGAGCGCGTTGAGGTCGCCCGGCTGCGGCACCTCGCGCTCGCCGCTGCCGGCGTAGTCCATGAACTGCTGGAGAATCGTGTCGATGTGATCGAGATAGCCCTCGACCGACGCCACGAATGCGTCGTCCGTGCCGCGCGGCAGCGCCATCGCCATGGCCAGGCGCAGCTTGGTCAGCGGTGTGCGGATGTCGTGCGAGACACCGGCCAGCATCAGCGCGCGCGTCTTCTCCGCCTGCTGCAGCGCGTCTGTCATCCGGTTGAACGCGCTGCTGACCTGCGCGATCTCGGTCGGGCCATTGGTGGGCAGCGGCGGTGGCGTTTCTCCTGCGCTGACGTGCAGTGCAGCACGCGCCAGGTCCTGCAGCGGCCGGTTGATATGGCGCTGGATCAGATACCCAGTCAACGCCGCCAGCAGGCCGAGCGCCGCGGACAGCGCGATTGCGGCCGTGATGCCGCTTGCCTGTGCATCGGCAGTCATCGGCAAGGCAACCCACGTGGGCGCGCCGGAAGCGTGGATGCGAATCCACAGCCGCTCGTTGTCGCCGCTGTCCTGCCATTTCACCGGCATATCCGGAGGCAAGTGCCGCTGCAGCCCGCGCATGAACACGTCTCGCTGCCAGGTGCGAAACGGATGCAGGGCCGGCATGTCCGTGCCGTCATCTTCGGGAGCCTGCGCCTGGCCGCCCAGACGCGCCACGGCAGCCCTGCCCTCTTCCGCCGGCATGGCCGCCATCACGCCGTCGAGCATCTTCACGTAGTGCGAGAACACGGCCGCCGCGCGCTCCACGCGCGGGCGCTGCACAAAATGCAGCAGCACGATCAGTGAACATGCCTGCGTAAATGCAACCAGCGCCACCAGCAGCGCGATATTGCGGGCCAGCAACGAGCGAGGCAGTGCAATCCGCATCGCGCCCCTCATGCTTCCACGCCTGCCACCAGCATGTAGCCCACACCCCAGACCGTCTTGATGAAGCGCGGTTTGGATGGGTCTTCCTCAACAATCTGCCGCAGCCGCAGGATCTGCACGTCGATGCTGCGATCGAGCGCGTCATGGTCACGGCCACGCGCACGGGCCAGCAGGTTCTCGCGGCTGACCGCCCGGTTTGGCGATGCGCCAAGCGCCTGCAGCAGCAGCATCTGCGCCGAGTGCACTTCCACGGGCTCGCCTGCGCGCGTCAGGACCTGCTTGCCAACGTCGAAGCGGAACTCGCCAAAGCTCAGCGTCTGCGAAGTCACGGTGGGGTCGCCCGACGCGATCTTCTGGCGGCGCAGCAAAGCGCGGATGCGCGCCACCAGTTCATCGGGCAGGAACGGCTTGGCCAGGTAATCGTCCGCGCCGGTGTCCAGTCCCACCACGCGATCGGCAGGGTCGCCCTTGGCCGTCAGCATCAGTATCGGGAGCGTCTGGCCTTCGGCACGCAGCCGCCGGCAGACACTGAGGCCATCCTCGGGCTCCATCATCAGGTCGAGCACGAGCAGGTCATAGGGCTCGCGCTGCAGGTAGCGATTGAGCTGCTTGCCGTCCGCCACCGCGCGCACGTTAAAGCCGTGCCCGGTCAGGAATCGCTGCAGCATGTTGCGCAGCTCGGCCTCGTCATCGAGCACGATTATCCGGTTAGCCTGCTCCATGCCGTGTCTTCTCCGGTTCTGTTCCGAGGCATCAGTGCGACATCATCAACGCGACATCATTCGCTGCGCCATGAACGCCTCGATCTGCGGCAGCGTCAGGTAGCCGGCGCGCTGCGTATCGATCTCGTCGAAATGCTTCGCCACCATCGGCATGCCGGCGGCGGCCTGGGCACGCGTCAGCTTGCCGTCGTGCGTGGTGTTGGCATTGGCGAAGCGTGCCTGCAATTGCTGCTCAGCGGCTTCGGCGCGTTCGATGCGGTCACCGCCGCCACCTCCGCCACCCATGGCCATCAACCGGCTCTGCGCGCTTGCACCTGCCGAAACAATACACAAGATAAGTACTGCAATCATCTTCTTCATGATGAACTCCGTGGGATTCAAGGAATGGAAATCAATGCGTGGATCGATGCGTGTCATGCCCAGTGCGCGGGCACGTAGACGCGGCCAACCCAATGGGCCGGCACCCACACCACCGGACGCGGCGCCGCAACATAAACAGGGCGCGGCGCGATATAGACCGGCGGCGGCGCCTTGGTCGTAACCACCACGGCGGGAGCCGGCGGCGCGACATAGACAACGCCGGGCGGCGGGGGCGGCGGCGCGACCGGCGTTGCGGGAGGCACTGCGGCCACGACCGTCACCGGTGGTGGCGGCGGCACATACGCCACTGGCGCAGCGCCCACCACGACCGTGCTGCCCGTTGTCACCGTGCCGCCGTGTACGACCGTCGTGCCGCCACCGGTAGTGACCACGCCCGACGACACCTGCGTCGCGCTGCCTGCGTGGGTGACCGTCCCGCCGTTGCTGCCGGTTACGGTGCCGGACCGGTTGCAGGTGTTGCCGGCGCACGCTGTCGATGCCGAGTGGTTGTAGGTATTGCCATTGGCGGCCGTCACCGAGTCCGACGACGTGTACTGCCCCGGCGCTTCGCGCGTGACGCTGCCATCGGTTGTTGCGCTGCGGCCGCCCGATCCGGTCATATCGCCGCTATGCGAGCAGGTACCCCCCGCGCAACTGGTGCTGCCGTCGTGCTGCACCGAGCGGCCATTCGGGCCCGTGGCCGTTCCCGCGTTCGAAAATTGTCCGGGCGCGGTGCGGGTGACCGTGCCGGTATTGGTGGCCAGGCCGCCGTAGGGCCCGGCCACGCCGCCGGCGTGTGTGCAGCTTCCGCCGCCGCAGGACGCATAGTGGGCACCGTTGTACGTGCCATGTGCCGTATAAGCGGTTCCGTGGCCGGTCCAGGCGGCGAACGCGGAGGCGTTGAAAAGCAGGAGCAGCGATCCGGTAGCTGCAATCAGCGTGCGTGAAGCCATCGTGATGTCCTTTCGATCTGTTGCGTCGCAACACGCCGCGGCGTGCTGACGGGCCGAACTATAGGACGGGGGATTTCGCGCGTCGCCCCGGAAATCATGTCGGCAAATGTCAAGGCCAGCCGGGTGACATCGCGCGAAATAATTCCCTAATGGATTCCCTGACGGCCGGCCGCTAGAGTTGCCTCACCGACGCGGCCCAACCGCGCTACCCGAACAGATTTCACCGAGGCTAACCATGCTCATTACCGGAAAGTTCGCGATGTACGTCACCGCGTTCGTCGTGACCATATCGCTGATCGAGGCACTCGTCCTCTGGCGCAAGCGCCGCGACAGCGTCAAACCGTTCTCGTGGAACGAGGTCTGGCTGTCACTGGCCGATCTGGCCGGCCGCAAGCTGTCCGTGATGCTGCCGCTGTCGCTGGCCGCGCCCGTCTTTGCGTTCGCCTGGGATCACCGCCTGTTCACGGTCACGCTGAACAGCGCGCTTGCCGTGTTCCTGCTCTTTGTCGGCCAGGAGTT
Source organism: Cupriavidus sp. BIS7 (assembly GCF_000292345.1). Classification (GTDB taxonomy): domain Bacteria; phylum Pseudomonadota; class Gammaproteobacteria; order Burkholderiales; family Burkholderiaceae; genus Cupriavidus. The sequence continues at coordinate 44,103 of NZ_ALOU01000005.1, forward strand.
CTGCTACTACTGGTACCACCGCGCGGCGCACCGCGTCCGCTTCTTCTGGGCCACGCACGCGGTGCACCATTCGCCCAACCAGCTCACGCTGACATCCGCCTACCGTCTTGGCTGGACCGGCAAGCTGACCGGCAGCGCGGTGTTCTTCGCGCCGCTAGTCCTGCTTGGCGTGCGCCCGGAAGTGGTGCTGGCCACGCTGTCGCTGAACCTGCTCTACCAGTTCTGGCTTCATAACGACTGGATGCCCAAGCTCGGCTGGCTCGAATATGTGTTCAACACGCCGTCCGCCCACCGCGTGCACCACGCTTCGAACATCGATTACCTCGATGCCAACTACGGCGGTGTGCTGATCATCTTCGACCGCATGTTCGGCACCTATGTGGAAGAACGCGCCGACGAACCGTGCCGCTACGGCCTGGTCCACCCGAGCACCACAAGCAACCCGATCGTGAACCAGTTCGAACACTGGATCGGCCTGGGCCGCGACATCGCCTCCGCCGGGAAACTCTGGCACGCCGCCGCGTACCTGGTCATGCCCCCGGGCTGGGCGCCAGACGGCAAGGGCACCACCACCGAGAACCTGCGCATGCAGCATCAGGAGGTAAAGCAGGCAGGCTGGCAACTCCAGCAGTAGCCCTTCACCGCGTCAGGAGTCAGGACAGCACAGGCCACGATATGCGAAGATCGTGGCCTGTCTGCTTTTACCGCCGCCCCCATGCCAGACCGCATCAGCGAAGACATCACGTTCCGCAAACTCGAGGCGCTGCTGGCCTTCATGGAGACGGGCAACCTGGCGAAGGCCGCCGAAGCGCTGGACGTCAGCACGGTAAGCGTGCACCGCGCGCTGCATTCGCTGGAGGAAGGGTTGCGCTGCGCGCTGTTCCGGCACGAGGGGCGCAACCTGCTGCCGACCGAGGCCGCCCACGTGCTGGCCGATGTGGCGCGCGACGTAATCAAGACCATGTCCGACGGCATCCGCATGACGCGCGAGGCCGCCGGCTATTCGGCCGATCAGCTCAAGATTGGCTCGCTGTATTCGCTGACGATCCGCACGGTGCCGCAGGTGGTCATCGGCATCAAGATGCGGCGCCCTGAACTGCAGACGGAACTGGTGCTCGGCTCGAACGCCGATCTGCTCGACAAGCTGCGCCAGGGGACAATCGACGCCACGCTGATGGGCCTGCCGGAATCATGCAGCGATATCGAATCGATCGCGATGTTCGAGGACGACATCTTCTTCGCCGCCCCGGCCGATTCGCACTACGCCCGCATGGATGCCGTCGATTTGCGCCAGTGCCGCGACGAACCGTTCGTCTCGCTCGGCGACGGCTTCGTGACATCGAGCGGCTTTGCCGAGGCGTTCCGCATTGCCGACTTCACGCCCAATGTGGTGATGAAGGTCGGCGACATCTTCTCGCTGATGAACCTGGTCGGTGGCGGCATCGGCTATTCGCTGCTGCCCGGCCGCGTGCGTGACGTATTCGCGCGCAACGTCGCGTTCATTCCGCTGACAGCCGAGTACGACATGAAGCAGACGATCGGACTGAGCTTCCTGCGCCGGCGCGAGCGCGACCCGAACCTGCTGGCCCTTGCCGCGGTCTGCCGCATGCTGACGCAGACCGGCGACAAGACCGCCCTCTGACGCAGGGCCCGGCCAGTATCAACCAACTAGCCGAGCAGCCGAGCAGCCGATCAGCCAACCAGCGCCCGGGTGGCAAGGTACAGCACTGACGGCCCCAGCAGGCAGCCCAGCCCCGTGTGGAACGTGGCCACCAGTGCGCCGTACGGCACCAGCCGCCGGTCGGTGGCCGCCAGACCGGCCGACACGCCACTGACCGTTCCCGCAAGTCCGCCGAACACCATCGCGGCGCGCGGGTTGTTCAGCCCCAGGAAGCCCGCGGCGAGCGGCGTGCCCACCATCACGATGATCGCCTTGATCAGGCCCGTGGCAATCGACAGCGCAATCACGTCCGAGCTGGCGCCCAGTGCGGCGCCCGTTACCGGACCCACGATATAGGTCACCGCGCCCGCGCCAATCGTCGTCATGCTGACCGCGTCGCTATAGCCGAACGCGCGCGCCACCGTCGCCCCGACGACAAACGGAATCACGGTACCAAGCAGCAGCGACACGGCCCCCACCAGCCCGGCCTTGCGCGCTTCGCGCACCTGCACCTCGAACGCGGTGGCCACGATGGCGAAGTCGCGCAGCATTGCACCGCCCATCAGCCCGATACCCGAGAACAGCGAAAAATCGGCCAGCCCGCTTTCCTTGCCGGTGGACAAGCCACCGTAGTAAGCCAGCCCAAGGCCGATCATGATGGCGATGGCCGAGGCGTGCAGGCGCCCTTTTGTCAGCCGGCGCGACAGTTGCGAGGACACCCACATCACAATGCCGACGGTGGCAAAAGCCGTGACCAGGGCATTGTGTTCGAGCACTTTCTGGAACATGAGGGTCGGTGCGATCGTCATGGCAGTCTCCCCCGGGCTCAGGTACGGGCAGCCGTTTCGGCTGGCAGCGGCGGCAACGGCTCATGATCGCCGGTGCGGCTCAACAGCGCGATGCAGCATCCAGAAGCCAGCACCGCCAGCACCGCCGCGATCACCGCCACCGGCCCGCCGCGCAATGCGGCAACCACGTTCTGCTGTGCCGCCATCGCCACCACCACCGGGATATACATCGAGCCCCAGAAGGCCACCCCGGCCTCGGTCTCCTTGGGCATCAGCCCGCGGTCATGCAGGTACAGCCGGATCGAGATCAGCAACAGCATGGCGATGCCGACCCCGCCAACATTGGCCTTGACGCCAATCGCCACGCCGAGCAGGTCGCCCAGGTACAGGCCAATCAGATGGCAGAGCGCAAGCAGCGCGGTTCCGTAGATGATCATGGTTGTCTCCTTGATGGTGCGGGTTTTGTAGTTTGATGCGCCGGTGCTTGGGCGGCACGGCGCTTTGCAGAACGACTGTAGGAAGCGGCGGCTCCGCCATCAATCAACTCCGCTTCCCGATCGTTACGCTCCTGTTAATCGTGGCGGCAAGGTTAGTTACGCGTGGCGTAACGGTCCGACGCCAGTGTTGATTGTTCGGCCCCGCCACCCCGCCTATCTTTCCCGTATCGACCGACGCACACCGGAGACGTCATGCTGAACCCGATACCGGAACGACAGTGGGACACGCGCCGCACCGAAAAGCGGCGCCGCCAGGCCTTGGGCGCGAAGATCGCCACGGGCAAGGTGATTCCCACGGCAGATATCGTGTCCTTCCTGGAAACGATCACCGCACCGGGCGACCGCGTGGTGCTGGAAGGCAACAACCAGAAGCAGGCAGACTTCCTCTCCCGCTCGCTGGCGGATGCCGATCCTTCCCGGCTGCACGACCTGCACCTGATCATCCCGAGCGTGAGCCGGGTGGAACATCTGGATCTGTTCGAGCGCGGCATCGCACGCAAGCTCGACTTCGCCTACGCGGGCGCCCAGAGCGTGCGGATCTCCCAGTTCCTGGAAGACGGGCTGATGGAGGTTGGCGCGATCCACACCTATATCGAGCTCTACGCACGGCTCTATGTCGACCTGACGCCGCACGTCGTGCTGACCGCGGCGTACAAGGCCGACCGTGACGGCAACCTCTATACCGGCCCGAGTACCGAGGACTCTCCCGCGCTGATAGAGGCGGCGGCGTTCCGCGACGGCATCGTGATCGCGCAGGTCAACGAAATCGTCGACGACCCGAAGGACTTGCCGCGTGTCGATATTCCCGGCTCCTGGATCGACTACGTAGTGGAGTCCGACAAGCCATTCTTCTGCGAACCGCTGTTCACGCGCGACCCCCGGCTGATCAAGCCGGTGCACATCCTGATGGCCATGATGGCGATCCGTGGCATCTACGAGCGCCACAACGTGCAGTCCCTGAACCACGGCATCGGCTTCAACACCGCCGCGATCGAGCTGATCCTGCCAACCTACGGCGAACAGCTTGGCCTGAAGGGGAAGATCTGCAAGTACTGGACGCTCAACCCGCATCCAACGCTGATCCCGGCGATCGAATCGGGCTGGGTCGAAAGCGTGCACAGCTTCGGCAGCGAGCTTGGCATGGAAGACTACGTGGCGGCGCGCCCCGACGTCTTCTTCACCGGCAGCGACGGATCGATGCGCTCGAACCGTGCACTGTGCCAGCTTGCCGGTCAGTACGCGGTGGACCTGTTTATCGGCTCGACGCTGCAGATCGACGGCGACGGCCACTCGTCCACGGTCACGCGCGGCAGGCTGTCCGGTTTCGGCGGCGCGCCCAACATGGGCCACAACCCCGGAGGCCGCCGTCACGCCACCCCCGCCTGGCTCGACCTGATCGAGACCGACGACCCGCTCGCGCGTGGCCGCAAGCTTGTGGTGCAGATGGTGGAGACGTTCCAGGCTGGCGGCAAACCCACGTTCGTCGAATCGATGGACGCGGTGCAGGTGGCCAAGGATAGCGGCATGCCGCTGGCGCCGGTCATGATCTATGGCGACGACGTCACGCACGTGCTGACGGAAGAAGGCATCGCCTATCTCTACAAGGCACGCTCGCTCGAAGAGCGCCGCCGCATGATTGCGGCCGTCGCCGGTGTCACGCCAATCGGCATGCGGCACGACCCGGCCACGACGCGCCAGATGCGCAGCGACGGCCTCATCGCGCTGCCGGAGGATCTCGGCGTGCATCGCGGCGATGCCACGCGCTCGCTGCTGGCGGCCAAGAGCATGGCCGATCTTGTTGAATGGTCCGGAGGGCTCTACACGCCGCCGGCACGTTTCCGGAGCTGGTGATGGGCGCGCTCGCAACACTTGCGCGTAGCGATGCGCGAACGCACAGCAACGGCGAAGCCATCGCCGAGACCATCGGCGAGCTTGCCGTGGCCGTCCTGATCGACGAAGCGACGCTGACCCCGAAGCCCGGTCTTGTCGATGGGCGCGGCAACGGCGCGCACCCGGACATGTCCCTGCGGCTGATGATCGATTCCGCGCACAGCCTGCGCGATGGCTTCGTGGCGATGGCCCGCGCCGGCCAGGCGGCCACGCGTATCGACGCATCGCTGCGCGAGCGGCTCGGCGCGCTGGGCCGGGAGACCGAAGCGGCGATGCTGCAAGCCAGCGGCGGTATCAATACGCATCGCGGCGCGATCTGGGCGCTCGGGCTGCTGGCCGGCGCCGCCGGTTGGCTCGGCAAGAGCCGCGGCGCCAACGCCATTGCGCAGATCGCGGGCGTTATCGCCCGGCTGCCCGATCGGCACCGTCCCGCCCATACCGGCAACAAGGGCGAACTGGCACGCCACGCGTTCGGCGTGGGCGGCGCGCGCGGGCAGGCCGAAGCGTGCTTTCCGCATGTGATCGGTGTCGGCCTGCCGGCCCTGCGCGCCAGCCGCGCACGTGGCGATGCGGAGCCCACGGCACGGGTCAACGCGTTGCTGGCGATCATGGCGCAGCTTGACGATACCTGCGTGCTGGCGCGCGCTGGCCGCGATGGACTTGCAGATGTGCAGGCCGGTGCAGAGGCGGTGCTAGACGCTGGCGGCATCGGCACGCTGGCCGGGCGCCGCCGCCTGCACGAACTCGAAACCTCGATGCGGCTCCGCCAGGCGTCGCCGGGCGGCGCGGCGGACCTGCTGGCCGCCACCCTATTCCTCGACCGGCTATCCGCCGCGCAACCAGGAGAGTCCTGATGGAACAGCTCAGATTCGAATATGCCGCCAGTGAACCGGCCAGCCGCCGCGTGCTGGTGGGCGTGGTGGGCTCCGGCGATCTGGAAGTGATGATCGAACCGGGCGAAGCCGGCAAGACATCGATCGACGTCACGACCTCGGTCAACGGCTACGGCCGCGTCTGGGACGCGCAACTGACGCGAGTGTTCAGCGCGGAGCCACGCGCGGCCATGCGCATCCGCATTCACGATTTTGGCGCCACGCCGGGCGTGGTCGGCATGCGGCTGGCCGAGGCGTTCGAGGCGCTCGGTTCGCCTGCGGACCTTGACGAAGGCAAGGAGCAACCATGAGCCGAGCCGCATTGCTGTCCCGCGAGAGTTTTGTCGAACTCGGCGCACGCGCTCGCGCACGCGCACTGTTGGACCCTGGCACCTTCCGCGAACTGGCGGGCCCGTTCGATGGCCTGACCTCGCCGTGGCTGGCACGGCAGGGCGTGGTGCCGCAGGGCGATGACGGCGTGATCGTCGCCAAGGGGAGCATCGACGGCCACCCGGCCGTTGTCCTCGCCATCGAAGGCGCATTCCAGGGCGGCAGCCTTGGGGAAGTCGGCGGCGCCAAGATTGCCGGCGCGCTGGAACTGGCGGCCGAGGACAATCGCCGGGGCGTGCCGACGCGCGCCGTGATCCTGTTCGAGACCGGCGGCGTCCGGCTGCAGGAGGCCAACCTCGGTCTGGCATCGATCGCCGAAGTCCACGCGGCAATCGTCGATCTGCGCCGCTACCAGCCGGTGATCGGCGTGATTGCCGGGCAGGTTGGCTGCTTTGGCGGCATGTCGATTGCGGCGGGCCTGTGCAGCGCACTGGTGGTCACACGCGAGGCGCGGCTCGGTCTGAATGGCCCTGCCGTGATCGAACAGGAAGCGGGTATTGGCGAGTACGACTCGCGTGACCGCCCCTTCATCTGGAGTTTTACCGGCGGCGAGCAACGCCTTGCCACGGGGCTGGCGGACCGCTTTGCCGATGACGACGTTGCAGCCATCCGCGACGTGGTCGCCGAACTGGCCGCGCAGCCACCCAGCCCGTTGAATCGCAGCGAACGCTACGCCGATTACCTGCGCCATCTTGCGAAGTACGACGCCAGCAAGCAGCCCACCCCGGAAACGGTGCGCCAACTATTCGGAGAGCAGCCATGAGCGATACCCACGAGTCCGGCCGTGGCAAAGCCTGGCTTGCCGTGCTCGGCGGCAACGCGCCGCGCCTGCCCGGCTTTCCGGCGTCGGTGCAGGTTGTCGACATCGAAACGGGCGGACGTGCAGCCCGTCTGATCGCCGTCGTGCCCGATGCCAACAGTGCCTTCCCGCGTGCACGCAACGGCGAAGTTGGGCTGCAGGAAGGCTGGTCGCTGGCCCAGGCAGTGCATGAGGCCATCGACGCCGACCGGGACGCTCCCGTCAAGCGCGCCATCATCGCCATCGTCGATACGCCGAGTCAGGCCTATGGCCGCCGCGAAGAGGCTTTCGGCATCCATCAGGCACTGGCCAGTGCGGCGGCAGCGTACGCCTCGGCGCGCCTGCAAGGGCACCCGGTGATCGCGCTGCTGGTGGGCAAGGCCATGTCCGGCGCGTTTCTGGCGCACGGCTATCAGGCCAACCGGATACTGGCGCTGGCCGACCCCGGCGTGCTGGTGCACGCGATGGGCAAAGAAGCTGCGGCACGCATCACGCTGCGCAGCGTGGAAGAACTGGAAGCGTTCGCCGCCACAGTGCCGCCGATGGCCTACGACATCGACAGCTACGCGACACTCGGCCTGCTGTGGCGAACCATTCCGGTTCAGCATGCAGCGGCGCCGACGCCCGCCGATGTTTCCGCCGTGCAGGCTGTGCTGTGCGATGCGCTGGCCGATATCGACGCGGACCCGCATCGCGACCTGCGCGGCCGCCTGGGCGGAGAGAACCGTAGTGCATCGCGCCGGGTGCGCGCCGTGCTGGCCAGCCAGTGGCAAGGCTGATGCCATGCAACGCCCCCAGCCGCACGACCTGATCTGGCTGCGCGACCCGGCGGCGTTCGTCGCCACGGGCGCGCTGCCCGATTGGGCCAACGCGGATTGGCTTGCGCAGGCACCGGTTGTGGTCAGACGCGATTGCCGCCAAGGCAGCCGCATTCCGGTGGGCCTGCGCGGAAAACAACGCGAGCAACGCCACGCCGCATGGCTCCACGCGGACCAGTGCGCGTCGGTCGTCTCACCGTTCGAGATCGCGGGGCAAGGTTTCTGGCGCCTGCATCCGCGCCGCGACGAGATCCCGGCCCTACACGCGCTGGACCGCATCGCCGCGCAGCTTGGCACGCTGCATCTCCCGTGGGGCATCACCGGCGCCGTGGGCTTCACGCTGGCTTCAGGTATCGACGTGCTCCATGTGCAGAGCGATATCGACATGCTGGTTGCGGCACCGAAGCCCCTGTCACAGGCGGACATGGAAAAGATGGCCGCGCTGACTGACACACCGGAAGTACGACTCGACATCCAGATCGCCACGCCGCACGGCGCGTTTGCGCTGCGCGAACGGCTACGCACAAGGGGACGCGTACTGCTCAAGACCGACGCGGGCCCCGTTCTGTGCGACGACCCCTGGCAGGCGCCATGGCCACGCTGCTGACGTTTCCGGGCCAGGGGGCACAGCGCGCCGGGATGCTGCACGCGCTGCCCGACCACCCTATCGTCACCCGCACGCTGGCAGAAGCCAGCGACGTGCTCGGCCACAACGTTCTGCGGCTCGATCACGCGGAACGCCTTGCCTCCACCGTGGCCGTGCAACTGTGCCTGCTGGTTGCCGGTGTGGCCAGTGCGCGCCATCTGCTCGACAACGGCGATGGCGACACCATGCACGCCGATGGCGTGGCCGGGCTGTCGATCGGTGCGTACGCAGCGGCCGTGGTGGCCGGTGCGTTGCGGTTCGACGATGCCGTGCGGCTCGTCGCACTACGCGGCAGGCTGATGGAAGAGGCTTTCCCCGCTGGCTATGGCATGACCGCCATCCTCGGTCTCGAACGCGGCGCGCTGGAAGCCATCGTCGATGCAGTGCGCGCGCCGGACGTGCCGGTCTACGTGGCCAACTACAACGCCGACGACCAGCTCGTGATTGCCGGATCGGAGCAAGCCATGGCAAGCGTCTCCGAGCGGGCAATCGCGGCGGGTGCGCGTGCCGCGCAACGCGTGGCGATTGCCGTGCCATCGCATTGCCCGCTGCTCGACACAGCCGCCGCATTGCTGGCGGAAGCGATTAGCGCCGTAACGGTACGCCGCCCGTCACTGCGCTATTTCAGCGCCAGTGCGGCACGCGAACTGCGGGACCCGGCACGCATCGCCGACGATCTGGCGCACAACATGGCGCGGCCCGTCCGCTGGCACGAGACGATGCTGCTGGCGCGCGCATGCGATATGCGGCTGGCCGTGGAAATGCCACCGGGCAATGTGCTGACGCGCCTGTGCCAGCCGCTGTTTCCGCAGGCCGTGGCTTGCGCAGAGATGCGCACAGACAGCGTGCGGTTCATGATGTTGCGCGAGAGCCACGCCTGAGCGGCCTGCAGTGGCGCGAGATCGCAAGACGCAGATCGCTGGGGCGAGCGGGGGCGGTAGCGCCCGAAGTACCCGGCGTTGCTTCGGCGACTATGACGCTTCCGGCTGGGCTGCCTGAAACGCCGCGCCGATATCGGCGGCCAGCTTCATCAAATGCGGCGCCAGTTCTCGTGATGCTTCCCGGATCGAGGCCCGGGTGGACAGGCTGACGTTCAGCACATGCACGGGAAAGTGGCCAAGCTGCAACGGCGTGGACATCGCCATGACCTCCGGCTGCCAGCTTGCGATGCACCATCCATGGCGCTGCACGTGTGCCACGGCCGCGTGAATCTGCGCCTCGAGTTCCTGCCAGTGCGCGAAGCGCCCCGAAAAATGCGTCATCAGCGCGTCACGCTCCGGCTCGGGCGCCACGGCCAGCCACGCGCGGCCAAGCGATGTGAGTGCCATTGGCACGCGCTGCCCCGCCACCACGGTACGCAATGACACCTTGCGGCTGTAGCGGATCGATTCCAGATAGACCATTTCGTCGCGGTCCGCCATTGCCAGGCCGACGTTGAGATGCTCTGCCTGCGCCAGTTCCCGCATCAAGGGCGCCGCCACCTGCAGCACGGTGGAGCCGCCACGCATGGCGTGAGCAAGGCTCAAGACCGGCGCGCCCAGCCGGTAGGCACGCAAGGCCGCGTCGTATTGCAGGAAACCGGATTCGACCAGGCTTTGCGTCAGCCGGCTGACCGTCGAGCGCGCCAGGCCGGTGCGCTCGGCAAGCTCGCCATTGCCAAGCACCTCGGAGCCGGGCCGGAACGCGCGCAGGATCTCGATGCCGCGTTCGAGCGAACGGTTGGCCTGGGTGCCTTCCGGGCGGCCACGCGCCCGGATGTTCGCATCGTTTGAATCCATCGATTCAGGACCCGGTGAGCATGTCCATCGACGCACCGAAGCGCCCCAGCCCCGCCAGCCGCCTCACAAGAGCATCACTCTCCCGCGCCGTTACGGCATCCGCTGCGCACACGTCCACCCTGCCTCCTTTTTACGTTCCTATCACTGCCACACCGTCTGCCGCCCGCACCCCTTGGCCGGCAGGCAGCACGAACAACGGGTTGATTTCCGCCTCGACCAGCCGTGGACCCAAGGCCGCGGTCATCGACGAGAACGCCACGATAGCATCCGCCAGCGCGTCCACGTCGCCTTTCGGTCGCCCGCGATAGCCATCGAGCAGCGGCCATGTCTTCAGTTCCCTGATCATCGACAACGCTTCGTCGCGCGTCAGCCCGCCGGAAGGCGGCAACAGTCGCATGGTGGTGTCCTGGAACAGTTCCGCGGTGACGCCGCCCATGCCCAGCAGAATTGCGGTGCCAAGCGCATCACGGTGCATGCCGACGATCATCTCGACGCCGCCGCTCACCATTTCCTGAACGAGGTACCGTTCGGGAGCGCTGCCGGTATGCCGCAGCACGTTGCTGCGCATCGCGTCGAGCCGCATGGCGATGTCGTCCGGCGCGACGTTGACCGCGACGCCGCCGACGTCGCTCTTGTGCGTCACCGTCGACGACAGCATCTTCAGCACCACGCGATCGCCCAGATCCTGTGCGGCAGCAATGGCTTGCGCCGTATCTGCAACGATCGACTCGCGCACACCGGGCACACCGAAGCGCGCGAACAGTGCCTTGGCGGCAGCCTCGTCGAGCGATCCGGGTGCGATATCCGATGTATCGACATCATGCTGCAGCGGCGCTGCCACGACGGTCGGCACGGGCCGGGCCGCCGCCAGCATCGCGCCAAACGCCACCGCGCAACTCTCCGGCGCGCTGAATGCCGGCACGCCGCGCTGGTTGAGCACCGCGGCCACCTGCGGTGCGTGCGGGCTCACATAGGCCAGTACCGGCTTGTCGCTCTCGGGCAGGCAGTCGTGGATCGCGTCGGCCATCAGGCCGGGCATCGCCAGGCCGGAGGAGCCGACGATGATCGCCACTGCGTCGTAGCTTGGGCTGGCCAGCAGCGCCCGGATCGCGCCGCGCAGCAGATCGGGCTGCAGGCCCGCCAACGTGACGTCGATCGGATTGCGATCGAGTGCGGCATGATCGCCGGTCTGCAGCGCCCGCAGCTTTGCGGCCGTAGCGTCGTCTGGTGGCGGTGTTTCGAAACCGGACACGCCCAGCGCATCGGAGACGAGCGTGCCCGCGCCGCCCGTGGAGGTCAGCACTGCCACACGTTTGCCGTGCAGCGAACGTCGCGTGGCCAACGCCGCCGGTATATCGATCAGGTCCGAGAATGTCTGCGCGCGGATCACGCCCACCTGCCGGAACAGCGCGTCATACATGCGATCGGCGCCGGCCATGGCCCCCGTGTGCGACACGGCCGCGCGCGCCCCGGCCTCCGAGCGGCCGATCTTGAACGCCACCACCGGCTTGCCCGCAGCGGCCGCCTTCAGCGCGGCGGACCGGAACCTGGCGGGATCGCGCACGCTTTCCACGTACAGCGCGATCACGCGCGTGGCCGGGTCGTCGGCCAGGTACGCAATGAAATCTGCCAGGTCGAGGTCCGCCTCGTTACTGGTCGAGATCAGCTTGGACAGGCCGATGCCGCGCGCCGCTGCCCGCGACAGCAGCGCCCCGAGGATGCCCCCGCTTTGCGAGACCACGCCGATGCTGCCGGCCGGGAAATGGTCCATCTCCAGCGCACCGCTTGCGGAGAGCGGGATGCGATCGGTCAGGTTGACCAGGCCGATCGTGTTCGGCCCAAGCAGGCGCATGCTGCCGGCCGCCTCGATCAGCTCCGCCTGACGACGCGCGCCCTCGGCACCGGTTTCGGTGTAGCCGCTTGCCAGCACGATAGCCGCCCCGGTGCCGCGTGCGGCGAGTTCGCGCACGGCCACATGTGCGCGCTCGGCGCCAAGCAGCACGATGCCGACATCGGGCACCTCGGGCAGCGAACCGATATCTGGATAGCAGCGGATGCCGCCGATCGCATCGACCTTCGGGTTCACCGGATAAATTGCGCCGTCAAACCCGTGTCGGGTCAGGTAGGACACCGGACGGCCGGCGGTCTTGTTCGGATCGGCGGAAGCGCCGATCACGGCCACGCTGCGCGGCCTGACCAGGCGCGAGATGGCATCGACGGCATCGGTCGCATCAGTCGCCAGGGCATGGGAAGAAGTGGTCATGATGTCTCAGCCCTTCGCCACCGCGGCCTTGGCCAGGAACGCCAGGACCGACTCCCGGTGTTCGCTGCTCGTATAGCAGATGCCCTGGGCCTGGCTGCCCTGCGCGAATACCTGGTCGGCAGTCAGCTCGAAGGTCTGGTTCAGGATGGTTTTACCTAGCGCAAGTGCCGTCGCCGAGCCCTTAGACAGCTCGGCCGCCCACGTCACGGCCTCGGTCAGCAGCGTATCTGGCGATGTGCTGAGCCGGTCGGCAATGCCGAGTTTCAGCGCCTCGTCGGCTTCCACCTTGCGGCCGCTGAAGATCAGTTCCTTCGCCGTGGCCAGGCTGGTACGGCGCGGCAGGAAGTACATACCGCCGCCATCGGGAATCAGTCCGCGATGGATGTAGGACCACGTGAAGCTGGCCGACGCCGAGGCGATCACGAAATCGCAGGCCATTGCCAGATCCGCGCCCAGCCCGTTCGCACCGCCGTTGACCGCGGCGATCACGGGCTTTGGCATGCCGTGCAGCAACGCCACCGAATGATGCACACGCTGCTGGCGCGTCCAGCCATTGAAGCCCACCTCGCCCGGCGGCGCGTCCATGCGGCGCTGCATGCCGGCCACGTCGCCGCCTGCGCAGAAGCCCTTGCCGTTGCCGGTCAGCACCAGCGCCCGGATCTCGCGATCGGCCGTCACACGCTCCAGTGCGTCGATCAGTTCGGTGCGCATGTCATCGCTGATGGCGTTGCGCTTCTCGGGACGGTTCAGCGTCAGTACGGCAACGCCGTCACGCACGTCGAGTTGAATCAGGGAGTATTCGTTCATGTTGGAAATATCGGTGATGCGATGATGTTCAGTTCAGGGTGATCTTTGCGTCCTTGACGACCTTGCCCCAGCGCGCTTCCTCGCCACGCACGTAGCGGCCAAGCTCTTCGGGCGAGCCGGGGCTGACGATCAGCCCCTCCGATTCGGCCCGCTTGCGAAATGCCTCGGCGGTCACGGCTTTCTTCGCAGCGGCATTCAGCCGCGCGATCACCGGCGCCGGCGTGCCGGCCGGCACGAACAACGCGTACCAGCTCTCGGCCACATAGCCCGGCACGCCGCTTTCCGCGATGGTTGGCACCTTGGCCAGGTCGGCGCTCGTCGAGCGTTGTGCGGTGGTCACGCCGAGCGCGCGCAGCTTGCCGGATTCAAGCAGGTTGCCGACGGCCGACGCCGTGGCGAACATCAGGTCCACCTGTCCGCCGAGCAGGTCGGTGATGGCGGGCCCGGCGCCCTTGTAGGGAATGTGATTGAGATCGACCCCGGCCAGGCTCTTGAACAACTCACCGGCCAGATGCGCCGATGTGCCGGGGCCTTGCGACGCGAACGAGATTTGGCCCGGCCTGGCCTTCGCCGCATGAATCACATCCTGAACGGACTTGTATGGGCTGTTGGCCCGCACCACCAGCACGTTGGGCGAGCGCCCGACGAGCACCACAGGCGCGAAGGCCTTGTCGGTCTCATAGGGCAGTTTTGGCTGCAGGCTGGGATTCACCGCGTGTGCGAACGTCGCCATCACGAGCGTGTAGCCGTCCGGCGCGCTCTTGGCCACGTTGTCGGTGCCGATGATCGTGCCGGCGCCCGGGCGGTTGTCGATCACCACGGGCTGGCCGAGGTCCTGGGCCATTGCCATGCCCATCGCCCGCGCGATCAGGTCGGTACCGCCACCCGGCGAGAATGGCACGACGATGCGGATCGGCTTGTCGGGATAAGCCGCATGCGCATCTGATGGGGAAATCGAAGCAAGTACGGCGCAAGGGATGGCGAATGCCGCCAGCCATCGCGTCGCCCGGGATGTAAGGGTAGCCACGGGTGTCTCCTGTCAGTGTTGTGATGACGCTGACAGCAGAGTAGGCCGAAGGCTGGCCTGATGCAGCCGGTCAATTCCACTCAATGGAATTGACCGGCTGCAGGAATATAGCCTCTATCCGGCTTGTACCCCTAAACCGCGGAAGCCTCGCCGCCAGACTTCACCTTCGCGTCCAGCACGGGTGGTGCCGTCACGATCGATGTCAGGGCCGGTTCGGCCGGCTTCAGCGCGTCCAGATCGGGCAGCGGCCGGCGCAACGCCGGGATTGCCGCAAACGCCTGCTCCATCGCATGCGCCACGCCGAGCGTTTCATGGTCCTTGCGGAACCCGCCGACGATCTGCAATCCGAACGGCATGTTGGCATGGTCGCGCCCGCACGGCAGCGACAGCGCCGGATGCGTGGTCAGCGTCACGACGTAGGTCAGCGACAGCCAGCGATAGTAGTTCTCCTGCCTCACGCCGTTGATCGACTCCGCGTACAGCGATGTCCACGGGAACGGCGACACCGGCGTGGTTGGCGAAAGGATCACGTCGTAGTCGCGGTAAATCTGCTGGAAGCGCTGCAGGATGCGGGTCTGCTCGGCCTGCGCCCACGCGCTGTCCAGCAGTGACATGCGCGCACCCATCTCGTAATTGGCACGCGTGTTCGGCCCAAGCTGCGACGGATCGCGCTCGTAAGCCTCGCGCATACCCGCGACGAAGCTCTCCGCGCGCAGTACGTCGAAGCAGCGGTGCACATCGCCCAGGTCGATCCGCATCTCGTCGCAACTGCGGAACAGGTGGCGCATCGCCGCGATCTTCTTGCGGAACGTGTCGCGGATACCGTCGTCAACGTCGCAGCAGCCGAAGTCCTCGGTGTAGCAAACCCGCAGGCTGCCCAGGTCCACGGGCAGCGGCGTCAGGAACGATAGCGGATCGAGCGGATAGGTCAGCGGATCTCCGGCGGACACCCCTGCCGAGGCTGCCAGTTGCAGGCAGGCGTCGGCCACGGTGCGGCCCATCGGCCCGACCACCGAGATCGGCGTCCAGCCAAGCAGCTTGCGCGAACTTGGCACCACGCCGGGTGACGGACGAAATCCCACCACGCCGCACTTGGCGGCCGGAATGCGTAACGAACCGCCGGTATCGGAGCCGGTACAGACCGGCAGCAGATCCGCCGCCAGCGCTGCCGCGGAGCCGCCCGAAGACCCGCCCGCATTGAGATTGGGATCGAACGGATTGCCCGTGGCGCCCCACACGGCATTGCGTGAATTCGCCCCGGCGCCCATTTCGGGAATATTGGTCTTGCCCGCCACGATCGCGCCGGCCGCGCGCAGGCGCGCCACCAGCACGTTGTCTTCGGCCGGCACATTGTCGCGGTACAGCGGCGAACCATAAGTCGTCAGCAGGCCTGCCGTGGCTTCCAGGTCCTTTACGCCGAGCGGCAAGCCGTGCAGCAGGCCAAGCGGCCTGCCATCGAGCACGGCGCGTTCGGCGGCCCGTGCTTCATCGCGCGCCCGTTCGAAACATGTGGCAGTTATCGCGTTCAGGAACGGGTTGACGCGCTCAATCCGCGCGATGCACGCGTCGAGCAGTTCAACCGGCGATATCTCCTTGCTGCCGATCATGCGGCGCAGTTCCACCGCCGAGTGCGCAACCAATGCTGCCTTGGCATCCATATATCGATCCCCCGATCATTCGGCCGTGATGTTGGCGCGCTGCGCCGTGGCGCGCATCAGCGGCAGTTCTTTGGCAATCTGCGCGGCAACCGCAGCCCCGTTGCCGTCGAGCGGCTCGAACCCGGCGGCCAGCAACTGCTTGCGCGTGTCGGGATCGGCCATCACGTCAGCCAGTGCGCGTTCAAGCTTCTGCCTGACGTCGGCCGGCAGGCCGCGCGGCGCCACCACGGCAAGCCAGGTGTCCGCATCGATGCCGGGGAAGCCGGATTCTGCTGCAGTCGGCACATCGGGCAACAGCATCGAGCGCTTCGCCGTGGTTACCGCTATCGCCTTGACCTTGCCGGCTTTCACCTGTGGAATCGCCGCCGCCACCGTGTCGATCGAGAACGGAATCTGTCCGCCGATCAGGTCGGTCATTGCCGGTGAACTGCCCTTGTATGGCACGTGCAGCAGCTTGACACCCGCGAGATTGAACAGCATTTCCCCCGCGAACTGCGCCGTGGTGCCCGTGCCGAACGATCCGTACGAGTACTTGCCGGGCGCCGCCCGCATGGCGGCCACGAACTGCTTGAGGTTGTTGACCGGCACATCCTTGTTGGCCAGCAGGATCAGGCCCGTGCGGGCAGTAAAGCCAATCGGCTCGAAGCTCTTGACGGGATCGTACGGCAGCTTGGCGTGAATCGCCGGATTGACCGTGAACGTGGTGCCGGAGCTGGCCAGCAGCGTGTATCCATCCGGCGTGGCCTTGGCGACGTAGCTGGCGCCAACGATCGTGCCTGCCCCCGGACGATTGTCTATCACCACGGTCTGGCCGAGTTTGTCGCCGAGCTTCTTGCCGACCAGGCGCCCGATGACATCGGTGGCGCCGCCCGGCGGGAACGGGATCACAAGCTGGATCGGCTTGGACGGAAAGGTATCCGCCATCGCCGCACTGCCGCCGAGCGCGAGACCGCATGCCAGTCCAACCCGGGCGAACCTGAAAAACGAACAAGTCATGGTGAAGCTCCGTACGATGCAATCGATCAAATCAGACGGTCGCGGCAAGCGCCGCGCCACGTTCGGCAAAACGGGCGTACTCGTCGGGCGGGACGAACAGGCCACCCGTGGTCCAGACCAGGTGCGTCGCGCGGGGCATGACGCCTTCGAGTCCGTGCTGCTTCAGGTACGCGCGGCCCGCGTCGGTGCGCATCAGCATGCCGGGGCCGCTGAAGCCCGCGGCAGCGGATGGCTCGATCTGCAAACCCTCCGACTCACGCAGGCGGTGCAGGTCGAGGAACAGCGTATCGTCCAGCACGGTGCAAACGCCGCTCAGCAGCAGACGCATCGCCTCGGCGGCCAACTCGGATGCCTGCGGCACTGCCAGGCCATCGGCCTCGGTACGGTTGGTCAGACCGAAGTCATAGACCGAAGCGCCCGGGGACAGCATCTCGACCAGGAAGCACGGTGACTGGGTCGGCTCGACAAAGAATGTGTGGACGTGCGGCCCGTAGTACTGCCGCAATCCAAAGGCGATCCCTGCAGGGGCGCCGCCCACCCCGCACGGCACGTAGACAAACAGTGGATGTTCCGCATCCACGCTCACACCCGCTGCGGCGAACTGCGCTTTCAGATGCGGTGCAGCAGCGCTGTAGCCAAGCATCAGCGACAACGATCGTTCGTCATCGACGAAATAGCAGTACGGATCGGCCGCGGCGTCGCGGCGCCCCGCATCCACCGCCGACGCATAGTCGCCCGCGTGCTCCACCACCTCCACGCCGCGCGCCCGCAGCCTGGCCTTCTTCCACGCCTTGGCATCCGCCGACATGTGCACGGCGGCGCGAAATCCCAGCGCCGATGCCATCACACCGATGCTCAATCCCAGATTGCCAGTGGAACCCACCGCTACCTGATAGCGGCCGAACAGCGCACGCGCCGGCGCATCGGCCAGCGCGGCATAGTCGCCATAGTCGCCATCAGGCGTCACCAGACCATGTTCCAGCGCCAGCGACTCCGCAAACTCCAGGACTTCGTGGATGCCGCCACGCGCCTTGATCGATCCGGCCACTGGCAGGCTGTGATCGCACTTGATCCACAGGCTGCCCGCCCCGGGCGGCATCCCGAGCGCACGCTGCATGCCCGGCGCCGCCACCAGCGGCGACTCGATGGCGCCGCCGCTTGCGGCAAGCTCCGGAAACAGCTTCGCCAGCAGCGGCGCAAAGCGCACGAAGCGCGCCTGCGCCGCCTCCACATCAGCTAGACTAATGCCGCGACCATCCACGACGGTCTGAACGGCTGCCTCCCCACTGCGCTGCGGATTGATCCAGAGCACCGGCCCTGCGGCCCGAAGGTCGTGCAGCAGTGCTGAAAATGAGGAAGCCGCTGAGGAAGTAACGGTGGAATCGGAGATCATGCTGCGCCAGGCATCGATTGGGATGGGTCAATTCTTGTCGTGTTGCCGGGCTGTGACAAACGATTTGTACTGATCCACGTATTAGTCTGACTAATGGCAAACACGCTTTCCGCATCACTATTGGGCTGGCTGCGCTGTTTTGAGGCAGCGGCGCGTCATTGCAGCTTCACCCAGGCGGCAGCGGAACTTTGCGTCACGCAGGGTGCGGTCAGCCAACAGGTCAAGCAACTCGAGCAATGGCTCGGCCGCCCCCTGTTCCTGCGCACGCCGCGTGCGCTGGTGCTGACACCGGAAGGCGAACGGTTGCGCTTTGTCCTGCGCGAGTCATTCCAGGCCATCGAAGGCACGCTGACGCAGTTGCGCAAGCCCCGCGACCGGCACCCGATCGCGCTCTCCTGCTCGCCGTCGTTCGCGATGGTCTGGCTAACGCCCCGGCTTGGCAACTTCTTCCAGCAGCACCCCGACATCGGTCTGCGCGTGTACGGCGAGTTCCACGCACTCGACCGCTCGCGCATGCTGCGGGATGGCACCGAGGCCGCCGTGCGTTTCGACCCCGGCGGTTATCAGGACCTGAAGGCGCGGGTGTTCCTTGAAGAATGGCTGATTCCCGTGGCCAGCCCCGCTTATCTGGCGGCGCACCCGGAGCTGCACACCCCCGGCGGCCTGCGCGCCAGCATGCTGCTCCACGACGTGAGCCCGTGGGACGGCGCGGGAGAATTCGACGAATGGAACTGCTGGCTGCGCCACGCCGGCGTGAGCCTGCCGGACACGGCCGAGGGCCAGCGCTTCAATCTTTCGCAACTGGCGCTCAATGCCGCACTGGCCGGACAGGGCGTGGCGATCGGGCGTACTGCCCTGATTCTCGAAGCCATCGAATCTGGCCGGTTGATCGATCTCTGGGGCATCCACGCGCGCAGCGAGGCGTCCTATCGCTTCATCTGCCCGCACGGTCCGACCACGCAAGTGGCAGAGGTGGAAGCATGGCTGGTGGAAGAAGGCGAGGCCTTCGACACCGCACGCAGCCGCGTTTTGAAACCCGTCGCCTCACACCGCTGATGTGTCAATGCGAACCGCCGATTCCAGCGTGCGATGCACCGGGCACTTGTTCGCAATGGCCAGCAGTGCCTCGCGCTGCTCGGCGGAGAGCGGTCCGCCCAGGCTGATCCTGCGTTCCATCCGGTCGATCAGGGCGCCCTTGTCCTCGCAGTCCGCGCAATCCCTGGCGTGGACCTTTTCATGGCGAAGCTGTACGGACACGTGCTCCAGCGGCAGCGCCTTACGTTCGGCATACATGCGCAATGTCATCGACGTGCACGCGCCGAGCGCCGCCAGCAGGAACTCGTAGGGGTTCGGACCGGCATCATCGCCGCCGACCGATGTGGGCTCATCGCCAACCAGTTCATGCTGGCCGACGCGAATGGTTTGCTGATAGCGGCCCTTGTGACGCTCCTGCACCTCCACCACACCGGGATCGAGCGATGGCGCCGCTTCGGCCTCCTCCTGCACCGGCAGATAGTGCTGCGACCACGCAGCGATCATCTCCGCCGCATAGGCGGCAGCCACGCGATTCTGCAGCAGATGATCGGCGCCTTCGAGCGCGACGTAGCTCTTGGGCTGCGCTGCGGCGCCAAAAATCGCCAGGCCATTCTCCACCCCGACCGTATCGTCGGTGGGCGATTGCAGCACCAGCAGCGGCCG
The DNA here is from genome assembly GCF_000292345.1 of Cupriavidus sp. BIS7. GTDB lineage: Bacteria > Pseudomonadota > Gammaproteobacteria > Burkholderiales > Burkholderiaceae > Cupriavidus. Next base: position 64,083 of record NZ_ALOU01000005.1, read on the forward strand.
GTTCAGATTGGCGATCTCATGGCTCAGTGAATGGTCCGAGACATCGTCCACAAACTGGCGCGTCATGCGGAATGGCCGGCCGGCAAGCTTCACGTCAAGTTCGCCCTCCGCCCGGATTCGCTCCACGTCATCGCCCAGCAGACCCAGCACATGGCGCGGATCGCTTGGCGCGGCGATTGTCACCACCGCGCGCACCTCCGGCACCTGCCGGGCCATGCCAAGCACGGCCGCACCGCCAAGGCTGTGTCCGATCAGCAGCATGGGCGCCATGCCGCGAGAGCGCATGTACGCGGCCACCGCCACGAGGTCCGCAAGATTGGAGGAAAAGTTGGTGCTGGCGAAGTCCCCCTCGCTGGCCCCGATACCGGTGAAGTCGAAACGCAGCACGGCGATGCCGTGCGCGTTCAGCGCGCGGGCAATGCGTGTGGCGGCCAGGCTGTCCTTGCCGCATGTGAAGCAGTGGGCGAACAGCGCGCTGGCGCGCACCGGGCCATCCGGCAGTTCCAGTCGGCCTGAAAGCTGGCCGCCCTGGCTGCCGGGAATCTCGATTCTTTCGCTGCTCATTTGCCAGGCCCTCCTGACTCGACTACCCCGGAAACCCGGAAACCCCGGGAAACCTTCTGAGCATAGACGATGCCGCCGGAGATATCGGCCGTGGCCTATCCCGCCACCGCCCTGCCCGAGAACCGCAGCCGGAACGTAGTCCGCTGCCCCGGCACCGATTCCACCTGCACCGAGCCATGGTGCAGGTCCATGATCGTCTTGACGATGGCCAGGCCAATGCCAGATGACTCCCCGGAGTTCGCGCGTGCGGGGTCGCCCCGGAAGAAGCGGTCGAACAGGCGCGGCAGCAGTTCGGCCGCGATGCCGGGCCCCGGGTTCGACACCGCGATCTCGGCGGCCTCCGCAACCTGCCGGCCGGACAACTCGATCACGGCGCCCTCGGGCGCATAGCGCACCGCATTGGAAAGCAGATTGCCCACCGCGCGGCGCAGCAGCGTTGCATCGGCCCTGACCTTGCCACTGGCTGAAACGTGGATGGCAATCCCGCGCGCATCGGCCAGCAACTCGAAATAGTCGGCCTGGCGTGACAGTTCATCGTGCAGGTCGAGCTCCGCAACATGCAGCGCCACGCGCGCATTGTCCGCGCGGGCCAGGAACAGCATGTTCTCGATCATGCGCGACAGGCGCTCGTACTCTTCCACGTTGGAGGCCAGCAGCGCCTGGTACTCGTCCACCGATCGCTCGCTAGACAGCGCAACCTGCGTCTGTCCAAGCAGGTTGCCGATCGGCGTGCGGAAATCATGCGCAAGGTCGGCCGAAAACTGCGACAGCCGTTCATAACGCTCGCGCAAACGGTCGATCATTGCCTGCAGCGCCAGCGCCAGCTCGTGGAGTTCGGCGGGCAGCCTGGCGGGGTCCACCGGCAGCGCGCCGCTCGTGAAGGTCACGGTCTGCGTGCCCGCCGCAATGCGCCGCAGCGGCGCCATGCCGGCATGCAATGCCGCGTAGCCAAGCAGGCCCGCACCGAGCGCGCCAAGGCAGGCGGCCACGATCAGCTTTACGCGATACGCGCGCAGCAGCGCCACGCGCGACGCCGCCACCTGATAGAGCTCGATATGCGCCGTCGCTGGCCCAGCACCAATTCGCGCGAGCATGGCCAGGCCGTGTACAGGGACGGCATCGGGGCCCTTGCTCCACGCACTGATGACCGACGTATCGAGCGATGCGGCAGGTGCCAGTGGTACAAGCGCGGGTATCGTCCCCGGATCGGCGCCCGCGCTGGCAAGCAGCGCGCCTTCGGCGGTGCGCACGCGCAGCCCGAACTCGTCATTGCCCATCACCACGCCGCGAATATCTTGCCAATGGTCTTCACCGGCACGGCCCGTGGGGGGCAACGCGGCAAGCTCCATCAGTTCGCTGCGGGCCCGCGCCGCCTTGCGCAGCAACTCGGCGTCGTCACGCTCGACAATCTGCATCGCCAGGGCCCGATAGAGATACAGGCCGACCCCCGCGAACGCGCAGCCGGCGATCAGCGCAAAGGCCAGTGCAAGGCGCGCGGTCAGGGACTTGCTGCGGATCACGATTGCCGGCTCTCCAGCACGTACCCAATGCCGCGCACGCTGTGGATCAGCTTCGGCGCGAAGCGGTCGTCCATCTTGGCGCGCAGGCGGCGGATGGCTACGTCGACGACGTTGGTGTCGCTATCGAAGTTCATGTCCCAGACATGGGAGGCAATCTGCGTGCGGCTCAGCACCTCGCCGTGGCGCCTTGCCAGGAAATGCAGAAGCGCAAACTCGCGCGGGGTCAGATCGATGCGCTGGCCCGCCCGCACGACGCGATGACGGATCAGGTCGATCTCCATATCCTCGATCTCGATATGCTCGGCCTCGCGCACCGGGCCACGCCGCAGCAGTGTGCGCACGCGCGCCAGCAGCTCCACGAATGCAAACGGCTTGACCAGGTAATCGTCGCCGCCAAGTTCCAGGCCGCGCACGCGGTCTTCCACCTCGTCGCGCGCCGTCAGGAACAGCACCGGCGTGTCCTTGCGTTCGCGCAACTGCTTCATCACGTCCCAGCCATTCATGGCCGGCAGCATGACGTCGAGAATAACCAGGTCGTAGTCCTGCTCGATGGCCTGATGCAGCCCCTCTTTGCCGGTCACGGCGAGATCCACCACGAAGGCCGACTCGGTCAGACCGCGGCGCAGGTATTCGCCCGTCTTGGGCTCGTCTTCGATCACCAGAATCTTCATGGTCCAGTCCCCCGCCACCGCACGCCACCCCGGGCGTCCGTGTCCGGATGATAGCTGCCGGCCACGGCACATTGGATGACAACACTGTAATCATTTTGTCCCCGTTGGACACGGGGGTGGCTTTTTAGAATCCCGCCATGCAATGCATCAGAGGACGTGCGTCGGCGCGCGTCCGGGGAGAAAAGCATGTGGATTGTCAGGCTCGCCCTGCGGCGGCCCTATACCTTCATCGTCCTGGCGATACTGTTGCTGCTTGGCGGCCCGGTGGCCGTCCTGCGCACGCCCACCGATATCTTTCCGTCGATCGATATCCCGGTGGTCAGTATCGTCTGGACCTACAACGGGCTGTCGGCCCAGGACATGGCGCAGCGCATCGTCACCGGCTACGAGCGGTCGCTGACCAACAGCGTCGACGATATCGAGCACATCGAGTCGCAATCGCTGGCCGGCGTGGCCGTCATCAAGGTGTTCTTTCACCCCGGCGCCGACATCAATCGCGCGATTGCCCAGACCTCGTCGGGCGCGCAGTCCATGCTGCGGATGATGCCGCCCGGCACCACGCCGCCACTGGTGCTGAGCTATAACGCCTCGACCGTGCCGATCCTGCGGCTGGCGCTAGGCAGCGACAAGCTGCCCGAGCAGGAACTATATGACCTTGGCAACAGCTTTATCCGCACGCAGCTGGCCACGGTGCAGGGCGCCTCGATTCCGCTGCCGTATGGCGGCAAGGTGCGCCAGATCATGGTCGATCTCAATGTGCCGGCGCTGCAGGCGCGCGGGCTGGCGCCGATCGACGTGGTCAACGCGATCAACGCGCAGAACCTGACGCTGCCGGGCGGCACCGCCAAGATCGGCGCGCTGGAATACCGTGTGGACCTGAACGGCAGCACAAAGACCGTGGCCGCGCTCAACGACCTGCCGATACGCAGTGGGCCGGACGGCACGGTCTACGTGCGCGACGTAGCGCAGGTGCGCGACGGATACGCCCCGCAGACCAACGTCGTGCGCCGCGACGGCAAGCGCGCCGCGCTGCTGGAAATCGAGAAGAGCGGCAATGCCTCGACGCTGTCGATCATCGCCCAGATCAAGGCGCTGCTGCCGCAGGTGACGGCGGGCCTGCCCAGTTCGCTGCACGTACAGCCGATCTCGGACCAATCGGTGTTCGTGACATCGGCCATCGACGGCGTGCTGCACGAAGCGCTGATTGCAGCCTGCCTGACCGCCACGATGATCCTGCTGTTCCTGGGAAGCTGGCGATCGACGCTGATCATCGCCATCACGATCCCGCTATCGGTGCTGGCCGCGCTGATCGCGCTGTCCGCTCTGGGCGAGACGCTCAACATCATGACGCTCGGCGGCCTGGCGCTGGCGGTTGGGGTGCTGGTGGACGATGCCACCGTGGCCATCGAGAACATCACCCATCATCGTGAATCCGGCAAGCCGCTGGAGCAGGCAATTCTCGATGGTTCGGCACAGATCGCACTGCCAACACTGGTATCCACGCTCTGCATCTGCATCGTGTTCCTGCCGATGTTCCTGTTGAGCGGCGTGGCGCGCTACCTGTTCGTGCCGATGGCCGAGGCCGTGGTGTTTGCCATGCTGGCGTCCTATTTCCTGTCTCGCACGTTGATCCCCACGCTGGCGCACTATCTGCTGCGCGGCGAGCGCAAGGGACATGGCCGCGCCGGTCGCTGGTTCGCCAGCGTTCACGCCGGCTTCGAGCATCGCTTCGAGCAAGTTCGCAACGCCTACGCTGCCGTGCTGTCTGCCGCGCTGGCCTCGCCGCGCCGGACCATGGCGATCTTCGCCATCGCCTGCGTGGCGTCGCTCGCGCTGGTGCCTTTCCTGGGTCAGGACTTCTTCCCCACCATCGACAGCGGCGAGATACGCATTCACATGCGCGCACGCACGGGCACGCGGATCGAGGAAACCGCGCGCGTGGCCGATCAGGTGGAGGCGGAGATTCGCCGCGTGATCGGCCCTGCCAACGTGGCCGGCATTGTCGACAACATCGGCCTGCCGGTCAGCGGCATCAACCTGACCTACGATTCCGCGCTGCCGATTGGCACTGGCGACGCGGAGATACTGGTATCGCTGAAGCCCGATGCGGGCAGCTCATCGGCACTGGTAGACCGGCTGGATGCCACGCTGCCCAAGGCGTTTCCCGGCGTGAGCTTTTCGTTCTTGCCCGCGGACATGGTCAGCCAGATCCTGAACTTCGGCCTGCCCGCGCCGATCGACGTGCAGATCGTCGGCAACGATCTCAACGGCAATCGTGCGGTGGCCAACCGGCTGCTGCGCGAACTCGCTGCAGTACCAGGCCTGACCGACCTGCACCTGCAGCAGCCCGACGACCAGCCGGCCCTGACCGTGAACGTCGACCGTACGCGCGCCATGCAGGCCGGGATGTCACAACGTGACGTTGCACAGAACCTGCTGGTTGCGCTGTCCGGCAGCGGCCAGACGTCGCCGAATTTCTGGCTCAATCCGAAGAACGGCGTGAGCTATCCGCTGATGGTGTCTGTGCCCCAGTATGCGATGGACTCGCTGCAGACGCTGTCGAACATTCCGCTTGGCCTGGGCGCGCAAACGTCCGCGCAGGGCGGCGCGGGCCAGCTTGGCCAGTTCGGCAGCGTGGCCCGTTCCAGCCAGCAGGGCGTGGTGTCGCACTACAACGTGCAGCCGGTTCTCGACCTGTTCGGGTCAGTGCGCGGACGCGACCTTGGCGCGGTGGCCGGCGATATCCAGCGCATCGTGGACGGCGTCCGCAAGGACCTGCCGCGCGGCTCGGAGATCGTGGTGCGCGGACAGGTGCAGACCATGCATGCGTCGTTCACTGGCCTGATCACCGGCCTGGCCGCTGCGATCGTCCTGGTCTACCTGCTGATGGTGGTGAACTTCCAGTCATGGCTGGACCCGCTCGCCATCGTCGGCGCATTGCCCGTGGCGCTTTCGGGCATGGCATGGCTGCTGTTTGCCACCCACACCACGATCAGCGTGCCGGCGCTGACGGGCGCCATCATGTGCGTGGGCATCTCCACCGCCAACAGCATCCTTGTGGTCAGCCGCGCACGCGAAGTGCTGGCAGAAGGCGCGTCGCCTGTTGCGGCCGCATACGAAGCTGGCTTCGGCCGCTTCCGTCCGGTGCTGATGACCGCGCTGGCCATGCTGTTCGGCATGGTGCCGATGGCGCTAGGCGCGGGCAGCGCAGGCGCGCAAAACGCCCCGCTCGGCCGCACCGTGATCGGCGGACTGGGCTTCGGTACGGTCGCCACGCTGGTACTGGTCCCGGTTTTCTTCAGTGTGCTGCACGGCTGGATGGCGTCGCGCGCCAGCCGGGGCACGTCCTTCGACACACCATCCACGCATCAGGAAGGTCTGGCATGACCCAAGCCGATCTCGATCCCGGCATCGACACCACGACCCGCACGCGGCCTCACCACAAACCACACAAGCCACGCAGGCTCGTTCTGCTGACAACGGGTGTCGTCGTGGCGGCCGCGCTGACGGCCGGCATCGTCCCGCGCCTGCAGGGCCGCGAGGCGCTGCAACAGCGTACCGCCGACGCCATGAGCCCGATTGTCAGCGTGGTGCATCCTCGCCCGGCAGCAGCCGTGCACGACATCGCGCTGCCCGGCGATGTGCGCGCCTATCAGGATGCGGCCATCCATTCACGCGTCAATGGCTATCTGCGGCGCTGGTACTTCGACATTGGCGCCACGGTCAAAGCGGGGCAGTTGCTGGCCGAGATCGATGCCCCCGAACTGGCCGACCAGTTGCGCCAGGCACGCGCCGATGAAGCCACGGCCGCTGCCAATTACGCGCTGGCAAAGAGCACTGCCGATCGCTGGCAGGATCTGCAGGCCACCAACTCCGTCGCACAGCAGGAGACCGACCAGAAGGTGGCGGACATGCGGGCCAAGGCGGCGTTGCTGGCCGCGGCCCGGTCGAACACCTCGCGCCTCGCGCAGATGGCCTCGTACACACAGATCCGCGCACCGTTCGATGGCGTGATCACCGCACGCAATGTCGATGCGGGTGCGCTCGTCGATGCGGGCAGCGGCACCACGCAAGGCCGCGAGTTGTTCCACCTGTCAGCCGGCAACCGCCTGCGCGTCTATGCGCAGGTGCCGCAGGACGTGAGCGCGAAGGTGGCCCCGGGCACGCAGGCGTGGCTGACCTTGCCGCAGTCGCCGGGGCAACGCTATCCGGCCACGGTGACGCGCACGGCAGGCGCCATCGACCCCGTAACGCGCACGCTGCGCGTCGAGCTTGATGTGGACAGCAGCGGCGGACATATCCTGCCCGGCGCCTATGCGGAGGTCCATCTGGACGCCGACAGCGCGCACGCCGGGCTAGACCTGCCCGCCAGCACGCTACTGTTCCGGCCGCAGGGCCCCAGCGTGGCCGTGGTCGGCGCGGACGGGAAGCTTGCGATCAAGCGCATTGCGCTGGGCCGCGACTTTGGCTCGCATGTGGAGGTGCTGAGCGGCGTCGATGCTGGCGATGCGGTGGTCACCAATCCCGGCGACGGGCTCGTGGCCGGCACCGCCGTGCGCGTGGTTGCGGCGCAGGGAGCGGGCGCATGAGCACCATCAAGAAGCCGCTTGCCGCAGGCCTGCTGGCCACACTGACAGCGCTGGCAGCGCTGACGTTGGCCGGATGCTCGCTGGCGCCCGTCTACCAGCCGCCGCCTATCGACATGCCTGCGGCCTATCGCGAAGGCTCGCCGTCTACGGTCGCCGTGACGCCGGACTGGTGGCACGCCTATGGCGACCCGCAGCTCGACGCATTGGTCGGCCGTGTCGACGTCACGAACCAGACGTTGCGCCGCGCCGTGGCACTGTTGCACGATGCGCGTGCACAGGCCGCTGCAGCGCATGCGGCGTACTTCCCGACGGTTGGCGCCGGTGCCGCCGCCACCAACTTTCATACATCGGCCAATGTGGTCGGCAAATCGCTGGCCGGCAAGACCACACAGGACTACCTGCTTGGCCTTGCTGCATCGTGGGAGCCCGATCTGTTTGGCCGTATCGGCAACAGCGTGGATGCCGCACAGGCCCGCGTACAGGCCAGCGCGGACGACGTGGCAGCGGTGCGGCTGAGCCTGCAGGCCGAAGTCGCCGTCGACTATTTCGGCATTCGCTCGCTTGATCGCGAAACCGGTCTGGTCCAGCGCACCGTCGATGCGTACGCCTCTGTGCTGCAGCTTGTGACTAACCGCTATCGCGGCGGCATCGCTGCGGAAGGCGACGTGGCACAGGCCCAGGCGCAGTTGGACAGCACGCGCGCGCAGCTTGCGGACCTGCGGCTGTCCCGTGCCCAGTTGCTGCATGCGCTGGCCACGCTCGTGGGCGAGCCTGCCAGCACGTTCGCGCTGCCGCCGGCCGTCGACAGCGAAGCCGCACGGCTGCCTGCGCCGCCCGCCGCGGTGCCGTCCGAACTGCTTGAGCGCCGCCCGGACATCGCCGCTGCCGAGCGCCGCGTGGCCGCCGCCAACGCGCAGATCGGCGTAGCGCGGGCCGCGTTCTTTCCCAGCCTGATGCTGAACCTGACCGGCGGGCTGGAGAGTTCCGGCATTGCCGATCTGCTGACCGCGCCGAGCCGCTTCTGGGCCATCGGCCCCGCGCTGGCGGCCACGATCTTCGATGGCGGCAAGCGGCAGGCGGGCGTGGACAGCGCCCACGCGCAGTTCGACGCCAGCGCCGCCGACTATCGCGAGGTGGTGCTCAAGGCCGTGCAGGACGTGGAGGACAATTACGCGGCAATCCACGGCCTGCAGGACGAGGCAGCAAGCCAGCAATCAGCCGTCGCGGCATCGCAGCACGCGCTGGACCATGCCACCGAGCGCTACCGCAAGGGCGCCGTTGGCTATCTCGACGTCAACGTGATCGAGGCCACCACGCTGGCCAACGCGCGCGCGCTGGAAGCCGTGCATCGTCGCCAGCTTGCCGCCAGCGTAGGCCTGTTCCGGGCGCTTGGCGGCGGCTGGAAGGCGGACGCCGCCACTCAGGCGGCGCCGACGTAGTCTTCCGGCACCACCTCGTCGATCTGCTCCGGGTCCAGGTAGCGCGCCGCGTATTCGCGATAAACACCGGACGTCAGGAACAGGTCGAACAACTCGCCGTCGATATGCTGCTGGGCCTTGAGCCGGGCCATGATGCGGATCGACTCGGACAGCGTCTTGGCCTTCTTGTACGGCCGGTCGGCCGCGGTCAGCGCCTCGAAGATATCGGCAATCGCCATCATCCTGGCAAGCGGACTCATCTGGTTGCGCGTCAGGCCGCGCGGATAGCCAGTGCCATCCATCTTCTCGTGATGCCCACCGGCGATTTCCGGCACATTGCGCAGGTGCTTGGGGAACGGCAGGCGCGACAGCATGATCTGCGTCTGCACGATATGGTCCTCGATCTTGAACCGCTCCTCCTCGGTCAGCGTGCCGCGCGAGATCGTCAGGTTGTGCAATTCGCCACGGTCATACAGGTATTGCGGCACCTTGCGCTTGAAGCCCCATGGATTGTCCGGCGCGATGACATCATGCGGGCCACGTGCGATCCGGTGATCGGGACGGTCGGCCAGCAGCGGCTCCTGCACCGGCAAGGCGCTGGCGGGCACGCGGCGCTTGCGTTCCAGTTCCTCTTGCGAGATGCCGATGCGGTCGTCGAGCGTCCTGGTCCATGTGCGCGCGGCGATGCGCTGCAGACGCTGCATGTCCTCTGGCGCCATGGACTCGTTGCCGAGGTTGCACGCGGCAACGAAGGCGAAGTCATCATCAAGCTGCTCCAGCTCGACATCGCGCCGCGCGTGCGCGGCGGCTTCGGGCTCTCCCGCGGCTATCGCGCGCAGGCACGCGATCTCCGCGTCGCGCTTGAGCACTTCGAAACGCATGCGCACTTCGTGAATCCTGTCGTACAGCGTCTCCAGCTTGGTCGCCTTGTCGATCACGTACTCGGGCGTGGTGACCTTGCCGCAGTCATGCAGCCACGCGGCCACGTGAAGCTCTTCCCATTGCTGCTCGGTAAGCTGGAACGACTGGTAGGGCCCATGCGTTGCGTTGCAGGCGGCGCTGGCAAGCATCTTGGTCAGCACCGGCACGCGCGCGCAGTGACCGCCGGTATGGGGGCTCTTGGCGTCGATCGCATCGGCCAGCAGGCGGATGAACGCATCGAACAGGTCGCGCTGGGCGGCAGTCAGCTCGCGGATTTCAAGCGCGCCGGCGGAAAGGCCGGCCAGTGTATTGACAAAGGCGAGTTGAGCCGCCTGCAGCGGCGTGTCGCGCATCACCAGCACCACGCCAAGACATTCCTGCCGATGATTGATCAGCGGAATCGCCGCGACGTAGCATGGTGCGACCGACGCCAGCACGCCAAGGTTGGCATGGGCGGTGTCGGCGGCTGTCACGTAGCCCGTCTGCGGTGCGCTCTCGGCTATCGCGGAACGTATCAGCGACAGCGCCTGCGGTAACGGTGTGGCCGCGATGTCCTGGACGACGTCACGCCCCAGTCCATCAAACGCGACGGCTGCGCGCACGGTGTCGTCATGCAGTTGGTACAGCACGCCCGCCTGCCCCTCTGCGGTGTTCAGCATCTTGCGCAGCAGCAGCGGCAAGAGCTGTTCGATGCGGCTTTCGGCCGAGACGGCCCGCATGATCGTCAGCAGTTGCTGGATTGTGTGCCGCATCTCGTCCATCGTGATCGCAAGCCGGTTCACCTCGCGTATCGGCGAGCGGACGAAGAACGGCTGATCGAAGTCGAAGCGGCCGATGGACTCGGCCCCGGTCGTCAAGAGGCGCAGCGGCCTTGCCACCGCGCGGGCCAGCAGCCACACCACCGGCAGCGCAAGCAGGATCACCAGCGCGGTGGCGGCCATGCCCGTCACCGCCTGCTTCTCGGCATCCCGCAGCAACTCGCCCTGCGGTGTCGCCGCCACCAGGTAGAGCGGATTGCTCATGTCCGGCGTCAGGCGCCCGATGCTGGTGTACCAGGCCTTGCCGTCCACGGTGACTAGCGCGTTACCGGCCGCCGCCTCCCCTTTCGCCGCCAGCCTTGCCGCCAGCCCGGTCAGAACGGGCAGGCCATAGTCCTCCGGCTTGCCCAGCAGCCCCGTTTGCAGCGAGTCGGGCGCGGACAGTGAATCGGGCGGCGCCCTGTCAATGGCGATCAGTTGACCGGCGGCATCGAGCAGGGTAAGCACGGCCCCCGGTGTCGCCTTGTCGCGGGCAAGCACCTTCCCCAGTGCGTCCAGCCGGAAGTCTGCACCTGCCACGGCGTGCCTGGCGAGCGTTGGGATTGCCAAGGTCTCTCCGGCCTCGCGCTCGGTGAAGAACAGATACGGTTCGGTCCGCACCAGCTTGCCGGACCGCATCGCCGCCATGTACCAGGGGCGCTTCCTGGGGTCGAACCGTTGCGCAAAGTCCTCGGCCGGACGCGCGCTGATCTCCTTCAGGTCGTCATCGAGGAAGATCAATTGCCCCCTGGGCGCACCCGCGTCGTGATCGATGCTCTGGATGACATAGGCCGTCCGTGCCGGCGCCTGGAATATCGAGCGGTCGACATCCTCGCTGACCTTTCGAACGTAGAAGAAGCTGCCATCGGCATAGCCCATGTAAAGCGCCTGCAGGACTGACGATGCGCCCAGTGCGTCGCGCACCAGGGCAACGCGCGCCATCCGCTGCGCGAGCGTTCCGGCATCGGCAAGGGAGCTGTGGCTGAGCAGCGTGACTGCCGCCTGGGCAGGCACCACCATCTCCTCGGCCTTGTCCAGCATCTCGCGGCTGATGCGCTCGGTGGTATCGGCCATCGCCCGCTCCAGCGCCGCCTTGGTCATCAGGTAGTTGATGCCGCATGTCAGCGCTCCGACCAGCAGCACCAGCGATCCAAACAGCGCCCAGACGTAGGCCTGGAGCGGGTAGCTTCTTCGTAATGCCATTGCCATACAGCCCTCCGGGATGAGGTGCTACACGGTTCTGAGCTCAGCGCCCGTCGAAACGGTGCGCCAGTCCCTTCTTCTGGAACGATTCCGCAATGAAGTCGATGAACACGCGCGTCTTCTGCGGCAGCAGCTTGCGGTTCGGATAGTAGAGCACGATCGGCCCGTTGTCGGCATACCAGCCCGGCAGCAGACGCACCAGCGCACCGCTCTCCAGCCATGGCGCCGCGTGCGGCATTGGCAGCAGGGCAACGCCCAACCCGCTTGTTGCGGCGTGCGCCATCGCTTCGGGATCGTCGAAGATCATGCGGGTGCGTACTTCGGCCAGCGCCTGCTCGCCTATCTGATTGCGCAGATTCCACACTCGCAGACGTCCCGTGGAAGCCGAACGGCGCACGATGCCATCGAACCCGGCCAGATCGGCCGGATGGCGCGGCATGGCCCGGCCTTTCATGTAGGCCGGCGACGCCGTGGCAACCACATAGGTACGCGCCAGTTCGCGCGCAACCACGCCTTCCGTCAGTTCGATGCCGCCGCCAATGGCCGCATCGAACCCACCCGCGATCAGGTCGACGGTGCGGTTTTCGAAGTGCCAGTCAGGCACGATGCCCGGATAGCGCTCGAGGAACTCGCCAAGCAGCGGCACCAGGTATTCGCGCCCGAACGCCACGGCCATGGTGACCTTGAGCACGCCGACCGGCTTGCCGTCTTCCTGTGCCGCGTTGGCGAACGCGTCGCGCAGCGTCGAAAACGGATCTGACACCTGGCTCAGGAACTGCTCGCCGCCCATCGTCAGCGTCAGCCGCCGCGTGCTGCGCTGGAACAGCCGCAGGCCCAGATGATCCTCCAGCCGCGCCACGTTCTTGCTGACAGCCGCTGGCGTCAGGCCCAGCCGGCGCGCCGCAGCCGAAAAGCTGCCGGTCTCGGCACTCTGGATAAACGAATCGAGCAGGTTCAGCGCTTCCATGCGCGGAAGCTTATACCACTGGTTGAAAAAGTTGATACGGACTTGCTCCTACCGGTAGCAGATCGCCCGAACCATACTGATTTCACCTTCCCAACCACACAGGAACACGATCATGAACGCCCTCTCCAGCAAAGTTGCCTTCGTCACCGGTGGATCGCGCGGCATCGGCGCCGCCATCGTCCGCCGCCTGGCGCGCGACGGCGCCGCAGTGGCCTTTACGTATCAAAGCTCTGGCGCCCCGGCACAAGCGCTGGTCGAATCGATCCAGGCGGCGGGTGGCCGCGCCCGGGCCTATCAGGCCGACGCAGCCGATGCCGCCGCCGTGGCGCGTGCCATCGATGATGCGGCCAGCCACTTCGGCAAGATCGACATCCTCGTGAACAATGCCGGCGTGCTTTTTCTCGGCCCGGTCGACACGTTCGCGCTGGAAGACTTCGACAAGACGCTGGCCGTGAACGTCCGCGCCGTATTCGTTGCAGCCAAGGCCGCGCTGCCTCACATGGGTGAAGGCGGCCGCATCATCAATATCGGCAGCACCAATGCGGACCGCATGCCGTTCCCCGGTGGCGCCGCCTACGCCATGAGCAAGTCCGCGCTGAAGGGGCTTGTTCAAGGCATGGCGCGCGACCTGGGACCGAAGGGCATCACCGTCAACAATGTGCAGCCGGGCCCGGTCAATACGGACATGAATCCGGAAGACTCGGATTTCGCCAAGTCGCTGCATGGCCTGATGGCACTGCAACGTCACGCCGAGCCCGACGAGATCGCCAGCATGGTGGCGTACCTGGCCGGCCCGGAATCGAGCTTCGTGACCGGCGCGAGCCTCAATGTGGACGGCGGGTTCGCGGCCTGATCCTGCTCTGAACTGCTCGACCTTCCAACCGCCCGGGCGGCACGCAATGCCGCCCGGGCGGATTCCGCTCACGATTCCGCTTACGATTCCAGCTTAATCGGCATCGACCGGCGCCGCGACTTCGTGGCCTGGTACAGCGCATGCGCCACGGCAGGTGCCACGGGGCCGAGGGACACCTCGCCGCAGCCCTGCGGCGGGCGGTCGCTATCGACAATGACCACTTCCACCTTCGGCATCTCCGCCAACCGAAGCAGCGGATAGTCGTGGAAGTTGCTCTGCTGCACCACGCCGCCCTTGAACGTGATTTCGCTCCTGAGCGTGTTGGTCAGTGCAAAGCCGATGCCGCCTTCGATATTCGCGCGGATCAGGTTCGGATTGATCGACCTGCCGCACTCGACCGCGCACACCACGCGGCGCACGCGAAACGCCTTGCCCCCACGCTCCCGCTCCAGTTCCAGCGCCATCGCCACATAGGTCTGGAACGCCTCGCCACGGCCCGTATAGAGGTTGAACGTGAACCCGCGCGTGACATTGGCGGCGGGCTTGCGATCCCAGTTCGCCGCCTTCGCCGCGGCATCCAGCGTGCGCAGCGCCAGCGGATTGTGGGCCAGCAGCGCGCGGCGATAGTGATATGGGTCCACGCCTGCCGCATCGGCCATCTCGTTGACGAAGCTCTCCAGCATGAAGATGCTCGACGAGGACCCCACGCTGCGCATGAAACTGACCGGAATCGGCTGCTTCACGTCGATCATGTCGACCTTGAGGTTTGGCACGCGATAGACGCAGTCGTAGATCGCCTCAAGCATCGTCTCGTCCCAGCCGCCGTTCTTCGCCATGCGCTCGGCCTTGATCACGCCGTAGAGCGACTGGCCCGTCAGGCGCGCGTGCATGGCCACTGGCATGCCCTTGTCGCCGAGCACCGCGCGGAAGCGGCCCGACACGCCGGGGCGATAGAAGCCATGGCGGATGTCGTCCTCGCGCGAGCGAATCACCTTGACCGGCTTGCCGACGGCAGCCGACGCGCGCGCGGCATGAATGACGAAGTCTGGCAGGAACTTGCGGCCGAAGCTGCCGCCAAGGAACGTGGTGTGCACGATCACCGTTTCCGGCTTGCGGCTGTACAACCTGGCCAGCGCATTGCGTACGAAGTCCTGGCCCTGGATCGGCCCCCATACCTCGATCGCATCGTCGCGCACGTGCACGGTGGCGTTCACCGACTCCATCGTTGCGTGCACGATGTACGGCGTGTGATAGTCGGCTTCGACAAGCTTGCCGGCTGCCGCGAGCACCGCATCCGGCTCACCGAGTTTCGTGGCGACTACCGCTTCCTGCGCACCGAGCGCGGCCTTGCGCGCGGCCATGATGTTGTCGCTGTCGAGCGTCTTCGCGGCACCCGGATCGACGTCGATCTCCAGCGCGTCGGCGCCCTTCTTCGCCAGCCAGTAGCTGGTGGCCACGACGATAGCCGCATCGGGCGCCTGCACCACGGCCTTGATGCCCGACATCGCCTTGACTGCATCGGCATTGCGGATGCCGGTGACCTTGCCGGTGACGGTCGGCGGCATTTTCAGCGCGCCGTACAGCATGTCCGGCACCTTCACGTCGATACCGAACTGGGCCGATCCATCGACCTTGGCCGGGGTATCCAGGCGCAACAGCTCCTTGCCGATCAGCTTGTGAGCCGCTTCGTTTTTGAGGCGCGGCGTGGGGTTGAGCGGCAGCTTCGATGCTTCCTCGGCCAGTTCGCCGTAGCCGAGCGATCGGCCGGTTGCACCGTGATAGACGCGCCCCTTGTCCGTGTAGCACTGGCCCGGTCGCACCTGCAGCCGCTTTGCCGCCGTCATCATCAGCACTTCACGCGCCTGCGCACCGGCAATGCGCAGCCGCTGGTAGAACAGCGTGGCCGACATCGACGCGCCGACGAACTGCTGCGGCTCTTCATACGCGGCGCCGGTACGGTACGCATCGCGTCCGGTGACGAACGTGACCTCGATGTTCTGCCAGTCTGCGTCAAGCTCGTCGGCAAGCACCTGCGGCATGCCCGTGTAGACACCCTGCCCGCATTCGCATTGCGACAGGCCGAGCGTGATCTTGCCGCTGGGTTCGATCCAGATCCAGTCGGTGATTTCGTTCGTGCCATGCGAGCCGCTGTCGACGGTGCGGCTTGCCAGCGCCGGCAACGGAATGCATAGCGCGCCGGCCAGCGCGGCACTGCCCTTCAGGAAGCCGCGGCGCGCGGGGCTTCTCAACCTCTCACTTGGCTGCGGCATGAACGGCCTCCCGGATGCGGTGATAAGTCGCGCAGCGGCACAGGTTGCTGACTGCGGCGTCGATCTCGTTGTCAGTGGGGTGCGGGTTCTGCTTCAGCAGCGCGCTGACCGCCATCACCATGCCCGACTGGCAGTAGCCGCATTGCGGCACGTCCTTTGCGATCCAGGCTTGCTGCACCTTCGACGAGCGATCGGGCGACAAACCCTCGATCGTTGTCACGCTGCGGCCCGCCACGCTGGACACCGGCGCGACGCACGATCGCTGTGCGTGGCCGTCGATATGCACGGTGCAGGCGCCGCACGCGCCAATGCCGCAGCCATACTTGGTGCCGGTCAGCCCGGCATCATCGCGAATCACCCACAGCAGCGGCGTATCGCCGTCGCCGTCGAAGCGTGTCGCCTTTCCGTTCAACACAAAGTCCATGATTGCCTCGCTTTATCCTCGCTGGTGCAGGAAATGACGGCCGCAGGCCTCCCTGCACGGCGCAGGGTGCGGCCAGATACGACTCGGAAAATTGATTTGGGGGATGCGCCGCCTGGGCGCCCGGGCTGGTTCGCTAGCCCACTAGTCCGCGCTGATGTGGTACGTGCGGATCAGCGTGGCCCACGACGCGGTGTCATCGCGAATGCGCGCGGCCAGTGCTTCGGGGGTGCTCGCCACGGGCTCCAGGCCCTGGCGCTGCAAATCGGTGCGGATCGCCGGCGTGTTGAACAGCGTTTGAACGTCGGCGGAAAGCGCGTCGGCCATCGGCTTCGGCGTGGCCGATGGCACCAGCAGCGCGTACCACGAACTCACGTCGATGCCGGGCATGCCCTGCTCGGCCAGCGAAGGCACATCCGGAGCCGCCGGCGAACGCTTCGATTGCGTGACCGCGATCGCGCGCAGCGCGCCCGATTGAATGAACGGCGCCAGCGTCGGCCACGTGCCGAACAGCACCGGCACCTGGCCACCAACCACATCGTTGACGGCCTGCGTGGTGCCCTTGTATGGCACGTGCAGCATGTTCACGCCGGCCTTGTGATGAAACAGTTCTCCGGCGAGGTGCAGGCCGCTTCCAACACCGGGGCTGGCATAGCCGAGTGGCGCCTTGCCCTGCTCGGCCTGCTTCGCCAGCGCAATCAGCTCCGGCACGGTGCGCGCCTTGACTGACGGATGCACGGCCAGCACGTTGGGCGAACTGGCCAGCAGCGACACAGGCCGGAAGTCGCGCGTCACGTTATAGGAAAGCGTGGGGAACAGCGTCGGGTTGATCGTCAGGTTGCCGGCCGGCACCACCAGCCACGTGCAACCGTCACCGGCTGCGCGGCGCACCGCATCGATGCCGATATTGCCGTTCGCGCCGGGCTTGTTGTCGACGATGATCGGCGTGCCCTTGCGCTGTTGCAGGCCCATCGACAACGTGCGCGCAAGCTGGTCCGCCGCGCCGCCGGCAGGAAACGGCACGACGATCCGCACGCTGGCGCAGGTTGCACCGTGTGCCACGCCGGTCAGCGCGAAGGTTGCCATCGCAGCCGCTGCGCCCAGCCATCGCCGGGTCCGTTGCCTTGGTGTCGCGTTGTGGCTGCGTTGCTGCATGCTGTTCCTGCCTGTCCCGTCGTTGCCGCTGTTACCAGCGATCGTTGCGATTGTTACGTCGATTGTTACGTCATTGGCTGGCCACCCTGCCCTCGGGCATTGGCCGGTAATCCAGCAGGCGCGACAACTCCGCTGCCGCTGCGCGCACCTGCCCCACCATCGGTTCAAGCTGCGCGGGATCGATGCGCGCCGCCGGAATCGTTGCGCCGAGCGCCGCCACCACGCGCGTGGTGCGATCACGCACCGGTGCGGCAATGGTCGAGATGCTCGCCTCGAAGAACCCTTCGTGCAGTACGTAGCCACGCTGGCGGTCACGCTGCACCATCTCGTACAACTCCTCCACCGTGCGCGGCGTGCTCTCCGAGAACACTTCGAGCCGCGGCTCCGGATAGAGCACGCGCAACTCGGACAGCGTCAGGTCTTCCAGCAGCACCCGGCCCAGCACCGTGGCATGCGCGGGCAGGCGCGTGCCAACGTTGACGGTGCTCGTGAACGGCCGCGCCGCCACCGACTTGGCCACGTACACGATCGACCGGCCATCGCGCACCACAAGGTTGCACGGGTAGTGGATCTCGTCACGCAGCCGGTCCAGCAACGGCCGGCCAAGCTCTGTCAGTTCCAGCGAGGCCAGGTAGTCAAACCCGAGCCTCAGCACGGCCATCCCCAGGCGGAATTCACGTCCGCCGTCCGTGCGCTCCACGAACCCCATCATTTCCAGCGTGGCCAGCAGCCGGAACACCGTGGAACGCGGCACCTGCAGCCGTCTCGCCAGTTCCGCCGCCGACAGCGTGCGGTCCTTGCTGCTGAACTCACCGAGCAGCCGAAGCCCACGCTCCAGGCCCGGCACGATGTACTTGTCCTGTGTCTCCTGTGACTCCTGTGTCTCCTGATTGGGAGTGGCTTTGCTCATGGTCTCTCTCTGCTTGACGTTTGGTTTGCCAATGAACAGCAACGGGTCGATATAGCATGCTTCCCGCTGTCTGATGCACCCACGGCGCATGGCGACACTCGAAACATTAGCAGATGTGTTTTATATATAAAACCAAGATTCACATCAGGAACGCTTTCACTGTAGAGCGCCTTTGTTGATGACTCAACATAGGAAAACCCTTATCGGTGCTTCTTATAGGTATGTCCTGACCGCCCACACGCATCAGGTGCTGGCACAAAGTTGCCCATATGCCGCTGTATGAGACAATCGCGCGCCCACCGGACCACACTGCCCCCCACCGGACAGCTTCCCAGCCATGCCCAGCACACCCCGTTCCGCATCCGTGGCCGCCGACCCGTGGTCCAACCTCGACGAAGCCGGCACCGACCTCAGCGTCAATGACTTCCTGACGACGATGCTGAGTCAGCTCGTCACGGCGCTGCGCAGCAGCGTGACGGAACCCTATGCATCCCAGTTTGACCTGACCGTGCCGGAGTGGCGCATCCTGGCGCTGCTGGCGCACGGCCAGCCGATATCGTTCGCGGAACTGGTCAGGCAATCGACGTCGGACAAGGCGCTGGTCAGCCGGACCCTGCGGCTGCTGGAGGACCGGGGGCTGGTCACGCTGGAATCGGAAGGCGGCACGCCGCGCAAGCGGCTGACGTGCACAATCTCGCCCGAGGGCGCGGCGCTGCATGCACAGGTGATTCCACTGGCGCGGCGCGGGCAGGCCGCCGTGATCCGCATGCTGACGCCCGAGGAGCGGCAGGGGCTCTACACCGGGTTGCGAAAACTGCACGAGATCTGCACAACGGCCGCAAAGGAGTAGCGCGTCGATCACCTGAAAGCCAGCAAACCGCCGCACTCCGCGGCGGTTTTCTTTTGGGCCGGGTACCCGAGCAGACGGCCTTATCGATGTTTTCGATTGATTCAACCCGAAAATACCGTTGGCGCCTATATGCCCTCAGGAAATATCGTTATGCAAAATTCATCTATCAAGGTGTGCTTGCATGACCTCCCGACTGCTCTCTGCCAAAGCCACGATCCCCGGATTGCTGCTCGTTATCGCCCTGGCCGTGCCCGCCATGCTGCTTGGCAAGGCGGTGCCGCTGCTCGGCGGTGCCGTATTCGGCATGCTGCTGGGTCTGCTGTGCCGCGCGTTCCTGAAGCCGGCCGCTTCCTGCAAGCCTGGCATCCAGTTCGCCTCCAAGCAGCTTCTGCAATATTCGATCGTCGGCCTGGGCTTCAGCCTGCCGCTGCATCAGGTCGTGAGTACCGGCCTGAAGTCGCTGCCGATCTCGCTGGTCACGCTGGCCGTCGCCTTCGGCGTAGCCCTCATCGCCGGTCACCTGCTGCGCATCCCCGAAAAGCTCAAGGTCCTGATAGGCGCCGGCACGGCCATCTGCGGCGGTTCCGCCATTGCGGCCATCACGCCCGTCCTTGAGCCGGACGAGCACGACATGACCTATGCGCTGTCCACGATCTTCATGTTCAACGTTGTGGCCGTGGTGATCTTCCCGATCCTTGGCAAGATGCTTGGCATGTCCGACGCCGGATTCGGCCTGTGGGCCGGCACGGCAATCAACGACACGTCCTCTGTTGTGGCGGCTGGCTATGCCTGGAGCTCCGCGGCAGGCGAATACGCGACGATCGTCAAGCTGACGCGCGCCATGATGATCGTGCCGGTCACGCTGGCAATCGCCATGATCTGGCAGCGCAACAAGCCCGGCGGCTCGATGCGCCGCGTGATTCCCTGGTTCATCATCCTGTTCGTGCTCGCATCGGCAATCAATGAATTCCTGCCTGCCGGTGTGACGCTTGCGATCCAGCATGTGGCGCCGTTCCTCGTCATCGGCGCGCTGACCGGCGTGGGCCTGAGCACGGACTTCGAAAGGCTCAAGCGAGCTGGCGCACGGCCGCTGCTGCTGGGTCTGGTCGTGTGGGTCAGCGTGGCTGCCAGCAGCCTGGCCATGCAGCACCTCACCGGCGCGCTGTGAACCCGGCGCCTCCGCTGTAATCCGCCGAAACACTGGCAACACACGGAAACGGGAAGGACCTATCAGGATGCGTGCTCGCGTGGGGCAATACACCCCACAATCAGTAACCGGAGCCGAGACACGCAACATGAATCATCCTGACCCTTCCCACCGTCCTCACCTTCCCCACCAGGTCATCCGCAGCCAGCCGTCGCGCATCGCCGCACGCCTGGCCATCGCCGCAGCGCTGGCGTTGCCGGCGGCCGCTTTCGCCCAGCAAGCCCCCACCGGCGGCGACGACAACGACGCGGCGATGCGCAACATCCAGAACAACTTTGCGCACATGGCGCAGCCGCCACGCACGATCGACACGATCAATCAGGAACTGAAGCAGACTTCGAGGGCCCGGGGCGGTGGCGGTGGCGGCGGCATGGGCCAGCGCGGCGGCGGCAGGCACGGCGGCGGCCGGCAGGCCTCGCAGCAGCAGGACAAGTCCGATTCGGGTGGTACACCTGTTCCGGGCACGAGCGCAACGCCGCCGGAATCGTCGGCATTGAGCGGTGGCACGGCACCGCAGTAACCGATCAAACGCTACCGGTTTTCTCCCCTCTCCCACGAGTGGGAGAGGGGCGGGGGAGAGGGCCGGCGCCTGAAGCACCGAACACGCTGGCCGGCGACGAAGCGCTTGCCCTCTCCCCCAAACCCTCTCCACACGCGGGAGAGGGGAGCAACCCAACACCACGGCCGTCATGGAGACTCAGACTTCGAGTTCTTCCAGCACCTGGCCCTTGGTCTCGATGCCGAGGAAGTACACGGTGACGGCGGCCAGCAGCGGCACCACGGAAAGTCCGAAGAATGCGGTGCTCAGGTTGCCCGTGCCGATCGTCGAGGCAATGATGCCCGGCGCGAAGATCGCTGACACCTTGAGCCATGCGCCACCAAGACCGCAGCCCATTGCGCGGATGCTGGTGGGATACAGCTCCGGCGTATAGACATAGGCGGTGATGAAGCCGCTGGCCAGGAAGCCCATCGCCAGTGCGCAGAACGTGGCCACCACGTAGACCGTCGATGCGTGGAACACGCCGGCCAGCACCAGCGATGCCGCGCACAGCACGAACGACACGTTGATCACGGGCTTGCGGCCCACCTTGTCCACCAGCAGCGCGCAGACCAGCGAACCGACCACGCCAAGCACCGAAGCGCCAGCCGCCAGGTTCAGCGCCAGTTGCAGCGGCGCGTGATAGATCGTCTTGTAGACCGTGGGCAGCCACGTCGACAGACCGTACTGGATAAAGCCGCAGGTAGCCCACAGCATCCACACGGCGAGCGTGCGGCCCAGGTAGGCGGGGCTGACCAGGTCGCGCACTCGGCGGCGCGGGTGACGTGCGGCCATCTCATCGAACCGGGAGGTATCGCCCACCGGCGGCAACTCCTGTTTTGCACGCGCCTCGAACTGGCGCAGCGCGCTGTCGGCTTCCGCAATGCGGCCTTTCTCGGCCAGCCAGCGCGGCGATTCGGGAACCACGTGGCGCAGGATGAAGAACAGCACCAGCGGCACGCCGCCCAGGAAGTACATCACTTCCCAGCCATAGCGCGGCACGAGCATGGCACCCATCGCGTTCGACACCATCAGGCCGATCGGGAACACGATCTCGTAGAGCAGCACGAACTTGCCACGACCGTGCGCGCGTGTGACCTCGTTGATATAGGTAGCCGCCACCGGCAGTTCGCCGCCAAGCCCCAGTCCCTGCACGATGCGCAGCAGCGCAAAGATCTCGAACGACGGCGCGAAGCCGCACGCCAGGCTCATCAGGCCGATGATGCCCGCGCTCCAGCCAATCGAACGCAGGCGGCCGAAGCGTTCGGCCAGCGCGGGAAACAGCAGTGCTCCGACCAGTTGGCCGACCGACGGCGCGGCGATCAGGAAACCGATCTGGCCCGGCGACAGCGACCACTTGGCGATCAGCAACGGCAGCGTGGTGGCGATGGCAATCACATCGAAGCCATCGAAGAACGTGGCCAGGCCGATCAGCAGCCGCGCGCGAATATGCATCGCGTTGCCGGGCATGCGCTCGATACGCGCGATGATCTGGCCGCGCGTCACGGCGCCTGCCGATGCCGCCGCTTGCGATTCGGCGGGGGCACCGCCATAGGTGACGGGGGCGACGGGGGCGACGGAGGCCGCCGGCGAGCCTGAAAGGGAGGACGCGGAATCTTGTCTCTGGGTCAACACGGTATCTCTTCCGATTCGTGAGGGGCAGGCGCCACCGCGTGGCCGCTGAAGGCGGCTCGAATATGCGGCAGGCGATCTTTCATTGCCGCGCCTTGCATGGCGCAGCGTCGTCTTTGTCTGTCAGATGTCCAGCACCAGGCGCGGTCCCTTGCACCCGGATACGCAGACCATCATCGTCTTGTTCGAAGCACGTTCGCTGTTGCTGAGCACGCTGTCGCGGTGATCGGGGCAGCCTTCGACAACCGCCGTCTCGCACGAACCGCACACTCCCTCGCGGCAGCTGTATTCCACCTGGACGCCTGCTTCGAGGATTGCGTCGAGCAGCGACTTGCCAGACGGCACCAGCACATTCTTGCCCGAGCGCTGCAGCGTCACGCTGTACTCACCTTCCTGCACGGCCTCGGTGGCCGGATCGGCGGCAAAGCGCTCGATATGCACGTTCGGGTAGCCATGCGCTTCGCACGCGGATTCGAACGCGTTCAGCATCGGGCCGGGGCCGCAGCAGTAGAAATGCGTGGCAGCGTCCTGGCCGGCCAGCATCGCCTTGAGGTCAGGCGGCGCGCCCGCTTCATCGTCGAAATGGAAGCGCACCGCATCGCCGTAGGCAGACAGTTGCTCGACGAAAGCGGCCTCCGCACGCGAACGCGCGCAGTACAGCATCGTGAACGAGCGGCCGCGTTCGGCCAGCCGGCGTGCCATGCAGACGATCGGCGTCACGCCAATGCCACCGGCCACCAGCACCGTGTGCGCGGCGCCCTCATCCAGCACGAAGTGGTTGCGCGGCGCGGCCACGGTCAGCGTGGTGCCCACGCGCAACTGCTCATGCACGAAGCGCGATCCGCCACGGCTGTTGCGGTCCAGCAGCACGCCCACGGTATAGCGGTCACGCACTTCCGGCGCGCCGCACAGCGAATAGCTGCGCACCAGGCCGTTGGCCAGATGCAGGTCGATATGGGCGCCCGGACCGAACTCCGGCAGTTGCGCACCGCTGGGGTCCTGCAGTTCGATGCTGACGACGCCGCGCGCCTCGTAGCGCATGGCCTGCACACGCATCGTCAAAGATTGGCTCGTGCTCATGACGGCTTCCTTCTCATCACGTTCAATACGACTTAACGCTTTTCCGTCAGGAACTTGCCTTCCGGGCCGCCAGCATTCTTCTGGCGGCGCGTGTTGCCATCGATGCCGCCCTCGATCGCCCATTCGGCGAACACGGTCGGCCCCGGCTCGAACGCACGCGGTTCCCAGTGCGCGTCAAGCTGGTCTTCGTCGGCGTAGTACTCGATCAGGCCGCCAGCCGGATTCTTGAAGTACCAGAAATAGGCCGACGAGATCGGGTGACGGCCCGGACCGAGCTGTGTGTCCCACCCCTTGCGCGATACATGCATGCCGCCGCCGAACACCTCATGGATGTCGCGCACCGTGAAGGCCACATGATTAAGACCGCTCTTGGGCTGCGGCAACTGCAGCAGAAACAGGTCGTGGTGCCCGCCCTCGGCCGCGCAGCGCAGGAACGCGCCACGGCCGGGGTAGTTGTCGGACGGCACGAAACCGAACTTTTCAATGTAGAAGCGCTCGGTGGCCTTTACGTCCTTGACGAAGAACACCACGTGACCCACTTCAATCGGCGTGGCGCGTTCGTAGATCGGGCTGGGCTCATTGAGGCGCGGCTTGTCGTTCCACGTGTTCATCGCGCCGCACTTCACCTGCACGTCGTGCTTGCGCGAGACCTGGAAGCGCACGGCCAGCCCGTTCGGGTCCGTACAGCCGATGCGCGTGCCGTCCTGCTGCGAGACAAACGTGGGCTCGTTGCCGATGGCGTCGCGGATCGCATGGAGCGATGCCTGGTTGTCCACGCCCCATACCACTTCACGCAGCGTCGGGCCGTCTTCGATAGCCAGCGGCAGTGACGCATCGGCGATCTTGCGCACCAGCACGCGGCAGCCGTTCAGCGTCTCGAAGTCGATCCCGTCGGCGGCGTCGCGCTTGATCGTCAGACCCCAGTCGCTGAAGAAGCCGCGACAGGCGTCGAAATCGTCCGCGCCGTACACGATTTCATCGATTCCCAATACCTTCATGATTCAGTCTCCGTTCCACCTGGTTCGCGGGGCTCAGCGGTTGGCCCACGGCAGCGGTTGTTCGTTCAGGCCCCAGTACACGCTCTTCTGTTCCATGTACTGAAGGATGCCAAGGCGTCCCTTCTCGCGGCCCAGGCCGCTGTCTCGCCAGCCGCCGAACGGCGTCGAGATCGAGAACTGCTTGTATGTGTTGATCCAGACGTTGCCGGCCTGCACGGCCCGCGCCACGCGCCATGCACGCTTGTAGTCGCGCGTCCAGATACCGGCGGCCAGCGCATAGATGCTGTCGTTGGCCTGTTCGATCAGATCGTCTTCATCGTCGAACGGCATCGCCACCAGCACCGGCCCGAAAATCTCCTCCTGGCAGATGCGTGCGTGGTTATCCAGGCCCTCGATGATCGTCGGCGTGTAGAAGTAGCCGTTCGGCAGGCCCGCCACCTCGGGACGCAGGCCACCAGTACGCAACTGGCCGCCGTCCTCCACGCCCATCGCCACATACGATTCAATGCTGTCGCGATGCCGGTCCGTAATCAGCGGACCCATCTGGGTGCGTTCATCGGCAGGGTCGCCCACGCGCAGGTGCGCGGCGCCAGCAGCCAGCCGGTCAAGGAACGCCTCGTACTGCGAGCGCGCGACGAACAGGCGCGAACCGGCGATGCACGATTCGCCCGACGAGCTGAAGATGCCATACAGCACACCGTTCACCGCGTGATCGAGATCGGCGTCGTCGAACACGATGGTCGGCGACTTGCCACCCAGTTCCAGCGACACCGGCATCATCTTGTCGGCGGCGATATGGGCGATGTGCTTGCCCGTGGTGGTGCCGCCGGTGAACGACACGCGGCGCACCAGCGGATGCTTGGTGATCGCGTCACCGATCACCGAGCCCTTGCCCGGCAGCACGCTGATCAGCCCCTTCGGCACGCCAGCTTCCTCGCAGATGGCCGCCAGTTCCAGCGCCATCAGCGGCGTCACCTCGGCCGGCTTGACGATGACCGCGTTGCCGGCGGCCAGCGCCGGGGCCATCTTCTGCGCTTCGCTGGCGATTGGCGAGTTCCACGGCGTGATGGCCGCCACCACGCCCATCGGCTCATTAACACTCATCGTCAGGCAGTCGCCACGTTGCGGTGTGATCTGCTCTTCAAGCGTTTCCAGCGCAGCGGCAAAGAACTGGAACGTGCCGGCGGCGCTTGCCACCAGTGCGCGCGTTTCGCTGATCGGCTTGCCGTTATCCAGCCGCTGGCGCTGTGCCAGCGGCTCCGACTTCGCGCGGATCAGCTCGGCCACGCGATACAGCACGGCGGCGCGCTCATGCGGCTTGCGTTGGGCCCAGCCGCTTTCGCGAAACGCGCGATGGGCGCCCTGGATGGCCTCTTCCACATCATCGAGGCTGGCCGCATTAAGCTCCGCCACCACTTCACCGGTGGCGGGGTAGCGCGTGCCATAGCGGTCGCCCGAGCCCAGGCGCCAGACGCCTGCAATGCAGATCGGAAGAACTTGTTGCGTTGTCATTGCATTACTCGCTTGATCGCTTCAGATCGACACCGCGTGGGCGCGGTTGCCGAGTGCGCGTACCACGCTGAACACGGTCAGCGCGGACGTCTTGGGGTTGGCGGCCAGCGGCTTGCCGCGCATGGTCAGCTCGAAGCCGCCGAACGCGCCGCGCGCTTCCACGTGGTGCACGTTCTCCACGGCGGTCGGATCGGCCAGCAGCCTGACCGATGTGCGGTCGAGCCCGAGCCCGGCCAGCGACACCGTGGCGGCCACGTTGGCATTCTTCGGATAGAGCCGCGCCGCATCGCGCGCCGTGCCTTCGAAGATCACGGTGGGCTCGGTCAGCGCATCGAGATCAAAAAGCTGCGCGGCCGGCGTACCGATCCACGCGCAGGCCGGCTTGCGGCCCGTGTAGATCACTTCGTCCAGGCCGCCGACGCGGGCAGCGGCCAATGCGTCGATGGCGCCGATTGCGCCGGACAGCAGTTGCACCTGCGTGTTGCCACGGCGTGCCGCCGCTTCCAGCTTCTCCGCCATCCCCGGCTCCGACAGCGCGCCGACCGACACCACCATGCACGGGATGCCGCGTTCAAGCGCCGGAATGATGTGCTCTTCCAGCGCGTGGTGGCCCGCGCATTCGACCAGCAAGTCGGGACGCTGGTCACCATCGGCCAGCCGCGTGGCCACGCGCACGTTGGGCGCCAGCGCCGACAACGCGCCGCGTGCCTCGTCCATCGTGCCTTCCGGCACGATGACCACGTCGAACACGACGTCCGGGTCGGACTTCAGCAGCTCCAGCACGCCACGGCCAATCGCACCGCAACCCACCATCGACACATGCAGCATGGACATTTCTCCTCAGGCGGTTGCCGTGGCCGTGTTGGCGATCGGGGCCTGCTTGTTGACCGGCGGGCCGGCGAACACGGTCTTGAAGCTGCCGATCGACAGCATGTCGATCTCCAGCATGAACGGCCCCTGCTCCACCGTTGCCGCTTCCAGCGCGGCGCCGATATCGGCCAGGTTGCTCACGCGGCGATGACGCAGCGACAGCGACTGGCAAAGCTGCGCGTAGTCGGGCGTGTGCAGTTCCACGTAGTGACGGCGACCGCCGTACTGCGCGTCCTGGATGTTCTTGATCACGCCGTAGCCCTTGTCGTTCATCAGCACGATGACCATGTCGGCACGTTCCTGCACCGCCGTGGCCAGTTCGCCGAGGTTCAGGATGAAGCCGCCATCGCCAGCCAGCGTGAAGGTCTTCTTGCCCGAAGCGGTCGCCGCTGCGCCCACGGCGGCGCCGATGCCCATCGCCAGGCCCTGGCCGATTCCGCCGCCCAGCGCATGCACGCCGGCACGCGAGTCGAAGATCTGCAGATGACGGTTGCCCCACGTGCTGTTGGACACAGTCACGTCGCGCACCCAGTTGAAGTTGCGGCCCACCGCCTGCTGCAGCGCCTGCACCAGCGCGCTGTACGGGCCCAGGCCATCAATCAGCGCACCTACGGCGATATCGTGGGCACCACGCAGGTCGGCGGCAAAGCCGGCATCGATCTGCATGCGGCCTTCAAGGCGGTCGGCCAGGCCGTCCAGCGCCAGCGCGGCATCGCCGCTGACGAAGTAATCGCTCTGGTAGCAGCGGCCTTCGGACGCAGGATCGGCATCGATGCGCAGCAGCGGACGCGGCAGCTTCAGTTCGTACTTCAGCGTTTCGTTGCCGCGCAGGCGCGAGCCAACCACCACCATCGCATCGCAGGTCTGGTAGAACGCTTCCACGGGCTTGTGCAGGTTGTACGCGCCCAGCGAACGCGGATCGTCTTCCGGCACGATGCCACGGCCTTGCGTGGACGTGACCACGCCGAAGCCCATGTCCATCAGGCGCTTGACCTGACGACTGGCGTGGCGTGCGCCGCCGCCGAGCCACAGCATCGGACGCTTGGCGTTGATCAGGCGTTCGGCCAGCGCGTCCAGCGCGTGCGCGGACGGCTGGTGTTGCGGCACGGGCAGCGGCTGCAGGTCGTGCGGCATCGGAATCAGCGCGGCCTGGATGTCGATGGGGATCTCCACGCTGACGGGGCCGGTCGGCGCGGTCAGCGCGGTCTGCACGGCGAGCTTGATCGTCGAGATCGCGGTGTCCGCGCTGCGGATGCGGAACGCGGCCTTCGACACGGCCTTCAGCATCGTGAGCTGGTCCGGTGCTTCGTGGATATAGGCAAGGCTCTGGTCCAGGTACGGCGTTTCGATCTGGCCCGTGATATGCAGCAGCGGCGTGCCGGCCGTCAGCGCTTCCACCATCGCACCGGCGGCGTTGCCGGCCGCGGTGCCCGTGCTGGTCAGGCACACGCCCAGGCTGCCGGTGGTGCGCGCATAGGCGTCCGCCATATTGGTGCCGCCAGCCTCGCCACGTGCGGGCACGAAGCGGATCTTGCCGCGTTCGCCCATGGCGTCGAGGATCGGCATGTTGTGGATCGAGATCACGCCGAATGCAGCCTTGACGCCGCACTGTTCAAGGAAGGCTGCAATGGCGCAGCCCACGGTGACTTGTTGTTGCTCGTTACGCATGACGGGAGAGTCCTCCGGAAATATCGATATGGCTGCCCGTGGTGTACGAAGACAACGGCGAGGCAAGGAACAGGATCGCGCGTGCGGCTTCCTGCGGCAGACCGAGACGGCCCAGTTGAATGTTCTTCTGGCGGGCCAGGCGTGCGGTCCACGCGGCCCAGTCCAGATGGCGGTCCTCTTCAGGACGCGCCTCGAAGCGGCGGCGCCACTGGCCCGATTCGACCAGGCCGATCAGGATGCCGTTGACGCGCACACCCTTCGGTGCGAATTCGGTGGCCAGCGAGCGCACAAGGTTGTGCACGCCGGCACGTGCGGCGGACGTGGCCACCATATGCGGCTCCGGCTGCGTGGCCAGCAGCGAGTTCACGCAAACGATGGCGCCCTGCTGCGACTGCTCAAGCTGCGGCAGGAACGCGCGCGTCGGGTGAATCACGGAGAAGAACTTCAGTTGCAGCTCTTCCACCCATGCGGCGTCCTCGGTGCTGGCGAACGTCGACACGCGGCCCTGGCCGGCGTTGTTGACGAGCATGTCCGCCGGGCCCAGTTCGCGTGCCACGTCAGCGGCAAATGCGCTGACCTGCTCGGGCTTGAGCACATCGCAGGTGGCGGCATACAGGCGGCAACCGGCGAAGCGTTCGCGCAGTGCGCTTTCCGCGCTGCGCAGGCGCGCTTCGTCACGGCCGCACATGGCCACGGCCGCACCGGCTTCCAGCAACAGTTCGACAGTGGCCAGCCCGATGCCGGAGGACCCACCGGTCACGACGGCCACCTTGCCGTCGAGTTCAATCATGGACATCGTCCGCTTCCTTTATCAGTTTCGGTGCATCGATACGACCCGGGCCTGGGTCTGGCCAGCCTGCCGCTGCCGCCGGAAGCCGAGCAGTCTCGACAGTTCGCCGGCCGTGCTGCGCACGCTTGCCACCATTCGGTCCAGCTCTTCGGCGCTCAGGCGCGACGCGGGGATGGTCGCGCCGAGCGCCGCCACTACCTTGCCCGTGCGGTCGCGCACCGGCGCCGCGATCGTGGAGATGCTGGCTTCGAAGAACCCTTCGTGCAGCACGTAGCCGCGCTCGCGGTCCTGCTGCAGCATGTCGAACAGCGCCTGCACGGTGCGTGGCGTGCTGTCCGAGTAGACCTGCAGTTCGGGCTCCGGATAGATCGCGCGCAGTTGCTCAAGCGTCAGGTCTTCCAGCAGCACGCGGCCCAGTACGGTGGCGTGCACGGGCAGCCGTGCGCCCACGTTGATGTTGCTGGCGAACGGGCGCGATGCCGCGGCCTTGGCCACGTACACCACCGAGCGGCCATCCCGCACAACGAGGTTGCACGGAAACTCGATCTCGTCGCGCAGGCGGTTCAGCAGCGGGCCGCCCAGTTCGGTCAGTTCCAGCGAAGCCAGATAGTCAAACCCGAGCCGCAGCACCGCCAGGCCCAGCCGGTACTCGCGGCCGCCATCGGTACGCTCGACGTAGCCGGTGGATTCCAGCGTGACCAGCAGGCGGAACACCGTGGAACGCGGCACGTTCAGCCGGCGCGACAACTCGGCGGCGGACAGCACGCGGTCACGCGCGCTGAACTCGGCCAGCAGACGCAGGCCGCGTTCGAGTCCGGGGACGATGTACTTGTCCTCGGCTTCAGCCGGCTGTGCGGACGAAAGTGGATTGGCGCTCATGCTATGGACTCTGGGGCTCGGGGCTCGACGGTCAGGCGTGGCTCGTGTGGCTCAGCGCTTGATCTTGCTGAGCGGGTGCTCGGGCGGATAGGTCGGCGTGATCGGCTTCCTGGAGCCGAGCATCACGCACATCAGCGCGTCTTCCTCGCCGATATTGATTTCCTCGCGGTACACGCCCGGCGGCACCGATACCAGGTCACGATCGGTCAGGATCGTCTCGAAGCGCTCGCCGTCCTTTTCCAGGATCAGCTTGATCTTGCCGCGCATCACGAAGAACACCTCTTCCACGTCGGTGTGGATGTGCGACGGACCTTCGTGGCCGGCCGGGATGATCATCGTCGAGAACGTGAAGTGCTCGGACGGCACGGTGTTCGTGTCCGCAGCCACGCCGGTGCCGCCCGTGCCGAGGTAGCGCATCTGCGCACGGCGGTACTTCGGGTCGTAGTCGGCCTGGAACTTCAGGGCATCCCAGTCGTAGCGGCGCGTGGAGAAGCGCGCAACGCGGGACTCCATCCATGAATCGAACGAGGCGCCATCGGGACGCTCCCAGCTACGCTTGATGTTTTCCTGTTGGGACAGATCGCTCATTTGGATTTCCTTGGGTTTCAGTGCATGACAAAGCCGCCGTTGACCGCCAGCGTCTGGCCGGTCACGAAACGGGAAAGGTCGGACAGCGCGAACAGCACGGCGCCGCAGACGTCATCGGGAAGTTGCTCGCGCTGGATCGCGCGCTGGCTGCGGTACAGGTCGTGCCGGTGTTGCGGCACGTATTCGGTGGCTTCCACGAGCGTCAGGCCCGGCGCCACGGCGTTGACCGTGATCTGCGCATCGCCAAGTTCGCGGGCCAGCGAGCGGGTCATGCCGATGATGGCGCTCTTGCTTGCCACGTAGGCCAGCAGGTTCGGTGCGCCCCACAGCGGCGTGTCCGATGCCAGGTTGACGACGGCGCCGCGGCCGCTGGCGCGCAGCGCGGGCGTGCAGGCCGCGGTCATCAGCCACGTGCCGCGCACGTTGACGTTCATCACGCGGTCCCACGTGGCAACGTCGAGTGCGGTGGCATCGCGGCCGCCCGAATCGGTCACCGCGCCGTTGTTGACCAGGCCGTCGAGCCCGCCCAGCGCATCCGCCGCGGCGCTGGCGCATGCCTGCACCGATGCGGGGTCCTGCAGATCCAGCGTCAGCGGCACGGCGTTGAAGCCGCGTGCCCGCAGCGCGTCGGCGGACTCCTGCACGCGATCGGCAAGGATGTCGGCCATTGCCACGCTACCGCCCGCTTCGACGATCGCGGTTGCAAAGGCCAACCCCAGGCCGCGCGCGGCGCCGGTGACCAGCACCTTGCGGCCCGCCAGCAGGTTGGAAGTGGAAATCGAATCAAGCATGCTTCGCGACTCCGCCTACCGCAGCAGGCTGCAGCATGGCCACCGGTTCGTCGGCCACCTCGGCGTCGGCGCGGCGCTTCAGCAGACGGCGCACACGCGTGACGCCGGCATCGTGCGCATACAGCATCTCGTGATCGCGCGCGTTCGGCGCCATCGATTCCAGCACCACGCGGTCCTGCTCGAGCACGTCCCAGTGCAGGCCCTCCAGACGGTTGCGATACAGGAAGCGCCACACATCGCGCTCCCAGCCCTGCACGTGGCGGGTACGCCAGAAGAACACCAGGCAGTGATCCTCGTCGACCGGCGTGGCCATGCCAATGATGCCGAACGGACCGCCCGGGCCAACCTTCTGGCGATAGGGGATGGACAGGCGCAGCCACAGCGTGCCGGTCTCGCCGAACTCCACCCAGTCGAAGTTCACGCCGCGCTGGCCGGTCTTCTCGAAGATCAGGCCCGAGTTGGTCTCCACCACCTGCATCACGGCCGACTTCTCGCCGCTGGCCATCGAGTGCGACACCGCGTGCAGGTAGGCGCCATGCATCGGGTCCATGACGTTGTCGATCGCGTAGCGGTAGTTGCAGTCCCAGTGCGCCACGCACAGGAAATTGCTGTGTTCGGGGTTCTCCAGCTCTTCGGGCAGGCGCAGCGCGTCAGCCTCCGTCGGGGCGCGGTCGCCGAACCACATGAAGATGGCGCCGGCCTTCTCCTGCACCGGATAGCTGCGCACGCAGGTGCGGCCTTCCAGCGGGCAGTTCTCCACGGCCGGCACGCTCTTGACCTGGCCGTCGCCGCCGATTTCCACGCCGTGGTACCAGCAGGCCACGCGGTCGCCGAGGTTCCAGCCCATCGACAGGCGCGCGCCGCGATGCGGGCAGCGGTCTTCCAGCGCGCTGAGCTGTCCGGCGTTGTCACGCCAGATGACGATGTTCTGGCTCAGGCGCGTGATGCCGATCGGGGCGTGCGTGACTTGCCACGACGCCGCCACGGGGTACCAGTAGTTGCGCAGACCGCTGTTCAGGCGCGCTTCGGCGCGTGCTTGCTTGTTCGATTCCATGTCTCGCTCTCTCGCTCTTTCTCGCTTCTATTTGCGGTTATCGCTTGTGGTCCTGGGTCTTGGCCGACCGCTCAAGCGCCCAGGCGGCGCATTTCGGCAAGGAAGCCTTCCTCGGTCCACGGCTGGCCATCGGCGGCCAGGAAGCCGGCGCGGTTGAACGCGCGCACCACGTCTTCCGGCGACTTCGCGCCGCCTTCGAATGCGGCTTCCAGCGCGTCGCCCAGTGCGTTCTCGTAGGCGGAGGGCACGGCGGCGCGCGTCTGCCAGACGATGTTGGGTACGTGGCCCGGCTTCTCGATATGACCCTTGCCGGCGACGTTGTTGGGCGAGGGACGCTCCCAGGGCACCAGGTTCGGGTTGTACGCGAGGCTTTCCATTGCGTTTTGCTCCATGGCTTTCTGTGTGGGGGACGGCTGGCGGGATGCCTTGTCTACCGTGTCTCCGGTGTCGCGCTCACCGGTATGTCTTCCGTTGAGCGTTTTACCTATGAAACGTGAGTTTAAATATTGAACACAGATACGACTATAGACAACCGGGCTTCAAAAATTGACTAGGGTTAACCCGTCAGCGGGAGGGTGATGATCGATAGCCGACCATCGGCGGCGGTGAAAAGCGGCGCCTTGCCGATCCGCGTGACGAATTGGCGGCTCGGTTTGGCGGCTCTGGCGATGCCGGACCGATCAGGGCGCGTGGCCTTGCGGTGCCGGTGCCGGCGGCGGCGTGTTGGGCTTGTAGTTGGCAGGTGGTGTCGCGGGCGGCGCCGCAATCATCGGGCCGTAGACCGGGACCCGGTGTCCGCTGGCGTACATGCACTGAACGTAGGCAGCGTCGTACTGCTGCTGCGCGTCGTCGCCGGCGTAGCTTGTGCTGCTTGTGCTGCTTGCACCGGCCGCCGAGGTGGACGCCTGATGCGAACTCACCCCGCTGAGCTGGCCCAGCGCGAACTGCCGGCAGTTGCGGTCATCGCCGCGAAACTGGTCGAGCGACTTGTTGGTGCCAGGAAGCGCCATCACGCTGGGGCCCGACGGCATTGACGTGCAGGCGCCCAGCACGGATGCGGCCGCCAGCAGGAGCGGAACGGAACGCGGCTTCATCGATACCTCGGCATCATGGCGGCATCAGGACAGCATCCGGGCAACATCAGGACGACGGTTGGGCCGGCACCGTTTGCCAGCCGCCCGGGCACTCCTTGACGTACGGGTAATAGCCATCGGGCTGGTCGCAGTGGTACCACCACGCGTTCGCGGACGCGCCATCCGAACCATCGCCCTTTTCGATGTATTGCGCCGGGGGCGCGTAGTAGCCAGGGTAACCAGCCGGATACGGCCAGCCGTCGTAGTACGGATATCCCCACCACCACCAGCCTGGCCAGGCGCCGCCCACGAAGAAGACCGCGTGCCCATGCCCATGATGGAAACCGTCGTGGTGAAAGCCGTCGTGGTGGAAGCCATCGTGACCATGGAAGCCGCCGCCCTGCATGCCACCCATGCCACCGCCCTGCATGCCGCCACCGTGCATGCCACCGCCCCCGCCGCCGCCACTGCCGCGACCCGCTGCCAGCGTTGGACCGCCGGCGGCCAAGGCCGCCCCTGCCACGAATGCCAGGGCGATCCTGCATAACCCGCGCCCGTTCATGATGTGTCCCCTGCCTTGCTGTGGAGCGTCGGAGGATCTGGCGCTTTCCGCAATCCACTGACACGACACTCGGCGACACCTGGCCCCGGAAGGCACAGTTCCGCTATCTGGTAAACCGCAGGCGCGTCGGATTTATTCCATCGGCCGATCAGGCAGGTACGGCCGCGCGGATCACACGCGCCACGGCTTGCGGCTGTTCGATGTAGCAGGCGTGGCCGGCGTCGGGGATCAGATGGAAAGGCATGCCGAAGCGCTGGGCCAGCGCGTTCGACGCGGCGGGCGTGGTCACGATGTCCTCGGCGCCGCACCCCACTTCTACTGAACTGGTTTGCTGCGCCAGATAGCCGCCGATATCGTCGCCGCACAGCAGCGCCACCGCCTGCCGATAGCCGTCGGGGTTCAGGCGCCGCATGTTCCAGCGCACCCAGCCCTGGGCATCCGCCGTGGCAGCCGGACTCAACAGCCGCGTGGCCCCGCGTTGCGCCAGCCCGTCGACACCCAGGGTTTCCAGCGCTTCGATTCGTTGCCGGGCCACTTCGTGCGACTTGTCTTCCTTCCCAGCGGCACCGTATCCCAATGCGGGACTGAGCAGCAGGAAACGCCCGGGCTGCATGGCGGCCGGGGCGTGCGCCGCGTAGCCCGATGCCATCAGCGCGCCAAGCGAATGGCCGACGATCAGGTCCGGGCGCACCTGCAGCGCAGTCAGCAACTGCTCCAGCCGCAGCGCGTAGTCGCGTGCGGTGGGTGCCGCCATCGGCAACGGACTCGACTGCCCATAGCCGGGCGCATCCCACGCAATCACGCGCGCTTCCGCGGCCAGCAGGCTTGCGCAAGGCAGCCAAGACGCCGCGCCGGAACTGATGCCGTGCAGCAGCACCACGACCGGCCCACGTGTTCCGCCAACGCGGCAGGCAACGCGGGCGCCATCGCCGCCAACCATGACCAGCCGCTCGGCGAAATGGCTATCAAGTGCTGCAAGCACGTCCGCACCAGGATCGAGTGCACGAAGAGCCGCGTTGTGTTCCATATATGAAATTGGTGTTTGCGAATAAAACCTCTCGACTATAGGCGTTCGATTCGTGGCCGTGGGATCGGGGTAAACGAGGAAGGGAACTCCCTTATCTACGTCGTACCGGCGCCTGTCTATATTTCGCTCAAGCGTTTCTTATGTTGTTCATTGTTTTACTAATGGAACACAAGAACGATGGCGGCAGCCCCCATACCGTTGCCGGCGGAAGCGCCCAAAGAGCCCCCCCCCCTTTTAGAGCTCCCCCATAGAGCCCACAAGACAGAACTAGAGAAGGAAACGGTTAGATGAAGATCGGAAAGATTGCGGCGGGCCTGCTCGCTGCCGCGCCACTGCTGGCTGGCGCCCAGTCGTCCGTCACCATGTATGGCGTGGTGGACACTGGCATTGAATACGTGAGCAACGTTGGCGCAGCCGGCAACGGCGTGGTTCGCATGAATACGCTGACCGGCACCGTGCCTTCCCGCTGGGGCATGCGTGGCACCGAGGATCTGGGCAACGGCTTGAAGAGCGTGTTCGTGCTGGAAGGCGGCTTTGCACCCGATTCCGGTTCTGCCAACCAGGGCGGCCGCCTGTTCGGCCGCCAGGCACTGGTGGGTCTTTCTTCCAGCCAGTGGGGCCAGATCTCGTTCGGCCGCCAGTACACCATGCTGTTCTGGGCCACGCTCGATCCGGACATCCTGGGCCCGAACGCCTACGGTTCCGGTTCGCTCGACAGCTACCTGCCCAACACGCGGGCTGACAACGCCGTGGCCTACAAGGGCACGTTCGGCGGCCTGACCGTCGGCGCAACGTACAGCTTTGGCCGCGACACCGTCAATGCCGGCCCAAGCCCGTCTGGGTCCAACTGCGCCGGCGAGGTTCCGGGCAACCCGAGCCAGTGCCGCGAGTGGTCGGCCTTGATCGGCTGGGACCAGAAATGGTGGGGCATCACCGCCGCCTACGACTCGCAGCGCGGTGGCCCGGGCGCGTTCGGCGGCCTGACCAGCAGCAGCCTGCGTGATGACCGCGCATCGCTGGCCGGCTACGTGCTGCTCGATCGCACAAAGATCGGTGCCGGCGTGATCCGCCGCAACAATCAGGGCAGCCCCACCCCGCTCTCCGAGCTCTACTACGTCGGCGCGGCCTACGACATCACGCCTGCCTTCACGCTGGCCGGCCAGCTCTACTACCTGAACTACCAGAGCAGCCCCAATCGCGCGATGCTGTACGCCGTGCGCGGCATGTACAACTTCAGCAAGCGCACCGCCGTGTATGCCACCGCCGGCTACATCAACAACGACGGCACGCTGGCAATGTCCGTGAGCGGCGCGCAGGCCGGCGCCAATCCGAAGCCGGGCGGCAACCAGTTCGGCGCGATGATCGGCATCAAGCACATCTTCTGAGCATGAAAGGCGCCACGAACATGAACAAGAATGTCCGCCGCACCATGCTCTCCGCCATCGGCATTGCGCTGGGGGCCGCTGTTATTGGCGTTTCCGCACCGGCGCTGGCCCAGGGTGGTTATCCCAACAAGCCGATCACGATCGTGGTGGCCTACCCGCCCGGCGGCGATACCGACGTGCTGGCCCGCCTGATGGCGGAAAAGCTCGCCGCTCGCCTGAAGCAGTCGGTCGTGGTGGAAAACCGCACGGGCGCCGCCGGCACCATCGGCAGCGCCTATGTGGCGCGCACCGCTGCCGACGGCTACACGCTGCTGATTGCGCCGAACACCGTGTCCATCGCGCCGCTGGTGCTGAAGGCTGGCACGGGCGCGAACTACGACGTGCAGAACGACTTCACGCCCATCGCGCAGATCGGCACGCAATCGCTGTTCGTGGTGGTCAGCAAGACCACCGGCATCACGAAAATGAGCGATCTGGTGGCGCGCGCCAAGGCTGGCAAGGTGGAGACGTACGCAACGCCGGGCAACGGATCGCCAATGCACATCATGGGCGAGATGTTCAACAAGTCAGCCAGTGTGAAGATCTCGCAGGTGCCCTATCGCGGCACCGCACCGGCGATCGTCGACGTGCTGGGCGGCCAGGTACCGATGACCTACGTCACCTATGGCGCGGTGGCGCAGTACGTGGGCAACGGCAGCCTGATACCGCTGGCCGTGGCCGACCAGAAGCGCTCGCCGTTTGCACCGAACGTACCGACGCTGGCCGAACTGGGCTACAAGGACGTGGAGATCGGCGCGTGGCAGGCGCTGCTGGCCCCGAAGAACCTGCCGCCCGAGATCGTCCGCACGCTCAACGGCCACGTCAACGAGATCCTCAAACAGCCCGACGTGATGGCGCGCATGGCAACCATCGCCGTGACGCCCGTGGGCGGCGAGCCCGCCGTGCTGCAGAAGCTGATTGCTTCCGATACGGCGCGCTACACGAAGCTCGTGAAGGAATTCGGGATTCAGGCTGATTGAGGGATAGAGCCCCGCGCTAGTGTTTCACGAGGGTAGTACTCACAGCCCGGCCAGGGATGGCCGGGCTTTTTTTGCGTCATCACGAAGGGATTGAAGGTTGCAGGCCGACATCTGAGTCCCGCCTTGTCGCTGATGGTGCGCTCCGGTCGTGTCCCGATCTATCCGGGTCGGCCAGCCTATGACCGCTTCTGGCCGAACCCGGAAGTCAGAGGCCATCATCAAGGACGGTCCAACTGCGTTGCTGTGGCTAGCACGCTTCAGGTGCGCGTAAGTGGCGGCGCATGACGCGCCAGAAATCGGTCCAATTGGCCGGCGAACGCCTTGCTATCCTGCGTGGTGTATGGGGCTGGGCCGCCGGTATCAACGCCTGAGCCACGGAGCTGGTCCATCACCTCTCGCATGGTCAGGCGCTCCTGAATGTTCTCACGGCTAAACCAGATCCCTCGCGGGTCGAGCACGTAGGCGCCTTTGCCAAGGGCGGCGGCGGCAAGGGGAATGTCCGCCGTAACCACGAGGTCCCCACTGCTGACCAGTTCGACGATACGATCATCGGCAGCGTCAAAGCCTGCGGGCACTTGAAGTGCCTTGATGAAGCGTGAAGGCGGCGTGCGCAAAAATTTGTTGGCTACCAGCGTGACGCACACTTCGACGCGCTGTGCGGCCCGAAACAACATCTCCTTGACGACAACCGGGCAGGCGTCTGCGTCAACCAGTACTTGCATCGCGGCATTTCCTATCAGGGGGCGGGAGGGTCCACCAGCAACCTCACACTGTCCTCGGTCGCTTCGACGGGAAACTTGCGCAGGCACAGGCTTGAGCCGGGGTCACAGGGCTTGGACAGGTCGAATTGCAGGCCGTGGGCTGGGCATTGCAGAACACTTCCCTCCAGCTTGCCGCTTGCCAGCGACGCCCCGCTGTGTGGACAAGAGTTTTCGATGGCGTGAATCGTTCCGTCGATGTTGAACAGGACGACGCTCTGGCCGTCGACGAAGACGAGCTTGCGCTGGCCGGGAGAAAGTTCGTCCAACTGGGCGACTGTGATCTGCTTCTGCATGGTGTTCATTTGTGTTGTCTCCCTCACGCCACGGCACGCTCGTTGGTGTCCCCAGTGTCCCCGGCATCCTACTGGTCGCGTACACGCTCCAGTTCTTCAAGCAGGAGCGGGCCGCCAAGACTCATCGTGTGGATGCCCAGCACGCTGACAAGCTGCAGCACCGCGGTAATCTGTTCCGGCGTGGCCCCGAGTTCAAGCGCCTTGCGGATGTGACGCTGCGTGCCCGACGCATGCAGGTGCGTGCAGGAGGCGTCCACTGCAATGCTGATGAACTCGATGACCTTTGGATCCAGCACGCCGGATTGTATCGGATGCATGCCCATCGCCACGAATCGTTCCGTCCAGACTGGATCGAGTGTCGTTGCTGCGCACGACAACGCAGGCGCAACCTTTCGGCGCAACGTCAGGCGGGCCTGATGTTCTGATTGACGCGGAACAGGTTTGCCGGGTCGTACTTGCGCTTGATCTCCGCCAGTCGCGGATAGTTGTCGCGATAGGCGGCCTTCACGTTGTCATTGCCTTCATCCATCATCATGTTGATGTAGCCGCCGCCCGCTGAATGCGGGTGCAATGCCAGCCAGTAGTCCTTGGCCCACTGCACAATGCGGTCGTTGTTGGCCGGGTCGGGATCGACGCCGACAATCACGCTTGCGAAGTTCGCATCGCGGTAGCTGAACGCGGTGTCACCGGGGCCCGCGCGATGCGCCGCGCCGTTGATCGGATACAGGTGCATAGTCGAGTGCATCGATGGCAACTGGTGCGCGTACTTGAGGTGCAGGTCGATTGCCTTGTCGCTCAGATCGCTCACGAAGTCGGCTTTCCAGTACCACTGCAGGCCAGGTGGATACAGTCCGTCAAACATGCTCTGCAAGACCG
Organism: Cupriavidus sp. BIS7; assembly: GCF_000292345.1. Taxonomy (GTDB): domain Bacteria; phylum Pseudomonadota; class Gammaproteobacteria; order Burkholderiales; family Burkholderiaceae; genus Cupriavidus. Next base: position 103,795 of record NZ_ALOU01000005.1, read on the forward strand.
GCCACGGGATCGGGCCCGCAAAGTCCACCGCAGGCGGCATGGCATCACGAATCGGCCTGAAGCGATCTTCTGCCTGATCGAGCGGGCCGGTGTAGCACCACACCACGGCGCACATCTTCTGCAGGTGAACGGCCTCGGGGAACGGTGGCCCGGGCGGCACCGTAACAAAGCCGAACCAGCCATTGATGTCCTCCGGGGCAGTCAGGATGAACTCGCGCCACCATTTCATCAGCTCGCGCGCCTGGTCCATCGGCCACAGCATCGGGCCGCCATAGACTGTGGCGACGGGATGGGCCTTGAACTCGAACGACGTGACCACCCCGAAGTTGCCGCCACCGCCGCGCAGTGCCCAGAACAGGTCCGCGTTCTCGCTGCTGCTTGCATTGACCACGCGCCCGTCGGCCAGTACGACCTCGGCACTGAGCAGGTTGTCGATCGTCAGGCCGAAGGTGCGGCTGAGGTAGCCAATGCCCCCGCCAAGCGTCAGGCCGCCCACGCCCGTGGTAGAGAGGAACCCGCTGGGCGTCGCCAGCCCATAGGCGCTGGCGGCGTGATCGACATCGCCCCAGGTACAGCCGCCACCGACCCGAAGCGTGTTGCGCGCTGGATCGACAAACACGCCTTTCATCGGAGACAGGTCGATCACCAGTCCGCCATCACACGTGCCGAGGCCAGCGCCATTGTGCGCACCGCCACGTACGGCCAGCAGCATTCCGCCGTCTCGTGCGGCGTTGACCGCCGCAATGACATCGGCAACATCCGTGCAGCGCGCAATCAGTGCCGGGTGCTTGTCGATCATGCCGTTGTACACAGCACGTGCCTGGTCATAGGTCGCATCGCCGGGCTGAATCAGTTGCCCACGAAATTGCGGTTTGAGCGCAGTTGCGACGGATTCCCTCAGAGAGTCTTCCATGGTTGCCTCCTGCCGGTTGCCATGCAGGAGTTGTATCAACCACGGTGTTTGGAAAGCGTTAGGCGAGCCGTTATTTGCCCCAGTTTCCGGCTCGGCTGGCCCCCGGCGGATCAATCATGACGACGCGCCAATAACGCACGCGCCTGGACGATATCGGGCTGCTCGAAGCCTTCGGTAAACCTGCCGAGTGCCGACTCGATCACCGTGCGAGCGCTGATGCCACCCTGCGGATCGCGCAACTTCGCCAGCGACATGGCGGCGCGTAGTTCGAAAGGGTGAGCCCGTTGGGCCGTGGCGGTCTCGATCGCCTTGATCAACGACGATTCGGCTTCGGCAAGGTTGGCGCTGCCATGCAGAAGAAGCTCGCCGCGCAGGCGATACAGTTCCGCGTCTACCCAGTGCTCGCCGGTGTGCTCCGCATGGTCGAGCGCCTGATCCAGCGCGGCAAACGCGGCCTCGGTCTCGCCCACGTCACCCAGACACTCCGCCAGCAGGCCGAGATACAGCGGCAGCCGCACGCGTGCGCCGGTTTCACGAAAGCCTTCGATCGCTGCCTGCACTTCCGCCGCGGCACCGGCGCCTGGCACCTGCTTCGCTTTTGCCCAGGCAAGCAGCACGTTCGCCCAGGCGAGGTAGTAACCGACGTGGTATTGATCGGCGATCTCGTGCGCCTGTTGCGCATAGTGAAGCGTGAGACCGTGCTCCCTTCGCAGGGCATGCTGCGTTGCAAGATAGGCCAACGCCAGCGCCTGGGAAAACGGGTGTGCCAGCCGGTTTGCCACCTCCAGCGCTTCGCGCCCACGCTGCAAGGCCTGATCTGCGAGTCCTGTGAGCCAGAGTGCATGCGCGGACCACGCGGCTGCCAGTACGCCGAAGTTGCCGCCCATCAACGACACATGCTCGGCGTGCTGGGTTTCGTCATACGCGCCCGCCGCGCGTTGATACGCCGGCTCCACCGCTTCCCAGTCCCCTTGCTGGATCAGCGTCCCCATCACATTGGTCCACGCCATTGCCACGTAGGTACCCATCTCCTGCGTGCCGAATCCCGCGATGAGTTCCTCGCTCAGGCTCCTCGCCTGGGCAAACTCCGCCCTGACTACGCGAAGGAAGGCAAGGTTGAGCTGGGCACGTACCTGTTGACCGATGTCGCCGACTTGCCTGCTGAGCTCCACCGCTCGCCGCAGCGGCGTTTCAAGCTCCGGCGCGGCCCAGCCACGGGAAATGCGAATCGGCGGGGCAAGGTCGAGTTGCAATGCCAACGACTGCCGGTCCCGCTCCTGCGGGTCAACGATCCGATCGGCTTGCGCCAGCCCGCGCTGCAACAGCGCAATGGCATCGTCATAGGCGTACACACTCTGCGCTACGCTGGCTGCGCGTCGATAGTAAGCGGCCGATTCCGTTGCCAGGCCCGCCTGCTCGAAGTGCGCGGCAATCTGCGCGCTTGCAGCGTCAGGATCATCGCCCGGCGCCTGCACTAGCGCGCGTGCCACGCGTTGATGCAGGCGCCGGCGTTGCAACGGGCTTACCTCCGCGTATGCCACGTCCCTGATCTTGTCGTGGCTGAAGTCGAAGACCATGCCCCCGCTGTCTGGCTGGCGCACAATGCGGCGTTGCCACAGTTCGTCCAGCGCGTCTGCGACGGCGTCCTCGCCCAAATCGCTGGCCTGGGCCAACACATTGGCGGTGAACGCTCTTCCAATAATCGCCGCCACGCCGACGATATGCCGGGCGGTGGGTGACAGTTGCGCCAGCCGGCTCGAGATAACCGTGTAAACCTTGGGCGGCAGGTTCGATACCGTTCCTCGCTGCGTGTAGTCTGCCGGCGCGAGGTCGGATCGGGCGCGCATCATCTCGACCGTGAACAGGGGGTTGCCCTCACTTTCTTCGAATAGCCGGGTTGCCTCGGCATCGGCCAGCGGCCGATTGATGATCTGGGCTGCGATCTTCGCAGTTTCGGCGGCATCCAGTGCGCCCAGCAACAACTCCGTGAGCTGGTCGTCGCGCCGCAAGGCATCAAGCAGCCCGCTCACGTTGTGCGATGGCGTGATGTCTTCATGCCGTGCCGTAGCAACCACGAGGAGCTTTGCATTCACGTCGAAGCGCATCAGAAAGCGCAGCCATTCAAGCGTCTCCGCGTCGCACCATTGCAGGTCGTCAAGCCACAGCAGCAACGGGCCGTCCTTCGCCAGTACAGCGCGCGCCAGCGCTTCGAAGAACCGCTGGCGCTGCCAGTATTCGGTGAGCGGGGATGGCGGCGAAAGGCCGGGTTGCTGCGTCAGCAGTTCTGGCAACAGGCGCGCGACTTCGGTCAGCCACAGTTTGTCGAGTCCGCTTATCGCTTCGCCCAGCGCCGGGCTGCGTAGCCATCCGGTGACCGGCGCAAACGCAAGCTGCCCCTCTGCTGCGTACGCGCGCGAGCGCGCCGCGGTAAAGCCTTGCCCGGAAAGATGCACGAACAGTTCCTCCGCCAGGCGTGACTTGCCGATGCCGGCTTCGCCGGAGATCAGGGCGAACTGCTTGTCGCCAAGCAGGCAGCGCTGCCACACTTCGAGAAGCTGCCGCCATTCTTCATGGCGTCCGATCATCGATAGCAAGGGGTCCCGTGGGCGTTGGCGCTGCGACGGCGCAGCCTGAACAGCAAGCCGCGCATACGCGTCCCGCAGGGCTTCTCCTGGCACGGCACCGAGTTCCCGCGCGAACGTTTCAACACAGCTGCGATAGGTGCGCAATGCGGACGCAAGATCGTGATTCAGCGCATGCAGGCGCATTAACGCCATATACGTGGGTTCGCGGAATGGGTCGAGCCGCTGCAACTGCTGCGCGTGTTTCAACGCCTTTGCGTAGTCACGTCTGTCCTCACTCAACTGGCTGAGTCGCACGAGCGCCGCAATGCACTGATCGCGCAACTGATCGCGCTGCGGGGCTATCCACTCATCGAAACAACTGGCTAGCAGGTCGCCGCGATACAACTCTGCGGCGTGCGTCAGCAGTTCCTCTTCATTGGCGGCGTCACTGCTCTTTGCGGCCCGCCCCGCGGCTGCCAGGGCAGCCTGAAACTGCGCGACATCGAGATCGAACGCCGGATCGGGCAGCCATTGCACCATTTGCCCATCGGCCTGGACGAACCGGGCTGCATGCGGCCAGGTTTTGCGCAGATGAAACAGCAGTTGACGCAATGCATTGCGCGCCTGCGCCTGGCTTGAATCCGGCCAGAACAGGAAAGCGAGTTGCTGGCGCGATTGGGGGGCGTCCCGATGCAGAATCAGGTAAGCAAGCAGTGCCTGCAAGCGGGGGGAACTCGCATCAGGCATGGGCGCGTCAGCACCGTCGAGATGGAACTCGCCGAACAGGCGGACAGAGCGGCGCGCTTCAGTAGGGTTGCTGGTCATAGCTGATCTAGCCTGCCTTCACTACGGCGATGAAGCTGACCATGCCTTCAAGCTTGACCATTGCTCGGATACGGATGGGGAATCGGCGCCGATCTTTAGTCTAGTGCCAGCATCGCCCGCGACCGATACATCCATCGGGCGGTGGAACGACCTGGCCAGCGGCTGCGCACCCCCTTTTCACTGCAACGTGCGAACGTTGCTTCACATGGCAAGGGACGTGTGCGGGATGAGGCGCGCCGCCCGCGCAGCCTCGCGATGATGGCATCGAGACTGGATGGGGCGCGCGCACGCGCCCCTCAGAACCAGACGATTTCGTGCCGCGTTGTCAGCGGGTCAAGCCTGGAATCGATCTGCCTGGCTACAGACTCGCGTGCGCCGATGTCGACGCCGCCGACGCGCACGGTAACCAGGCTGCCATGTTCGGCGTGCGGGCCGACGTCGACGACAATCTCGGCCGGGGGCGGCGCAAGCTCGGCAAGCATGCGGGTCACCGCGCGCTTCGTTGCCTCGAACCGCAGCGCTGGTTTGAACACTTTTCCCACAGCGGTGAGCGGAATCGCGTCGATGAAATAGACGTGCACGGGCACAGCGGCACGTTCAGGCGTGCGTTCTCTCAAAAAGGCGATCAGCTCGGCAGCGTCGACCGCAGTGCCGGGTCGCAGCTGCACGAAAGCCACCGGCAGTTCGCCCGCGTAGGCGTCTGGCTCGCCCACCACGGCTGCCAGCGCCACGCCCGGATGCTGAAAGAACACCTCCTCGATCGCCGTCGGGTCGATGTTGTGGCTGCCGCGGATGATCAGGTCCTTGGCGCGCCCGGTGAGCCACAGCGAGCCGTCATCGTCGATTCGACCGAGGTCGCCGGAATTGACCCAGCCCGGTTCGACGAAGGCATCCCGGTTATGCGCCTCGTTCAGGTAGCCGGAGAACACCCCGGGCCCGGACATTGCCACAATGCCGATCTCGTTGGGAGCGCAGTCGCCGACTGCGAGGCCATCGCGGTCGAACTTGACGACACGCACCCGGCTGTATGGCAGGGCATGGCCCGCCGAACCCAACCGAAGTGGCCGGTGCGGGTAGGCTCCGGTCAGCGCGCTGGCGGTCTCGGTCATGCCGTAGACCTCGATCATGGGCAGGCCGAGCAGCTGCGCGTAGGCCTGGCTCACCGCTACCGGGACGGCCGAACCGCCGCCGGCGGCGTAGCGCAGGCTGCTGATGTCGGCACCGTTGACGGGCACCTGGATCGCCGCTGCCAGAACCGTGGGCACTGCGGCCAACGTGGTGGGCTTGTAGCGCTCTACCAGGCGCCAGACGTTAGGGATGGCCTCAGGCTCGCGCCAGCCGGCCGGCCCCAGCACCACCAGCGCGCTACCGCCCGCCAGCGTGGCCAACGCTTGCGTCAACGCGCCGCCAACATGGAACAACGGCAGTCCGTACAACAAGGGGCTGCCCCCGTGCGGCAGCATCAGCCCCAATGCCCAGGCCTGGTACACCTGATTGCCGTGCGTATGGCGCACCAGCTTGGGTGTGCCGGTGGTGCCGCCGGTGTGGAAGTATCCCGCGGTGTCGTCGTGCCGGATGCAACGACCACTGGTCAGGCGGTCAGCGGGGCAACCCGCGAGCATCGCATCGAAGTCGTGCATTCCCGGTGCGTCAACACCAGCGCCGTGAACAACCAGGATCGCTGTCAGTTCAGGCAGCCGGTCCTTGATCTGCAGCACCTTGGCGTAGATGTCCGACCCGGGAACCGGCCCGAGCGTGACGAGCACCCTGGTTCGCGCTGCGCGCAGAATCTCGGCCAGCTGCTCGGCCGATAACATCGGATTCACCGGATTGGCGATGCCCGCAGCCTGAGCACCGAATAACGCGCAGAACGCCTGTGGAAGCAGCGGCATCAGCACGCTCACGACATCCTCGGGCCCGACACCAAGCTGGTGGAACAGGTTGGCCGCCTGCGTGACGCGGGCGAAGAACTGGCTGTGCGAGATGGTGAGGGGCGTCTCCTCGGGGTCGGCCTTCGACAGGAAGTGAATGGCCGCTGCGTCCGGGTTCGCGGTCGCGCCCAGCCGCAGCGCCTCGTAGGTGCTCTGCGCCCGGATACGTTGGGCGTACGGCGTGGCCTCAAAAGCCGCCAGCTCGGCCCCGGATTGCAACGTGGGCAGCTCTGAACCGATTACTGCATCAAGCAAGTGGGCTCGCGTCATCGGAGAGGGTCCTTCCCGGGTCGATCGCAAAAGCAGCGGCCAGCGTTGAATGGCAAATGGGCTCCCAACCATCCCACTTAGTGGGATTCTGGAAATCTAGGTGATCCGGAAGGAATAGCAAGTGTGCCGTTTGCGCAATGAATAGGCGCGACCATTTTCACAGGCCGCGGGCGATTGACTGCTTCGACCTAGGCCGCGAGCTCAACGGCTCTCGTTTCAAGCAGATCGATTAGTACCCGTTCAACACGACTTCCACCGACGCCAACGCGTTGGTCTGCAGGTATCAGCTTCAATGTATTGGCTGCCTCCGTGTACTGCCCTCTCGCATACTGACTGACAGCATCAACCAGCCTGAGCGAGAGCCGCGTCTGATCGCTGGGTTCCCTGGCCGTGATAGCCGCCCTGCTTTGTTCAAGCGCAGCAATATCGCCCGCCGATGCCTGAATTCCAGCAAGATGCAGTGCCACAAACGGATGCGACAGCATGGAATTGAAGCGCTCGTACAGGGCCGAAACCGCGGATGAAACCGGACGCGTAGCCCCTGTACGCAGGTATTCACGCAACAGAAAGCCGCCGCAATCGGCCAGAGTCAGCACCGGACCACAGCGAGTGGTCTCTGGTGCGCAGTAACGCTCGTAGCGCTGCCATGCCTGCTCGGTCAGCCCCAACTGCCACTCTGCCAGTGCCAGGTGCCACTGCACATGGCCATACATAACGCCGCCTTCCGCTGACAGGCGGTGCTCATTCAGCCAGTTGCCGAGCAATTCCATTGACTCTCCAGGTTCACCCTGGTCGTGCAGCACATGCGCATAGCTATGGATAACGTAGAGAGCCTGTGGGCGCTGCTGCAGTGCTCGCTCGACAAGTGCACGCCCACGGTTCTGATCACCGGCCTCACTGGCTGCGAACCCCAGACGTGCGAGGCAGGCCCAATCATCCCGCAAACCGGGATCGACCGATTCCATGATATTCAGGACGCGCTCAAGCTTGCGCGCACCGCCGTAGAAGATCAGGTAACCACAAAGCTGCGAGATAACCAGCAGGTCGCCGGGATTGGCAGCGATGTAGGCCTCAGTCGCTGCAAGGTTGGCGTAGGGGTCTTCAAGCAGGCCAAACAGCGCGGAGACATGCGCACGCTCCCAGGGCTGTGCAGTGCGTGCTGCCAGTAGCGCACGCTCCTTGAAGAAATCTGCGTCCGCCGCCCCGGAGTCTTTGGCAAGCATATGGCGCGCAGCAAGGGCCAGAGCGAAGTTGCTGTCCAGCGCCAAAGCCTGATCGAGGGCAACCGCTGCGCCCGTCTCAGAACCGAGGATTCGGTCAACAGCAAGTTGATACCGTTCTGCCGCTTCGGGATGGTCAATAGAAAGACGTCGACCGGTGCGCGCATCAATCATATTGGCTCCCTGAGTTGCAAATTGCCGATGCGAAGCGCTCCGATGCGGTTTCAGTGTAGTTCAGCCGCTGGCCGTCACCGCAGCGCCGCGCTTGTCCCCGCCGCGATCACAGCGGGACTGACGCAGGAGTCGGCGGAAGCGATCAAGGGTTGGCACAAAGGGGGGCACAGGGCTACCTGTATCGCCGGGATGGCGATCACCAAGGTCATCTGGCGTCACCTTTCCCGAACTGCACGTCTGCACCGCAAGGCCAAAGGGGGGCCGAGGTCGGTCAACTGTCGCGTTTCGGCAACGCGCAGGCCAACGTCTTCCACGCCCGCGGCGCGCGCCGATTCGGTCAGCAAATTGCGCAAGGCGTCGGCGGAAATCACCGAGGCCAAGCAAGGCCGACAGGCTGATTCCGGCGCGGCTCAACGGTTTGCGGGGATCGAGCCCGGCTTGCCGCGCCACATGGACGTCGTTCGTAAGCGCTGCGGCTCGGAGGCGGTGCGCCATCGCGTTTTCCCTGAGTGTCCCAGGATGGCTATCAAGTGTCCCAATTTGTACATCGCACCGGCACGCCTGAACTCACACTCGCTTCGTAGATTGAGATGGTTCCCCAGGTTCGCAGCTGACGGCAAACGGGGCGCCGCGGGTTGAAAACTATAGCGATGAAAGTGGAGGAGTTTTGGTGAAAAAAACGTTATTTGCCTTGGCCGCCGTTTGTGCGTGTGGGGCAGCAAATGCGCAGTCCAGCGTAACCCTGTACGGCGTGGCCGATGTCAACATCGAGTACGTCAATAAGGTCGGCGCCGCCGTGCCTTCGGCCGCCAACGGCTTCAATCCCGGTGCCGGCCATAGCGTCGTCCGCGAGGACTCCGGTGGCTACTCCGGCTCGCGTTGGGGTCTTCGCGGCACGGAAGATCTGGGCGGCGGGCTGAAGTCCATCTTCGTGCTGGAAAGCGGCTTCGCTCTCGATACCGGTGCGATGCAGCAAGGTGGCCGTCTCTTTGGTCGCCAGGCCTTTGTTGGCCTTGACTCGCAATATGGCCAGGTCACATTCGGTCGGCAATACCACTCGTTGTTTGCCACGCTGGCCAACTTTATCCCGGCGCGATATGCCACCCAGTATGAGCCGGTCGGCGTGATCGCCGGTGCCAACTTCCGCGAGGACAACACGGTGAAGTACACCGGCGTGTTCGGCGGCCTCACGGCAATGGCCAACATGTCGTTCGGCGTGGGTACGACGCTGCCGCAGGTCACCCCCGGCATGCCGGTTTCGGGTAGCACCGGTGAAGTGCCCGGGGCGTTCCGCCGCGACTCCGCCTATGGCGCAGGCTTGAGCTACCTGACCGGGCCTTTCGGCGTAGGCGTTGGCTACGACCAGTGGAATCCGACGATCGGCACGGGCAGCGGCACCTTCAAGAAGGCAGCCGTCATGGGCAGCTTCGCCATCAATGGCACGGCCAAGGTCATGGGCGGCTACCGCTGGGGCCAGAACAAGGATCAGAACGGCAACCTGATCCTGCGTGACGACTTCTACTGGGTGGGCGGCCAGTACCGGCTGTCTTCCGCACTGGACTTCACGCTCGAGTATGACTACCAGAACGTGAAGAACGTCGGCGGCAATGTCCACGCCGCCAACCCGTGGCAGCTTGCCCTGATTGCCGATTACTCGTTCTCGAAGCGTACCGATGTCTACCTGACGATGGCGTACGCAAAGAATGCCGGCCTGGCCATGGAATCGGCAGCAAGCAACTATGCCACCAGCCTTACGGTCAACAACTACGCGCTCGCCAATGGCCAGAGCTCGATGTTCGGCGCCGCCATCGGTATCCGACACATCTTCTGATGCTGGTGCGGGTAGCGAACCGCAGATGTTGAGCGCGCTACCCGATGAGCCCTGCCGCTTCTTGCGGCGGCTCTGAAGATCAATCTGTACAGGCTCCACAGGGAATGCCGTTTCCTTCCCGTCCGGGCGGCACTTTCCTCGGCATTTCCTACTTCAAAGGTTCGACAGGCAATCCCTGCTGTCGAACCTTTTCTTTTCTAACGTGGGGTGGGCGTTACTGTGTGCGGGCGAAGACCAAACACACAGGGCTGCCGGTCTGGAGTACAAGTCCAGACGGTGTCAGTTGTCCGTTCGCGTCGTCGATGCGGAATCCGACCACGCTGTCACTGTTCTCGTTGGCCGCATAGACCATCCTCCCCACTGGGTCCAACGTAAAGAACCGTGGACCTTTGCCCTGGGTGTATGTCCACGCGACCGGTTTGAGAAGGCCGTTATCGGGGTCCACGTGCATCGTGACAATGCTGTCGTGCCCGCGATTGGAACCGAACAGGAACTTGCCGGACCGAGCAATTTCAATCTCCGCGCCGGTGTTGTCTCCTGTGAAATTTTCCGGAATCGTGGAGACGATCTGGACGGGAGTCAGTGCCCCGGTTTCAGCGTCGTAACGATAGGTCGTGATGGTCGAGTCAAGCTCGTTCATCACGTAGGCCAGAGGTTTGGCAGGATGAAATGTGACATGACGCGGCCCCGCGCCTTCTCGCGCCTGGACGAAGGGCGGATTCGCCGGCGTGATTTTGCCGCTGACGGAATCGAGACGGAACGCGAAGACGCGGTCAAGCCCCTTGTCCGGAACGATGAAGAACCGTCCACTGCGGTCAAACGGCACATCGTGCGGGTGAGAACTGGCTTGTTGCGTACGATGAGGCCCCGGTTTGCCGGGAAGCTCGACCAGGTCGCTGACTCGCCCAAGGCTACCGTCTGCCTGGATCGGCAAGCTGACGACAGAGCCGGTCGCATAGTTGCCGACAATGACGAATCGATCGGTAGGATCGACAACGAGATGCGCTGGATTTTTACCTTCAGTGCTCTGTTGGTTCAGGAACGTGAGCTTGCCGGTTGCGCGGTCCAGCGAATAGGCGGTGATTTGGCTCAGGTCACCATGGACGGCATAGAGATACTTCTGGCTACGGTCCAGCGTAAGGAACGACGGATTGTCCGTTCCTTCGACCAGTTGCACGTGTTTCCACTCTCCTGTCTTCCCATCTACACGGTAGACATTGATGCCTTTGCCGCGCGCATTGCGCTCCCTGGTCGTGCGGCAGCCCACGTAGGCGTACATAGCGGTCGGTTCGATTCCCATAGCGTTGACGGTTGGTAGTTGGTAGAGCGCTGTCGTCAGCGCGGCCAGATTCTGAATAGCCTGGCGTCTTCCTGGGTTCATTCCCCTGTCTCCTGGTTTCCGTTGAAGAGATGGCGCCTTGGTGCGTGCACGGCGCACCGGCATGCACCAATGGCGAGCCATCGAACTGACGACATGTCCATTGGCTGCAAACGATCTTTCTTGCGTTGCGCCGTAATGCATTCTATGATCATAAAAAGCGATACGCAAAGAGGCATGGCATCGGCGTAAACCCGAGGATGCAAGGCGTAGACATCGGCATATCAAGGAGACTGCTGTGGGAATGGCACAATCGACATCAGGAGGGGCGAGTTCTCGCGCGGCTGCGTGCGGCACGCTCGACTCCGTGCCTCATGTCGAACATCTGCATCCGTCCCATTCCATGCCATTGACGCCGCTTCAGACCCGAGTCACCAGGGAAATCCTTGCTTTGGCCAGACGAGACGATCTGGCGGAAGGTGAACGCCTCGCCGAATCCATCCTGGCCGAGCGAATCGGGACGTCCCGCACTCCGGTGAATGTGGCGTTACGTCACCTGGTGGAGCTTGGCGCGGTGTTCTACGACCACAACCGAGGCTTCTTCATGGCGAAGCCGGCACGCGAACTCAATGATCTCGCGGCACAGTTTTTCGAAGAGCCGGACGAGCCCTTGTACCTGCGAATTGCCGAAGACCGCCTTGCACGTCGGCTGCCAGACGTGGTGTCGGAGGCAGACTTGATGCGCCAGTACGGCGTGGCGCGCAGTGTCCTGCGCAAGGTTTTGTCGGTGATGCAGGAGGAAGGCTGGCTGGAGCGGCAAGTGGGCCAGGGCTGGCAATTCCTGCCCATGATCGACTCGGTCGAAGCTTACGAGGAAAGTTACCTGTTCCGCGCCGCCATTGAGCCGACAGGCATTCTGTCTCCGTCGTTTCGCTGCGATCCTGTGGAATTGGCCGAACTGCGCCGGCGACAACAAGGCATCGTGGACGGTGGTTACCTGACGATGACTTCCATCGAATTGTTCGAGGCAAACAGCGAGTTGCACGAGACCATCGCAAAGTGGTCAGGCAACCGCTTCATCCTCCAGTCGGTAAGGCGGATGGACCGGCTTCGTCGGCTCGTCGAGTATCGACAAGCCCGGGCGCGCAAACCGCGGCAGATCCAGTCCATGGAGCACCTGGCCATTCTGGACGCCATCGGCCATCAAGACCTGCTGAAAGCGGCAACACTGCTGCGCGAGCATATCGAAGGTGCCCGCCGGTCCAAGGTGCACGCCGGCAACGTATTCACGGCTGAGGCGGCGGCGACAGCCACCTGATGCTGATGATGTTGTAGCCACGGCGACTCCGTCGCCTTTTTTTTGACCACTACTGCTTTTTGTAGTCACAAAATACTTTACGGGCAGTTGAAGTGCCCGACAGGAGACCATGATGTCCTATCGCCGCGGCTGGATCGCCGTCCTCCTTTTCACGCTGGCCATGATCAATTACATGGACCGCATCGCACTGTCCATCGCGGCAGCACCAATAGCCGCCGAGTTCAAGCTCTCGACGGTCAGCATGGGTTACCTGTTCTCCTCGTTCATCTGGAGCTACGCGCTGTTCCTGCTGCCCATGGGATTACTTCTCGATCGCTTTGGTACGAAGCGGATTGCCGGCTTCGGCATCTTCGTATGGTCTGCGGCAACGGCGCTGACTGGCGCCGCTACGAGCTTCGGAGCATTGCTGGCGGCACGCCTCGTCATGGGTGGGGGCGAGTCATGCAGCAATCCGGTGGGCGCCAAGGTCATCCGTCAATGGATTCCTGCCGGTGAACGCGGTGTCGTGACGGCACTCTTCAACAGCGGGTCCTATGCGGGGCCGGCCATCTGCTCGGTGCTGCTTGCCTATCTAGTTGCCCACTTTGGTTGGCGCATTTCCTTCCTGATTGCGGGTGGCATTGGCTTCGTATGGCTTGCCGCCTGGCTGACGTTCTTTGATACACCGGAGAAGGCATTCTGGCTCGGCCAGGAAGAGCGCGACAAGATCGTGCGCGAGCGCGAGGTCAAATCGTATGTGCCGGCAGGCCAGGAAGCCCACGGTCTTCGCGCGCTGATGAAGACACCGACCTTGTGGGGCCTCGCGCTGACGCAAGGCTGCAACGTCTACACGCAGTATCTGTTCCTGACCTGGCTGCCCAGCTACCTGCAGGCGACCCGGCATCTTTCGATTTCCAAGACGGGGATGTTCGCGGCTGTGCCGTACGCGGTTTCCGTGATCCTCTGCGTGCTGGCAGGCCGGCTAAGCGATGTCTACGTCAAGCGCGGTGGCGTTGCTACCGGCCGTCGCCGTAATGCTGTGGCGCTCGCCATGATGACGGGTGCGGTGATCCTTGCCGTCCCCTTCATAACCAATCTGACGGCGCTGCTCGTGGTCTTCTCGATCACGCTGACGGGCATCGCATCCACCACGTCACTGAACTTCGCACTCCTGAACGACCTGCTTCCGAGCTCGCGCGATGTTGGTAAGGCAATGGCGTTCGTCGTGATGGGCGGCAACCTCTTCGGTTTGATTGCGCCGATTGCCACTGGCTATGTCATCGCGGCTACGGGCAGTTATGACTGGGCTTTCGGTATTGCAGGCATGTTGCTCGTCGTTGGCGCAGCGATCACGTTGACCATGACGCGCAGGCCAATGATTTATGTCCAGACCCCCCAATCGGCTGCTTCCAGCGCCTGAGGCGACCCGGCTCCCAGTAGGCGTACTTCTAGTCGCCAGAACCCCTTACTTCTGATTGGAGATACCCCATGACCAACAAGACCCCATCCGGTGCAGTCCTGTTGAGGCCCGAAGCACTGCCGACCCACGAACGTGGCGGCGGCGCACGGACCACGCCTCTGGTTTCGCGAGAGCTGGGAACGACCAGCTTCATTACGGGCTACACGTCATTTGACGCAGGCGTGGAGATTCCTTTCCACAGCCATAACTGCCAGGAAAGCGTTGTGCTGATGGAGGGCGAGGCCGTACTCGACATCGATGGGCTGGAGTACGAACTCAAGCCGCACGACGTGACGTTCATTCCGCCGAATGTGAATCACCGCTTCCGCAACCTCTCGAAAACCAGGCCCATGAAGATCCTTTGGATCTATGCCACGGTCGATGCGACTCGTACGCTGACGGCGACGGGCGTTACCAATCCTGTGGCATCTGAGCACGGCAAAAGCTGACGCAGCACTAACGGGGACGCGCTCCTTTTCGGAGAGGCGAGACCCGCCGGATTTCAGTTATTCGGCATCTCCAGGAGATTTAAATGCCACACACCGTTCAAGCGGAACAGCTCACCCAGTTCGGCTCAGCCATTCTTCAGTCCCTGGGCGTGCCCTATACAGATGCGCACCTGCTGGCGGACAGCCTGGTCGTCGCGGAGCTCTGGGGCCATTCATCGCACGGCATGCTCCGCCTGCCCTGGTATGTAGACCGCCTGCGCAGCGGTGTCATGACATCGGTCTCCAAACCGGAAATCGTCATGGACGGAGGGGCCATCACCGTCATGGATGGCCACCATGGAATCGGCCAGGTGCTGACCGCGAAAGCGGTTGAGCTTGGTATCCAGCGTGCGCGCGAGCACGGTATCAGCGCTGTTGGCGTTCGCAACTCAAACCACTTTGGTACAGCGGCATATTTCACGCGCATGGCGGCCAGGGAAGGTTGCGTTGCGCTGCTCGCTACCAATGCAAGCCCGGCCATGGCCCCGTGGGGTGGGCGTGCCAAGAGCATTGGCACGAACCCCTGGTCGATTGCGGCGCCGGGCGGTCGCCGTGGTGTTGCTGTCATGGACATTGCGAACACGGCGGTGGCCCGCGGGAAGATCTACCTCGCAGCCGAGCGCGGCGTAGAGATCCCGAACACGTGGGCCGCAGACGAGAACGGCGTTCCAACGACCAACGCCAAGGATGCAATCCACGGGCTGATTCTTCCCATGGCGGGGCATAAGGGCTACGTCATTTCATTCATGATGGACGTGCTCGCAGGTGTCCTGACTGGCAGTCACTTCGGCTCGAAAGTTGCCGGCCCCTACGAGGCGAACAAGACCAGTGGCTGCGGCCACCTGCTGATTACCATCGATGTGAAGGCGATGATGCCTCTCGCCGAATTCGAACAGCGCATGGAAGCGTTGATTGATGAGGTCAAGGCAGTTCCGACGGCTCACGGCATCGACGAGATTTTCTTCCCTGGCGAGCTTGAGGACCGCAATACGACTCGGCTACTTGAGACCGGTATCTCCCTCGCGGACACGACGTGGGGCAGCCTGGTCAAGCTCGGCGCCGAAACCGGCACCGCATTGCCGGAACTCCTTTTCGCCTAACCCCAGAGGAACGCAACATGATCGCGCTTATCGTCTCGCTCGATGTCTATCCAGAACGCCTCGACGACTTTCTCGCGGCCATCAAGGAGAACGCCGAGCGGACGTTCAACGACGAGGCCGGCTGCACGTACTTTGACGTGACGCAGGACATCAAGAACCCGCTGCACTTCATGTTCTATGAGCTGTACGAGGACCAAGCCGCCGTCGATGCACACCGCGCCGCGCCACACTTTGCCAAATGGCGCGAGGCAGCGGACCGGTGCGTCGTGAAGGGCAGCCAGGTCAACACGCTTTGCACCCAGCTCTTCCACCACGCTTGACGACACATTGCATCTCGCGCTGCAGTCGCGCAGGTCGCAAGTATTCGACTATCCCTTGATTTGGCAGGACGCAAAGCCATGACGACATCCATCACTACCTTTAATCCGACAACCGGCGCACCGCTGCAAACCTACGAATCGTGGTCCGCCAATCAGATCGAGCAAGCTGTCAACGATGGCTATGCGGCAGCCAAGGCATGGGGTAAGCAACCTCTATCCGTGCGCGTTGAGGTCGTTCGCCGACTGGCCGATGAGCTTCGGCGCCAAAGCGCCACGTTTGCCGACTTGGTCACAACCGAAATGGGGAAGGTCAAAGCAGAGGCGGCTGGTGAACTTGAGAAGTCCGCAGTCACTGCAACGTATTACGCCGACAACGCAGCTCGAATTCTGGCCGATGAGAAGGCCAACATCGATGGAGTTGACGCGTGGGTGAGCTACGAACCAATTGGCCTTGTGCTCGCGGTCATGCCTTGGAACTTCCCTGTTTGGCAAGTCATGCGGTTCGCGATTCCAGCCATTACCGCGGGCAACGGCGTGCTGCTGAAGCACTCCCCCAATGTGACCGGATGCGCCTTGGCGCTGGAGCAACTGTTCGTCGACGCTGGGCTGCCGAGAGGTGTGGTGACAGCCATGGTGGTGGCAGAGCCGGATGTACCAGATGTCATCGACCGGCTGATTCAAGACGACCGAATCGCTGCGGTAACCCTGACGGGTTCGAACCGCGCGGGATCCGCAGTTGGGGCCGCCGCCGGGCGAGCGTCAAAGAAGTCCGTGCTCGAGCTCGGCGGTTCGGATGCTTTCATTGTTCTCGATGACGCGGACGTTCCGGCTGCAGCGGCGGCCGCAGTGAAGGCGCGCTACCACAACGCGGGGCAGAGCTGTGTCTGTGCCAAGCGGTTCATCGTCTCCGAAGGCATTGCGAAGGAGTTCACCGAGCGCTTCGTGAATGGCGCACGCGCACTGGTCGTTGGCGATCCTGGCGTGGCCGGCACGCAGATCGGGCCGCTTGCACGCGGCGATCTTCGGGATGCGCTGGATCGTCAGGTCCGGCGGTCTCTCGAGGCCGGGGCGGTGCTTCTCGCTGGTGGCCAGCCTCTCAAAGGTCCTGGCAACTTCTATGAGCCAACTGTTCTGGGCAATACCGGCCCCGGTATGGCGGCGTTTGATGAGGAGACGTTCGGTCCGCTCGCAGCCATTGCGATTGCAAAGGACGACGCAGATGCTATTCGTCTTGCAAACGCGACACCCTTCGGTCTTTCGGTGAGCGTGTGGTCCTCGTCAACAGAACGAGCCCTCACTGTGGCGAAGGGGGTGACGAGCGGTGCGGCTTTCATCAATGCCATCACGGCATCGGACGCACGCATTCCCTTTGGCGGCACCAAGAAGTCCGGCTATGGCCGGGAGTTGGCTGCGGCGGGGATTCGCGAGTTCATGAACATCAGGACCTACTGGTCCGTTTCGGTTGCCTAGAACTACCCGAAATCTTTCCAACAAGGGAGGCGTCGCCGTATGACAGCCGCCGATCTCCGCCGTCGGACCATCAGTCCGCCCAGGAGATCGGCGATCAACCTATTCTTCAAAGCTCAAATGGTCAAATCGCCCCCACCGGCTGCTCGTGCGTGATCTTCGGGCGCATGTCGAGCACGCGTTGCGCCTTGCCCACGTTGGTCCGCGCGATGTCCGTCGCGCCCACCACCTGCACACGCGTGGTCACGCCGACATAGGTCTTGATCTGGGTCTTCAGTTCGCGCTCCAGCGATGCGCGGGCATCCGCCGACAGCGCGCCCGAGGATTCGGGGCGGGCCTCCACGCGTACCTCTAGCTGGTCCATATGGCCGTCACGCGTGACCACAAGCTGGTACTGCGGCGCAAGCGCGGGGGACTTCAGAATCAGTTCCTCGATCTGCGATGGGAACACGTTCACGCCACGGATGATCAGCATGTCGTCCGAGCGGCCCGTGATCTTGCCGATCCGGCGCATCGCGCGCGAGGTGGGCGGCAGCAGGCGCGTCAGGTCGCGCGTGCGGTAGCGGATCACGGGCAGCGCCTCCTTGGTCAGGGACGTGAACACCAGTTCGCCCTCGGCGCCGTCCGGCAGCACTTCGCCGGTCACGGGGTCGATGATCTCTGCGTAGAAGTGGTCTTCCCAGATGACCGGGCCGTCCTTGCTCTCGATGCATTCGCAAGCCACGCCCGGGCCCATCACCTCGGACAAGCCGTAGATGTCCACCGCATCGATGCCGGCGCGCGCTTCGATCTCCGCGCGCATCGCGTCGGTCCACGGCTCTGCGCCGAAGATGCCAACCTTCAGCGACGACTCCGACGGGTCCATGCCCTGCCGCTCCATCTCCTCGATCAGGTTCAGCATGTACGACGGCGTGACCATGATGATGTTGGGCTGGAACTCGCGGATCAGCTGCACCTGCTTTTCGGTCTGTCCGCCGGACATCGGAATCACGGTGCAACCGGCCTTCTCCGCGCCATAGTGCGCACCAAGCCCGCCCGTGAACAGGCCGTAGCCGTAGCTCACGTGCACCAGGTCTCCAGCACGCCCGCCAGCCGCACGGATCGATCGGGCCACAACACCGGCCCAGGTATCGATGTCCTTCGCCGTATAGCCAACCACGGTCGGCTTGCCGGTGGTGCCGCTCGACGCATGCACGCGCGCCACCTTTTCACGCGGCACGGCGAACATGCCGAACGGATAGTTGTCGCGCAGGTCCTTCTTGGTCAGGAACGGGAACTTGGCCAGGTCCGCCAGCGACTTGATGTCGTCCGGATGCACCCCGGCCGCCCGGAAGGCCGTTCGGTAGTGCGGCACGTTGTCGTAAGCATGGCGCACACTCCATTTGAGCCGCTCAAGCTGCAGTGCCTGCAGTTCATCGCGGCTGGCGCGCTCGATCGGCTCCAGCTCATTGGGGCTAGGGATGCGTTGAACCATTGTCTACTCCATCTAGTTATGATGGCGCCGCAAGAACGGGGGTGAGCGCCGGGGTAATGCGGGTACTTCGGAAATGCCGGGTACTACCGATGAGCGCCGTGCCTCAGATGTGCGAGCGGCTCTGCACCACGCGGAAGCGATTGGCCACGAAAGCGGAATCGGACAGCGAAGCATTGGCTGCCGGGTTCGCGCCGGTGGCATGGAAGTCGCTGAACGCGGCCGACTGGTTGACGAACACGCCACCGGTCAGGTTGAGCGACAGCGCCACGCCAGCGTCTTCGGCGGCATCACGGATGCTTTCGGTGACGCCGGCGTCGGTCGTATAGGCCGACAGCGTCAGCGCGCCGTGATCGCGCACGCCACGATGCGCAAGCTCGATGCTGTGGGCGGTGCTGTCCGTCGCCACGATGAAGGAGATCGGGCCGAACAGCTCCTGCATGATCTTGCCTTCGTCGCTGGCGTCCACTTTCAGCACCAGCGGCGTATGCACGCGGGCGCCGGGGAATTCCGGATGCTCCAGCGCGCGGCTGTCGACAACGATCTCGCCAAGCGAGCGCGACGATTCGATACGCGCCACGACGCCGTCGTTCTGAATCGCGCCAAGCAGTTCCACCGCGCGGGCCGGATCGGCGGTCAGCTTGCTCACGGCTTCGCCGATTGCCGCTGCAACCTGGTCGAAGCTGACCTTGCCTTCCGGCGTATCGATGCCGTCCTTCGGCACATAGATGTTCTGGGGCGCGGTGCACATCTGGCCCGAGTACAACGCCAGCGAGAACACGATATTGCGCACCATGCCCTTGAAGTCGCTGGTCGAGTCGACCACGATCTGGTTGACGCCGGCCTTCTCCGTGTACACCTGCGCCTGATGCGCATTGCGTTCGAGCCAGTCACCGTTGGCGGTGCTGCCGGTGAAATCGATCAGCCGCACTTCCGGACGCAGCGCCAGGGTCGATGCCATGCGTTCGCTCGGATCATTCGCCACCAGCGTGACCAGGTTCGGATCAAAGCCCGCCTCGGCCAGCACTTCGCGCGCCACTTCCACGGTAATGGCCAGCGGCAGGATTGCGCCCGGATGCGGCTTGACCACCACCGCGTTGCCGGTTGCCAGGCTGGCAAACAGGCCCGGGTAGCCGTTCCACGTCGGGAACGTGCAGCAGCCGATCACAAGACCCACGCCGCGCGGCACCACGGCATAGCGCTTCTCCATGCGCAGCGGTTCGTTCTTGCCTTGCGGCTTCTCCCACGTGGCCGACTTCGGAATGCGGCGCATCTCGTCCCACGCATAGGCCACCGCTTCCAGCCCCCGGTCCTGCGCGTGCGGGCCGCCAGCCTGGAACGCCATCATGAAAGCCTGCCCGGTGGTATGCATGACCGCATACGCAATCTCGAAGCTGCGGCGGTTCAGGCGCTGCAGGATTTCCAGCGACACACCCACCCACGCCTCGGGGCCAGCCTTGCGCCATTGCGGCATGCCCTTGGCCACACCGGCAAAGAGCTGGTCGAGGTCGGGCTTCGGATACGTGACACCAAGCGCCTCGCCATAGGGCGAGACTTCCTTGCCAGCCTGGCCGACCGTGCCGGGCTGCTGCAGCGCAAACGGCTTGTTCAGGCGCGCCTCGAAGGCGGCCTTGCCGTCGGCGTTAGCGGTTTCGCCGTAGACCTTGGGGCTCGGCATTTCGACAAACGGACTCCAGTAGCCACGCGTGGCAATAGCTTGGGTGGCTTGGTCCAGCAGCGCCTGATGGCGTTCGAAAAACGGATGGGACACGTCTAGTCTCCGGGGGCGGGTATTTGTAAGGTCAAGCGGCGTCTGATGCCGACGCTTCAGGTTTCCTGGTCGAAGTCGATCACGAGCTTGTCGCTGACGGCATAGCTCTGGCAGCTCAGGATGAAGCCGCGTGCCACTTCGTAGTCTTCCAGTGCGAAGTTGACATCCATGTCGACCTCGCCTTCGATGCGCTTGCAGCGGCAGGTCGAGCAAACCCCGCCCTTGCATGCGTAAGGCAACTCGATGCCCTGGGCCAGCGCGGCATCCAGCACCGATTCCTTGTTCTTCTCCAGCGTGAACGTGCGCGTGCGGCCGTCCTGGATCACGGTTACCTCGCACTGCTGCTGGCCTACCTGCTTGTGCGCATGCGCGGCCGGGCGGGCCGAAGGAATGCTGGTGGCGAACAGCTCGCGCTTGATGCGGCTCTTGTCCACGCCGTTGTCCAGCAACGCCTGCGATACCTCTTCCATCATCGAGTGCGGGCCGCAGATGAAAGCGACATCGATGTCCTGCGGCTTCACCCAGTGCGTGAGCAGCGCATTGACCTTCTCGCCGTCGATGCGGCCATTGAACAGGTCGATATCCAGTTGCTCGCGGCTCAGCACGAAGACCAGGTTGAAGCGCTGCAGGTACGTGTCCTTCAGGTCTTCGAGCTCTTCCTTGAACAGCACCGACGACGACGCGCGGTTGCCGTAGAACAGCGTGAAGCGGCTCTGCGGCTCCGCCTGCAGCGTGGTCTTGATGATCGACAGCATCGGCGTGATGCCGCTGCCGGCCGCAAATGCAACGTAGTGCTTCGCCTGGGTTGCCGAGAGCGGCACGTGGAAGTTCCCGGCCGGCGGCATCACGTCCAGCGTCATGCCAGGCCGTAGTTGCTCGTTGGCCCAGTTAGAGAACAGGCCGCCATCCACACGCTTGATCGCCACGCGCAGTTGCTCGTCCTGCACTGCCGAGCAGATCGAATAGGAACGGCGCACTTCATCGCCGTCGATACCCGTGCGCAGCGTCAGGTGCTGGCCCTGCACGTAGCGGAACGTTTCGGACAGTTCGCCGGGCACGGCAAACGTCACCGCCACTGCGTCGCGCGTTTCGCGCGTGACCGAAGCCACGGTCAGTTCATGGAATTTGCTCATGTTCCGCACCTTGTCTAGTGGGCCTTGAAGTAATCGAACGGCTCGCGGCAATCGCCACAGCGATACAGCGCCTTACAGGCCGTGGAACCGAACTGGCTGACCAGCCGCGTGTGGTGCGATCCGCAATGCGGACAGGCCACCACCAGCACTGGTGAAGACCGGCGGCTGATACCGCTGATATCGATCACCTGCTGTGCCGGAGGTGCAATGCCATAGCCACTCAGGTTGGCCTTGCCACGCGCGGTCATCCAGTCGGTGGTCCATGCCGGCGCCAGCCGCGTTTCCACGCGCACGCTGTTCACGCCCTGCGCGGCCAGTACCGCTTCAACGTTCTCGCGGATCGCGGTCATCGCCGGACAGCCGGAGTACGTCGGCGTGATGGTGACCACGCAGGTGTCGTCCTGCCACGCCACGTCGCGCACGATGCCGAGGTCCACCACCGAAATCACGGGAATCTCGGGGTCCGGCACCGCGTCGAGCCAGGACCAGACCTGTTCGATGGCGGGCAACGCCAGTGCGTGGGTAGACGCCTGGGCAGTCATGGCGCTCACCACTGTGCGCCGGGATAGGCGCGCTGCAGGAACTGCATCTCGGCCAGCAGATAGCCAAGGTGTTCGGTATGACGGCCGTGGCGGCCACCGCTTTGCGCCCATTGGTCTGCAGGCACGCGCAGTGTGGCTTCGGCCAGCACCTCGGCGACGTGGTGCTGCCAGGGCTCGCCCAGCGTGGCCGGGTCGGGAACCACGCCTTGCTGAACCAATGCCGCATCGGCGGCATCGGCCTCGAACAACTCGCCGGTGTACATCCACAGGTCGTCGAATGCTTCCTGCATGCGGCGGTGGCTCTCTTCGGTGCCATCGCCAAGGCGCACCACCAGGTCCGCGCTGCGGCGCACGTGGTAGGTCACTTCCTTGAGCGACTTGGCCGCGATTTCCGCGATTCGCGCATCGGTCGAGCGCTGCAGCCCCTCCAGCACGAAGTAGTGCCAGGTATCGAACAGGAACTGGCGCGCCAGCGTATCCGCGTAGCTGCCGTTCGGCTGCTCCACCAGCAGCAGGTTGCGGAACTGGTGCGCGTCGCGCAGGTAGGCGAGCTGGTCGGCCGTGCGGCGGGTGCCCTTGACCTCGCCCTCGATTTCACCTGCGTAGCCGAGCCACATACGGGTCTGGCCGATCAGGTCCAGCGCGACGTTGGTCAGCGCAATGTCTTCTTCCAGCGCCGGCCCGCGGCCGCACCACTCCGACAGGCGTTGGCCGAGCACCAGCGTTGAGTCGCCGAGCCGCAGCAGGTATTCGAGCTTGTGGGTGTTCATCGCAATGCTTCCTTTTCGGCAGGGCTCAGATGTGCTTGACCGCATCCGGCATCGGGAAGAACGTCGGGTGCCGGTAGACCTTGCTGTTGGCCGGCTCGAACAGCGGGCCCTTGTCGCTCGGGCTGCTGGCCATCACGTCGCCCGCCTTCACCACCCAGACGCTGACTCCCTCGTTGCGGCGCGTGTAGACGTCGCGTGCGTTCTTGATCGCCATTTCGCCGTCTGGCGCGTGCAGGCTTCCCACGTGCTTGTGGGCCAGACCGTGCTGGCTGCGGATAAAGATCTCCCAAAGCGGCCACTCTTTCATGGCAACCTCCTGTGTGTGTCGGTTCGAAGGGGAGCGGCGACGGGCGCCGCGGGGTCAGGCCCTGGCGTCAGGCCGCGGCCCGGCTGGATTCGCTGGCCGCGCGGTCGGCGTGGGCCATCAGTGCATCGCGGAACCAGGCGCCGTCGTCCCACGCCTTGACGCGTGTGCGCAGGCGGTCGCGGTTGCACGGGCCGTTGCCCTGGATCACGTTGTAGAACTCGGACCAGTCGATCTCGCCGAAGTCATAGTGGCCGCGTTCCTCGTTCCACTTCAGGTCGGGATCGGGAATGGTCAGGCCCAGGTACTCGGCTTGCGGCACGGTCTGGTCAACCATCTTCTGGCGCAAGTCATCGTTGGAGAACAGCTTGATGCGCCATGCCATCGATTGCGCGCTGTTGGGCGAATCGCCGTCAGACGGCCCGAACATCATCAGGGCCGGCCACCACCAGCGGTTGATCGCATCCTGAGCCATCTGTTTCTGCTCGGGCGTGCCGTTGCACAGCGCCAGCAGGATGTCGTAGCCCTGGCGCTGGTGGAACGACTCCTCCTTGCACACGCGCACCATCGCACGGGCATACGGGCCGAACGAGCAGCGGCACAGCGGCACCTGGTTGATAATCGCCGACCCGTCCACCAGCCAGCCGATCATGCCGATATCGGCCCAGTTCAGCGTGGGGTAGTTGAAGATGCTCGAGTACTTGGCGCGGCCGGCATGAAGGTCGCCCATCATCTGGTCGCGCGACACGCCCAGCGTTTCGGCAGCGCTATATAGATACAGTCCGTGGCCGGCCTCGTCCTGGATCTTGGCCAGCAGCACGGCCTTGCGTTCCAGCGTGGGAGCCCGCGTGACCCAGTTGCCTTCAGGCAGCTGGCCAACGATTTCCGAATGCGCGTGCTGCGAGATCTGGCGGACCAGCGTCTTGCGGTACGCCTCCGGCATCCAGTCCTTGGCCTCGATCTTGATACCGGCGTCCACGCGCGCCTGGAACTGCTGTTCCTGCGGGTCCAACTCGTCGATCGCCCGGAGCCTTGTCGCTCCTGTCTCCACCATCTGTGCGTACATGCCTGCTCCGCCTTGTAGGGTCTGAATCTGCGTCTTGACTTGGATCAAGCTTCGTCAGTTGCAATGGATGGTAGTGATACAATTTGATTCAAGCAATTTGCGTTTGTGTATCACTTTCAGGGAGTGCCAGATGACCGCCAAAGTGCCCGATGCGGTGTCTCCCCGCGTGACGCGGCTGGCACGCGGGCTCAAGCTCGGCGCCAATTCACTGCTGGTGACGCTGTACGGTGACGTGATAGCCCCACGTCCGCAGGCAATCTGGCTGGGCAGCCTGATCCGGCTCGCGGCGCCGTTCGGCATCAATGACCGGCTGGTGCGCACGGCCACGTTCAGGCTTGCGGCCGACGATTGGCTGACCGCCACCCGCATCGGCCGGCGCAGCTACTACGCGCTATCAGAAACCGGCCTGCAACGCGTGCTGCACGCGGGCAAGCGCATCTACGCCGGCGAGGCCCCCGAATGGGACGGGCGCTGGACGCTGGCGCTATCGCGCCATGACACACGCGCCACCATGCGGCAACGGCTCAAGCGTGAACTGCTGTGGGAAGGCTTCGGCGCAATCGCCCCCGGGGTGCTGGCACACCCGAACGCGGACCTGGCTTCGCTGCGTGAAATCATCCTGAGCGCGGGCGCCCAGCAGTACGTGGCGGTGATGGAAGCGCACAGCGTGGAGGCGTTCTCGCCGCAGCCGCTTCAGACGCTGATGCACCACACGTTCAAGCTCGATGCCGTGGCTGCCGCGTGGAATTCGCTGCTGCGGCGCTTCTCGGCGCTGGCGGCCGATGCCGGCCAGCTTCCTCCCGCCGATGCGTTCTTCGTACGGACGCTGCTGGTGCACGAGTATCGGCGCGTGTTGCTGCGCGATCCCAACCTGCCGGAAGCATTGCTGCCGCACGATTGGCCGGGCCGCACCGCGCGCAGCCTCTGCCGCAGCCTATATCGCGCACTGCTTGATGCCAGCGAAGCGCATCTGCGCGACGCGGTGGAGACCGCGGATGGCCCGATTCATCACGCCGACAGCGTGCTGCGCGCCCGGTTTGGGCACGCGAGCGATGCCGGGCAGGATGCCAGGTAGGCAGCATGCCTACTGTAAAGTACGCCCTATCTCCGTTTTTGCCTCTGCCAGCAGCATTCCCATGAGCACCGATCATTCCCAAGTGGAGGCCACGCCTCCGCTGCATCTCGCCAGCTTTTTGCACGGTGGCCGTGGCAGCAAGATCGCCCGCGGTCAACCGGGACTGACGGTCGCGCCATGAAACCCGTTGTACGCATCGAAGACCGCCACGGTTTCGACACCATCATCGACGCCCGCTCGCCTGCGGAATTCGAGATCGACCACATTCCCGGCGCCATCAATTGCCCCGTTCTCGACAACGAGGAGCGGCGCATCGTCGGCACGCTGTACAAGCAGGTTGGCGCGTTCGAGGCCCGGCGCGTAGGCGGCGCCATGGTGGCGGCCAATCTGGCCCGTCATCTGCACGAACGGTTTGCCGATCAGCCGCAGGGCTGGCGGCCGCTCGTGTATTGCTGGCGCGGCGGGCTGCGCAGCGGCTCGATGACAACCTGGCTGCGCATGGTGGGCTGGGATGCCCAGCAGCTTGCAGGCGGCTACAAGTCCTGGCGGCGCCACGTCATCGCCATGCTGGAGGAACAGTGCCAGCGCCTGCCGCTGGTGGTGATCTGCGGCGCCACGGGCAGTGGCAAGACGCGCGTGCTGCATGAACTGGCTGCCCAGGGCGAACAGGTCCTGGACCTCGAAGGCCTGGCGCAGCACAAGGGGTCGCTGCTCGGCGCGCTGCCGGATACCCCGCAGCCATCGCAAACCGCATTCGAAACCGCCCTGGCGGACGCAATGGAGCGCGTCGATCTTTCCCGTCCGCTATACGTGGAAGGCGAAAGCGCACGAATCGGCACGCTCAACCTGCCGGTGCCGCTGGTTGCCCGCATGCGTGACAGCGTGTGCCTGGAGATTGAGGCCCCGCTCGCGGCGCGGCTCGATTTTCTGTTGCACGACTATGCGTACCTTGGCGATCGCCCCGCGTGGCTGGCCGATCAGCTTGAGCGGCTGAAGCCATTGCACGGCAAGGAGACCATCGGCGCCTGGCAGAGCATGGTCAGCGCTGGCGACCTGCCACACCTGTTCGCCGAACTGGCCACGCGACATTACGACCCTTCCTACGCACGATCGCAACGCAAGCATTTCCACAGGTGGGAAGACCGCATGGTCGTAGCGGCAGACAGCCTGTCGGCACAGGGCATCAAGGCGCTCGCGCATACCATCGCGGAAGTCGTGAAGGCCCGCTCAGCCTGACCGTTGAAGGTCAACTGGACCCGATCGATCGACCCGCCCGGTATTCCGGGGCTCACGATAAAGCGCCGCAAATGCGGCGCTTCTTCATTTCTGCACCGTGTTTTTTGATGCTTTCAATGTGGGACGCTCCATTCTGGTGCTAAGCTTCGTGCCTGTCCGAGACATCCAGCCACAAGCATGGTTGTATGGACATTTGGCATGCCTCCAGCCCTGCGCTGCCGCCGTGGGTTCCCCTATCGGGACTATCGGGATTGCATGCCGCGGCACCCATCAGACAAGCCACCCGGAGCGGTCCTTTCGCCAGGCACACGCCTGGCCCCGAGCGCCGCGCATCGAACTACAAAACCAGAGACATCGTGACTTTCCACACCCTCGATTCCTTCCTGGCCGGGGTTGCCCGGCGTGACCCCAACCAGCCCGAATTCTTCCAGGCCGTGAAGGAGGTCATGATGACCTTGTGGCCGTTCGTTGAGCGCAATACGCGCTACCGCGAGCACGCGCTGCTGGAGAGGCTGGTGGAGCCCGAGCGCGTGATCCAGTTCCGCGTGGCGTGGACCGACGACAAAGGCCAGGTACAGGTGAATCGCGCGTTCCGCGTGCAGCACAGCTCGGCCATTGGCCCGTACAAGGGCGGCATGCGCTTCCACCCGACCGTGAACCTGTCGGTGCTGAAGTTCCTCGGCTTCGAGCAGACCTTCAAGAACGCGCTGACCACACTGCCCATGGGCGGCGGCAAGGGCGGGTCGGACTTCGATCCGAAGGGCAAGTCCGACGCCGAGGTCATGCGCTTCTGCCAGGCGCTGATTGCCGAACTGCACCGTCATCTGGGGCCGGACACCGACGTGCCGGCCGGCGATATCGGCGTGGGCGCACGCGAAGTCGGCTTCATGGCCGGCATGATGAAGAAGCTGTCCAATCAGTCCGCCTGCGTGTTCACAGGCAAGGGCCTGGCGTTTGGCGGCAGCCTGATGCGGCCCGAGGCCACCGGCTATGGCACGGTCTACTTCGCGCAGGAAATGCTGCATCGGCGCGGGCGCGAATTCAACGGCCTGCGCGTCCTGCTGTCCGGGTCGGGCAATGTGGCGCAGTACGCCGCGGAAAAGGCCATCGAACTGGGCGCCAAGGTGCTGACCGTGTCAGACTCCGGCGGCGTGCTGCACTTCCCGCAAGGCATGGACAGCGAGCAGCTGGCAGCGCTGATGAGCTTCAAGAACGAGACGCGCGGCCGGCTGGCCGACTTCGCCATGCAGCACGGCCTGCGTTTCGAGGCCGGCAAGACGCCGTGGCACATTCCCGCCGACGTGGCGCTGCCGTGCGCCACCCAGAACGAACTGGACGGACACGATGCCGAACGCCTGCTGTCGAATGGCGTGTTCTGCGTGGCCGAAGGTGCCAACATGCCGTCCACGCTGGAGGCCGTGGATCGCTTCGTGGCGGCGCGCATCCTGTATGCGCCGGGCAAGGCCAGCAATGCGGGGGGCGTGGCCACCTCGGGACTGGAAATGTCGCAGAACGCCATGCGCATGGCATGGCATCACGCCGAGATCGATGAAAAGCTGCATGCCATCATGAAAGACATCCATGGCAACTGCATCCACTATGGCCAGAAGGAAGATGGCTATATCAACTACGTGGAAGGCGCCAACATCGCCGGCTTCGTCAAGGTTGCAGACGCCATGCTGGCGCAGGGCGTGATCTGACCTGTCTGTGGTGACACCGGATGCAAGGCTGGGCAAGGTGCGAGCCTCTTCGCACCTTGCCAATTCTGCAAGCCGCCCCGCGTGGGCGATTCCCCGGGCGCGCTAGCGTCTTCCGCCGCCGCCCCGGCCTCCGCCGAAACCTCCGCGCCCACCGCCGCCGTAACCGCCTCCGCCCCGGCTGCCGCCCGACCGCAGGCTCGTGTTTCCGCGATTGACGTCCCGCTGCACGGCATTCCCGCCGCCGCCCACGCCCTGGAACCCGTTGTCGCGCCCCCCGGCCGCATCGCGGCCGCGGTATCCGTTGCGCCCATCCGCGCCGGCCATGCTCCTTCCGAATTTCTCGCGTGAGGCGTTGTCGCGATACGCAACCCCCTGACGGTGCTTCGCATCGTGCTGCCAGCGGCCGCCCTCGGCCCTGCGGGCGTCGAAATTCCGGTCGATGTTTTTGGCCTTGTGGTGTTCGACGTGTGCGCCGCCGTTATTCCAGTCGCAATCGCCAAAGATCGCGGCCGCCGCTATCAGGCCGACGCCAAATCCGATGGCGCCGCCATAGGGCGGGTAGTACGCCGGGTACGGCGGCCAGTAGTAATACGGGTAGCCCGGGTAGGGCCAGCCACCGTACACGACGGCCGGGTCATACGTCGGCACGTAGATCACCTGCGGGTCCGCCGGTTCGATGCGCACGATGGTGGTACCGGTGGTCCCAGTGGTCCCACTGGTGGTCGGCGGCTCGACGATCACCTTCTGCTGCGAATTCGACTGGAGGTTGCCAGACTCCTGCGCGCGCTTGCGCAGCCGCTGCACCGCATCGAGAACGTCCTTGGGCTGACCAAGGAATGCGTCGCCAAGCTTCTGGGTCCAGTCGAGCTTGTCGTTCATCGGTTCGAGAACCTGCGGGAAGGCCACCAGCGATTTCACGCTGACGTCCCACGGTTCGCCCTGCACGGCCTTGATTGCGGCGTCGCCTTTCAGATCAGGCCTGGCCTTGAGCCAGCGCGCTGCCTGCGCGACCTCCAGCGGATACGTGGACGCCATCAGCACCTGCGCCAGCAGCGCGTCCGGGTAGAGCGCGATCGGCGCGACCATTGCCTCGATCTCCTCGGCCTTGTAAGGCGCACCCGCGGGCTGGCTCTGGGCTGGCACGCCGGCCTGTCCGGGCGAGGGTTGGGATGGCGCGGGTCCGGACGCAGGCCCCCCGGCAGGAGGAGGAGCCGTCTGACAGCCCGCAAGGGCCAGCAGCACGCAGCCGGTGGTGGCAAGCAGGCGCGGCTTCATGGCGACACCTTCCTCCAGCCAGGCGCTGGATCAAAGGACTGCAGAGCAGCCGCCTTCGCGGCGCTATTGGACCCCAGGTCACGCTGATAGACCTGACCCGTATGGTTGACGATGAACGTCATCACGCCGGTATCCCCATAGCGCACCGGCCATGCCACGACAGCGAACCCGGCGAACAGCCCGCCGTCGAGCATGTAGTTCTTCGAACCGCCGCGCGCGTGTGCGCCCTGTTCGGTCAGCAGCTTGTAGCGGTAGCCGTGATAACCCTCTTCGCTTTCATTGCGCGTGCCCGCGCCAATGAAGGCCGGGCCGAGCGGGCTTGGGGTCTCGCCGGGCCCGGTCGGCCAGTAGAGGCCGTCATGCTTGCCGGGGGTACTCGACAGCTTGTCCGCATAGACCAGCAACTTGCTGCCATCGTGGTACGTCTGCGCGTATTCCTCCTGCGCATCGCAGATGGCCTCCAGCGTCTGCATCACGGCCAGCTCGTTCCGCCCGATGCGGCGCACGCGCATCTCCCGGGCCCCGGCCTGCGTATCGAACTGCCAACCGCTGGCCGATTTGACCAGCGGTACGGGCAAGGTCCAGCCATCGTCGCCAACGGCGATAAGCGCGTGGTTGTCCGACTTGCGGATCGTGTGCGAAACGGCCCAGGCCTTGTTGAACCTTTCCCGGATGTCCGCCCCGACGGGAGGAATCACGTCACGATAGCCCGCGCCGAGCATTTGCTGCAGGGCCGGCTCGTCGTCGCTCTGCACGGCCTTGCCGAAGGCCGTCATCGCCGCGTCGGGCGTGTCGAAGTACTGGGCCGCCATGGCGCCGCGCGCCATCAGGCCAAGCAGCAGCGCGCAACACGCGCAACTGGCAGCGGCGACAAGCCGGGCAAATCCACTTCTTGTTCTCATGTCTGGATCTCCTGCGCATCGTGCACCGCCGCAATCCAACCCTGCGCGCCGGCATCAATGAAAAGAAGTGTAGGGCGAACTTTCCAGAAAGATAACTTCGCGGCAGCGCCGGACAGACGTCTGCCATTCATTTCCCTTCAATCAGGACTATGAAACTTTTAAATCACTTTCAGGTTTCGGCTATTTCCACCGCACTACCTGGTAGTTGACGATCTTGCGGGTCGGGCGCACGCCCCGGCGAGGCACACGTGAGGAGCCCATGATTGAATCTACGCAAATCGATCCCCCTGGACGCGCGCTGCATCGCATGCTGGAAGCCATACAGGCTGTCTGCCGGCGTTGTACAGGCATCAAGCGAAAACTGCTGGGAGCACTGCTCCTCGCTTCGATGCTCGCCACCGGATGCGATGCCTTTTCGTCGGAGCCGACTTACGGTGGCTTGAGCGTGGCGGGGTTCAACTACACGCCCTATAACCTGTCGCGCTTTGTCGTCACAGACAAATACGGCAACCGGGCGGGCGGCGGAGGCGACCTGATGCCGGGTTCGGGCGAGGGGTCGCTCAGTTGCTGCTACAAGCTGAAGGGGACGGAGTTCATGGTGAAGTGGGAGGTCTACGACGCGGATGAGGCCATCAAGGATCTCTACGCGCCGATCAAGAAGATTCACAAAGAGACGACAGTTCATTTGCCACCAACCAAGGTAAATGGCGGGCCTGGCACCCGGGTACTTGGCTTGCATTTCTACCCGGACGATCATGTCGAGTTTGAGTTCCGCACCGACCTGCGGGGCACGCGGATCTTTTATGCAGAGATCGACGACTGGCTGCTGCGCAAACAGGGCAAGACCTTCAATGACACCTTGGAGGACTGGATCGCGTTCCGTCGAACGGCCCGGATCGCTGGGGAAGGTTGGATCAAATACCGGCTCACCGATACCCATGATCTTGGGCAGTACGTTTTCCTGACTTTGCTGAATCCTGCATTCGATCAGCACCCAGCGATCCAACAGATCATCGCTGAGACGAAGGACAATCCAGGCGCGTTTGGTGAGGCCATGGAGAAGCTGCCTGCGGAGGTCGTTGAGGCACTGAAGCGCAACAGTTTCAAGCCGATCGAGACGGGAGGAACCCATGACTGACACCACGCAAATCGCCCCCGTCGATCGCACCCCACACCGGGTGCTGGACGGCATGCGGCGCGCCTACCGGCGACGTGCAAGCACGAGGGGAAGACTGCTGGGAGCACTGCTCCTCGCCTCGATGCTCGCCACCGGTTGTGATGCCTTCTCGTCCGAGCCGACTTACGGCGGCTTGAGCGTGGCAGGGTTCAACTACACGCCGTATAACCTGTCACGCTTTGTGGTCACCGACAACTATGGCAACCGCGCAAGCGGCGGCGGCGACCTCATGCCGGGATCGGGGGCAGGCAGGCTCAGTTGCTGCTACAAGCTGAAGGGGACGGAGTTCATGGTGAAGTGGGAGGTCTACGACGTGGATGAGGCGATCAAGGATCTCTACGCGCCGATCAAGAAGATCCACAAGGAAGCGACAGTTCATTTGCCGCCAACCAAGATCAAAGGCGGGCCTGGCACCCGGGTGCTCGGCTTGCACTTCTACCCCGACGATCATGTCGAGTTCGAGTTCCGCAACGATCTGCGGGGCACAAGGATTTTCTACTCGAAGATTGACTCGTGGCTGCTCAAAAAGCAGGGGAAGACCTTCAATGACACGCTGGAAGATTGGATCGCGTTCCGTCGAACTGCCAGGATCGCAGCGGAAGGCTGGACCAAGTACCGGTTAACCGATACTCAGGATCTTGAGCAGTACGTCTACTACACCCTGCTGATTAACCCGAAGTTCGATGAGCATCCGGCGATCCAACAGATCATCACAGAAACGAAAGACAAGCCCGGCACGTTTGGTGCGGCGATGGAGAACCTGCCTGCCGCGGTTGTCGAGACACTGAAGCGTACGGGAGGAACCCATGACTGAAGCCACGAAACTCGACCCCGCCGACCGCACGCCGCATCGAATGCTGGAAGCCATGCAGGCTGTCTACCGGCGATGTTCAGGCATCAAGCGAAAACTGCTGGGAGCACTGCTCCTCGCTTCAATGCTCGCCACCGGTTGCGATGCCTTCTCGTCTGAGCCGACTTACGGCGGCTTGAGCGTGGCGGGATTCAACTACACGCCCTATAACCTGTCGCGGTTTGTCGTCACCGACAAGTATGGCAACCGCGCGGGCGGCGGCGGTGACCTGATGCCGGGCTCGGGAGAGGGATCGCTCAGCTGCTGCTACAAGCTAAAGGGAACGGAGTTCACGGTGAAGTGGGAAGTCTACGATGCGGACGAGGCCATTCGTGCAATTGATGCCCGTGAACCAATCAAGACGATTCAGAAAACCACGCAGGTTCATTTGCCGCCAACCAAGATCAAAGGCGGGCCTGGCACCCGGGTGCTCGGCCTGCACTTCTACCCCGACGATCATGTCGAGTTTGAGTTCCGATCCGATCTGCGGGGCACGAGGATCTTCTACTCGAAGATTGACTCGTGGCTGCTCAAGAAGCAGGGGAAAACTTTCAATGACACCATGGAGGACGCCGTCGCGTTCCGTCGAACGGCCCGGATCGCAGCGGAAGGCTGGAGCAAGTACCGCTTCACCGATACCCATGATCTTGGGCAGTACGTTTACCTGACTTTGCTGAATCCTGCATTCGATCAGCACCCAGCGATCCAACAGATTATCGCCGAGACGAAGGACAATCCAGGCGCCTTTGGCGCGGCCATGGAGAGCCTGCCTGCGCCCGTCGTTGAGGCACTGAAGCGCAACAGTTTCAAGCCGATCGAGACGGGAAGAACCCATGACTGACACCACAATTATCGATCCCGCCGATCGCACCCCACACCGGGTGCTGGACGGCATGCGGCGCGCCTACCGGCGACGTGCAAGCACGAGGGGAAGACTGCTGGCAGCACTACTCCTCGCTTCAATGCTCGCCACCGGTTGCGATGCATTCTCGTCGGAGCCGACCTACGGCGGCTTGAGCGTGGCGGGGTTCAACTACACGCCCTATAACCTCGATCGGTTCGTCGTCACCGACAAGTATGGCAACCGCGCAAGCGGCGGCGGTGACCTGATGCCAGGCTCAGGCGAAGGCAGGCTAAGTTGCTGCTACAAGCTGAAGGGGACGGAGTTCACGTTGAAGTGGATTGTGGTCGATCAGGACGAATTTCTGAAGGACCCCTATGGGCCGCTCAAGGAGATTCACAAGACAACTCAAGTTCATTTCCCCCCAACCCAGGTCAACGGCGGATCTGGCATCCGGGTGCTCGGCATGCACTTCTACCCCGACGACCATGTCGAGTTTGAATTGCGAGCAGACCTGCGTGGCACGCGGATTCTCTACGCGGATATCTGGGACTGGCTGCGCAAGACTCACCGAGAGCTCATCAACCCGAATCATGAAGAGAACGGCGTCGTGTTTCGCAGGACGGTGCGACTCGCTGCGAGTGGCTGGGTCAAGTATGGCCTCACCGATACAAAGGACTTGGAGCAGTACGTCTATTACACGCTGCTGAATTCGAAGTTCGATCATCACCCCGCCATCCAGCAGATCATCTCTGAAACGAAAGACCAGCCAGGCGCGTTTGGTGCAGCTATGGAGAAGCTGCCTGCCGCGGTTGTCGAGACACTGAAGCGCACGGGAGGAACCCATGACTGACACCACAAAAATCGACCCCGCCGATCGCACGCCACACCGGGTGGTGGACGGCATGCTGATTTCCCACAAGCCATACAAGCACGACGAGTGCATTCCGTGCGGTGCGGTGATCAAGATGGGTTTCTTCTTTGACGGCTTCGGCCGCCATCGCGATCAGGATGATCCGACAACCTCACGCTACTCGAACATCTGCCGCCTTTGGGAAGCTCACCGGGACAATCGCGATTCACGGCGGAAGGATATGCCAAACCAGTTCTGGTACCCGTTCTATTACTCGGGCCTGGGCACGCCGCTGAACAAGGACGCGGAGAACAACGAAATCGTGTCGGCGGCCACCAAGGCGGCGGGCTCCGCCGCGAAATCCGCGACCAATGCCGCCAAGGAAACCGCCCAGAAGGTGACTGGGGTATCAAAGGTGCTTGACCTGAAGAAGATGCCGGCCAAGACGACAAAGCAGGCGCTGTCTGACGCCTTCGATGAAAAATCATGGCGCCCGCTCACCAGGATCTACGGCGACATCATCGAGCAGGCGAAGACCGCACCAGCCAAGGCCGGACGCGTACTGAAGCTCGCGCGTGAGGACCGGTGGGTAAGACGCGGCAAGGCGGCCCTTGGCGCCGCGTGGTACGACGTCAAGAAGAATCCGCTCAAGGCCGTCAATGCGGCTGCGAAAGGCATCCTCGTTGATATCGGGGTGGATACGATCCCGTTCCTGCGGGACAACGCAGCCGTGTCAATGGTATGCGGCACCGGCGTCCAGGACCGGCTGCAGGCCGCGCTCGATCAGTTCGAGGCGGCCTATCAAGATGCGAAATCCCAGATGGACAAGGTCCAGCGCATTGAAGTCTCCGTCTTTGGTGCGGATCGAGGCGGCGTGATCGCGCGGGCCTTTGTGAACGAACTCGTGCGCAGATACAAGCGCCGCACTGACCTGGATTTGCGGATTGGTGGAGAGGTGGGGGAAAAAGGCGATCCGATAGAGATCCGGTTCCTCGGCCTGCTGGACGCGGTGTCCTCGGTCATGGCCGAGAACAAGCTGCTGGGTATTGTGCCGTTCGTGGGCATGATCAAGCAGAACCACGGGGACAGCGAGTTGGGAGTGCCCGCTGCGGTACAGCGATGCGTGCATTTTGCGGCGGCTCACGAACTGCGCTTCTACCAACGTCTGGACAGCCTGGAGAAAACGCGCGGTGACCAGTACCTGTATCCGGGAACCAGCGAGGACATCACGGGCGGTGCCCCGCCGGGGACGATGGGCTTTCGCGCCGAGCTGCAGCGCGTGGCGCTGCGCGACATGCTGTACGAGGCGCTGATGGCGGGCTCGGCCGTTGACATGATGGAATACTTGATCAAAGAAAGAGGCCCGACGTTTCGAAAATTCACCCTCGCAACCCCCATCTCCAACGGCAAGGCCAGCTACAAGATTCCCGAGTTGATCCAGGCTTACCGGGAACTGGTGCCGCGCGAGAAGGGCCTGGACTTCGTGGCCCATATGCAGGTGTTCCTGCGCTGGCTGGCCGTGCGGTACCAGTCGCCGGCGCTTCGCACTTCGGCCACGGCCCATGCCGATGAAGTCAGGCGTCAGCATATCGAACGCGGGCGGGAAATCCGCGAGGCAGAGCAGGCCTATCATGAAGAGCGCCGCCGCGTGCCGTCCGATCGCGTGGCGCAGGGTAAGGCGCTGGCGCGCCTCCACGCGGCCCGGGAGGCGCAGTCCCTGGCGGAGCCCCAAACGGTGTATGAACTGTCGCGTCCCGTTGTGAACGTCTGGGACCGTATCGGGGAGGAGGCAAAGCAACAGCTTCGCCGTCAGTCGCGGCAGGAAGCACTGAAAGACAATGTGACCAGAATCCGCGAGTTTGCACGCAGTGCGGAGGCGTCCATGGCGTCCGACATCGAGTACGGCGCCGACATTGTGGAAGCGTCCCTGATGAGCGACGCCGCACTGGCGCTTGTCCAGGCATGGAAAGATGGCGTCGATGGCAGAAACCCGCTGCCTGAGAAGGTCATGACGCTGTTTGACATGCTGGTGCATGACACGATGTTGACCAGTTGGCACGATCACATCCTGTCCTCAACGCTCTACTTCCGGACGCGGGACGTCGATACATTCGGGAAGACCGATGAGCAGGCAGAGACGAAACGCCGGGAGAGCGATGAGCGCCGGGCACAGCGCGTCGATCAGATGCCGGTAATGCGAGCCCCCGATGTACGCGCGCCCAGGCTGCAACGCTGAGGCCAGGTCATTCGACCAAAACCATCGCAATTCACCTGAACCGCTTTGCCGGCAAAAAAACAAAACCCCACACGGGTGGTGTGGGGTTCGTCAGCAGTCTGAGGCCGGGGATCGCTCCCCGGCCTTCTCTCACATCAACTCACATCAACTCGCATCAACCATCAGTTCGCCATCGAGTCCGTCAGACGGCTCTCATCGCTGCCGTTCTCTTTTGGCTCATCCGGCCACGACCGGGCCACCATCCACTCGTAGAGCGTAGGCAACACGATCAGCGTCAGCAGCGTTGCCGTAATCAGGCCGCCGATGATCACGATGGCCAGCGGCCGTTGCGTTTCCGAGCCGATGGCGCGCGAGATTGCCATTGGGAACAGGCCCAGCATCGCCAGCATCGCGGTCATCAGCACCGTGCGCAGACGGTCCATCGAGCCGGTCAGCACGGCCTCGCGCACCGGCATGCCTTCGTCACGCAGCTGGTTGAAGTAGGTCACCATCACCACGCCGTTCAGCACGGCCTGGCCGAACAGCGCGATAAAGCCGATGGCCGCCGACACCGACAGCGGAATGCCGGTCAGGAACAGCGCGAACACGCCGCCGATCAGCGCGAACGGAATGTTCGAGATGATCAGCGCGGCGCTCTTGAACGACTGGAACGCATTGAACAGCAGCAGGAAGATCAGCAGCACCGACAGCGGCACCACGATCGACAGGCGCGCCATCGCGCGTTCCTGGTTCTCGAACTCGCCGGACCAGCTGATCTTGACGTCATCGGCGTTGACGTTCTTCTTCACCAGGTCCTGCATGTCCTTCACCACGCTGCCCATGTCGCGGTCGTGGATGAAGATGCCGATCGACGTCGTGCGCTGGCCGTTCTCGCGGCTGATGTTCATCGCGCCCGAAGCAGCGCGGAACGTCACGAGCTGGGACAGCGGCACCTGCGCGCCATCGGCGGTCTGCATGAAGATGTTCGGCAGGTTCGGCAGTTCACGCTCACCCGGCTTCAGGCGCACCACCACGCTGAAGTGCTTTTCGCCCTCCCACAGTTCCGTGGCCGCCTTGCCGCCCAGCGCGCTTTCCATCAGGTCCTGCACGTCGGCCACGTTGATGCCGTAACGGGCCGCCTGAGCGCGGTCGAAGTCCAGCACGTACTGCGGCAGTTCGCCGTCCCGGTCGATAAACGCGCGCATCACGCCACGTACCGACTGGACGTTGGCCAGGATCTGGTCCGCCACCTTCTTGTTGTGCTCCAGGCTGTCGCTCTGCACCTTGATGACGATCTGGCCCTTGATCTGCGAAATGCTCTCAAGGATGTTGTCGCGCACCGGCTGCGAGAAGTTCGGCTCGATGCCCGGCATCTTGCGCAGGTTGCGGTTGATTTCCTCGATGATCTTGCGCTTGTCCAGGCCCGCACGCCATGCCTTGTCGTTCTTCAGGTCGACCAGGATTTCCACGGTGTTGATCAGCTTCGGATCGGTACCGTCATCGGGACGGCCCACCTTGGAGATCGTCGTGTTGACTTCCGGGGTCGTGCGGATCACGTTGCGCAGCAGGCGGGCCTGGTCGCGCGCCTCGTCCAGCGACACCGATGCAGGCAGGTCGAAGCTGACCCACATCGAACCCTCGTCAAGCTCAGGCAGGAATTCGCTGCCAAGGAACTTGCCCACGCCAACCGTGGCCACCAGCAGGCCCACCGCAATGCCCACGACCTTCTTCTTGTTGTCGAGCGCCCAGGCCAGCATCGGTTCATAGATGCGCTTGCAGTGGCGCACCACGAAGTTGTCCTCGTGCGCGATGTTCTTCTTGAGCAGCAGGTGGCACAGCAGCGGCACCACCGTCAGCGAGATGATCAGCGAACCGACCAGCGCGCCGGTCACCGTGTAGGCCATCGGCGCGAAGATCTTCCCTTCGTGGCGTTGCAGCGTGAAGATCGGGATGTGCGCCGCGATGATGATGATCATCGAGAACACGGTCGGACGGCCCACCTCGGTGGTGGCCTGCAGGATTGCGTGCAGCCGCGCCTTGTTGTCCTTGATCTGCTGTTCCTTGAGCTCGCCCAGCCGCTTGAAGATGTTCTCGACCACGATCACCGCGCCGTCCACGATGATGCCGAAGTCCATGGCCCCCAGCGACAGCAGGTTGGCAGGAATCCCCACCCACGTCAGGCCGATGAACGTGGACAGCAGTGCCAGCGGAATCACGATTGCCACGATCGCGGCTGCACGCACGTTGGCCAGGAACAGGTACAGCACGGCCATCACCAGCAGCGCGCCTTCCACCAGGTTGCCAAACACGGTGTGCAGCGTCTTGTCGATCAGCGTGGAACGGTCGTAGTACGGCACGACCTTGACGCCCTTGGGCAGGATCTGGCTGTCGAGCAGGTCGATCTTCTTCTTGAGCGCCTCAAGCACGATCGACGGGTTCTCGCCCTTGCGCATCACCACGATGCCCGAGACGATATCGTCCTCGTCGTCCTGCCCCATCAGGCCCTGCGGCGGCGCCGCGCCGATCTTCACCTCGGCGATGTCCTTGACCAGGATCGGCGTGCCGTTGTTCTCGGCCACCACCACGTTGGCGATGTCAGCCGAGCTGCGGAAGCTGCCCAGCGAACGCAGCAGGTATTGCTGGCGGCCATGCGCCACCGACCCGCCGCCGGCGTTCGAGTTGCCGCGCTGCAGCGCCGTGAACAACTGCGCGAGCGAGACCTTGCTGTCGCGCATGCGGCCGAGGTTCGGATTGACCTCGTACTGCTTGGTGGTGCCGCCGATCGTCACCACGTCCGCCACGCCCGGCACCTGGCGCAGGTTCTTCTCCACCACCCAGTCCTGCAGCGTGCGCAGTTCCTGTGCGGTGTAGCCCTTGCCGGCCAGGCGGAAGCGATAGATTTCGCCGATGGCGGTGGACAGCGGCGCCAGTTCGGGCTGCACGCCGTCTGGCAGGTCCACGCTGCGCAGCCGCTCGATGATCTGCTGGCGCGCGATGATGTCGGTGGCCTTGTCGTTGAAGGTCACCATCATGAACGACAGGCCGAACTGCGTGTGCGAGAACACGCGCACCGAATTCGGCGTGCCGGCCAGCGCGGTTTCGATCGGGATCGTGACCTGGCGCTCCACTTCCTCGGCGGCGCGGCCCGGGTACAACGTGATTACGTTGACCTGGATGTCCGAGACGTCAGGGAACGCTTCGATCGGCAGGTTCTTGAAGGCGGCCAGGCCACCCGCGATAAAAATGATCAGGCCGAGCCAGACAAACAGCTTCTGGTGCAGCGCGAAACTAACGATACGAGAAATCATGGGGCTGCCGTCCTCAGTGCTTGGCAGCCGCGCGCGCGGCGTTCACCGCGGTGGCATCGCGCAGGATGTCCTGCAGGTAGAGATTGCCGTCGGTGATCACCACGTCGCCCTCCTTCAGGCCCGCCACCACTTCTGCCGTGCCGGGAATCGTCACGCCCAGCTTGACCTCGCGGCGCTCGAACTTGTTGGGCGCTGTGCGCACGAACACGTAGTTGTTGTTGTCGGCCAGGAACACGGCCTTGGACGGCACGGCGATGCCCTGGAACGACGCGGCCTTCATCTTCGCCGTGACGAACATCTCGGCTTTCAGGCGGTGGTCAGTATTCGGCACGGACAGGCGCACCTTGACGCTGCGCGACGTGGGGTCCACGTAGTCCGCGATCTTGACCACGGTGCCCGTGAACGTCTCGCCCGGATAGGCGGCGCTGACCAGCTGCACGTTCACACCGGGCTTGAAGTGGCCGAGGTCGGCCTCGGCGGCATCGAGCTGGGCCCACAGCGTGGTCGGGTCGGTGATCAGGTACAGCGGCGCGGTGGGCGGCTGGTCGGGGCGCAGTTCCATGCCCGGGTTGATATTGCGTTCAACCACCAGGCCGTCGATCGGGCTGCGCAGCGCGAAGCGCTGGTTCACGCTATCGCCACCGGATGCGCCATACATGCGCAGCGCG
The DNA here is from genome assembly GCF_000292345.1 of Cupriavidus sp. BIS7. Classification (GTDB taxonomy): domain Bacteria; phylum Pseudomonadota; class Gammaproteobacteria; order Burkholderiales; family Burkholderiaceae; genus Cupriavidus. The sequence continues at coordinate 144,129 of NZ_ALOU01000005.1, forward strand.
GCCTGCGTGCGCTGCTGGTCCGCGGCGGCACGCGCGTTGTCGGCCTGGGCCTGCTCCAGATCCTTCTGGGCGATGATGCCCGCCTGGTAGAGCTCGCGCTGGCGCGCCAGCGCCTTGGACGCCACGGCGCTGTCGGCTGCGGCCTTGCGCGCATCGGCCTGGGCCGAGCCGAAATCGGGCGACGTCAGCATCGCCAGGGGCTGGCCGGTCTTCACGGTGGTGCCGGGCTGCACCATGATTTCCATCACGCGGCCCGCAAACGGCGAAGCCACGCGCACGGTCTTGTCCTCGTTCCAGACCAGCCGGCCCGGCATGCTCAGCATGCGGTCGCCGCCGCTCTTCACGGGCTGGCCGACGATGCCCGGCAGCGACTTCACGCTGGCCGGGTACTCGATGACCTGGCCGGCGACCTTCGGTTCGTCGTCGTTCTCGGGTACTTCCTTCTTGCCGCACGCGCCCAGTACGAGCACACACAGCGACAGCGCGGCGGCCAGGCGCACGGCGGCCATGCGGGGGAAGCGGGAATCGCGGGTATCGGACGGCATGTTATGGGCGCGATGCATCGGTTCGGACCTGGGGAAGCTTGTTGATATCGGAATTGGTGGCCTGCAGTGCCGCGCGGTACGCGGAGAAGGCCTTGGCGTAGGTGCCCTGCACGTCGACCGCATCGAGGCGCGTCTGGCGCAAAGCGCGGCGCGCGTCGAGCAGGTCCAGCACGCCGGTGGCACCCTTCGAATAGGCGAACTCGGCGCTTTGCGCCACGCTCTCGGCAGCCGGCAGCACCGAAGTCTGCATCTGCTGCAGCGACGCCCGCGCGGATTCAAGCTGGCTGCGCAGGCGTTCGATGTCGTTCTGCGCGGCCAGCAGGATGCGGTTGCGATCGTCGAGCGCTGCGTAGTAGTCCACCTCGGCGCGGCGCGCTTCACCGCCGAAGCTGTGGCGCACGTACAGCGGAATCGAAACGAACACGCCGTAGCTGTTGCCGCTGCCGTTGGTGTTGGCCTCGGACTGCGGCCAGTGCTCATACTGCGCGCCCACGGTCACGTCCGGCACGCGGCCGGCACGAGCCAGGTCGCGTGCGGAGGCGGCAGCGGCAAGCCGTGCTTCGGCAGCCGTTACGTCCGGGCGGCGCTGCAGCACATCGGGGTCGACCGGCGGCACCGGGGTATCGAGCGCGGGCCAGTCCGGCACCAGGCGGTTGTCCGTCAGCGTGCCCGGCACGCCGATGGTGGCGGCCAGCGCGGCCTTGTTGCCGACAAAGTCGGATTGGGCGGCGCGCAGGTCGCTCTGGGCCCGCAGCGTTTCAAGCTGCAGCTTGGTGACGTCGGCGCGCGCCACGTCACCGGCCTTCAGCCGCGCCTCGTTGGCCTGCTGCGTCCGTGCATAGAGACCCACTGTTTCCGTCAGCACTTCCACGCGGCTCTGGCTGGCCACGGCGTCATACCACGCCTGCTCCACGGCACTGAGCTGCTGGGCCACCACGGCCTGAGTCTGCTCACCGGCGGCGGCACTGGCCTTGCGGGCCGCATCGGTGCGCAGGTTGCCCTTGTTGGCGGTCTCGATCACCTGGTCGACACGCACGGTCGAATCCACGGTCTTGCTGCGCCAGTTACCGGCGCCAACGCCAAGATGCGGGTTGATATTGGCCACGCCAAGGCTCAATACCGGGTTGGGACGCTGGGATGCGATCTGGACATCGGCCTGGCTGGCTTCTTCGCCACGGCGGGCCGTGATGATGTCGCGGTTGCAGCGCTGCGCGTCAAGGCGCGCCTGTGCCAGCGTCAGCGTGGCCTTTGCGGGCGGAGGCACGCAGGGGCCATCCGGAGGCATGGGTCCGCTGGCGGCGTGCCCGGCGGCGGCAGCCACGGCGAGCAGCGTCGCCGCGGTGACTCGGAAAACGGGAGGATGCACGGTCAGTCTGGCTCGTTCGACTTAATCGGGAGTAAACGATCATGTCCGCCAAACGGTGCACCGGGGTGACACTTTTATTGTCTTAGACCCAGGACATTCATATTCGTGTTCTCCCGCAGCGTGCATGATCTCGCGCGCATATTCAGCCTGAGCTTCATTACAAATAGCTTTCATCCTGCCTGCAACCGGCTTGATTTGCGGCAAACCCACGGTCAGGGAAAACACGAATTGGCGCTCCGCCCGCGCCGGAGCGAACGCTCAATCCACACCAGCCGCGACGATGCGCTGCGCCCGCTCAAGGACCGGGCGATCGACCATTTTCCCGTCCACGGCGATCGCCGCGCCCCGTGCGGCGGCGGCCTGATCGACCACGCGCCTCGCCCACGCCAGTTCCTCCGCCGAAGGCGCCAGTGCCGCATGGACGCCGGCCACCTGGCTCGGGTGGATCAGCAGCTTGGCCCCAAAGCCGAATCGGCGCGCACGGGCGGTGTCGGCGGCCAGCGCGTCGGCATCGCCGATTGCGGTGCACACACCGTCCACCGGCGCCGGCAGCCCGGCGGCGCGCGATTGCATGACCAGTTCGCTGCGGAAGTGATGAAGCGGCGCGTCGTCATCGCCGACATCGAGATCGAACATCAGGTCGATGCTGCCGAACAGCAGCCGCGTGACGCCCGGCGCGCGAGCAACGTCGCGCAGATCGGCAAACCCGGCGGCGGTCTCCATCAGTGCACAGCATGGGATGGTGGGCAACACGCCGCGCAAGGCTGCCAGCGACGGGCCGTCCGCCTTGGGCAACACCAATTCGCGCACCCGATGAGCGTCGCAAAACGCAAGATCGTCGGCGAAATACTCGGTATCTGCACCGTTTACACGGACAAGCAGCACTACGCCGGCGGCATCGGCCTGATCCTGCAGGCCGCGCCAGGGGCCGCCAAGACCGGCTCGCGCGGCCGCCTTGGCATCTGGCGCCACGGCATCCTCAAGGTCGACGATCACGGCGTCGGCCCCGGCCGCGATGGCCTTGCCGATGCGGTCTGGACGCGATGCCGGAACGAACAGGTAGCTGCGAGGGAGGTAACTACGCGGGACTGGGCTGGCTGTCATGGCGCGCTCCCGTCAGACCACGCCATGGGCATGGAGCCGGGCAATCTGCTCGGCGCCACAGCCGGCCTCGGCCAGGATGGCGTCGGTATGCTGCCCAGCCGCCGGAACCGGGTCCATGCGCGCATCGGTCATGCCGGGCGGCAGCAGGGCCGGCACCTGCCCTGCCGGCGTGTCCACCTTTCGCCAGCGCTCGCGGGCAGCCAGTTGCGGATGGGCCCAGACGTCGGCCATCGTATTGACATTGGCGTTGGCGATTTTCGCCTCTTCCAGCCGCTGCACCACCTGCGCGGCGGTCAGATGCGCGAACGTCTCGACGATACGGGCGCGCAATTGGGCGCGATTGGCGCTGCGCAGGCTGTTGGTGGCAAACGCCGCGTGCGTGGCCAGTTCCGGCTCCTGCAGCACCGTCTTGCAGAACACCGCCCATTCGCGCTCGTTCTGCAGGCCAAGCATGACGGTCTTGCCGTCGCCGGTCGGGAACGGGCCATACGGGTAGATCGTGGCGTGGGCCGCCCCGGCGCGCGGCGGCGGCTCGGCGCCATCGAACGCGTAGTACATCGGAAAACTCATCCACTCGACCATCGATTCGAGCATCGACACGTCGATATGCTTGCCGCGTCCGGTCTGCCCGCGCTCGATCAGCGCAGCCAGCACGTTGCTGTAGGCGTACATGCCGGCGGCGATGTCCGCCACCGAAGCACCCGCCTTGACGCCCTCTTCTGGCGTGCCCGTGACCGAAACGAAGCCCGATTCGCTCTGCACCAGCAGGTCGTAGGCCTTTTTGTCGCGGTACGGGCCATCGCCGCCATAGCCCGAGATATCGCAGACGATCAGCCGTGGGTAGCGCTTCGACAGCGTCTCGTAATCGAGCCCGAGCCGCGCCGATGCGCCCGGCGCAAGGTTCTGGACCAGCACGTCTGTCCTGGCCAGCAGCGCTTCCAGCACTGGCGCGGCGGCCGGAGCCTTGACGTCGAGCGTCAGGCTTTCCTTCGAGCGGTTGGTCCAGACAAAGTGGGAAGACAGCCCGCGTACGCGGCCGTCGTAGGCGCGAGCGAAGTCGCCGGGGCCGGGCCGCTCGATCTTGATGACGCGCGCACCAAGGTCGGCAAGCTGGCGTGTGCAGAATGGCGCCGCAATCGCCTGCTCCAGCGAGAGGACGGTAATGCCTTCAAGGGGGCCGTGAGGTCGGGACATGGCAGTGTCTTGGGTGTGGGTGGCACGATGCCGCCAATCTACCCGCCTGCCCGCACCATGTGAAATAGGGATTGCCGGAGGCTCCATAAGTAAAATCAATACTTTGCACCCCTGAAGCCTCCCGGAGACCCTATGGACATCCGCGCCATGCGCTATTTCGTCGCCATCGTCGACCACGGCAGCCTGACCCGCGCGGCCGAGGTGGTCTGCGTGGCGCAGCCCGCCCTTTCGCAGCAGCTTGCCGCGCTGGAGGACGAATTCGGCGTGCCGCTGGTGCACCGCAGCGCAAAGGGTGTGCGCCCCACGGAAGCCGGCAAGACGCTCTATCGCCATGTGCGCAATATCCTTCGCCAGGTGGAACTTGCCGGGGCCGACGTGCGCGTGGCCGGTGCCGAGGTGTCCGGCACGGTTGCCATCGGCCTGCCCACTACCGCAGCCGCGGCGTTTGGCATGGCGCTGGTGCGCACCGTGCGGCAGCGCTATCCGCAGGTCAGGCTGCAGTTGTTCGAGAGCATGAGCGGGTACATCTCCGAACTGCTGAACCAGAACCGGCTCGACTTTGCGATCCTGTTTCGGGACACCCCATCGCGCGCGGTGGAGCCCGAGCCACTGGCCAGCGAGCCGCTCTACCTGATCGGCGCGCCCCCTGCGGCATCGCCACGCGCGGGCAAGCGAGCCGCCACCACCGTCGATACCGTCCCGCTCAAGGCGCTCGACGGCATCCCGCTGGTCCTGCCGAGCGGATCGCAGGGGCTGCGCGAGGTGGTCGAGCGCGCGTTTGCCAAGGCCGGCATGAACCTCAACGTGGTGGCCGACCTGGATTCGCTGCCGTTCCTTCTGGCGTCCGCCCGCGAAGGATTGGCCTGCACGATCCTGCCGGCGTCGTCACTCGGCGATGGCGACACCACTGTGCCGCGCCGCCTGATCGTGCCCGAACTGCGGCGCACGCTGTCGCTGTGCTGGCCACGGGCGCTGCCGCGGTCGAATGCGGCTGAGGCAGTGGCCGAGGTGTTGCGGGAGATCGTCGGGGAAAAGATTGCGCTGGGGCAGTCGCTGGCGCCGCCGGGTTGATGGGGTTCGGTGAGCATGAGCGGGGCTGGTGTTTGAGAGGCCGGCCCTCTCCCCCACCCCTCTCCCACATGTGAACTGACCCCATAAAGTTGGAGAGTGGTAGTGCCCGGGCGATGCCTAGGCTGAGCAGAACTGAGCCCTGTACTTTGCAGGGCTCAGTCCTTTGAGCTTGAGCTTGATGCGGTCGTGATTGTAATAGTGGATGTAGCGATTCACCCCGG
>NZ_ALOU01000006.1 GCF_000292345.1 Cupriavidus sp. BIS7
CGTTGTTGGTGGCCGTCTGCGTCGTATGTACGTCGTTCTTCATGTGGTCCTGGAAGGCCGAACCGTTGCCGAAGTAGCTGGCTACGTTCTGCAGCTGCTGGTTCGACTGGTCGATCTTCGTGTGCGAGTCGTACGACACGCTGACGGGCGAATACACGCTGGTCCAGGGCATCACCAGCCCCATGCCGCCGCGTACGGCTTTCATGCGGGTGGCGTCGATGACTTCGTTGCTGGACAGGTCGAGGATGGAAAGGGTGCTCATGGCAGTCTCCAGATGATCAGGGTCAGGATTGGGGTTCGAATGGGTAAGGTTCAGATCAGGGGTGCACGCCGTAGACGTTGTTGGTGGCCGTCTGCGTCGTGTGTACGTCGTTGCTCATGTGGTCCTGGAAGGCCGAGCCATTGCCGAAGTAGCTGGCCACGCTCTGCAGTTGCTGGTTCGACTGGGCGATGCTCGTGAACGAGTTGGACGACAGCTTGAACGGGCTGTACACGGTGGTGATGGGGAACACGGCGATGCCGCCGCGTACCGCCTGCAGGCGGCTGGACGAAAGGGTTTCGGCGGAGGTCAGGTCCTTGATGGTCAGCGTGGTCATTTCAGTCTCCTAGAGAGGAAGCAAGGAAGTTCACTTTCAGTGGTGAGCATCGGGTTGGTGTCGCGCTCGGTCCAGATATCGCAGCAACCGTGCCAGCCCGGGGACCGCCATCGTCGAAACGTGCGAAATCGTTGTGGGGCGCGGCTTTGCGGGGGGAACGAAGCGGGATGCCCGAGTCGCGGACGCGGCCCGGCACACGTGAAGTGGCGGGGCCGGACCAACAGGCAGGCTGTGCGCTGTTGGGAGTTGCACAACGCCGCTGGCGCAAGGCAGCGGCTGTCTTTCGGCATTGCAGATGGCCAGAGTGCGCACTAGTATCCATCGTGGGTGATGTGCCGTGACGCAGCGACTGCGGCCCGTCGCCGCCACCACTCGCCGGGATTGCATCGCATGCCCAGCCTGACTGAACTCATCCAGGGTTTCCAGCGCGGTAGCCTGACGCGTGACGAGTTTCTTGCGTCGGTTGATCTGGCGCTCAAGGAAGACCCGACCGACTCCACGCAATTCGCACGCGTGCTCAGTGAGGAACACACTCGCTTTCCACTGCCTGCCGCTGTCTATGCCGAAGTGATGCGCCGCATCGATTCGCGTGCGGCCACACAGTTCGATCCGCTCGCCACATCGATTGGCGGAGCCGTTGACGAGCAATCGGGCGGCGAGGGCACACGGATCGAGGGAACACGGATCGAGGGAACACGGAACGACGAGACGCGGGTCGAAGAGACACGCATCGAATCCACACGGGTCGAGCCCGAGCCATCGGATCGTGTCACACCGCCGCCATATTCCGCGGGTGCGGGCGCTGGCAATACGGGCACCAATCTCGGCACCAGCACCGGCACCAATACCGGCAGCAGCACGGGTAGCAGTTCCGGCAGCCAGAGCGGCAGCAGCTTCGTGAGCGGCTTTGTGCCGGCGGGGCCGACCAAGGGCGTGGGCGATACGCTGAACGGCCGCTTCGTGCTCGAGGAATGCCTTGGCGTGGGCGGCATGGGCACCGTGTACAAGGCGCTGGACCTGCGCAAGCTGGAGGCGTCGGACCGCAAGCCGTATATCGCGATCAAGGTGCTGAACATGCAGTTCGCGGCGCACCCCAAGTCGCTGATGGCGCTACAGCGCGAAGCGCGCAAGGCGCAGCAGCTTGCGCACCGGAATATCGTCACCGTGTACGACTTCGACCGCGACGGTTCGACGGTCTACCTGACCATGGAATACTTGTCCGGCAAATCGCTGAACCGCGTGCTGCGCGCGCCGGATTTCGAAGGATTGCCCTACGCCAAGGCGCTGCCGATCATCACTGGCATGGGGCGCGCACTGGCCTATGCGCATGAACGCGGATTCGTGCATTGCGATTTCAAGCCCGCCAATGTCTTCCTGACCGATCGCGGCGAGGTCAAGGTAATCGACTTCGGTATTGCGCGCGGCTTCCAGCAGCCAGCCGACGATGCGGACCAGACCGTGTTCGACCCCGGATCACTCGGTGGCATGACGCCGGCCTACGCAAGCCCGGAGATGTTCGAGCATCGCGATCCCGATCCGCGTGACGATATCTACGCGCTGGCCTGCGTCACATATGAGCTGCTGACCGGAAAGCATCCGTACAACCGGCTTTCGGCCACCGAGGCGCGTGGCAGGAACCTGAAACCCGTGCAGCCGACGTCGCTGTCGCGCAGCCAGTGGAAGGCACTGCGGCAGGGTTTGTCGTTCGACCGCGCCACGCGCACGCCCACCGTCACGCGCTTCCTGGCCGGGCTCGGCGCCGAGCCGCATCAGGATGACAACAGGTTGCCGATCATCATTGGCGGCGCCGTGGCTGGCGTGGCCATCCTGACAGGGGTTGGCTTCTACGCGTGGCGGGTTGCCACCACGCCGCAGCCGATGCAGAAGAAGGAAGTGGTGGCCTCCCAGGTGACCAAGGAAGAGACGACCAAGGAAGAGACGCCGGCCGCGAAGCCCGCACCGTCACCTTCAGCGCCACCTGCAACACCGCCTTCGCCATCGCCGGCCGCCCCGCCAACACTGACCATGGCAGCGGTTGCCCCGGTGCTTGCACGCACGGCCTGCTCGTTGCTCACTGCCGGCATCGACGGCAGCAAGCTGCAGGTCGAGGGCTACGCTTCGGAGAAGGGTGTGCCCAGGCTGCGTGAGCAGCTTCGCGCGATTCCCGGCGTCGAGTCATTGAAGTTCGATGTGTTGCCGCTGACCGACGACAAGTGCGACGTGGTGCGCATCGTCGCGCCTTACTGGTCTGGCCACAAGGCAGGCGGCGCCGTTCTGCGCACGCGCGGCAACGGCCAGCTTGTAGAGGGCACGCCGCTGGTGCTCGATATCAATACGCCGCCGCACGACACCTATGTCTATGTCGATTACTTCGTCGTCGATGGCAAGGTTGCGCATCTGGTACCCAGCGCGCTGGTACAGGGCAACCAGGCGCCGCCCAACTACAGCGCGACCATCGGTGACGGCGGCGACTGGGTTATTTCGAAGCCGTTCGGTACGGAGCTTGTCGTGCTGCTGACCACACCCGCGCCGTTGCTTGCGTCGCGCAGGCAGGAGTTCGAGTCGCGCCAGGATTACCTCCGCGCAATCGAGGCGCCGCTGGCGCAGATGGCCAGCAAGTACGGCAAGGACCAGGTCAGCGCGGATCTCGTGCAGATCTCCACGCGCGCGAAGTAGCAGCTTCGCGCATTGCAACTACTTCGCGTCTCGCGCCACGCGGAACCCGTTCTGCGACTGACGCACGCTGGAGCTGTACTTGAAGCGCGTGGACGACACCATGTAGCTCGCGCCTTCCAGCCACGACCCGCCGCGAATCACCCGGGCTATGCAACCGGGTTCATCCCAGGCGCGGCCGTCGACGGGTGCATTCTTGTATGACGCATGCCAGCAGTCGGCCACCCATTCCCATACGCTGCCGTTCATGTCGTACAGGCCGTACGGGTTGGCCGCGAACGTGCCGACGTTTGCCGGGGCCGCATCGCTCCATGGGTCTCCGCAGTCCTTGCAGTTGGCATTTCCCTTGCGCATCTGATCGCCCCACCAGTAAGCCGTACTGGTGCCGCCGCGTGCCGCATACTCCCATTCCGCTTCGGTAGGCAGCCGATAGGCCTTGCCGGTGACCTTGGATAACCATGCGATGTACTGCTGTGCGTCGTCCCAGCTGATGTCACGCGCCGGTGCGCGGCGGGCTTCGGGAGGATCGGTGGGGATGCGCGGGCAGGCATTGGCGTCGGCGCAGGCATTCCATTGCTCGACCGTTACCTCGTACTTGCCGATTGCGAACGGGTGCGGGATGGTCACATGGTGGGGCGGCCGCTCCGTCGGGTCGCTGGTGCCACTGCCCATCGTGAAGCTGCCGGAGTTCAGGCTGATCAGCACCGGGCACGTCGGGCAGTCGCGTATTTCGCCGGCCTTGGCTTCGCCTGGTTTGGCGGCGCCACCTTCCGTCGCGTAGGTCACCGTGCCCTGCGCCGCCACACCGGCCGCCTTCGGGCGCGGCTGAGGCTGCGCAGGCGCCGGTGCCGGCGCGGGCTTCGACTCGGTCTTGGCTTCAGGCTTTGCGGCTGGTGCCGGTGCCGATGCCGACGCGCGCAGCCGTTCGATACGTGCCTTCGCCAGCGCTGCGAAGCGGCCATTCGGGTACTGCTTCAGATAGGCTTCGTAGTCGCTCGGATAGTTGCTGTTCTTGATCGAATCCCAGAATGAAAGCTCGTACTGTTCATCGCTGTTCTTTGGGAGAATGCCCGCGGCCGCTGGTGCAGCCATCCAGCGCAGCGCGGTGCCAATATCCGTGCCAACCCAGCCATGGCTCACATGCAGCACGCCAAGCGTGACCATCGACGCGACAAGAACTTTCCGCCACATTTTTTGCCCCTTTGAATCCGCATCTGGATCAACGCAGCTTGCGGTGTGGAGTTGCCGTGACGTGATGCCGGCCGTTTCAAGATAGCACAGCGAATGTGCTGCGAAAGTTCGCTTTTTGGGGGCTTCCGACCTACGCTAGGGACACATCGCCGAGCGCTTCAACAACATCGATCAAGAATCCGCTCCCGCGCGGGGTACCGTGTGCTGCGGACTATTCTCCGGGAGGAGCCGCGTATGTCCAGACGACACCTGCTCTGCGGGCTGCTGGCCGTTTTTGCAGCGGCATGGACCACGCAGGCGACTCCGCTGACACCTGCACCGAAGAGTGCCGAGGAATACATCATCTGGCCCGGTGACGGGGCCGTGATCGATGGCGGCAAGCTGTGGGTGCGCATGGGCCTGAAGGGCATGGGCGTCTGCCCCAAGGGCGTGGACCGTCCGAACTGCGGCCACCATCACCTGCTGATCGACACCGACCTGCCGCCGCTGGACAAGGAAATCCCGAACGATCGGAACCACGTGCACTTCGGCGCCGGGGAGACCGATGCGCGCGTGGAGTTGCCGCCGGGCAAGCACACATTGCAATTGCTGCTGGGCGACAGCAAGCATGTGCCGTTCGATCCGCCGATCTATTCGAAGAAGATCACGATCACCGTGCGCTGAACAGGCATTGAGCGGGGGGAGCCATGACAAAGTCAAAGTCAGTTCCGGTTGTGATGACATTGCTGATGGCAGGCGCCGTCACCATTACGAGCGTGGCGCGCGCGGCCGATGCATCGGCGCCGGCAGCCATGGCGCCAGCCGCAGCACCGGCTGCGGCTTCGACGGCCGCAAGCGGACCCACGCCGGCACCAAAGAACGCCTATCTGTATATCGGGTATCCCAACAACAACCAGGTACTGCCAGCCGGCAAGCCCATCAAGGTCTGGTTTGGGTTGCGCAACATGGGTGTGGCGCCGAAGGACGTCAAGTTCCCGAACACGGGGCACCATCACCTGCTGGTGGACACGGACCTGCCACCGCTGGACAAGGCGATCCCGAACGATCGCAATCACCTGCACTTCGGCGCGGGCGAGACCGAGACGACGATCGACCTGCCGCCAGGCAAGCACACGCTGCAGTTGCTGATGGGTGACGACCGGCACATGCCGACCAACCCGCCCGTGTACTCGAAGAAGATCACGATCTACGTCAAATAGGAAAACGAGGGGCCAAAGCTAGCCGGAGCACAAAGGGCGGGGCGGTCCGCCCGTGTCCGGTACGGCGCACAGCGATGTGCGCCTTTTTTTTTGACCGGCGCTGCTGTGCGGGAAAGGGCCGGTGGCCGGCCTTTCCATCAACGCAGGATGTCGTGCCGCTCCCAACATTTGCGGCCCAACTGTTGCCGGCGGCCCATCACCCGCCGCAGCCCACAGCCTTGCGCACCATCGCGCCACACATCCCGCAAAGCCTTTCCACACAACGGTTTCAGGCGAATTCGCCGTCGTCTGACAGCAGCTGGCACGGTTGCTGCGATATCTGGATCGAGCGCGACACCAATCCGATGCTCAACCACCCGCAGCAAACCTTCCTCTCTAGGAGAACCGAAATGACCACGCTGACCATCAAGGACCTGTCCTCTGCCGAAACCCTCGACGCCACGAAGATGCACGCCGTAACCGGCGGTATCGCGGTGTTCCCGATCACCAGTGTCTACAGCCCCGTCAAGCTGTCGTTCGACAACATCACCAAGATCACCCAGTCGAACCAGCAAATGCAGGATGTGGCCAGCTACTTCGGCAACGGGTCGGCCTTCCAGGACCATATGAAGAACGACGTCGACACGACACAACGCGCCACCAACAACGCGTGATGACGGCTGAGGGCTGACCAGCTGACCGGCCCTCAAACGGGGAGCTTTTCGCCGGGGACACCTCCGCCCCGGCGATTTTTTTGCGCCGACCCCCATATCAAGGTTGGCGACTGTCGTGCTCCGCAGCACAATACAGATCGAGCGCCAGGACGGGCTGCAGATGTCCAATGGCGTTCCTCGCAGGATTCCATCGTGTCGCACTCTGTCCCTGCCCCTGCCATCACGTCGATCAAGTCGATCACGTCGATTGCCTCGCGCCGCGCGCCCATGCTGTTTGGGTTCACGCTTTGCGCGGCATTGCTCGCCGGCTGCGCGGAATTCCGGGCACCCGACTACAAGCGCCCAGAAACCCCGGCCAAGGCCGCGTGGACCAGCAATGAAGCCGTGAGCGTCTCGCCGAGCGAGACCATCGTGCCGGAATGGTGGAAGGGCTTTGGCGATCCCTATCTTGACCAGCTTGTGGCCAAGGCGCTGGCCGGCAACTACGACATCAAGGTACTGGCCGCCCGCATTCGCGTGGCGAACGCGCAGATTGCAGAGGCGCGCGCGGGAGCACTGCCAGTGTTCGACGTTGGCGCGGGCGTGGACGTCGAGAAGACCACGGGCCAGCCGGTATCGCGCACGTATAACCTCGGCGCGACGGTAAGCTGGGACATCGACGTCTGGGGCAAGGTGGAGAAAGGCGTACAGGCGCAGAGCGCGGAGTTCCATGCGACCGAGGCCGACTGGCGCGCCGGGTACCTGTCGCTGGTATCCGATGTATCGATTACGTACTTCACGATTCTCCAGCTCGACGAGCAGGTTTCGCAGCAGAGCCTGACACTGTCCCGTAACAAGGACATCCTGACCACGTACAAGGCGATGCTGGCCAACGGACTGATTCCGCAAATCCGTGTGATGCAGCAGCAGGCCGAAATCAATCGCCTGACGAAGGACCTGATCGAGCTGCGCCGTTCGCGTAACGTGTCCGAAAATGCACTGGCCACGCTGGTCGGCGTGCCTGCCGGCGATTTCAAGGTGCCGGCGGGCAGGCTGCAGGATCGTGTGAAGCTTCCGGTGGTGCCGGCCGGGTTGCCATCGCAGTTGCTGGCGCGGCGGCCGGACATTGTCGCCGCCGAGTATCGCGTGCTGTCGGCGTATGACCTTGTGGGGCAGGCCCGTCTTGCCCAGTTGCCGAGCATCAGCCTGACCGCGCGTGGCGGCACCGCCAGCTTTGCGTTGTCAGACCTGCTCAAGTCGTTCACGTTTGGCTTTATGCCGAGCATCAACCTGCCGTTCCTGGACCCGAACGTCCGTGCGCGGGTGAAGACCTCAGAGGCCAACATCGGCGTCGTCGAAAACGAATACGGGCGCACCGTGATGAACGCGTTCGAGGAAGTCGAGAGCGCGCTGGTCAATGTCGACGCCCACAAGCGGCAGCGCATCGAGTTGCAGCAACAGGTTGACCAGTTGCGCGTGGTGGCCACGCAGATCGAAGCCCAGGCGCGCGAGGGTATCGCGTCACAGCTCGAAGTCTTCGAATCCGAGCGTTCGCTGCTGACCGCGCAGCAGGAGTTGTTGGCCGTCCACCAACAAATCCTGGCCGATACCGTCACGCTGTACAAGGCACTTGGCGGTGGCTGGCCATCGGCCGAAGTCCGCAATGGCGCGTCCTCCGTCGGCCTTAACTCTACCGCCACCAATGGCAATGCCACGAATGGTGTGGTGAGGGCGACGCGTTAGGCACCATCAGGCACCGTCAGGCACCATCAGGTACCGTCATGCGCAGTCGGGCACAGGCGTTGCATGCCTGAAACCGGTTGTCAGCCGCGATGGCTCGCTGCGGCGCAGCGCATTGACTCCCCCATGGCGTGGCCTACTATGTTCTCGACTGTTGGGTTTTTTGAAACATGACGCGCGACGATGCCTCCATCATGGATGTGCCACATATGGCGCCGAAAGCGGGGCAGGCGTTTGACGTGCTGCTGATGCCGGTGTCGTGCCCGGAGCTTGGCGACATCCGCATCGACGAGGACCTGTTTGCAATTGGCCGAGGCGAAGCACCGTTTGCAGCCTATCCGGCTGACGCCGTTTCGGTGCTGTCACGCCGCCATGCGCGCATCTTCTCCGAAGACGGCGCGGTCTATGTGGCAGACCTTGGCAGCAAGAACGGCACGCGCGTCAATGGCGACGCGGTGGCACAGCAGCCGGCGCTGCTGCGCGATGGCGACGAGGTCAGCTTTGGCACATCGCTTTCGTATCGTGTACGGCTCTACCCGCGTCCTCCCGAGCCCGAAGCGCCGCGCGTGGCCATCACGCTTGCCCCGGTGCGCGACGACCTGGGCCTGCAGCCTGTCATCGTGACGGGCTTCCCGTTCATGGTCAGCAAGGCGGATGACACGTTCGCGCGCTACAAGGCCGACTATCCGCACCAGGTCAACTACCTTTCGCGCCGCCATGCGCACATCTACCTGAAGCACGGCGTGCCATGGATCGAGGATCTTGGCAGTACCAACGGCACATTCGTCAACGGTGTGCGTCTGCGCGACCAGTCGATCCGACTGGAGCCTGACGATCTCGTCGCGTTCGGCGGCAGTCACTTCGTCTATCGCGTGGGGATCGAACACCTGGCAGATGCCGACGCCACGGCGACAAAAACGTCGTTTGTTGCCCCAGACGCGCCAGCGCCGGAGGACTCCGCCGCAATGCCCGCCGCCCTGGGTGCGCCGGCCGAGACGGATGCGGACAAGACCACATTTGTCGGCGCAGCCGATTCGTTCCTCGACATCTTCTGCGTCGACTATCGTGCAGCCCAGGAGGATGAGGTCAACCCGGAAGCGATGCCGGATGGCGCGCAGGACGCTGCAGGCAAGGTAGCACCGAAGGTGACGCCGCAAGGCAAGATGGCGATGATGGTTGCCGAAGCCGCGCGCAGCCTTGGCATTCACGATCATGGTCAGTTCGTGCACGCGCGGCGTATCGCCGCGCTGGCCGCCGTGGTGCTGGCGCTGGTTGGCGGCATTTTCTACTGGCATGGCGCAACGGACCGGTCGCTGCACGCGCTGTTGCAGCGTGGGGACTATGCGCGTGCCGCGCAGGTGGCAGACGAGCTTCTTGCATCGCACCCGGATAACGCGCAGTACCAGGCGCTCGGTGTCGATGCGCTTCTGCGTGGCTACGTGCCACAGTGGTCGTCGCGCCTGCAGGCCAGCGACTTCGATGGCGCCGACAAGCTGCTGGCCGAGATGCGCACGCGCAGTGCGCACAACGCCGATGGCCGTGCGCTGATCGACGAACTCGCGTGGGTAGGCAACCTTGAACGGTACGTGGTGGGCCGCGGCGGCGTCGATGGCCCGATCCGCATCTATGCGGACGAGAGCAGGATTCGCGCGCTGGTGTCGCGCTGGGACGAGGACACGGCTGCGCATCAGCGCCTGCTTGGCCGTATCGCGAACGATGTTCCGGCATTCCGCGATATCTACGCACGTGCACTGAGCGATCTGCGCCGCCTGCAGAACGACGACTCGGTCTTTCTGGCCGCAATCGACAGGCTCGACACAGCAATCGCCACCGAACTTGGCCGCGATCAGCCCGAGGCCCTGCAGCCGATGCTGGCCGACTACAAGGACAAGTACCCGCGACTGTCCGGCCTGGACCGCGTGGATGCCGACCTCAAGCAATACACGGCGCTGATGCAATTGCTGCGCGACCGCGCCGTGAGTGCGCTGGTGGCATGGATGGGATCGGCGAACTTCACCACGCCGCCTTTCCAGGCGCAGTACCGCAAGCTGACGGAAAGCCGTCTGCCCACGGCGGATGTGCAGCGCCAGTACGTACTGGCGGCCAAGGCCTGGGCGCAGGGTGACAGCGCTGCGGCGGTCGCCGCGCTGCAGCAGGTCAAGACCGGGCCGTGGGCGCCTGACGTGGCCAAGGACATCGCGCGCAGGCAGCATGTGGCCGCACAGTTCGCGGCAGTGAAGTCCGCGCGCGGCACCCCCGGTTACGAGGACCAGCTGCTGGCGTTCTATGCGTCGCTGGACCCGCAGGCCGACGCGTACTACGTCAAGGCTGTAGATGCCGATGTCAACGGCATCCGTGACGTGGCGCTGCGCCACGCCAACACCGTGCTGAACGAGGGCGCCACGGCATGGCGCCAGTATCGCAACAACGGATTGATTGCTGGCGAACAGCGGCTGGAGGCGGGAATCTCGGCCAAGTTCCGGGCGCAGGCGAGGCTGCTGAGCGATGCGCAGGCCGATATGCGCCAGGGTCTGCGCATCTACGACCAGTTGAAGATCGAGGACACCGCCCAGTGGGGCAAGATCCGCGACGACATCCAGGCTGAGATCGACTTGCAGCGCCGCTCGCTCAATGACCTGCGCATGGTGCTGGACCCGACCGTGCTCAAGGCCAAGCTCGAACTGGTGGGCGAGGGCAGCAAGGCGGTTGCGGAGAACGGAACGGCAGGTGCTGCAAGTACATCAGGTGCTGCAGGTACTGCAAGTACTGGGGGTGCGGCGGCGGAGGGCGCGAAATGAAAGACGACAATCGCGACAAGCAGCTACGCCCGCTGAACGAGGCGCTGGAAGACCATGGCGCGGAAGGCATCGCCATCCTGAGCGCCGAGCCACGCAAGCTGACACTGCTGACCGTGGTGACCACCGCGGCCCTGGTCCTGTGCGCCGTGATCTGGTCGTTCTTCGGGCATGCCGATGTCATCGTTGCCGCGCAGGGCACGCTCGCCCCGGAATCCGAGGTGAGGCGCTTCTATGCGCCGGTCGATGGCGAACTGGTGGACCTGTATGTGGCCGAAGGGCAGCCCGTATCGAAGGACGACGTGGTGGCCCGCCTCAATGCGCGTGGTGCGATCGAGGCGGCGGCCAATGCGCTGCAGGCGCAACTGAAGCTCGATGATTCGGAGCGCGAGTGGAAGCAGTTCCCCGAACGCAAGGCGCTGATGGAGCGCAAGGCGCTGGCACTCAAGCAGCAACTCGATCTGGCCACGCGCCAGCATGAAAACCGCATGGCACAGGGCACGACGCGGCTGGTGGAGCAGCAGCACGCGCAACTGGACGAGGCGCGCAGCAATCTCGAAAACGCCAAGCGTGCCCGCGATTTCGCACGGCAGGAGCAGGACCGCTATGTCCGGCTGTTTGCACTGCCCGCAGGCGGCGGCGTGTCGCAGTCGCAGGTCGATGCGAAGCGCGCTGCCACACAGGAAGCAGAGAACAACCTGCGCGTAGCCCAGCTGCGGCTGGCTGAACTCGATGCACGGCTGGCCCAGGAGTACAACCAGGCCAACGCGCAGCTGGAGGGCAGCGGGCAGGATCTGGCCAACCTGCGCATCCAGTATGACGCGGCCATGCGCGACATCGCCAGCACAGAGGACAAGCTGCGCCTGCAGGTGCAGACCGCCAGGCTGGTGGCCGAAGCCGCCGCGCGCATCCGCTTCGAGAATATCGACAAGGACAACTTCCTGCTGATCCTGGCCCCGGTCTCCGGCGTGATTACCGATGTCACGTCGACGCAGCGCGGCGACAAGGTGCAGGCGAATACGCCGCTCGGCGGCATTGCGCCAAAGGATGCGCGACCGATGCTGAAGATCGAGATCGCCGAACGAGACCGCGCGTTCCTGCGAGAAGGGTTGCCGGTCAAGCTGAAGTTCAACGCGTTCCCGTACCAGCGCTATGGGTTGATCGCGGGCACGCTCGAGTACATATCTCCCGCCACCAAGCCATCGGGTCCGGACAAGCAGCCGGTCTACGAGGGCCGCGTGCGGCTGGCACAGGACTACTACAGCGTGGGCAGCGCCAGGTATCCGCTGCGCTATGGCATGACGGCCACGGCGGAGATCGTGGTGCGTGAGCGGCGACTTATCGACCTGGGGCTCGACCCGTTCCGCCAGGTTGCAGGATAAGAAAATGGAGAAGGCGATGACAGCCATCGTACGCATCGACGACGAAGTGATCGGCGTCGACGAATTCGTGAGAGTCCTGAAGCTGACCGGGCAGTTCGAAGGCCTGGTGGAGCAACTCGTGCGCGACAAGCTGACCGCGCATGCGGCGCGACGGCACGGCATCAAGTTGTCGCAGGAAGACGTGCAGGAGCGCGCGGACCAGTTCAGGCGCGTGCACGGGCTGCACCGTGCGGCCGACATGAATCACTACCTGGACGCGCTGCACATCACGCTCGATGAGTTCGAGGCGTTCATCACCGACAGCCTCTATCAGGAGCGGATGATGGCGCAGGTCTGTACCGACGACGCCATCGAAGCCTACTTTCAGCTCAATTCGCCGAGGTTCGACAGCATCGAGGTCAGCCATATCGTGGTCGACACCGAAGGCAAGGCCCGCGAGCTTGTTTCCTACCTGCAGGACGACCCCGACAGCTTTGCCGAGATGGCGCGCGAGCACTCCATCGCCGATACACGCGAGCAGGGCGGCGATATCGGCAAGGTGTTGCGCGGATCGCTCAAGAGTGACATCGAGGCCAAGGTATTCAATGCGGAGCCCGGTGACCTGCTTGGACCTTTCCCGGCGCCGGACAAGTCGTTCTTCGAGGTATTCCTCGTGCGCGACAAGCATCCCGCGCGCCTGGATGCCGACGTGACCGTAGAGGTGCGCCGGCTGCTGCGCGAAGAGTGGCTGATGGCGAGGGCGCAGGAACATGTCATCGAAGCCCGCTAGCGAGGCCGCCTCCGCCATGCAGGCCGCCGAGCCGCAGTCGCTCGCCGACTTCCTTGCCACGGTGGAGATCTTCTCGGCACTGACGCGCGAGGAAGTGGAGCAGCTCGCGGCCAGCGTGCGCACGCTGACGTTCGGCTTTGGCGATACCGTCTGCAACGCGGGCGAGGCGGCGGATGGCATCTTCATCGTACGCAGCGGCAGCGTGCGCGTGTTCAATGAGGAGCACGGCAAGGAAATCAGCATGGGCGTGCGCAAGTCCGGCGAGGTGTTCGCCGATATTGCGCTGCTGCGCGAGTACCGGCACGAGTCGTCGGTGCGTGCATCGGGCAAGACGGAACTGATCACGATTCCGCGCAGCGTTTCGGAGCCCGTTGTCGGTGGCAACCCTGCCGCGCTGGCGTTCATCACAAGCTACGTGGCAATCAGTTCGGCCGGGGGCTTTGTCGCGCGGCTGTTCGATCTGCGCGGCAAGTTCGACAAGGCCGAACTGGAAGAGGCGGTGCGCAGCGTGGGCGTGAAGCGCGTGACCGCGGGAAAGACCATCCTCTCGCAGGACGGCCGTGACGACCGGCGCCTTTACGTGGTGCGACAGGGCACGGTGCGCCTTGTGCGCGAAGAGGAGGGTGAGACGTTTTCGCTGGCCACGCTCGGACAGGGCGAGATCTTCGGCGAGCGCGCCTGCGTGATGCGGCAGGAGCAGATTGCCTCGGCCATCGCGGAGACGGATACGCGCCTGCTGGTGATACCGGAGCGGACCGTGCAGCTGATCCTCGAACGCAACGCGCGCCTGCGCGAGGTGCTGGAGGAACGGATTCGCGCTGTCGATCGCGAGCTGCATCGGCAGAAGAGACTGGCGGAACGGCGCAAGCGGCCCGTGCTGCTTGATCTGCATACGCGGCCTGAACTGGGCGAGCGCGTGATCCGCCGCTTCGCGCTGGTGGAGCAGGCCGAGGAGATGGACTGCGGCGCGGCGTGTCTGGCGATGATCTGCCGCCATCATGGCATTCCGATGACGCTCGGCAAGCTGCGCGAACTCGCCAACGTCACGACAGCCGGCGCCACGCTGGACAGTCTGGCCCGCGCCGGCGAATCGCTTGGCTTTACCACGCGCGGCGTGCAATGCACGCGCGATGCGCTGCAGGGCTTCGAGCTGCCATTCATCATCCACTGGGAGGGCTATCACTACGTGGTGGTGTATGGCGTGTCATCGCGCTACGTGTGGGTGGCCGATCCAGCCATCGGCTTCCGCAAGATGAGCACCGAGGAATTCGAGCGCGGATGGAGCGGCACCTGCCTGCTGTTCTCGCCGGGCGAGACGATGACACAGCTTGCGGTGTCGCGATCGCCGTGGCTGCGCTTTATCAGCTACCTCGCGCCGTACAAGAAGATCCTTGCGCATCTGTTCCTGGCAACGTTCGTTATCCAGGTGCTGGGCGTGGTGCCGCCGCTGATCATCCAGAACATCCTGGACGGCGTGGTGGTGCACCAGAACATCGGGCTGCTGCACCTGCTGATCATGGGGCTGATCATCTCGAACCTGTTCACGCAGCTGATGGCGACGATCCGCGCGTACCTTGCCAACTTCATGGTGCGCAACATGGACTTCGCGATGATGTCGCACTTCTTCAGGCACACGCTTTCGCTGCCGCTGTCGTTCTTTGCCAAGCGCAAGACCGGCGATATCTTCGCGCGCTTCCAGGAGAACCAGACGATCCGCGCGTTCCTGACCGAGTCCACGGTGACCACGGCGTTGAACCTGCTGATGGTGTTCATCTACTTCACCATCATGTTCCTCTACAACGTCAAGCTGACGCTGCTGCTGATTGCCTTCGTGATTCCGATTGCCGCGCTGACCGTGGTGGTGACGCCGAAGGTCAAGGGCTATGCGCGTGAAGTGTTCGCGGCTTCGACCGATGCCAAGTCCTACCTGATGGAGACGCTCGGCGGGGCCGAGACGGTCAAGGGCATGGGCATCGAACGGCCCGTGCGGCTGCGTTGGGAGCGCAAGTACGCCAAGGCCCTCGACAGGCAGTATCAGGCGCAGTCGTTCCACATCCTGGTGGGCCTGATCAGCCAGTTGCTCAATGCGGCCACGACAATTGCCGTGCTGTGGGTGGGCGCCACGCTCGTGCTGCAACGCGAACTGACCATCGGCCAACTGATCGCCTTCAACGCGTTCATGGGCAGCGTACTGGCGCCGCTGATGGGGCTGGTGGCGCTGTGGGGCCAACTGAACGACGCCGGCGTGGCCATGGAGCGGCTTGGAGACGTGCTTGACCTGGAGCCGGAGCAGAAGCCGCAGGACGTGATGTCGCGCGTGCTGCTGCCGGACCTGCAGGGCGACATCAAGTTCGATGGCGTCTATTTCCGTTACGGCGGGGAAGACACGCCCTATGTCCTCGAGAACATCAGCTTCCAGATGCGGCCGGGCGAGATGGTGGCCATCGTCGGCCGCAGCGGGTCCGGCAAGACCACGCTTGCCAAGCTACTGGTGGGCTTCTACAAGCCGACCGAAGGCGCGATGACGGTCGATGGCTACGACATGAACGTGATCGACACCGAGTTCTTCCGCGCGCAGGTGGGCTACGTGATGCAGACCAACCTCCTGTTCTCGGGCACGATTGCCGAGAACATCGCCTGCGGCGACGACAGCCCCGACCGGCGCCGCATCGAGGAAGTGGCCCGGATGGCCGATGCGCACGCATTTATCACCAAGCTGCCGCTTGGCTACGAGCAGGTGGTGGGCGAGCGCGGGATCGGGTTGTCTGGCGGGCAGATCCAGCGGCTGTGCATCGCGCGGGCGCTCTATCACGACCCGCGGTTGCTGGTGTTCGACGAGGCCACGTCGGCGCTGGACACGCAGTCCGAGAGCAACATCCTCGCCAACATGCAGGACATCCTGCGCGGCCGCACGGCCGTGATCATTGCGCACCGGCTCAGCACAATCATGCAGGCCGACAAGATCCTGGTGCTGTACGAGGGCGGCATCGTCGAACAGGGGCGGCACGAGGAACTGCTTGAACGCCGGGGCATGTACTACCAGTTGGTCCAGAAACAGTTGAGCGCGGCATGAAGCTATACAACCCCACACCCACGCCGGGCACGTCGGCGGTATCGTTCGCGGGCCTGATCGAGAAGATCGAGATCCTGCGCTCGACGCTGCGCTGGGCATCGCGGCTGGAACGGCCCGAAGTCGAAAAGCTGCTCAAGCAGGCCACCACGCTGCGCGACGAGGTGATGGGGCTGTCGCACAAGGAGCGCTTTGTAGCCGCGGCCTCGGGCGCGGGCGAGCCAGAGGCCGTGGTGGAGCCAGTGGAGATGTCGGCCCGGGAACGCAGGCAGGCACTGCTCGAACGGAGCTTTATCTTCGAAGGCACGTTTGGCGACAACCCGAAGCTGCTCGAAGCGCTGGAAATCGCCGAAAAGGCCGCGCCAACGGACCTTCCGGTTCTGATCGACGGCGAGAGCGGCACCGGCAAGGAACTGATGGCCAAGGTGATCCACGCCAACGGCGCGCGCACCGACAAGCCCTTTATCTCGGTCAACTGCGGGGCGATACCGGACAGCCTGCTTGAGTCGGAACTGTTCGGCCACAAGAAGGGTGCGTTCACGGGTGCGGCCAACGATCGGCGTGGCAAATTCGAAAGCGCGCATACCGGAACGATCTTCCTCGATGAAATCGGCGAACTGCCGCTGTCCGGGCAGGTCAAGCTGCTGCGCGTGCTGGAAGCCCATGAAATCCAGCGAGTGGGATCGGACGAGGCGATTGCGGTCGATACACGGATCGTGGCCGCCACCAACAAGGACCTGCGCAGGATGAGCCAGGAGGGCACGTTCCGCGAGGACCTGTTCTATCGGCTCAGCGTGATCCACGTCACGCTGCCCGCATTGCGCGAACGGCGCGACGAGATCCCGTTGCTGATCTCCTACTTCTGCGATGAGGCGGCAGGGCAACTCAAGCGCCGCCCGGTCAAGCTGACGCCAAGGCTGCGCGACTTCCTGCTGCACTACGAGTACCCGGGCAATATCCGCGAACTGCGCAACCTGATGTATCGGCTGTCATGCCTGGCCGGGGATACGGCGGACTTCGCGCATCTGCCGCAGGACATCCGGCCGAAGCCCACAGGCCTGACAGCGGTGGGCACAGCCGGTGGCAAGGCCTCCGTGACGGACCTGGGCACCGCAACGTCACTGAGCGAGGCAAAGCGCGCAGCCAGCGACGAGGCCGAGCGCGCGTTCCTGGAGCGCGGGCTGCAGGAGGTGGGCGGAACGGTGGCCGAACTCGCCCGCCGCTTCGACATGAACCGCTCCCACGTGCAGATGCTGCTCAAGAAGCACGGGATTCATTCGAAGGACTTCAGGGGGAATCGGCAGGCGGAGGGGAGCAAGTAGATGCAAGTAGCCGACAAGTAGCTACTTGCTCAAACCTCCGGATTCAGCAGAGTCTTGTCAGACCCGCCGCCGATGTCCTCGGCACGGATCACAACCACGGAGACGTTGTCGTGCCCGCCATGAGCCAGTGCAAGGCGCACCAGCTCGTCCGCCGCGGATCCGCAATCGCCCGATGCCAGCACCGTGGCGATATCGTCATCCTCGACTTCGTTGCTGAGGCCATCGCTGCAGAGCAGGAAGATGTCGCCGTCGCCGATGTCGAGCGTGAGCAGTTCCAGGTCCAGCTTCGGCGCCGCGCCCACCGCGCGTGTGATCGTGTTGTGCGCGGGATGGTGCTTCGCTTCCTCGGCAGTGATGAGCCCGCGCGCGCGCAGCCGTTCCACATGGCTGTGGTCGCGCGTGAGCTGTTTCAGGTGGCCGTCGCGGTACAGGTAAAGCCGGCTGTCTCCGGCCCACAGGCAGCCGCAGCGGCGCTCGCACGCCACCAGCGTCACCACGGTGCTGCCGATCACGCGCACCTTCATGCGCTGCGCTTCATCAACCAGTAGCTGGTTGACGCTCTGGATTGCCGCGCGCGCGGCCTCGATGGCCTGGTCCAGGCTGTCTGGCGGCGCCAGCGCTGCCAGCGCCTGCACGATTGCGCCGCTGGCGAAATCTCCGACCGCGTGGCCGCCCATGCCGTCGGCAACTGCCCAGAGGCCGCGCTCCGGCGCTTCCAGGCAGGCATCTTCATTGCGTTCCCGCACCAGTCCGACATCTGTACAGGCGGCGGAGGTCCAGCGGAATTGCATTGCGCAGGTCACGGTGTGCTCCTGCGCGGATCACGCTACCGATCCGCGCAAATGCCGCCTCCTTCATGCAGGAGGGCAGGCCAGAAAGGGGTAACCGCGAGGCCGCGCCGGGAAAGCCCGGCCGGGCTCAGAGCAACCGCCCCTTGTTCCGGGCGTCCATGTTCGCGTCGACAGTGACGTTGGAGTTCGGCGCGTTGTTGCGGACGTCGATGTTCTGGAACTGGTTGTTCATCTGATCAGCATAGAAGCTGTAGTTGATCTCGTAGAAGTTCACGATCGGCAACTGGCTCGGACGGGGTGGCGTGTATGGCTGGATCCAGCCGAAAACCCACTGCGCGCCGCCGCCACGGATGGCAGACATGGCGCGGAGGTCGAGCTCGCGGCGGGTGTTGAGGTCGCGGATGGTCAGGGTCGCCATGATTGCCTCCTGGGCGGCGGTAGCGCGTAGGCGCGATACCTGTCTGCAGCAAGTGGCGTGCCACGGAACCGGTGTGGCGTTGACGGCCGGTCTCCACGCCATGACGGCCTGGATATGGCTCTTGCGACGCTTGCTACGTTGGCGATGATCCAACACCGGCAGGTGGAGTGGTGGTCAAAGGCCATCTGTACTGCCGCTGCCGCATCGGACGCGCATCTGCGGGGGAATGGCGGCAATCCCCCAACACAATCGCGTGAAAACTGTTGGCCTGGTGAATACGGGCGCGGCGGGGATTTGTCCCCCGATCGGCGGCAAACGGTTGTCTGGCTGTGGATTGGCCCGCTGGCATGCTTGATGCGGTTCTGTTGGCAACCAGGCAGCACTGGCTGCCCGCCACAGACACCGAACCGAGACCAGCCATGAACACCCGAGACCAACAACCAGCCACGCCGTCGGACGACGTGTACCTGCCGGGCGCGCATCTGGTGACGGAGCGCAATGGCTACGTCCACCACGGTGTCTACGCCGGCAATGGCCGGGTGATCCACTATGCCGGCTTCTGCCATACGCTCCACGCCGGCCCGGTCGAAGAAACCTCGCTCGAACAGTTCGCCCACGGCCACGCCGTAGCAGTCCGCGCGGAACCCTGCGCGCGCTACATCGGCATGGAAGCCGTGGCCCGCGCGCGCAGCCGCCTGGGCGAAAGCCACTACCACCTGCTTACCAACAATTGCGAGCACTTCTGCACATGGTGCCTGCTCGGCCAGGCCCGCAGCGAACAGGTGGAAAGCTGCCTGCACCACCCGCGCCTGGCCGTCAGCATCGTGCTGCGGATGGCGCGCGCTTTCCTGTTATCGGCTGCTGCGGGCAACGGCCTGCATGCAGCCTGAGGCGTCCAGCGCGTCCAGCCACTTATCGCCACCACTATCAAAGGGAGCCAGCCATGTCCGGACTGATCGATTGGGAAAGCTGTACAAGCCGCAGCGGCCGTGCCTGCCACCGCCGCTGCGTACGGGGCCAGGCGAGTATGCGCACGGGTCGCGCCGGACGCACTTCGGCAGAACGCCGCAGCCGGGCAACCGCCGAGTTTGCTATACTCCGCCCCGTCTTCCGATTCGCACGCCCCGGCGCGGCGCGAGTGCCATGCAGACGGTCCGCTCGCCGTAGTTCAATGGATAGAACGAGCGCCTCCTAAGCGCTAGATACAGGTTCGATTCCTGTCGGCGGGACCATAAACAAGTCTGCAGCAGTTCTCCAAAATTCTCCGATCCAAGTAAATACAAGGCTTCGCGGCGTTTCGTCGTTCGCCTGAGTTCGTCGCGAACCGTCAGCATCGCTCGGCTGAACCGCGCCGCTGCCGGGAGTGGCCTATTCTTTGGTCATGCTGCGATCCTCGTGGGCAGTGAGAAAAAGATGGATCTCCAAGGCTTCACGTACTACAGAGACCACTGGTATGAAGCGTCCGCAGTCTCTCCTGATGCGGCCGGGCCATGGCAGGGGGAGGTGACAATCTGCACGAAAGCGGCAGATGGGAGACCGCTGAAAATCTTCGATCGTCATCTTGTCCCGGGCAGCTTCTTCAGCGAGGGTGAGGCGTGGCAGCACGCTACCGATTGGGCCAGGAAGCAGATCGACGAGCGTTGTCGCTAAGGCGCACACCCGGAGGGTTCGCGATGGAATTCCGACACGGCGGCCGTGAAATCGTGGTCCACACAAGAAGAGACGCAAACGGCCATTGGGACTGGTCTTTTGTCATCCGTGGGCACGGCCATAGGCAAAATACTGGCGACCTTGTGCCAACTGAAGGGGCGGCGATTGATGAGGCATTCGCCGCTGCGAAGCGCGAGATTGACCAACTCGCCGCTGACGGTAACGACTAGCGTCCTTCGAGCGTCTTACCCGCATGTTGGCCTCCGATGCGCATCAAGCGTGTCTTCCGGCGATTCTGAATGACAAACATCGCCTCAAAGCAGTAGGACTCGCTGCCAGGCCAGGTCATCGCGTCTCGCCAGTGCCACACCCCACCTTGCCTCAAAGCGTCTGGCTTGTATTTTTGATATTTTTGCGCTTTGAAAGTAGATTCAGAGCGCTTACATGAATCCAAAGAAACCAGACGAGCCAGACGAAGACTTCATGCCACTTACCCTCCGAGGCAGTGAATTCAAGACGCCACAAGAAAAGAAGCGTCTGAGCTACGCCAAAGATCATCGGTCTAGTTATGGAGAGCGGGGCAGTTGTATCCCCAAGCGGAAACGGTCCTATGCACGTATCGTGCGAAGGTCACAGAACCAGCCTCTCGACACGCTGAAGGCTGAGCCGTCTGATGAGTCTCTGGCCACGACTGAACTTCGTGTTCGAGTGGCCAAGCGCAAGAAGAAAGGTTGGAAAAAATATCCTGATATTCCACTCGGACAGCATGTGATAAATCGAAAACGATATCGTGCGGAGATGGAAGCCGCTGGCGGAAGGAGAGCCGCGAAGCGGAAGGCATTAACTTGACTATCACCCGCCTAGGCGAGCTAGTGCTCCCGGCTCCGGCGCCAAAGTCCATGGCGAATCACGTGCATGCCCCGCTGTAGGAGTACGCCCCGCCACGGAAGCATGTCTTTCCTACATCGCGCTGGCCGTCCAGTGGGTATGTTGGAAAGACGAAAAGGTGAACAGGAGGGAGCCCATGAAGCCCATTCTTGTGTTGCTGGTCGCTTCCGTTGCGCTGCTTGGCGGCTGTGTCGTGGCGCCCTATGGTGACGAACACCGGGGCGGCGGTTATTACGGCGGAGAGGGTCACCCGGAGCATGGCGATCACGACCGTGACGAGCATCGGGACCACGGTGGTGACAGGGATCAATGGCAGGGCGGCCCACGGTACTAACGTTACGCGCCGATTCGATGTCGCGTTGGCGGGACCATAATCAAGCCATCGGCACCGCTGGTGCCCTATGCCTTCCCTGACCTGAAAAACCGGACCATGCCAACAGAACAACCCAAATACTGGTTTCGCGCCAAACGCTATGGCTGGGGCTGGGGCCTGCCGTTGTCCTGGCAGGGCTGGGTCGTATTCGCGGTCTATTTCGCGCTGTTGGCAGGGGGCGTTGTCTGGTTCAGGTTCGATCACCAACCGGTCGTGTTTGTCACCGCCGTGGTGCTGCTGAGCCTGGTGTTGCTTGCCGTTTGCTGGGTCAAGGGAGAGCCGCCCCGGTGGCGTTGGGGCGGGGACTGATCGATTCCGGTAGGTCCCGGTAGCAGGCCGGCATGCATCTTTCGATTCAGGCCACCTCGTGTGGCCTGTTCTTGTTGCGCGTCACGCGTCTTATGTGTCCGGCGCCCGTTGTCTGGCGCCCGTTTCCGTCGGGCTGATTTCACATGCGGCTATGATGTCGGCTTCACGCCACTACACGTCACCACGCGGGCACGATTGCCCATCAGCCGCTTATCCATGCCATTCGCCCGAATATTTCGTCGCTGGCTGCCAGTGCTTAGCCTCATTGCGGCAGCGCAGGCGATGGCGGGGCAGCCGGCGTCCGATCCGGCGTTGGCCGATACATCGGGCTGTTCGATGCTGATCGATATCGTTCTGGAGAGCTTGCGCACCGAAATCGATCCGGCTTGCGCGGCCTTGGACAAGGACGCCTGCGAGGCCAAGAACGGCCAGATCCGCGCATTGCTTGATCTTGTCGAGCAGCGCCGCCAGCGCAAGGCCGACGAATGCGACACGCTGGCCCGGGTCAATCGCCTGATCAGCACGCTTCCGCCAAAACCCTGATTGCCGCCGGCATGAGGCAGGTCAGTGCGACATCCTCGAGAAAAGCTGGATTACCGCCACGCCGGCGATGATCAGCGCAATGCCGATCCAGGCCGCCAGGTCCGGCACCTGCCGGTAGAGAACCGAGGCGATCAGCGTCACCAGCACGATTCCCGCGCCGCACCAGATCGCGTAGGCCACACCCACCGGCACGGTCTTCATGACCTGCATCAGCAGCCAGAACGCCGCAACATAGCCAGTCACCACCAGCACACTGGGGCCCGGTCGCGTGAAATTTTCCGCCGCCTTCAGGCTGCTGGTGGCGATGACTTCGGCGACGATGGCGAGAGCGAGGAGCAGGTATCCGTTCATGACTTGGGCAGGCTTGGATGAAAAGCGGCTGTTGAGGCACGTGAGTCGGATATTATGCGAGCCGCATTGCGATTCGACCTCCATCTGGCTCTGCATCCCGCGCTGGGCAACGGCGAAATTTCATTTTGGCAAGCGGCTTGCAGGTGATTTATTACCCTCCCATGCGGTGGTTGTGGCGGAAGAGATACAGGAATTGAATGCAGGTATGCGCTGACAACGCAAGGGCCGCCCGGGAGCATAGAAGAGGCGTCTCGAAAATGTCGCGGTATCACCAACCTGGCTTGACCATGCCGGCACCAGACAAATACGCCGGCGGCGGGCGAGGTTGCAGACGGGAACAAGGGGAGCATCATGAAGCACGAGCCTGACGCGGCAACGGCCTGGCCGACCACAAGACTCGGAGATTTGCAGGGGGAGTCCGACCCCGGACGGGAACCCGGAGAGGGCGTGTGGCAGAACACCATTGCCGCAGCCGATCACGCGCTGGAAGAAGCGTCCCGTATTCAGCGGGGCGTCCAGCACAATCTGAAACTGATGCAGGAAGTGCGGACGCTGCGCGATGAGTTGCGCCGCGCACATGCAGAGATTGATCGCTTTCGCGGCATGCATGCGCGCGTGGTGGTCAGCATGCGGCAGCTGGAGGACGATCACAGCGCCGATATGTCACGGCTGCAGGCTGAAAACGAGATGCTGCTGGTGCGGCACCGCGTCTACAAGCTGCTGTCCGAACACTACGCCACGGGTGCTTTGCGCTTCGAACCCGCCGTGTTTGCCGAGCACCGCGACCGCGTGCTCGAACACGTGCTGTTCCAGCGCCGCAAGGGCACGCCGGTCACGCAGATTGGCGTGGCCGACATCGCATTCCTGCTGCTATAGGTGCTAGGTGCGATAGGCGTTTTTAACGTGGGGCGGTTGGCCTGGCCTCGCGCGGCTTGAGCACAAGCAGCGCGACCATGCCGCCGACCACGCCCCAGAACGCCGAGCCTACGCCCACCAGCGTCATGCCGGAGGCGGTGATCATGAATGTCAGCAGGGCCGACTCGCGTTCGGCAGGTGTCTGCATCGCCACGGTCAGGCCGTTGGCAATCGACCCGAGCAACGCGAATGCTGCCACCGCCACCACCAGCGCTTTCGGGAATGCCGCAAACAGCGCGGCAATGCTGGCCGCCATGATGCCCATCGCCAGATAGCCGATGCCGCAGACCACGGCGGCCATGTAGCGGCGGCGCGGGTCTGCATCGGCCTGCGGGCCGGTGCAGATGGCGGCGGTGATGGCCGCCAGATTGATGCCATGCGATCCGAATGGCGCCAGCAGGGCCGATGCCACGCCGGTGACGGCGATCAGCGGACTGGCCGCTACGTGGTAACCGTCGGCGCGCAGCACTGCCAGGCCCGGAATGTTCTGTGAGGCCAGCGCCACGATGAACAGCGGCACCGCGATGCTGACGAATGCCGACACCGAAAAGGCCGGCGTGGTCCATACCGGCGTCGTCACAGCAAAGTGAAACTGCTCGAAATGCAACTGCCCGAGCACGCCGGCCAGTGCCACGCCAATCACCAGCACGCCGGGCACCGCGTAGCGCGGCCACCAGCGGCGCCCCACCAGGTAGGCGGCGAACATCACGAGCAGCAGCAGCGTCTGATGCTGAGCCTGCACGAATACGTCCACGCTGATGCGGAACAGGATGCCCGCCAGCAGTGCGGAGGCAATACTGGCCGGCAGCGCCTTCATGAGCTTGTCGAACCAGCCGGTCAGGCCGGCCGCGGTCATCAGCAGCGCGGCCAGCAGGAACGCGCCGATTGCCTCCGGGTACGGCACGCCAGGCAATGACGCAATCAGCAGCGCCGCGCCAGGCGTCGACCACGCAATCACGATCGGCACGCGCATCAGCAGCGAAAGCCCCAGCGTGGTGATCCCCATGCCGATCGACAGCGCCCATATCCAGGACGAAATCTGCGCGTCGGTCAGGTGCGCGGCTTGCCCCGCTTGAATCATCAGCACCAGCGAACTGGTGTAGCCGGTCAGCATGGCGATCAGCCCGGCCACGGTGGTGGACACGGACAAATCTGACAACTTCGGGGAGGCGGCAGTCATTGTTGTTGTGCAAAGCGGCCCGACGGGCGACGGGCGGTATCTTCGCACGGGATGGCGGGGGCAGTGTTCTGCTTTCTCCCCTCTCCCGCATGGCGGGAGAG
>NZ_ALOU01000007.1 GCF_000292345.1 Cupriavidus sp. BIS7
AACTACCAGGTAACGCCGGCAGTGGGCCTGACGCTCGAGTATGACTACGACAACCTCAAGCGTGACTATTCGGGCAACACCCACGCCGCGAATCCGTGGCAGATCGCCTTCGTTGCGGACTACACGTTCTCGAAGCGTACTGACGTGTACCTGAGCGCAGCCTATGCCAAGAACGCCGGCCTGACGCTGGATAGCGCCAACACAAACCAGCTCGCCACTACCGGAGCAACGGGCAACAGCTACATCCTCGGCAACGGCCAGAGCAACATGCTGGGCGTGAGCGTGGGTCTTCGCCACAAGTTCTAAGCGTCATCCGCCAGGTTTTACTGGCGCGAATCTGGTCAGGCGAGTCATCCCGTTCCCCTCGCCTGACCAGGTTTCATTCTCGCCTTCGGCCACCCGGCTCATGCCGCGTGGCCATTTTTGTTTGCGGCCCGGTTATTGCCGTCAGGCTTCCTTGCCCGGCCGGCTATCCACACCGCTATCCACACCGCTATCCACGCCACCATCGACACCATCGACACCGCCGCCGGGATGCCCCGTGCGCCACTTTGAAACGCTGCAGCCAAACTGGTTGCCGAACCAGCGCGAGAATGCGCTCAGCGACGAGAAACCAAGAAGCGTGGCCACTTCCGACAGCGGCCGTGCGCGGTTCTCGATATAGCGCGTTGCCAGCCCTGCGCGCGCTTCATTCACGATGTCCGAGTACGTGGTGCCATCCTGCGCAAGCCGGCGATGCACCGTCCGTCGGTCCACCCCGAGATGCTGGGCCACGCGATCGATCGAACACATGCCGCTGGGCAGTAGTGCGTACACCAGCTTGCGCACCTTGTCGGCCATCGTGGTGTTCGATTGCGCCAGCAGCGTGCCCAGGTATCGCTTGACCTGCTGCGCCATCACGGGGTCGTACGACGGCAGTGGCGCCTCCAGGTCCTTGCCCACGCAAACGATACCGTCGAAATCCTGGTTGAAGAGCGCATGCATGCCGAACACGCGCTGGTATGCGGCCTGGCTCTCAGGGGGCGCGTGGGCGAAGCAGATGCTGCGTGGCCGCCAGGTGGGCCCGAGGAACACGCTCAGCATCCGGAACATCACGCCTGCGGCCAGCTCAATGGCCTGCCGCAGCGATCCAGGCTGGTCACTGAGAAGTTGCAGACGGATGACCACCAGGCCGTCCATCTCCTCCACACGCATCGCAAGCGCCTCGTTCTGCAGGCTCATGTGGCGCACCATCGATTCCAGCGCGCGACGCAGCGTGGGTTCCTCGCGCACGACGAAGGCCAGCGGGCCGAGGTTTGAGAACTGGCGCAGTTCCGCCAGCCGCAGGCCGATATCCTCCACGTTTGCGGCACGTGCCGAGGCCTCCAGCAGCTGTGCCACGGACGCTGCCGGGATGCGGATATCGGGGTCCAGCAGGACGTCGCGGCTGATCTTTGCCGCGCGAAGCATCTGGTGTGGATCGAGCCCTACCGCGCGAGCAACTTCCACATAATTGGTAAGGCTGGCACTGCGAAGAAAGTAGGACATCGTGTTTTCCCTGACTGTCCCGAAATGTAAATCGAGTGTCCCGTGTCGTCAAATATTTCAACGCCGTTGCACGATACTTCGGGCATCGCAACACGTAGCCAATTCAGGAGACACAGCATGCAGTTTCTCGACGATTCCCTGCACCCCGAAAACATGGACAAGGTTGTCATCACGGTGGCGCCGTACGGCCCCGAGTGGATGCCGGAAGACTTCCCGGAAGACATCCCCGTGACGATGGAAGAGCAGATCCAGAAGGCCGTCGACTGCTACAACGCTGGCGCCACGGTGCTGCACCTGCATGTGCGTGAACTGGACGGCAAGGGCTCGAAGCGCCTGTCGAAGTTCAACGAGCTGATCGCCGGCGTGCGCGCCGCCGTGCCCGACATGATCATCCAGGTGGGCGGCTCGATCTCGTTCGCACCGGAAGACGACGGCCAGGCCGCCAAGTGGCTGTCTGACGATACGCGCCACATGCTGGCCGATCTGCAGCCGACGCCTGACCAGGTGACCGTGGCGATCAACACCACGCAGATGAACATCATGGAGCTGCTGTACCCCGAATACACGGCGGGTACGTCGCTGTCCCATCCGGCGCTGATCGAAGCGTACCGCGAGATGACCGTGCCGGCAGGCCCGGGCTGGCTCGAAGAGCACCTGCGCCGCCTGACCGCTTCTGGCGTGCAGCCGCACTTCCAGCTCACCGGCATCCACGCGATGGAAACGCTGGAGCGCCTGGTGCGTGCCGGCAAGTACAAGGGTCCGCTGAACCTGACCTGGATCGGCATTGGCGGCGGCTTTGACGGCCCCAACCCGTTCAACTTCTTCAACTTCATCCACCGCGCTCCGGACGGCTGCACGCTGACCGCCGAATCGCTGCTCAAGAACGTGCTGCCGTTCAACGTGATGGCGATGTCCATGGGCCTGCACCCGCGCTGCGGCATCGAGGACACGATCATCGACCAGCACGGCAATCGCATGACTTCGGTCCAGCAGATCGAGCAATGCGTGCGCGTGGCCAAGGAACTGGGCCGCGAGATCGCCACGGGCAAGGAAGCGCGCGAGATCTACCGCATCGGCACGTGGTACGACAGCGTCGAGGAAACGCTGGCTGCCCACGGCATGGCTCCGAACCGCAAGTCGGGCGAGAAGAACCTGCCGCTGCGCGCTGCAGCCTGAGTCGTACCATGTCCGTAGCCAATCCCTGCATCAACATCTGTCGCATGGACTCTGCGGGCAAGTACTGCCAGGGTTGCCGCAGAACCTCGGTCGAAATCGGTCTGTGGGACCGCATGACCGAGGCTCAGCGAATCGACATACTTGCCGACCTGCCGCTGCGCGCCCTGAACCGGGCTGCGTCGCGCCAGCCTGCACCAGAGCTCTCCTGACCTTCGCGCCGCACACTCCGTGCGGCGCACATCGTTTCCAGCCGGACCTGCTATACGTTCGACTCCGTTCGTTCGACACTTTCCAGTCAGCCCAAAGCACGCAGGTCCGGTCTTTTTCCCCTCCCCCGCTTCACCCCCCCGCTTCACCTCCTCCGCTTCACCCCTCGCTCCACTCCCCCGTTTTTCCCCGCTACAAACTCGGTTCCATTCCGCCCCGGCTCGCATATGCCTGAGGCCGGCTGATCGACGTCTCAGATTCAGAAACAGGAAGGCCAGGACAAATGCCCTGGCCCTGGTATCGCAGCGGCGCCCATCACACTGAAGCAATCATTCCGCGCGCGTTCCATGCATCCGAGGCATCCGATCCATCCAAGCCGGCCGGCGCCATGTCCGGAAAGTATCGGGCGACGCAGAGACACCCGCACGGGCAAGCCAGGATCTGCAACAGCTTATCGAAGGCGAAAAAAAACGCCCCATAAGGGGCGTTCCCGAATCTCTCCTACCCTCAGTCTGCCTTCTTTCCCCGTAGCAGCTTCTTGTCAATCTTGCCGACGCTGGTCTTCGGAATCTCTGCCACGAAGGCAATCCGGTCAGCTTCCGGTACCGCGAACTTGCTCAGGCGCTGCGCGTCCACGTGCGTCATCAACTGCGAACGGATCTGTTCCGCATCCACGTCCGAGCCTGCCTGACGCACGACGAATGCCATCGGGCGCTCGCCCCAGCGGGCATCGGGCACGCCGATCACAGCGCATTCCTGAACGCCCGGCACGCGCGTGACAAGGTGCTCGATCTCGATCGACGACACCCATTCGCCGCCGGTCTTGATCACGTCCTTCAGGCGGTCCACGATCTGCACGAAACCGTTCTTCCCGACGACCGCCACGTCCTGCGTGTGCAGGTAGCCGTCGGCCCACAGTTCTTCGGATGCGCTCGGCTTTCGGAAATAGCCGCGTGTCAGGTACGGCGCGCGCAGCACAACCTCGCCCTGGCTCTGGCCATCGCGCGGCAGTTCGCGCATGTCCGTGCCAACGACGCGGAAGTCCACCATCACCGTCGGCCGGCCAGTGGAACAGCGCATGCGTACTTCCTGCTCGCGGCTCTCCGGCTTGAATCCCGGCGGCAGTTGCGCCAGCGCCACGATCGGCCCGGTTTCCGACATGCCGTAACCGGCGAAGATGTCGATGCCGCGCGCCATCGCCGCTTCACACAGCGACGGCGGCAGCGCAGAGCCACCGATGATGATCTTCCAGCCCGACAGG
Organism: Cupriavidus sp. BIS7; assembly: GCF_000292345.1. Taxonomy (GTDB): domain Bacteria; phylum Pseudomonadota; class Gammaproteobacteria; order Burkholderiales; family Burkholderiaceae; genus Cupriavidus. The sequence continues at coordinate 4,172 of NZ_ALOU01000007.1, forward strand.
TCCTGCCCGCCCTTCTCCGCCGCTTGCAGCAGCATCTGAAGGATCGTCGGCACGCAGTGCGAGAACGACACCTTCTCTGCTTCGCGGAGTTTCAGCAGCGTTTCCGGCACGTAGCGTCCGGGCAGCACCGTGCGCAGGCCCAGCATGATCGCCACGTACGGGATGCCCCATGCCATCACGTGGAACATCGGCGTGATCGGCATGTACACATCCTCGCGATGCATGCGCTGCCCTTCGCGCGGCGAGCACAGGCTCACCGAGGCGGTCAGTGTGTGCATCACGATGTCGCGATGGCTGTAGCACACGCCCTTCGGGTCACCGGTGGTGCCGGTGGTGTAGAACGTGGCGGCTTTCGTGCGTTCGTCGAACTCCGGGAAATCGAAGTCGGCCGATGCAGCGCCGAGCAGCGCCTCGTACTCGCCCACAAACGGGATGGTGCTGTCCGGCGTGGCCTGGCCGTCGGCCATAAACACGAAGCGCGGGTTGCACGTGAGTTGCCCGCGGATCTGCTCGATCACCGGAACGAAGTCCGGATGCACGAGCACCACGTCGGCGCCTGCATCGTTCAGCGTGTAGAGGATCTGCTGCGGAGACAGCCGTACGTTCACCGTGAAGAGCGTGGCGCCCATCATCGGCACGCCGAAATAGCACTCCAGATAGCGGTGGCTATCCCAGTCCATCACGGCAACCGTAGAGCCGTGCCGCACGTCGAGGGCGGTCAGCGCGGAGGCCAGTTTCCCAACGCGCTCGTTGAATTCGCGATACGTGAAGCGCAGCTCGCCACGGTAGCTGATCTCCTGATCGCCATACAGGCTCATGGAATTGATCAGCAACTGCTTGACCAGCAGCGGGTACGCGTACGCCGAGCGTGCGGAAACTACGAGGTTCTGCTCCATATTCTCTCCGGTGCAGGTCAGAACGGCACGCTGCCGATGATGCCGGCGCGCTCCATCTTGCGATAGCAAGGCGCATAGTCCATCACGGCATAGTGCTGCGTTGCCGTGTTGTCCCAGATCGCCACGCTGTTGGGCTGCCAGCGCCAGCGCACCTGGTACTCGGGGATATAGGCCTGCGAGATCAGGTAGCGCAGCAGGTCCGCCGCGCCCGGGTTGCCGTCCTGCCCGAAGCGGACGCGGGCGGGCGTGTGATAGTTCGTGAAGTGCGTCGTGAAACCGTTCACGTACAGGATCTTTTCGCCGGTTTCCGGATGGGTGCGTACCACCGGATGCTCGGCATCGGGGAAACGTTCCTTCAGCGCGAGCCGCTTTTCGATCGGCATCACGGCACCGAAGCTGGCTTCGATGCTGTGCCGGGCACGCAGGTCGGCAATCTGCGACTTGATGTGCTCGGGCAGGTTCTCGTAGGCCAGCGCCATGTTGGCCCACATCGTGTCGCCGCCCACGGGCGGGCATTCCACGCAACGCAGCACCGCGCCAAACTGCGGGGCCTCGCGCCAGGTGGTGTCCGAGTGCCACGCGTTTTCGTAGCGGTCGTTCGGCTGGTCCGGAGACTTGTAGATGCGGACCAGGCCCGGGTGATCCGGATCGCTGCCAGCCACGGGATGGTCTTCAAGCTCGCCAAAGCGGCGCGCGAACGCAACGTGCTCGGCACGGCTGATTTCCTGGTTGCGCAGGAACACCACGCGGTGCTTCAGCAGCATCGCGCGGATTTCGGCAAACAGATCGTCGCTCTTGATCGCGTCTGCCAGGTTCACGCCAACGAGTTCGGCGCCGATGGAGCCGGTCAGGGGATTGACTTGCATGGTGTGCTCCTCAGACGACGAAGATCGACGAACCGGTGGTCTTGCGTGCTTCGAGATCGCGGTGGGCCTGCACGGCGTCCTCCAGCGCATAGCGCTGGTTGATCTCGATGCGGATACGGCCCGCGCCCACGTGGTCGAACAGCTCGCCGGCCAGTTCGGCCTTCTCGGCCGGGTCGGCGATGTAGTCGGCCAGCGCCGGACGGGTGATGTAGAGCGAGCCCTTCATCGCAAGCAGCACGGGATCAAACGGCGGGATCGGGCCAGACGCCGTACCCACGCAGACCAGCAGGCCGCGGCGCTTGAGCGAATCGAGCGACGACATGAAGGTGGTCTTGCCAACGCTGTCGAACACCACCGTTGCACCCACGCCGTTGGTCAGTTCGCGCACGCGCTTGGCCACGTCCTCGTGGCTGTAGTTGATGGTGTGGTCGCAGCCATGTGCACGCGCCACCTCGGCCTTGGCTTCCGAAGACACGGTGCCAATCACGTTCAGGCCAAGCAGTTTGGCCCATTGTGAAACGATCAGGCCAACGCCGCCAGCGGCGGCATGCAGCAGGATGGTGTCGCCGCTCTTGAACTGGTGGATACGGCGCATCAGGTACGCCGAGGTCAGGCCACGCATCGTCATCGCGGCGGCGGTTTCAAAGCCGATGCTTTCCGGCAGGCGGATCAGCGGTGCGGCAGGCACCAGACGCTCGGTGCTGTAGGCGCCCAGCGTGTTCAGGAAGCCCGTGTACGTCACGCGGTCGCCAACGGCCACGTTGGTCACGTCCGGGCCGATGGCCTGCACGACACCCGATGCTTCCACGCCCATGCCGGCGGGCAGCGGCATCGGATACGTGCCATTGCGGAAGTAAGTATCGGCGTAGTTCAGGCCCACCGCCACGTGGCGGATACGAACCTGGCCGGGGCCTGGATCGCCGACTTCCATATCTTCATAACGAAGAACTTCGGGTCCGCCGGTCTCATACATACGCACGACTTTAGCCATCGCATCGTCTCCTGTTTTATTGGTTGCCGCACGACATGTGCCGCTGCGACAGTAAATCTAAGTGTGGAGCACTGTTGCCGCTTTGCAATGACTACATCCTGCTTTGCATTTCATGCCAACAGGCCCTATCATCCCGGCGAACACGACGCGGCATGGCTAAGAGTGCCGCGCGAAGAACAAGATGGGAGACAAGCTTGAGAACGCTGGTGCGTGCGGCAGCACTGACCAATTTCTTCGAGGTGGCAGCCGCTGTCGGCCTGAATCCGCAGCCATTGCTGCGCCAGGCGGGACTGAATCGGGCACTGCTGACCGATCCTGAACAACGCATTCCGGTGGAGGCCTGCGCGGCGCTGCTGGAGGCCGCCGCCCAGGCGGGCAACTGCCCCACCTTCGGGCTGCGCATGGCCGAATCCCGTCAGTTATCTGACTTTGGCGTGATGAGCCTGCTCATCAGCCAGCAACCGACGCTGCGCGATGCGGTGGACACGATCATCCGTTACCGGCACCTCGTCAACGAATCGGTGGCGATCCTGCTGGAATCCGTGGGCAAGGTGGTCATGATCCGCCAGGAAGTGGTGCTCGAAGCGCCCTCCCGGCAGGGCACCGAGCTGGCCATAGGCGTGATGTTCCGCCTGTGCCGCGCGCTGCTCGGCACCCACTGGCATCCGCTTACCGTCAACTTCACCCATGCGGCGCCGCCGGACCTGCAGGTGCACCGCCGGCTGTTCGGCTGTCCGATCGAATTTGGCAGCGAGTTCAACGGCATCGTCTGTCTGGCCGCCGATCTTGACGCGCCGAACCCGACTGGCGACCCCGCGATGGCGCGTCACGCGCAACGCCTGGTGGATACGCTGCCGCGCGTGAACGAGGCATCCATCGGGCGCGATGTGCGCAATGCGGTCTACCTGATGCTGCCGATGGGCCGCGCCACGTGCGAGGCGGTGGCCCAGGGGCTTGGACTAAGCCAGCGCACGATGCAGCGGCAGCTGGACGAGGCGCAGGAGTCGTTCACGGACATCCTCAACGAAGTCCGCCGCGAACTGGCTCAGCGCTATGTCGGCAATCAGGACTACTCGTTGCTGCGTGTGGCCGAACTGCTTGGCTATGGCTCTGCCAGTTCGTTCACACGCTGGTTTTCGGCGCAGTTTGGCGAGGCTCCCGTGGTCTGGCGACGCCGCCATGCCGCCAGCCGCTGACTTGCCTTTCCGTGCCGCTGGCCGTAGGCTGGGCGGGCTTTTGCAACACCGGAGAAATCATGAAAGACCATAAAGCAGCGCTACTGACCGTTGTCCTGGCCCTTGGCCTGCCTGCCATATCGCTTGCCCAGTCAACCAAGCCCGCCCAGGGCAATGCGGCCGCCGCCATTTCGGACGCCGTGCAGGACGGTGCCAGCCCCTACCGCCCGCCCGAGGCTGCCGACCCCACGGCGGCGGAAGCGAAGCGCGCAAAATGCGAATCGCTGAAGAGCCAGTACAACGCGACGTCCAAGACACGCACGTACACCTCTCCCGGCACTGCAACGCAGAATGCGCAAGGCCGTTCCGTGCCCAAGATCGAACGCGACAAGACCCGCCAGTCGCTGGAAGATACGTATATCGCCAACTGCACCTGAAGTCGTACCTGGGGCCGCCTTCACTGACAGGGGTCAGGCGCCTTCGCGCAGCCTGGCCATGTTGCTCTTGATGACGTCGAGCACGGCAGCGGTCATCAGTGACGTGGACATGCCGAACATCAGGATGCCGTTGGCTGCCTCGATGGGCCCCAGCAGCCGCCAGCGCTCGGACATGACGATATCGCCATAGCCGAGCGTGGCGAAATTGACGCTCGAGTGGTACAGCGCCGGCATGAACGTCTTGAATTCACCGAGCATCATGAACAGCGCGGCCCAGATCGCGATCTGGGCAATATTGCAGATCAGCGTCAGCAGCATGACCGCCATCAGCAGCGCGATTTCCATCCACATCTTCTCGCGCCCTTCCCAGCGTCTGCGGTAGCGCGCATAGCGGCGCAGGCATATCGCTACCACGAAACCCTGCATTACCAGGCACACCAGCATGACGGGAGCGGCAACCAGCAGGTCGAAGCTCATGGAAGCCTCCTCAGGGCGTTGCGGGCGCCGCACGGCGCACGTCGATCCATCGCAGCATCAGCATGGCGTACAGCGACACGCCGATAAACAGCGCCATCCGTACGGCGAAGGCCTGGTAGACGTCCTTCCCAGCCGCGCTGTCTTCCACCGACTGGCCAAGCAGGATGATCATCGTGACCAGGCTGTTGAGCCAGAAGCCTGGCGTGGCGCGCGTCGGCCGGATCGCATAGAGCCTGCGGGCGACGACCAGCGAAAATAGGATCGTCCACAGGACGTACATCCACAGATCGACGAACAGGCTCAGCGCGAACCAGAAAAGTATCGCCAGCAGCCCACCCATCAGCGTGGAACTCATCAGTTCGGTGGCGGCGCCACGGGCCGTGGTGCAGCTTTGGCGGCCCAGGCTGACCGCCTTCATGACGATCGGCAGGTAACCTGCCGGATCGGTCAGCGCCAGCAGGAACGCCGGCATGACCACCAGGGTGGCGCGCCATGCCATCCAGTCGGCGTCGGCCGCTGCGCTGACAGGCCCCTTGGGTGCCGGTCTTGACCCGGCCACATCCGGTATCAGCCAATGGCACACGGCCATTGCCAGCACACCGAGCAACAGGCCCCGGGCCAGCGCGCCAATCACGCTGATGGCCAGCCCCATGTCCGCCGTGCCGGCCGCCGAAATCAGCGCGATGCCCGCGACAACGAATGTCGACACCATCCCGTTGCCGCCACGCAGCCCATACCGGAAGGCTAGGAACAGGCCGAGCGCGACCATCAGCACGCCGCTCAGCGCGGCATGAAGCAGGAACGGAATCAGCAGCAGTCCGCTGCCGGTGGTCGCCATGACGAGCACCGGCAGCGCCACCCCGGCCTTTGCTGGTAAGGGCCGATCCACAGAGGCGAACAGGAATACCGCCAGTACCGGCGCCACCATTGGAATTGGCCACTGAAAGCCGTAACTGACCGCAAGGCAAAGGCCGGTCCCGATGGCCAGCCGCAATGCACGGCGCGAGCGCGCGGCGATCGCGGCGGAGATCGGACGCCCGGCAGGCTCAGCGGGCTCGGCAGACTCAGTAGACATAGGACAGCCAGCTCATCACCCGGACAAACACGCGGCCAAGCAGATTGAGCGGATTGCCGGATATTGGAAACGCCATGACATCCGCCTGACCGCCCACGCGCACACCGCGCAGCGACTTTAACTGCCCCGGGTCGATCTCCACCACCACCGGAAAGCGCTGCGCGGGCCGCAGCCAGTCCCGGCTGTTCTGCACCGTCGGCAGCGTGCCCGGCGGCGTGCTCTGGCCCGCGCTCACGCCGTAGCCAATGCTGCGCACCTTGCCGTCCAGCACCTTGCCCGGCAGCGCATCGAGCACGATGGCCACGGGCGTACCCGGTTCCACATGGCCCAGGTTGTTCTCGGTCAGGTCCGCCGTAATCCAGATGTCCTGAATCGCTATCAGCGTCATGACCGGGGCGCCGGCCGATGTGAACTGGCCGGTCTCGGTCCGCAGGTCCGTGATCAGGCCCGCCGTACGCGCCCGCACCTTGGTGTTGGACAGGTCAAGTTCGGCCTTCTCGACAGCCGTGGCTGCGCTGCGCAGCTTGGCGTTCTTTTCGTCGCTGCCGCCCTGATTCTCCTTGGCTCGCTCCACCTCGGCGCGTGCCGCCCCAACCTGGCTGAGGGCCTGGGTATGCGTGGCGCGGGCCACTTCCAGCCGCCGCACCGATACCGTGCCGGGGTCTTCACGGTACAGCCGTTCCAGCCGCTCGCTGTCCTGCCGCGCCTTGAGTTCATTGGCCTGCGCGGCGCGCAATGACTCCATCGCGGAGTCGATCCCCGCCGTGTTCGCCCCGATCTGGCGGCGCGTTGTTTCCAGATCGGCGCGTGCGCGGTCCAGGGCGATGCGGTACTGCAGCGGATCGACTTCGAACAGCACGGTCCCCGCCTCGACGGTCTGGTCGTTGTGGACGTGCACTTGCGTCACGCGGCCCGACACTTCCGACGCCACCGGAATCACGTAGGCCTGCACGCGCGCCTGCTGCGTATACGGCGTCAAACGGTCCGCCAGCAGGTACCAGGTCAGGCTCACCACGATCAGGATGATGACCCATCGCAGCCCTTTTCCCGATGCATCGCCGGCCGGAGCCGGAGCCGGAGCCGGAGCCGGAGCCGGAGCCGGTGTTGGTGTTGGTGCCGGAGCCGGCGTTGATGCTGGTGGGGTGGCCTGTTCCGGCGCGCTCGCGTCACTCATGACCGTTCGCTCCCTGCGGTGTGACAATCGGCTTGATTGGTGCGGACGGTGCGCGTGGCGGCTCTTCCAGCAGGTCGCCCCAGTCCGTGCGCCGCTTCATCTGCTCGCGCGTGGCGGCGTCCACCATCGGCTGCTCCGTGTACCAGCCGCCGCCAAGTGACTTGTACAGGTCAATCAGGTAGCCAACCGCATTGCTTCGGTTGACCAGGTAGCTGTCCTGCTGCGCAAACAGCGCACGCTGGGCGTCAAGCACGCGCTGGAAATCGGAGTAACCCTCCTTGAACTGCGTGTTGGCAAGCGTCAGCGAACGTTCAGCGGATCGCGCGGCTTCGCGCAGGATGTCTTCGCGCTCCAGCGCCTTGATCAGGCTGCTGGCCGCATCGTCGGCCTCGCGGGCGGCCACGCGCACATCGTTCTGATACATGACGATCAGTTGCTGCAGCCGTGCATCCTGCACCCGCACATTGTTGTGAATGCGCCCGTAATCGAAGATGTTCCACCGGAGGCTTGGCCCGGCAACCAGCAGCAGGCCGTTCTGCGTGCCGGGCAGCGAATTGGCGGACCATCCAATACTGCCAACCAGCGTCAGCGACGGATACAGGTCCGCCTTGGCCACCCCGATCTGCGCCGATTGCGCGGCAATCTGCAACTCGGCAGCCCGGATATCCGGGCGGCGCAGCAGCAGGTTGGCGGGCACATCCTGCAGGATCGCCCGATCGATGCGCGGCAATATGCCAACCTTGCCCTGGGCTTCCTGAAGTTCAGGCAACGGCCCTGGCGGCCTGCCCAGCAGGATCGCCACGGCGTTGTGCGACAGCGCGATCTGCCGCTCAAGTTCGGGGATGCTGCTCAACGTGCCGAGGTACTGCGTCTTCGCCTGTTGGAGGTCGAGTTCGTCGCTTTCCCCGGCCTTGAACAGCCGTTCGGTGATCTCGAAGCTGCGCTTCTGAAGCTGCGCGTTCTCGCGCGCGATCCGCACTCGTGCCTCCGCCGTCCGCAATGCGTAGTAGGCCTGGGCGAGTTGTGCATGCAGCAGCACCAGCACGTCCTCGCGATTGGCCAGGGAAGCGAAGTACGCGGCGTCGGCGGATTCAATCGCGCGGGCGAACTTGCCCCAGAAGTCGAGTTCCCAGCCAACATCGACCCCCGCGCTGTACTCCCAGACGCGGCTGGTCTGCGCGGTGGGGCCAGACTGCCGGCTGCGGACGTGCATGGCGTCGGCGGTGAACTGCTGCTGCTGCGGATAGCGACCGGCCTGCGCCATGCCAAGCTGGGCTCGGGCCTCCATCACGCGCAGCCCGGCAACTTTCACGCCGGCGTCGTTGGCGTCGGCCTCGGCAATCAGGCGCTCCAGCACTGGATCGTCGAACACCTGCCACCACTGGCGCATTTCGGGCTGCGCCTGCTGATTGCTGGCCTGCGCTATCGCCTCGCTGCTCCACTGGCCGGACCACTGCTCTTGCTGTGGCTGGAAATCGGGCCCAACGTGCGCGCAGCCGCCAAGCATCGTCGCGGTCACCATCCAGCCACGGAGTGCACGGGCCCGGGCCGACATCGCTATCCGGCGGATGGACCGCCTTCGCTGTGCGCGACCGGCTCCGCTGACTCCGGCGGCACGTCCTCCACCCACTGCCAGAACAGCTGATACCCGACCGCCAGCGCAACGGGCCCGATGAACAGCCCGATCACGCCGCCGGTGACCATACCGCCCAGCGCACCGATCAGGACCACCGGCATCGGCACATCCACGCCACGGCCCAGCAGCAGCGGCTTGAGCACGTTGTCCGCCAGGCCGGCAACGAAGACATAGACCGCAAACACGATGCTGCCGAGGCTTACCGGCTCCGTCGCGAAAACGTAGATGATTACCGGGATCGTGATCAGCGTGGCCGGCAACTGCATGATCCCAAGCAGCAGAATCACCAGCCCAAGCAGGCCGGCGCCCGGTATTCCCTTGAGAACGAGAGCGATGCCGATCAGCAGCATCTGGATGAACGCGATGCCCACCACGCCCTGGGCCACTGCGCGGACCGTGGCCGTGCACAGCGCGGTCAGGCGCGGGCCCCGGTCCGGGGTCGTGATGCGCGAGGCAATCTGAATGGCGCTGCGGGTACCCAGTTCGCCATAAGCCATGAAGATACCCGCCACCATCAGCGCGGCGACGAATACCAGCAGGCCAACGCCAACGCCGCGCGCGGTACCCAGCAAAGCCACTGCGACGACCTTGATCTGCGGTGCCAGCTTCTCGGCCAGCGAGCCGAAGTCCGTGGCGGCAAGCTGCCAGAAATCATGGATCCGCTGGCCGACCATCGGTATGCTTGCCACCGAATCAGGCGGCAGCGGAATCTGGACCTGCCCGCTTTTGGCGATATCCATGGCCCGTTCCACCGAGTCGATCAGCGCAACGCCGATCAGGCAGGACGGCACCAGGATCACGCAGATGACCACGAAGACGATCAGCGTGGCGGTGCGGCCATCACCATCGAATATCTTGCCCTTCAGGCGCGTCTGCAGCGGGTACATCGTGATGGCCAGGATCATCGACCACAGGATCAGGCTCAGGAACGGCTTGAAGATCTCGAAACAGGACACCGCCAGCAGCGCGATCAGGCCGAAGCGGATATATATGTCGATCAGCGTACGCGACAGCGTAGGGATCGTGAATGGTGTGCGCAGCATCGCCGACCTCCTTGCAGAACCTTGGGCGCGCCCCGCGGCGCGAGCATCTCACAAGAACTGGCGTCTGCGCCGCCGGCCAACGGCAAGCAGGACCGCGCCGACCAGCATGATGGCGATGCAGCCGATCAGCCAGTCTCTTGCGAGGACCGTCACCAGGTAGCGCTGCGGTGCTTCAGACGTCTGGAACAGATGAATCTCCAGCCCGCGGAGCGCGAAGCTGAACAGGTTTATATGCTCCGGGCGACTCCCGACGGGGTCGCACAGGAACACGCCGGCCAGGGCCAGCCAGAACCCGACCACAATCAACCAGTATCCGGTCTTGTACATGGTGAATACACTCCCAGTAAAAGATTCAGCCAACGCCGTGTGCTTTGCAATTGGTCCTTGGGCCAACCACGGCGCCAAAGATCACCCCTGCCATCGCCCCAGGTAGTCGGTCTGGCCGCCGCTCCGGCCGCCGGTCCGTCGTCGCGCAAACATTGGACCAAAGTCCCTTGTCAAAGCCCCTGCCAATGGCCGAGATTGGTACGGAGAGAAGTGGGTCAAATGAACGCATCCGGGGAGGAAACATGGGCAAGGACTCACGACATTCGAAAGACCACACCGATGCCACGCAGGACCTGGGCTCCAAGGACTACGAGAAGGCGCTGCGTCCGCTGCATGTGGAACTGGTTCACCTGCAGAACTGGGTCAAGGAAACCGGCGCCAAGGTCTGCGTCGTCTTTGAAGGCCGTGACGGCGCCGGCAAGGGCGGCGTCATCAAGGCCATCACCGAGCGGGTCAGCCCGCGCGTGTTCCGCGTGGTGGCCCTGCCTGCGCCGACCGAGCGCGAGAAGAGCCAGATGTACGTGCAACGGTACATTCGCCATCTTCCCGCTGCCGGTGAAATCGTGATCTTCGACCGAAGCTGGTACAACCGGGCCGGCGTGGAACGCGTGATGAAGTTCTGCAGCGAGGAGCAGGTGGAGATGTTCCTGCGCGCGGTGCCGCTGGTCGAGCGGGCCATCGTTGCCTCGAACATCGTGCTGATCAAGTATTGGCTGGAGGTCAGCCCCGAGGAGCAGACGCGCCGGCTGGAAGAGCGCATCCAGGACGGCCGCAAGACGTGGAAGCTGACGGACATGGACCTGAAGTCATACAGCCGCTGGTATGACTATTCCCGCGCGCGTGACGCGATGTTCAACGCTTCGGACACCGACTTCGCACCCTGGCATGTCGTGCGATCGGACTGCAAGCGGCGCGCCAGGCTCAACGTCATCAGCCATCTGCTGCACTCCATCCCCTACGAGAAAATCTCCCGCAAGAAGGTCACGCTGCCGGAAAGGCAAAAGCCCGGCTCCTACAAGGAGCCTGATTACCCGTACCGGTATATCCCGGAGGATTTCTGACCGGGGAAGCCGCGTTTTTCGGGAATTCCCCGTTCGGGGGAAGTCATCTGCCAGAGGCCATGCCGTGCCGTGACGCATCGAATCATCCGGGCGCTAGCCGTCGCGATTGCCCTGTGTCCATCGCTGGTCCTTGCACTCGGCGACGCCCCGCCCGGCACCGAGGGAGCATCCGTTTCGCCCGCTTCGGCCGAATCGGCCGATTCAGTCGCCGCACCCACACCATCCACCGCGCCCCAGCCTGAAGCTTCCGCCCCGAATGGCGCCTCCCCGGTCCACCGCCCGCGCATCTGCCTGGTGCTGTCCGGCGGCGGTGCGCGCGGCGCGGCGCATATCGGCGTGCTCAAGGTGCTGGAGCAGATGCACGTGCCGATCGACTGCATCGCGGGCACCAGCATGGGGTCGCTGGTCGGGGCGGCCTATGCCACCGGCGTGGAGCCCGACGAAATGGAGCGGATCGTCGGCGAGCTGTCCGCCAGCGCGCTGTTCAAGGAACGGCCACCGCGCCAGAACCTGTCCAGCCGCCGCAAGGAGGAAGACCGCTCGAACCTGGTGACACCCGAGATCGGGGTCAAGGGCGGGGAGCTTCTGCTGCCCAAGGGCGCATTCACGGGCGTGCAACTGGAAAAGGTGTTGCGCGAACTGGCCAGGGCGCCCGGCTACCGGAACTTCGATACGCTGCCGATCCCGTACCGCGCCGTTGCCACGGACCTTGTCACGGGCACGGCGGTGGTGTTCAGCCAGGGCGAGCTGTCGCGGGCGATGCGCGCCAGCATGTCCGTTCCCGGCGTTATCGCCCCGGTGGAGTACGAAGGCAAGATGCTGGTCGACGGCGGGCTCGTCAACAACCTGCCGATCGACGTGGCGCGTGCCATGGGCGCCGATATCATCATCGCCGTCAATCTTGGCACGCCGCTGATGCCGCGCGAATCGCTGACATCCGCACTCAGCGTGACCATGCAGATGCTGAACATCCTGACTGACCAGAACGTGCGCAAATCGCTGGCGATGCTTGGCCCGAACGACATCCTGATCGAGCCCGAACTCGGCGATTTCTCGGCAGCGGATTTCGATCACCTGACCAAGACGATCCCGATTGGCGAAGCCGCGGCGCGCAAGGTGGAGCCACGGCTTGCGGCGCTGTCCCTGCCACCCGTGCAGTACGCGGCGCTGCGCGAGCAGCAGTTGACGGTGCCCCCGCCCGACCGCCGTCCCGTCGACGAGATCCGCATTGCGCCGATGGCGCGCGTGAACCCCGAGTTCATCAGCTCCAATATCCAGACCAAGCCGGGGGAGCCGCTGAACGAGCAACGGCTCGATGACGACCTCAGCCGCGTATTCGGCACGGGCGACTTCGAGCATGTGGATTACCGGATACTGGAGGAGCCCGGCAAGCGCGTGCTGGCCGTCGATGCCGTCGAGAAATCGTACGGCCCGAACTATGCACGCTTCGGCCTGGGCCTGAGCACCGACTTCCGCGGCGACACGTATTTCAATCTTCTGGGGAGCTATCGCCGGACGTGGCTCAATTCGTACGGCGCGGAATGGCGTAACGACATCCAGATCGGGCAGGCCAGCCGCCTTGTCAGCGAGCTGTACCAGCCCATCAACGTGGACCAGTCCCTGTTCATAGCGCCGCGCATCGAACTGGAGCGCCGCCCGCAGAACGTGTTCCAGGACACCACGCGCATTGCCACGTACGATTTCCGGCGCTATGACTTCGGCCTGGACATCGGCGCGCAATTCACGAAGTATGGCGAACTGCGCACCGGCGTGGTGTTCGGGCACCAGAACATCTCGCTGAGCACCGGCCCCGAGTTTCTGGCCCCAACCATGACTTCGGTACAGCGCGGCGCGTTCACGGCACGCTTCCTGATCGACCAGCTCGACAGCACGAGCTTCCCGCGCGAGGGCTACGCGGGCACCGTCAACGCCTATGTCTCCAGGCCGGAACTGGGCGCGGACCAGACGTACACCAAGGCCGAGGCAGCCGGGACGTACGCATGGTCGACCGGCCGGAACACGCTGACCACGACCTTCCGCGCGGGCACCAACGTTGGCGGCGATCCGCTGCCGAACTACGACCTGTTCCAGTGGGGCGGCTTCCTGCAGCAATCGGGCTACAGCACGGGCCAATTGCTCGGCCAGAACCTGCAGTTCGTGCGCGCGGTCTACTACAACAAGCTCGCGCGGCAATCGCTGCTCGAAGGCGTGTATGGGGGCTTTTCGCTCGAACTTGGCCGCATGGGCTCGCCGCTGGTGCCGGGCAGCCCGACCGGATGGCTCAAGTCGGGCTCGCTGTTCGTGGCGCTGGACTCGCCGATTGGCCCGCTCTACCTGGCCTATGGGCGTGCGGCGGCGGGCCACTACAGCTTCTATCTGTTCCTGGGTAAACCGTGAGGATCGTCCCCCGGTCTTCAGTCCTTGGAAGCTGTTTCAAAATGAAGCGAAGCGGTTCTGGCTAGGCGCGGGGCCGCAGACAGTACAAGTGGTACGGCAAGGCCCCGCAACGACGCCAGAATCATTTTTAAACAGCTTCTAATCCTTCAACATCGTTTTCTTCCACTGTCCGTCGCCCTGCTGGCAGTACCAGCCTTCCCAGCGCTCGGACTTGCCCGCCTGGCGCAGTTCGCTGCGGATCTTGCGGCAGCGCTGGCCGTTCTCCGTGCGCGTGGTCAGCGGTGTGAACGTGCCTTCGGTGGCCTTGGTCCGGCCCTTGGCAGGCAGGCTGAACGGCACCGTAGCGCCGTCGTCGGACTCGGACAGGGTCTTGGTGAAGATGCCGCGCAATGCATCGGTCTGCTCCCTGCCAAGCGTTCCGACGATCGTGCTGCTCAGGTAGTAGTCGAAGTAGCCGTGGGCCGGCCACGCGATGGCGATCAGCGCGGCCGCTCCAAGACAACGCAATGCTGCAATGTGCTTCATGAGGACAATTCCTGTCGGATGGCGGCTACTTGCCGGTACCGGGGGTCACCGATACCGCAACCGCCTCCGTATAGACAGCTTCGACATGGTCTCCCTTCTTGATGTTCTTCATCTGGTCCGGGTCTTCGACCTTCACGTCGACAATATGGCCCTTCGGCCCCTTGAGCGACACGGTGTTCGTCTCCTTGTTGACCGCCACGACCTGCGCGGTGGCCCTCACCTCGCGTCCAACCATGCCGCCCGGCTTGGCGCCAGCCTCGGCGCGCTGCTCGATCGGCTTCTCCGTCAACGTCGTCTGCGCGCCGCCGCCCTTCTTCAGGCTCAGGCTCAACGCTTCGTTGTATTCCACGGTCACGACGTCACCGACACGTAATTGGTCGAAGTTGCGCGCCTCGTCGCCGATGTTCATGTCGACCACCTTGCCAGCCGTGGTCTTCAGCGTGACCTTGCGGGTCGTCTTGTCGATGGCGGTGATCGTGGCAACGACCTTCGCGGAGCCGGTGGCGGTGACCTTGCCGTCGCCGCGTGTCACGTCGGTCTTGACTTCTGGCTGCGCCCAGCCGATGGCGGGCACCGAAAGCAGAATCGCAAGTGGGATCAAGGCTTTCCTGAGCATGTTTTCTCCTCAAATAGAACGACTTGGGTTACTTGGTGGTTACTTGATGGTTGCTTGACTGGCTACTTGATCGAATATCCTCGCCCTTCCATGCAGGCGGAGTAGGCGCGGTAGTAGGTGTCTATGGCGCCCTGGGACTGCGCCTGCGCATTCGCCTGGGCATTGCGCTGGTTCTGCCGCGCGCGCGAACCGCCGACCATCGTGCCTGCGGCGGCGCCCACTGCGGCACCCTTGCCGGCGTCGCCGGCGATGGCGCCGATCACCGCGCCGCCGGCTGCGCCGCGCGCCGCACCGCCCACGCGCTCACCGCCACCAACAGCGGGGCCGCTCGGCGGCGGAGGCGCCGACGACACGGCAGCCGGGTCGATGCCGGTGTTCGATTTGGCCCACGAGTAGCAGTAGCCGTCGTCCTGCTGCTGCTGGGTGGCGCTTTGACCCTTGGCGGGATACGCGATCGGCTTGGACTGCGCCATTGCACCGACGGCAATGCCGAGGGCTGCCAGCAAGACGGTCGGCCTGATGATCGACTTTGACATTGCATTACTCCTTGTCACGGGATTCCGGTTTGGCCAGGTTTGCCTGCGGCGCCTGTGTCGCGTCGGTGCCATCCGGGTTCACGGGCCAGCCGCCACCGAGCGCCTTGTAGAGTTGCACGAGCTGGTTGAACTCGTCGCCGATCAGGGTCGACTGGTCCAGCTGGGCCGAGAACAACGCACGCTCGGAATCCAGCACTTCAAGATAGCTCGTATAGCCGCCTTCGTATCGATCCCGGGCCAGCGATGCATAGCGCGACAGGGCATTCACCTGGTCATTCTTGGCGTTGAGCTGGTCCCGCGTGCGCTGCACGCTGACCAGCGCATCTGCCACCTCGCGGAAGGCCGTCTGAATGGACTGCTGGTACGCCTGCAGTGCCTGCGTCTGGATCGCTTCAGCCTGCTTGACGTCGCCGGCGATGGCGCCGCCGGTAAAGATCGGCATGCTGATCAGTCCGGCAAAGGACCATGTGCGTGCGGCCCCCGTCCACAATCCCGAGAGCGAGGTGCTGGCGGCGCCGAACAGGCCCGTCAAGGTGATCGTCGGGAAGTATTCGGCACGCGCTGCACCGATACGCGCATTGGCCGCCACGAGGTTCTGCTCGGCCTGCAGCAGATCGGGGCGCTGCTCAAGCAATGTCGATGGCAGGCCCACCGG
Source organism: Cupriavidus sp. BIS7 (assembly GCF_000292345.1). Taxonomy (GTDB): domain Bacteria; phylum Pseudomonadota; class Gammaproteobacteria; order Burkholderiales; family Burkholderiaceae; genus Cupriavidus. Next base: position 20,059 of record NZ_ALOU01000007.1, read on the forward strand.
CACGCCCGGCACGGTCAACTCGTCAATCGGCTTGCCTCGCGGGATATCGCGCGGGTTTTCGCCGATCAGGCCGGACAGCAGGTCTTCCTGCAGGGCCACCTGTTGGCGGAACGACTCGACCTGGGTCAGCGCCGACGAATATTCCGAACGCGCCTGCGCGTATTCGGTTTCGGAAACCACGCCGCCCTCGAATCGCTCCTTGAACAGTTCCATGGCACCGCGGCGGCTTTCCAGCGTGTCTTTCGAGATACGCAGCCGGTTGTCGAGATCGCGCAGCGTGATATAGCCGCTGGCCGTCGCGGCAATCACGCTGATTTCCGTGGCTCGCCGCGCCTGTTCACTGGCCTGCCAGTCGGCCTTGGCGCCTTCGGTCAGCCTGCGGACACGGCCAAAGAGGTCGATCTCCCACGACGCGAAGACATCGGCACGCACCGAGTTGAACGGGTTGCTGAGCGGGAACGCGGTACCGCTCTTGGTGCTCAGGCGCTGACGGCCGCCGCCAGCCTCCACGCCCACCTGCGGAAACAGCCCGGACCGGGTGGTCATCAGCCGGCCGTAGTATTCCTCGACCCGCGCCGCGGCAATCAGCAGGTCCTTGTTGTTTGCGCGCGCCGTGGCGATCAGCCCGTCGAGGACCGGGTCGTTCATCTGCGACCACCAGTACGCCGCCTGCGCCTGCGGAACGTCGATCGGCTCTTCCGAGAACCTGTACGCCTGAGGCACGTCCACCGTCGGGCGCACGTAGTCCGGCCCTACCGCGCAGCCGCTGGCGACCAGCGCGGTGGCCAGAACCAGGCGGGACGCCCGGCCGGGTTTCATGACGAGCCTCCTGGCGAAGCCTCGGTATCGGCGGCGGAACCCTCTCCGCCGGCCGGCTTTTCACCCTTCTTCTTCCTGTTCTCGCTGCGCTGCTCAAGGCCCCAGAAGAACATCGGGATAAAGAAGATGGCAATCACGGTGGCGCCGAGCATCCCGCCAATCACGCCAGTGCCGAGCGACTGCCGGCTGGCGGCGGATGCCCCGCTGGCAATGGCCAGCGGGATACAACCAAGGATGAACGCCAGCGACGTCATGATGATCGGGCGCAGCCGCATCTTGGCCGCCTTGACCGCTGCGTCATAGGGGTTCAGGTTCTCCTTGTGCTGCATTTCGACGGCGAACTCGAAGATCAGGATGGCGTTCTTGGCCGCCAGCGCAATCAGCACGGTCAACCCGATCTGGAAGTAGACGTCGTTCTCCATGCCCCGCACCAGAATGCCCACCAGCGCGCCGAACAGTGCGAACGGCACGGCCAGCAGCACGCCCAATGGCAGCGACCATTTTTCATACTGGGCCGCCAGGATCAGGAACACCATCAGCAGTGCGAACGCAAACACCATCGCGGCGGTGGAGCCAGCCTTCTTCTCCTCATAGGCCTGCCCGCTCCAGGCAAAGCTGTAGCCTTCGCCAAGGACTTCGTGCGCCACGTCCTCCATTGCCGCGATGGCCTGCCCCGAGCTGTAGCCCGGTGCCGCATCGCCGGTGATCTTGGCAGCGGGGAAGTTGTTGAAGCGCGTGACCAGATCCGCGCCGGCCACGTAGCGCGAATTCGTCACGGCCTTGATCGGCACCATGTCGCCCTTCGTGTTGCGCACGTAGACGTTGTCCAGGTCCTCCGGCCGCGAGCGGTACTTCGGCTCGGCCTGCAGGATCACCTGGAACAGCCGGCTATTCTTCGGGAACTGGCTCACGTACAGCGAGCCGAACATCGTCTGCAGCGCGGAATAGACCGAATCCACCGGCACGCCCTGCGTCTCGGCGCGCTCGCGGTCCAGGTCCACCAGCAACTGCCGGGACCGCGTGTTGATCGTGGTGGTCACGCCGCGCAGTTCGGGCCGCTGCCGCGCCTTGGCGATAAACGCCCTGACCCGCTCCTCAAGCTGTGGATACGTGGCATCGCCGGTACTCTGCAGCCAGAACTCGAAGCCGCCGGTCGTACCCAGGCCCGGAATGGACGGCGGGTTGACGGGCACCACAACCCCTTCGCGATAGGTCGAAAACTCCTTGTTGGCCCTGCTGATCAGATCCGCCGCGCTTTCGCCCTTGCCCCGTTCGTGGAAGCTCTTCAGCGTCACGAACAGCGTGCCCGCGTTGGACTTGTTCTGCGAGTCGATCAGGCTGTAGCCGTCCGGTACGGCCACCGACTTGACCTCGGGCTGCTTCGCGAACCAGTCCGCGGCACGCGTGGACAGCTCACCAGTCCGGTCCAGGCTGGCCGCATCGGGCAGGATCACGGCGCCCAGCAGGTAACCCTGGTCTTCCACCGGCAGGAACGATGACGGGATGCGAATGAACATCAGCACGGCGGCAACGATCATCACAACGACGAGTGCCAGCGAGACCACCGTGCGCCGTATCACATGCTGGATCGACGTGCCATAGCCTTCCACCAGGCGGTCGAACGAGCGGTTGAACCACTGGAAGAAGCGGTTCTTCTTGTGGCTGTCCGGCTTGAGCAGGATGGCGGCCAGCGCGGGAGACAGCGTCAGCGCCACTATGCCGGACAACAGCACCGATACGGCCAGCGTAACCGCAAACTGCTTGTAGAGCTGGCCGGTGATGCCGGACAGGAATGCCACCGGGATAAACACGGCCAGCAGCACCAGCACGATGGCGATGACCGGCCCGCCGACCTCATCCATGGCGGCCTTGGCTGCCTCCTTGGGCGCCATCTTGAACTCCACCATGTTCCGCTCGACGTTCTCGATCACGACAATGGCATCGTCCACCACGATACCAATGGCCAGCACCATCCCGAATAACGTCAGCATGTTGACCGAGAAGCCGAACGCCGCCATCGCCGTGAACGTGCCGATGATCGACACCGGCACCGCCAGGATCGGCACCAGCGTGGCGCGGAAGCTCTGCAGGAAGATGTACACCACCAGGATCACCAGGATCACGGCGTCGCGCAGCGTATGTATCACCTCGTTGATCGATTCCTGCACGAACTCGGTGGTATCCAGCGCAATGTCGTACTCCATGCCCGGCGGGAAGGTCTTCTTCACCTCGGCCAGCGTCTTGCGCACCTGCTCGGCCACGGCCAGCGCATTGGCGCCCGGCTGCTGATAAACCGCCAGCAGCGTGGCGGTCTTGCCCTTGTAGCGGCTGCGCAGCGAATAGTCCTTAGACCCCAGTTCGGCCCGGCCGATGTCCTTGAGCCGCACCAGCGCGGCATCGCCGGAGGCCGCGCGCAGGATGATGTTCTCGAACTCGGATGGCTCGGTCATCCGTCCCTTGGTGGTGATCGGGAAGGTCAGATTGACGGGCCCATCAGTAGGCGACTGTCCTATTCGGCCAGCGGAGAACTGTTCGTTCTGGTTGGCCACCGCATTCTTCACATCTTCCACGGTGATGCCCAACTGCGCCATGCGGTCCGGCTTCAGCCAGATGCGCATTGCGTAGTCCGGCGTGCCGAAGATCGACGCCTGGTTGGCGCCCGGAATCCGCTTGAGCGCATCGAGGATGTAGATGTTCGTGAAATTGTCGACGAACGTCTGCGGGTAGCTGTTGTCCGGTGAATAGACGGCAATCACCATCATGAACGCGGACGACCGCTTCTGAACGCTCACGCCTTGCTTGGTCACCGCGTCCGGCAACGTTGGCAGCGCCAGGTTCACGCGGTTCTGCACGTCCACCTGGGCCAGCGACGGGTCCGTGCCGATCTCGAAGTAGACCGTCAGCGTCATGTTGCCCGTGGACGAACTCGTCGAGGTCATGTACAGCATGTTGTCCGCGCCGTTGACCTGCTGCTCGATCGGCGCCGCCACGTTCTGCGCCACCACGTCCGAGCTGGCACCCGGGTACGTCGTGGTGACGGTGATGGTTGGTGGCGTGATGTCCGGGAACTGGGCAATCGGCAGGTTGACCATGGCAACCAGACCGCCTACGACGATGATGATCGAAAGGACCGACGCAAAAATGGGCCGGTCGATGAAGAAGTGCGAGAGCTTCATGATGCCGCCCCCGGAGCAGCGGCCGAAGCCGGGGCCGGGGCCGAAGCCGGGGCCGCTGGCAGCGGCGCCGCGCCGGGCGGCCGCTGCGTCGATGGCGGACGCGGTGCGGCGGCCACAGGCTTGACCGGCGCGCCGGGCGCCAGGCGCACCGTGCCGTCGACAATCACCGTGTCACCCTCGCGCAGGCCCGACCGAATGATCCAGTTGCCCTGGGCCCACTCGCCAACGTCGACGACGCGCGGCTCCGCCTTGTTTTCCTTGCTGACCGTCCATACCGACTGGCCGCGCTGGCCCTGCACCACGGATTCCTGCGGCACCGTGACCGCGCGTGTACGCTCTGCGCCCAGCACGCGCACGCGCACGAACTGGCCCGGACGCAGCGTACCTTCGGGGTTGGGCAGTTCCGCCCGGATCAGATAGGTGCCGGTTTCGGAATTGAACGAGGCATCGGCAAACGTGATGTGCCCGCGCTTGCCGTAGGTCGTTCCATCGGCCAGCACGATTTCCACACCCATTTCGCCACGCGGCGGCAATTTCAGCTCACCGGAAGCCTGCTGGGACTGGGACTGCAGGACTTCGTTCTCGGACAGGCTGAAGTTGACCCAGATCGGGTCGAGCTTGGCGACGTAGGTCAGCAGGCTGTTGCTGGCATCGATATACGAGCCAACCTGCTTCTTGGCATAGCTGGAAAGCCCGTCGACGGGCGACGAGATCGTTGTGTAGTCCAGGTTCAGCTTGGCGTTGATGACGTTGGCCCTGGCCTGGTCCACCGCGGCGGCGGCGGCATGTTCGTTGCCGACGGAATCGTCCAGGTCCTTCTGGCTCAGGGCGTTCTTGGCCGCCAGCGGGCGCACGCGCGCAAGGTTCTGGCGGGCGGTGGTCAGCCGCGCCTGCTGCTGCGCAAGTTCGGCCTGGGCGGCGTCCAGCGCGGCCTTGAACGGCTTCTGGTCCATGCGGAACAGCACCTGGCCAGCCTTGACCCTCGATCCCTCGGTATAGATGCGCTGTTCCAGGAAGCCATTGACGCGCGCGCGGATTTCAACCTGCTGCGAACTCTCTGTCTGCCCGACGAACTCGAACGTGATCGGGACATCGTGCGGCGCGACCTTGATGACGCCGACTTCCATCACGGGCGGCGCGGCCGGGCCCTTGGCTTCCTGCTTTCCGCATCCCGCAACTGCAAGCGCAAGTGCGGTGAGGAACACGAATGCATACTGCCTGCCTTTGGACTCCAGACCGCTCGCCATCGTTTGCTCCTCCGCTCGCTCCGGTCTGCCCGCGCCTGATAGACGCGCCACCGGAGCTTCCCGTCATTGGCACCATCGACTACAGGCCAGCGTCATCAGGTGAAGCGCTCCCTCAATACCAGTGCATTGATCTTGTGACCGTTCCAGAACACGCCATGAATGCGCTGCACGTACTGCCGCAGTGCGGCGGCATCGACGGACAGGAATGTCAGCGTGGCGGCCGGCCGCGTGCCGTCCCCCTCCTGGAATTCGATCTCGTCAAAGGGCGGCACACCGTACCGGCCCAGGAATTCCTTCACCTGTTCTTCGGTGGTATCGGGATGAAGGTTGGAGAGCATCAGAAGCGCCATGGTCGGTCCTCTTCACGGAGCCGCAGCCGTACGTGCTGCGCACATTGCAGATCCGTCCTGCTAAGAGTGTGTCTCTTTGTGTCTGAATGGCAATTGGACCAAGGACCAAATTCCGTCGGATCAGACACTCAGGACGACATTACGCCGCGGACCAACTCGATAAGCTGGGCGGTATTGAAAGGCTTGCGCAGGTAGCCGATGGCGCCGGACTTGAGGGCCTTGTCGCGGGCCTCGGGCACGTCGTGGGCGGTGATGAAGATGATCGGCACGGACATGCCGGTCAGGCGCTGCTGAACTTCCAGGCCGTCGATGTCCGGCATGCAGACGTCGAGGATGGCGCAGCTCGGGCGATACGCTGGCTGCGACGAAACCCGATCCAGGAACGTCGTGCCGCTGGTGAAGGTGTCTACCGTGATGCCCGCAGCACGCAGCAGACGCGATATCGCGCGTGCAACGGACTCGTCATCGTCGACAACCACTGCAAATTGTCCTGAAGACCCCATATCCGCGCCAAGTGATCGTAGACCAAGGGAGGAACCACCTTCCCCAAGGCTATGTAACACTGGCGCCCTACGATATTGGACGATGGTCCATCGCGTCGTCAGACAGCATCGGACATCAGTCCGCTTCAGGCAACTTCAGGCAACTTCAGGCCGCCTCAGGCGCGCGCGACCAGCCCCATACCCATCTTGTCGGCGATGCGCACCAGCGCCGGCAACGAATCCACCTCGAGCTTCTGCATCACGTGGGCGCGGTGCACCTTGATGGTTTTCTCCACCGTTCCCAGTTCGCTGGCCACCTGCTTGTTGCGCAGGCCGGACACGATCCACGCCAGCACTTCCCGCTCTCTCGGGGTGAGACGCTCCACCTTCTGCCTGAGCACCTTGAGCTCCGCCCTGCGCACGAACTGGTCCATCGCGCATTCACACGCGCGTTCGACCGCTGCCAGCAGCGTCATGTCCTGGACCGGCTTTTCAAGGAAGTCGATGGCCCCGGCCTGCATGGCCTGTACCGCCTTGCCCACGTCGGCATGGCCGGTCAGGATCACCACCGGCACCCGCCGGCTCATGGCCTGCTGCAGCGCGATGCCGTCCATGTCAGGCATTTGCAGGTCGATCACCGCGCAGATCGGCACACTGTCAAGATCCACGCCGTCCAGAAAGTGCCTGGCCGATTCGAAGCACGCGGTGTGATACCTGTGGGCGCCGAGCATGCGCGCCAGCGCACGCCGCACGCTGTCGTCATCGTCAACGATACAAACCGTTGGCTGCGTTGCGTTCATCGCTGCTGCCTCCATGTTGGCGCGGGTAGTTTCGCGGTATCAGCGGCAATATCGATCCGCGCAGATGCTGCGCCGAGGCTTCCGTGCGCAGGGTGAGTTCGAAGGTCATGCCCAGGTCGCTGTTGCGGCTTGCCTTGAGCCGGCCGCCGTTACGCTCCACAAGCGCCCGGCTGAACGATAGCCCAAGCCCCATGCCTTTCGGCTTCGACGAATAGAACGGCTGGAAGATGCGTTCGAGCTGGCCCGGATCGACCCCGCAGCCGTTGTCGCGCACAAGCACTTCAATCGTCCCGTCGCGCTCCTGCGCAAGAATCGAGACCTTGCGTTCGCCGCCCGCGCGGACCGACTCCACGGCATCAAGCGCATTGATCAGCAGATTCAGCAGCACGAGCTGGATCTCCATCGGATCGCCAATCGCGCGCGGCAGCGGGCCTTCCACTTCCCGCGAGACAGCAACGCCACGCGCCCGCGCATTGGCGCCGACCAGTTCCAGCGCCTGTTCTACGACCTCGTCGACGTTGAACTGAACCGACGTGGGGGCTTCGCCAAGAATCAACGCCCGCACCCGCCTGACTATCTCGCTGGCACGCGATGCATCGCTGACGATGTCGTCGAGGATCTCGCGCACTTCGGCCATGTCGCACGGCCCCGACGTCAGATACTCCCTGACGGCCTGGGCATTGCTGGTGATCGCGGTGAGCGGCTGGTTCAGTTCATGCGCGAGAGACCCCGCCAGTTCGTTCATGCCGGGGGCCTGGCACAGATGCGCGACCTCCCTGGGGCTGCCATCGGCGGCGCGCGTGGCCTCTTCAGGCTGCGCACCGCCAACCGGCCTGGCCGATCGCCTGCGCCCGAAAACGGGGACCATCGTGGCGGCGAACGCCACCCCCGTCGAGACGCCTACCACCAGGAAGGACAGCAACCGCATCGCGTGCACGCCTCAGATGTCGAGCTTGCTGATCTTCGTGCCCTCAAGGGAGAGATTGCCCATGAGGCCCGCGTTGGTCAGAACAAAGCCGATGATCGGCGCTTTTGCCGTGTTGGTATCCAGCTGGCCATTCGCGCCGAGGGTGGCAACGGCGATGGAGCCGTCCACACCGGCGGTCCAGCCCTTGCTTTGCTGGAAGTTCTTCAACGCGTCATCGGTCATGAACATCATGATCAGCGCCTTGGACTGCGCGCCAGCGATAAAGCCGAAGGAAGCCGTGGTCGTGCGGTAGTAGCCCACCGACGATCCGGCCGCACGCAATGCCCCCTCGCCATACTCGGCGCCAACGATAAATCCGGCCGCAAGGATCTTCGGGAAGACAAGGATGCCCTTGGCATCGCGCGACAGCGCCTGCGCCGAACTGGAGGTCGAATAGAGCTTGCTCAGCGTGCCATCCACGCCGGCATCGATCTCGCGTCGCTTGGCGGCCGGGTCCGACCCGGACCCACTATTTGTGGTGCAGGCGGCAATCGCCGGTATCAGTGCGATCGAAGGCAGCTGAATGAACAGGCGTCGATTCATGGTGGTCTCCCAGTGGTGGAAAGCGGGCTCGTTTTTTGTTGAGCCAGTGGATTAGCGAACCTTCCCCCGCCCGGAAACACGGGCAAGAAGACGATTCTGAGTCGGGGTATGGCTATGGATATGGCGCGCCTTGATTGCCAGGGCGGCGAGAACAGACAGGACAGCAGGCAGGACTACGGATGACATGACACCCCTCCTGGTTGCTTGGGATGTCCCGGGACCGGAAGATCAATGCCGCGCCGCTCCATGACACGCGAAGTCTGCGCGAGCACAAGTCCTCGCGCGGCAATCCAGCTCGATGCGACGTCCCTGAACGCTTACCCCAACCGACTGCTAAAAATCGGACTCTCAATCGATATCCAACCCGGCTCCAGCCGGTCTCGATCGCGCGGATGCTGTCCAGATGAGCACACTATTCCGCTTTCACTGGTTTCGACCCTTGTGTGGTATCAAGTTAGTCCGGGCCCTTGTGGAATGCAATCGTTACTTCGCAATTCAAAAAAAAATAAGCTCGCGGCATCACGAGCTTTTTATGACTAGTCAGATTTCTTGACGACAACCAAAGCGCAGGTCACGGTACTTCCGGTGGGCCGGCTGGCCCACCTTCCATGAGCTTATGGCTCGGGCGTATCGGCGGAAACCTTGTTCCAGCCGGTCACCGGATCGAATGACTGGATGGACTCGGCACGTGCGTTGGTGTCCTTGCCCAGGTCCCGTTCAAAGACCTGTCCCTGGTGATTGACGATAAAGCTTTTGATTCCTGTTTCGCCGTACTTCACGGGCCACGCCAGCACGCCGAATCCGCCGAACAACTGCCCGTTGACCAGATAGGTGTACTTGCCGCCCGATGCCGCCGAACCCTGGGATGTCAGCAACTTGTACCGATAGCCGTTGAACCCGTCAGTCTTGAGGTTTTTCCCGCCGACCGCGTCGATGAACCCCGGACCCAGCGGACTCTCGGGCTCGCCAGGCTTCGTCGGCCAGTACAGCCCGTCCTGCTTGCCCGGCGAGCTGATCAGATGCGAGGCATAGACCAGCATCCCGTTGCGGCCGTGATCTTCCAACACGTATTCGCGCTGTGCGTCATAGATGGCGAGCATGGACTGGATCGTCGACAGTTCGTTGCGGCCAATCCGGAGCAGGCGTATTTCCGCCAGCCCGGCCTGCGTGTCGAACTGCCAGCGGCCGTTGCGCTTGACCAGCGGGACCGGCAGCGTCCAGCCATCCTTGCCCACGGCGATGCGGGCCATGTTGTCGTTCTGGCCGACGATCGAATGTGACTTGCTCCAGGCGGACAGGAACTTGTAGCGGCTATCTGCGCCCAGAGGGGGCACCAGCCGTCGTGCCGATTGCCCGAGCATGGCGTCCACGGCGGCCTCGTTGCTGGTGGCCACCGCGTCGCCGAACGCGTTCATCGCGGCTTCGGGGGTGTCGAATGACTTCTGCGCATGCGCAGCCGACACCAGGCCGAGTGTCAGCATGAGTGGCACGACAGCGGCTGAGATGCTCATTCGCAAGATACGGGTCAAAACGCGCATGAATGTCCCCTTCTGGATACGTTGAAGTCGCGCTCAACGCCTTCCGCCGCCACCACCACGGCCGCCGCCACCACCTCCGCGTCCGCCGCCGCCGCCACCGCTGAAGCCTCCGCCACCCCCGCCGCGTCCTCCCCCTCCACTGAATCCACCGCCACCGCCACCGCCACGCTGGCCACCGCCGCTGAACCCGGCCTGGCTGGAGCTGGCACGGCCACGGTCAAGATCGCGCTGTGCATTATTACCGCTGCCCACGCCCTGGAACGCGTTGTCACGCCCGCCACCGCCGTAGCTGCCGCCGCGATTGCTGGCGCCGGCGCTGCGATCCGCCACGCTTGCGCCGCCGCGATCTGCCGCGCCGCCACGGTTGGCGCCAGCGGCGCCACCGCGGTCACTTGTGCTGGCGCGATTGGCGCCGCCCCGGTCGGCACCGGCACCACCCCGGTCACCCGCGGCGCCGCCCCGGTCTCCCGCACGATCACCGGCGCGGTCGCCTCCCCTGTCTGCCACGCGATCACCCTGGCGATTGCCTGCACGGTCGCCGGCGCGATCGCCCGCCCCCTCGCGGCCACGGAAATCATTGCGGCGATCGGCGCCACCCACGTTGTTGCCATACTTCTGGCGCGACGCGTTGTCGCGGTATGCAACGCCCTTGCGGTGGCTGGAGTCATGCTGCCATTTGTTGCCGCCCTGAACCTTGGTCCGGTCGAAGTTGCGGTCGATGTTCGCCGCCTTGTTGACGTTGATATTGACGTCCCCGCCGCCCCAGTTGCAGCCCGAGAAGATCGCGCCGGCGGCGGCCAGGCCAACGCCCCATGCAAAGCCGGTCATCAGCGCACCGCCGGGGTAGTAGGCCGGAGACGGCGGCCAGTAGTACGGCGGATAGGACGGGTAGCCCCACGCGCCGTAGACGGTCGTCGGGTTGTACGCCGGTACGTAAATCACCTGGGGATTGGCCGGTTCGATCCGCACAATGGTCTGGGACGCGCCGCCCGCCGGTGCGGGGACGCCCTGCTCCGGCGGCGGGGCCTGCTCGACGATCACCTGCTGCTGTTCATTCGATTTCAGGTTGCCGTTCTGCTGGGCTTTCGCACGCAGCCGCTGCACGGCCGCCAGGACGTCCTTTTCCTGTGCCAGGAAAGCGTCGCCGAGCTTCTGGGTCCAGTCGAGCTTGTCGCTCATCGGCTCCAGCACCTGTGGAAACGCCACCAGCGACTTCACGCTGACGTCCCACGGCTGGCTCTCGACGGCCTTGATCGCGTCATCCCCCTTGACATTGGGGTTGGCCTTGACCCATCGCGCGGCCTGCACGACTTCCAGCGGATAGGTCGAAGCCATCAGCGCCTGGGCAAGCACGGAATCCGGATAGAGCGCGATCGGTGCTACCAGCGCCTCTATCTCCTCCGGCTTGAAGGTCGGCGCCTGGCTGGCAGTATCCTGCGCCCATGCGCTGCCGAAGCTTGCTAGGAAGCAAGCAATGATCCATGCTCCGATCCAACGGAGTCGTCGAGCGCTGCAAAGCGTCATGGCCCCCTCCTAACGCGGCGTCGGCGTTGTGCCGCACCGATGCCATCATGGTGATCTTATAGATGCCGCTTGCGCTACCCGCAATGGAACCTTGGTCCAATACGCGTCACAACGCAGGAGAGGTACGCTTTGGAAACCGACATTGGCCGCCGGAAATCCTGGCCGAGCGCATGGACTGCGTCACGACGCCGAAACTTCGCCTCCCGTCATTTCTATGGCGCCTGACTCTGCTTTGTCTTGCAGGGGGGGCGCTGCCAGCGGCGCACGCCCAGACCCCGCCGAACTTCCAGATCTTCGGCCCCAGCGTGCAGCGGCAGGCCAACGCTGTCCTGGCCCTGATGAGCTATTCGGTGGTGCCCGATCTTGCATCGAGTTCGCTGTCGATCAAGAACGCCCAGACCGAAAATCCTGGCCTCGTCATGTCCCAGCTCGGCGGCGGCTTCACGATGAGCAAGACATTCCCGCTGTACATGGAAGGCTCGATTGCCTATAGCCGCTATGACCCGACCTTCGTGGAGTCGAGCGGCACCGAATCGCGCGTCCTGCCTACGCGCTGGAATACCTTCGCGGGAACGGTCGGCATCGGCTGGGACTTCCCGCTGACCAGTGACAAGGAACTGGTGATCCGGCCGATCCTCAATGGCTCGCTGGGCAATGTATCTAGCGATCTCAGGCTTGCGCAGGGCTTCGTGGCGCGGAAGACAGACCGGGACACGAATTTTCTCGATGGCGGCTCGCTGAATGCCTACGGGCTGGGCGGCGCGCTGATGCTCGACTGGGAGCACTACCGCCCCGAGCATGACATCGACCTGGAACTGCGCTACACGGCCATCCATCTGGAGAGCTTTGGCGGCTCGTCGCCGGCCGTCCAGGGATCTGTGACATCACAGACGGCGAACCTGTATGCGCGCTGGCGTGCGCCCACGGGCTATATCGCGATGGATCGGCCGCTACGCTACGTGCTGGAACTGTCGCATTCTCACTACTTCGGCGCCCAGGCCGGCGTACTTGGCTTCAACTACCTGACAACACTCGGGTTGGGCCTGGAACTCGACACCAGTGCACATGAGATTTTTGTGACACGTGTGCGGACCGTGGTGCGCTATGTCTTTGGCAACAATGTCTCAGGGGTCTCGCTGGGCATAGCGGCAAGCTTCTAGCCGAAGGCGCCTTCCCTGCCATGGGTTGCGCCACAGCCATCTCCATCGATGCGGAGAGGTCGCATGGCGCGAAATGTCAAAACATTGGCCGTTCATGCAAAGTCGCGGAATGGGCGGACACCTATGCTGGTGGCAACAAGATCAATTCGCCCAACCGTGAACGTCCCCGAACGCCCCTGAACGCCCCCAACGCCCCCGTCAGAACTCTCGTCCGCCAATTCCCAGGCAGCTTGCAGCACGTTCCGTGCGCAGCAGCCGGATCGCACCGATCCGGCCCCGGGTCAGCGCAAGCGTCAGCAATCCCAGCGAAATCTGCGCTCTGTTCCGACAACGCGACCTCGGCGTAAGGGCCTCGGCTGGACCGGCGGCTCGAACCATTTTCATTATCACCAAGGAGACACCGTGAACCCATTGAATGGCTATGACTATGAAGACTTGCAGCTCGGCATGAGCGAAAGCTTCGTCAAGACAATCACTGAAACCGACATCGAGCTGTTTGCCACCGCATCCGGTGACAACAACGCCGTTCATCTCGATGAGGAGTTTGCGAAGACGACGCCATTTGGCGGGCGCGTGGCCCACGGCATGCTGACCGCCAGCGTCATCTCGGCCGCGATTGCCAGCCGCCTGCCCGGCCCGGGCTCGATCTACCTGGGCCAGAACCTGCGCTTCAAGGCGCCGGTAAGGCCTGGTGAAACGGTGCAGGTCACCGTCACGGTCACGGATCTCCACCCGGAGAAGCAGCGTGTGGCACTGAGCACGGTCTGTACGGTCCAGGACAGGGTCGTCATTGAAGGTGATGCGTTGATCCTGCCGACGTCGGCAAAACGGCGCAAGCAATAACAACCAATAACGACCAATAACACGCCTCATTCGCTACGAAGACCGCTACGAAGATCACCATGCCTGTGCTGACACCGATGTCCAATCCTTTACTCAACGGCTTTACCCCTTCGCTGACAACGCTCGCCGAGCTGCTCACGACCCCTCGATACCTGCCCCATGGTATCGACGTGCCGCGCATGATGCAGTCCAGCTTCCGCCATCTGGAAGGTCAAATGGCCATGCTGGCGGCGATGTTTGGCCAGCCTGAGGCCGAAACCCGGCGCGATCGACGGTTCGCAGTCAAGGACTGGGATGAAAACCCGTGGTACCGGCTGCTCAAGCAAAGCTATCTGCTCAATGCGCGGACCCTTTCCGAGCTGGCTGAATCGATTCACCTGCCTGACGACGACAAGAACAAGCTGGAATTCTTCCTGAGCCAGTTTGTCGATGCCCTGAGCCCTTCCAACTTCCTGGCAACGAATCCGGAAGCGCTCCGCCTGGCTGTGGAAACCAAAGGCGAAAGCCTGTTGAGTGGCTTCTCGAACTATGTCGAGGACGTACGGCAGCGCCGTATTGCCATCACCGATGAGTCGGCGTTCGAGGTGGGCCGCGACGTTGCCACGTCCGAAGGCGCCGTGGTCTTCGAATCCGAGGTGATGCAGCTGATCCAGTACAAGCCGTTGACGGCCAAGGTCATGTCGCGCCCGCTGCTGATCGTGCCGCCCTGCATCAACAAGTTCTATATCCTCGATCTCCAGCCGGACAACTCGTTTGTGCGCTTTGCCTGCGAGCAGGGCTATACCGTGTTCGTCACGTCGTGGCGCAATCCGCAGGAGGACATGCGCAATACCACCTGGGACGATTACGTCGAGGGTGTGCTCGATGGCATTGAGGTCAGCCGCGCCATTAGCGGCGCCAGCCAGGTCAATGCGCTGGGCTGGTGTGTCGGCGGCACGCTGCTGACCTCGGCGATGGCCGTGCTGCAGGCACGCGGTGAAGACACGGTGGCCAGCATGACGCTGCTGACGACCATGCTCGACTTCACCGACCCGGGCGACCTTGGGCACCTCCTCGATGAAGCAACCGTGATGGCGCGCGAACAGACCATCGGCAACGGCGGCATCTACCCAGGCAAGGAACTGGCCTTCGTCTTCCAGACGCTGCGACCCAACGACCTGATCTGGCCGTACGTGGTCTCCAACTACCTGAAGGGCAAAGCGCCCGCGGCATTCGACTTGCTCTACTGGAATGCCGACGCCACCAACCTGCCCGGCCCCATGTATACGTGGTATCTGCGCAATATGTACCTGGAGAACAGGTTGTGCAAAGGCGAGCTGTCCATGTGCGGGCAGTCCATCGATCTCGGTGAGATCAAGGTGCCAAGCTACATCCTGGCGACGAAGGAAGACCATATCGTCCCCTGGCAGTCGGCCTACCGGAGCACGCAGCTGCTAGGCGGCGAGAGTGAGTTCGTGCTGGGCGAGAGTGGCCACATCGCCGGCGTCATCAACCCGGCTTCGAAGCAGAAGCGCGGCTACTGGAGCGCCGGGGCACAGGGTGACCAAGCCGAGGATTGGCTGACTTCCGCGCAGTCCACGCCTGGAAGCTGGTGGACGCATTGGAGCGCCTGGCTCAAGCAGCACGGCGGCAAGCAGAAAGCGGCCCCGGCCAAGCTCGGCAACAGCAAGTTCCAGCCGATCGAAGCTGCACCGGGCCGTTACGTGAAGGTCAGGGTCGAGTAAGCAGATGTGGGGACGTTAGGAGGACGACGGGCCGCCATCGTCCCCGCTGCGGGAGCCGTGGCGGCGCGATTTTCCGTCAACAAGTACGGTCATCGCGTTGCCACGCTCCGTCCCGATTATTTATTCCGAATCGCACCGAACCACGACGGTGCCCAGCTTGGTCCCTGCCTCCACAGCCAGGTGAGCCTTCGCCGTGTCTCTCAAGTCGAACACGCTGTCGACCGCGTGAATGGCATCCGGCACATCGCGCATCCAGCGCGACAATCCTTCCTGAGCTACCCGCCGCACTTCGTAGGACAGCCCCGGCAAAAATAGTCCCTGCATGCCGAGGTTCTTGCGAATCAGCGTGACCAGGGGAAGCTCCATCGCGAGGCTGGCGCCAACGGCATACGTGACCCACAGCGCGTTATCGGCCACCACCTGCAGGCAAAGCTTTTGATTGTCGGCCGCGTTCACATCGACAATGTGATCGACGCCTCGTCCCTGGGTGGCATCGAGAATCTGCTGCGCGGCATCCGGTTTGGTGTAGTCGATCACGGTATCGGCGCCGCCGGCCGCGGCATGGGCTGCCTTGACGCTGGAACTGGTCGTCGCAATGACGTTCGCGCCACCCCACTTGGCAAGCTGCACGGCATAGTGCCCCACGGCCCCCGCACCGCCGGTAACGAGGATGTTCTTGCCTTTGATGGACCCGCGCTGAAACAGGCCCGTGTAGGCGGTCATCGCGGGAATGCCCAGGCATGCGCCCTGTGCGAAGTCGACATGCTCCGGCAACGGCGATGTCAGTTCCTGGGGCAGGCAGATGTATTCCGCCGCAGTGCCAAACGCGCGCCCGCGCTGCCCGAAATGCAGCCAGATGCGCGAACCGAGCAACTGGCGGTCGACACCTTCGCCAACCTTATCGATCACACCTGCGCCGTCGCTATTCGGGATAATGCGCGGAAACTCCATCCCACCGTGCATGCGTCCCGCCCGCCGGTTTGCATCGGCAGGATTGACCCCCGACGCATGCAGCCGCACGCGTACCTCGCCGGGCGCTGGCTCGGGAGTGGGCAATTCGCCACACTCCAGAACTTCCTCCGCCCGCCCCTGCTTCTCATACCAGACCGCCTTCATGTTGCCCTTGTCCCCATTGCCACCATTGCGTATTCGGGGCCGCCATCAGCGCCGATTTCACATCGGAAGTATCTGCCGGCCGCCACTTTCACGCTTACGTGGGCAAGACTTTGGCTTACCAATCTGCGACATGCGGTATGCATAAAATCACATTCATCGCGACAAGACTTCGATCAACGGTCTATCGCAAGGAGCATCACGACAAATCAAGGGTGCGCTTGTGAGATGTCCTCACACGGGTACGCGCCGCAACGCCAAACTGAATCCGATGCCATTGCGCGAATGTGCTTGGCCCGGAAAACCCTAGCAACGTCGACACTTCGGCAAGCGGTCGTGCACCGTCTTTCAGATAACGTGAAAGAAGGTCACGCCGCATGCCTTCCACCAATGCACTGAAAGTCGTCCCTTCTTCGGCCAGGCGCCTCGCCACAGTGCGGCGATCGACGCCCAAATGCTGGGCAACCATCTCCACTCGGCAGTGCCCGCGTGGCAGCAGCAGCACGATTAGTTGGCGCACCCGGTCGGTAACGCGGGCCTCCCTGTTGGGGAGTTGCTCCAGCAGCTTGTGCGTGTAGCGTGCCATCACCGGGTCGGCCCCAGGATTCGGCGCATCAAGATCGGCAGCGTTGCATACGATGCCATTGAACTCCTGGCCGAACTCCACCACGGGACCGAATACGCGCCGATGCACCGCGGTGCTGGCAGGCACGTGGTGCATGAAACACACCCTCTGCGGGCGCCAACTGACACCCAGGAAAACGCTGAGCACGCGGTATGTGGTCCCCAGCGCCATCTCAATGGCCTGTCGCACCGATTGGCCATCTATGGCCGCAATCTCCACGCGAATCGTAACCAGGTTGCCTTCCTGCTCAACGCTTACCGCGACCGACTCGCCGTGCATATGGATATGACGGACGATGGCGTCCAGCGCGTGTCGCAGCGTGGGCTCGTCCCGCACCCGTAACCCCAGTGGACCCAAGGTCGACAGCCGGCGCGATTCCGCCATGCGCAGCCCGAATGCTGGTTCAGCGCCCCGCGCCGCGGCGAGCTCCAACAGGTGCTCAACCGCCTGGACCGGAATCAGGAGATCCGGTTCATCGAGGCAACGGCGCGGCAGATTCACCTCGGCAACCAGCGCACGCGCATCCAGATCGCATGCAGCCGCGATCTGTGCGAAGTGAGTGAGGCTTGCGCTGCGCACTAGTCCAGACATGGTTTTATCGTTTTCCCTTATTGCCTCCAAATATAAACTTGAAGTCCCGAAATACAAAGTAGTTTCTGTCGGGCGAATCCATAATCGACTGCAAGATAAAACCGCTGTTCAGCTTGGCCGGCTTCGAAACGACCTCACGCTGCGGCTCGCAAGCCTTGGTGGCGCCTGCCCCAAAGCCCCTTAGGCATCACGCCCCCTGGAGGAGACAATGATCCGTTGGAAGAACTACCCGCGCAGCGTACTGGCCGTACTGCTGGCGATTCACATGCTCGCGCACATCGATCGCAACATGCTGCTCGGTTTCTCACCTCAGATCACCAAGGACCTTGCCCTGAGCAATGCACAGTATGGCTTGCTGGTCGGTGCGGTATGGGTGCTGAGCTATGGCGTGATGGCCGTATTCATGGGTACGCTGGCCGACCGCACCAGCCGTACGCGGGTGATGGCCGTGGGAATGCTGATCTGGAGCGTATGTACGGCGGCGTCAGGTGCAGCACAGAACTTCGAGCAGATGGTGGCCGCGCGCTTTCTGGTTGCCACCGGTGAAGCTGCGCTGGTGCCGGCCGCCGTGTCGTTGCTGACCGAGTTGTTCGGCGCCGAGCGGCGCAGTACTGCGGTGGGTGTGTTCTTCATGGGCATCCCGCTGGGTGTCGGCTTCAGCTTCCTGTTGGCCGGCACACTCGGGGCGACGCAAGGCTGGCGCGGCACGTTCTATCTGTTGGGCCTCATTGGCGTGGTCATTGCAGCGTGTCTCTTGCTGTTCAAGGACCGTCGCGATGCCCACGAAGCATCACCGTGCGGCGCACCATTCGTGCAGCAGGTGCGCAGCACACTGGACGCTATACGCATCACACCCGCTGTCTTGTGGACCATCATCGGTTTCGCTGTGGTGAACGTGGCGTTCGCGGGGCTCTCGTTCGTGCAACTGTGGCTCGTGCGCGAGCGCGGCTTCGATGCTGCTGCCATTGCGCGCCAGATCGGGCTCCTGCAGATCGTGTTTGGCGTACTCGGCGCCGCCGTGGGTGGCGTGCTCGGTGACCGTGTGGGTAATCGCATGCGCGGCGGGCATGCCAACGTTATCGTGGCAATGATCCTGCTGTGCAGCCCGCTGATGGTTGCCTACCGCTTTGCGCAGCCTGGCTCGACCCTCTTCTACATCGGCATGTGCGCCAGCTTCTTCCTGCCGCTGGCACTGTATGGCCCGGCCCTTGCCGTCATGCACGCGTCGACCGCGCCACAGATGCGCTCGACCGTCACCGGCATCGCCATGCTGCTGGTCAACATCTTTGCAATCGCGGTTGGTAGTGCTGCAGTTGGCGCGATCAGTGACCGCTTGAACGCTGCTGGATCTTCGCACGCGCTGACCACCGCGCTTCTGGGCACCGATCTTCTAGTCATCGTGTCGGCCGGTGTCTTCCTGTTGGTTGCCGCGAAGGTGCGTGCCACTAATCCTTCCCCGGCTGGCGAGCACATCGCGCCGCAATGGCAGCGATCGCAATGACGCTGGCCTGCCCACTTCTCATTCAATGGAGACATCAATGAAAGTCGAACGACTGAGCTACGCGGCGATGGATTACCCGCCATGCCAAACGCAAGATGAACGCGCCACGATCGTCGGCGACAAGCCGCTCTGAAAGGACATCCGACATGACAAACGTAACGCATCACTACGCCGATCTGGGCGACGTGCGCTTGCACTATGTCGCCGCCGGCAGCGGGCCAACCGTCGTGTTGCTGCACGGATGGCCGCAAACCTGGTACATGTGGCGGGACGTCATTCATGGGCTCGCGAGTCGTTACCGGGTCATCGCCCCGGACCTGCGGGGGCTTGGCGATTCGTCCCGCCCGCTTGGTGGGTACGACACCAAGACGGTCAGTCAGGATATCTGGCGCCTTGTACACGACGTGCTCGGCGAGGACCGCTTTTTCGTCGTAGGCCATGACTGGGGTGGGCCGGTGGCGTTTGCGCTGGCGGCACAGCACCGCAAGGCCATTCTCGGGCTGGCTGCCTTCGACGTACCTGTACCGGGCGATGGCGCGCCCCTGGCGGCTATGGCTCGCTGGCACTTCGGGTTTCATGGAGAACCCGATTTCCCTGAGGCGCTGGTCGCGGGTCGTGAAGAACTCTATCTGAGCTTTTTCTATCGCAAGGCGGGTGCCCGTCCGGATGCCATTTCGGAAGAGGCCCGGCGCGAGTACTTGCGCACCTACTCGCAGCCGGGCGCCATGCGCGCCGGATTCAACTACTACCGCGCCCTTCCGCAGGATATTGCAGACAACCAGCAGTTCATTGCCGAAGGCAAGCTGGAGATGCCAGTGCTTGTCTATGGCGGTGGTGCACCGGGTATCGGCCGCGGCATGGCGGCGATGGAATCCTGGCAGCGCGTGGCCGCCAACGTTCGTGGCGGTGTCGCAGAAGGCTGCGGACACTGGATTCCGGAAGAGCTGCCGGATTGGACGGTCGAGCGCCTACTTGAATTTTTCGCCGACAATAGCGCAAGGTGCCCCCATCGGCCTTAACTGGTTGGCCGGGACGTTGGGAGCCCCCCGGCTTTGCATGAAAAGCGCTTCTACTCCTAGAATGGTTCGCGTACCTGCCGACAGGAAGCAGATGAATGATCGTCAACCTGTTGCTTGACTCAGTGATATTTCTCGCGGCAGCACTGATCACGGTGCCGCTGTCGGTACGACTCGGCTTCGGCTCTGTCCTTGGTTACCTGATAGCCGGTGTGATCATCGGTCCTGGAGTATTGGGGCTCGTCGTCGCTGTCGACCCGGTATTCCATATATCCGAGCTGGGCATCATGCTGATGATGTTTGTCATCGGCATCGAGATGGATGTCCAGAAGCTGTGGGACATGCGGCGGTCAATTTTCGGCTACGGTGGCATCCAGGTCACGCTGTGCGGGGTGCTGCTGGCCGCGATCTTCACTGCTTTCGGCGTGCAATGGCGCGTTGGCGTTGCAGCCGCACTAGCGCTCTCGCTTTCGTCAACCGCGATGGTAATTTCGATTCTCGAGCAGAGCCGGCAGATCGATACGCCACTCGGGAGGACGAGTTTCGGAATTCTGCTGTTCCAGGATATTGCGGCAATCCCAATGATTGCCTTGTTGCCACTGCTCTCCCCAATGCCGGCTGCGGAGATGATGTCCCCCGGTTGGGAACTGGCGCTTAAGGCACTGGCCATGCTTGCCGCGATTCTTTTCGCCGGACGTTTCTTCCTGGGTTTTATCATTCCTGTCATCAAACGCAGCGGCACACGCGACATGTTCACTGTGTTCGCGCTGCTCTGGGTGATTGGCATCGCCTTGCTCATGCACAGCGTTCACCTGTCCATGTCACTCGGCGCGTTTGTAGCCGGTGTGCTCCTGGCAGGTTCCGAAGGCCGTCACGAGATCGAATCCGACATGGCGCCCTTCAAGGGGATACTGCTCGGGCTGTTCTTCATGGCCGTGGGCATGTCGATCGATTTCGGTGTGCTGGTACACAAGCCGGCGCTGATTGCCGCACTGGTTGTTGCGCTAGTCGGCGCCAAATCGGCCGCACTGTGGTTCCTGGCCAGCCGGTTCCAGGTACCGCGCGAGCAGCACACCTACTTCGCGATTCTGCTTTCCCAGGGCGGAGAATTTGCTTTCGTTGTGATGGCGGCGGCCCAGAGCGCGCGCTTGCTGAATGACGAGCAATTGTCGGTCGTGACAGCGGCGGTCGCTCTATCGATGGCCGCCACCCCGCTTCTGCTCGTCACCCAGCGAATGCTGGCAGCTACGCGCCCGAGCGAGAAGCGTAGTGTGCCCGACAACCGGGTATGAGCCACTTGCCGGCGCGGCGGAGGCTGCCACCTCACAAACCAATCCGATGTCGCTTGCCTGTCTCCGGCTTGGCTCGCAGGGACCGCGACCGGCATTGCGAAGAGGCCGGGAACGGCTGGACTCCGAACATTGGCCGTGTCTAAGACGTGGATCCTGACTCTGCGATTTGCCGCCACCTCTCGCGATGGATGGCGGCTACGCGCCTGCGGTAAGAAGCCAGATTATCGGCCCGGTGGTGGCTGGGTTGGCACGTAGACGACGCCACCACTGCCGTAGCCCGCCGTATACCACGTTGAACCGCAGTTGTAGTAGGAGGCGCCGCTCACCACCACTGGGGCAACGTTGCAGGGCGGTGCGGCTGGCGGCGGAGGCGGTGCCGGCATAGGCGCCGCGGTACTGACCGGAACCGGAGTTGCCGCAGCACTCACCATGGCCGCTGTCGTACCAACAACTAACGCGCCCGCGACAAAGCCGGCAGCCGCATCGTCGTCCCAGTCGGAATTGCAATCTGAGCAGGCGCTTTGCCGGTTTGCTTGGTTCTGGCTGGAGGTGGCCTGTCGGTTGGCCTGGTTCTGGCTGGAGGTCGCTTGGCGCTGAGCCTGGCTTTCACTCTTGCTCTGCTGCCGCTGCGCCTGGTTGGCGCCAGAAGTCTGTTGCGCCTGGCTCACGGAGGACTGCCGCTGCGCCTGGTTGGCGCCAGAAGTCTGTTGCGCCTGGCTCACAGAGGACTGCCGTTGCGCCTGATTTTCGCCGGCCGCCTGCTTACGCTGGCCTGTCGCACCCTCGCCGCCGCCTGTTCGCTGTGCCGCTGCTCCGCCTCCTTGCCCCGAAGAAAAGGATCCGCTAGCCGCCGCGCCTCCGCGCGAGAAGCCACCCTCACCACCCTCGCCACCACTGCGGCTGCCCCGATCGCCGCCACGGCCGCCACGCCCCTGCGCGCCAGCCTCAAGCACGCCCCCCATGAGGAATAGGCTTGCGAGCGCCACGGCGGCAACGCCACGCCATGGAAGTGTTTTCATTTCTTGCCTCCTTTGGCTGGCGACACCTTGCGCGCCCCGGGTTGCACAGTGGGAATTTCCGCGGCAAATGCAATCCTTGTCGCGCCGTCCGGCACCCGCGCCGAGAATGTGTCATCGGCAAGCTTCGGTGCGAAGTTCCAGTCCGATAACTGTGCCCAGAACTGAGGCTGGCCCGGCTCATTCTTGTAGGTCAGGACAACTCGAACGGGAACTGGCTGGTTGCCGTCAGCCACCCAGACCTGAAAATCCACCGTGTCGCCGCGCGCGGCAAGGTGATAGGACGGGATACCCTGAATATTGGTCTTCTCCACATAATCGATCGCCCGTACGCGCTCATTGAATTCAGCGGGCAGTCGGCTTAACAGGAGCATGGCCAAGGGAAACCGCACATGAAGATCCCGGACCAAATGAACAACGGTGTCGTCCAGACCGCCGGGTTGCGCGCCAGTCGCAAAGACGTTATCGGCAAAATCGATCAGCCGAATCTCCTTGCCCGTGAGTACAGTAAGAGTCTTACTGCCGTCGCTACGCTCGCTTTCAACCCGCAACCGGTCCGGTCTGCTCGCAATGATCTTGCGAATCTCTCCGAATTCGATCTTCTGACCGGATGCCTGGACGGTATCGTAGCCGCATCGCATCGTGACGCTGAACGCCTGCGCGCTGCCGAGAAATTCGGCCATCCGCATCAAGATAGTACGAGCCTGCTCCTGCTCCCGCGACTCGCTCTTCTGCACTGCGGCAGGCGCCTTCTCTGCCGGCACAGGCGGTTGTGAATATGCCCGCTGGCTGATCGCCCAAAGGAAGGGCGACATGAGAACAACCTGCACAACGCGACGCAGGATCCGATAGTGTGCTTTCATGAACACCCCCTTGTTCACATACGACTCTTTTTCTTGAAGCGTCTTCCTGCCGGGCAGTAGCGGGCGCCCTGAGCAAGCTGGCTTGTGGGCAATATAGTTCACAGCCTAGGCTACACATGCATGTAAAACAAACAATCGCGGCCGGCGACGTACAGCATGGCCTGCCCTTTGCAAACAAGTACACCTCGATCGCGCCAGATGCGCCTCATGCACGACATGTGCCTTCGATGATGAGGATGTGGCCGGAAATCGGCAACCCGCCGCTGGACGAGCCAGCAGGCGGGAATCCGGATATCAGCTTGCTACGCGCCTGATTACCGGTGGCTTCCAGGTGCCATTGAGGGCATCTGGCCCCGGCAGGTACATGCGCAGGTTCATCGAAAAGCTGCCTGATGCAGGCGTGGGCAACCAGTTGGATTCCATGCCGATGGCACGCTCGCGCTGGAGCACCAGATCCAGTGAGCCATCTGCGTTGTACTTCAGCGGATCGCGATCACCGATGGCGAAACGGTTGATGGAATTGGAAGCAAAGAACTGCCGATCGTTGTACATCGACAGGGACCAGAAGGCGCGTGCCGGCGGCAACTGCTCCTTGTCGAAGTGGATGACGTATTTCGCCGCGCTGTCGAAGGGCTTGCCTTCGGCGTCCACCATCGCAAACGGGTAGAGCGCGTCGTCGACCGTGCAGGCTCCCAGACCGGCAAAAGCAATTATCGCCCGACGGAGATAATCGGTCCCATACGTGCCGATCGGATTGGCAATCACTCTCCAACCGTTTGTCACGAAACCGGTGCGAGGTAGCGCTGCCACGATCAGCGAGCGTCCCGCGGCCGGCGCGGCCCGCAACGCGGCCTGCGACTCCGGCGGCAAGCGGTTCAGATCAAGATCCTGCCCGGGTACCAACCCGAGGCGTGCGATGCGGGCAAGAATCGGGAAGTCGTTGGCATGCGGCGGATTGGTCTTCAGCAACCGGGCAAACGTCGCAAAGTAGGTGTCCGCGTCCATCTTTGCCACCTGCTCGACTGGGGCCGTCATATCCTGCTGTGGATTGACGGTGCCCATTGGGGGTACATAGCCAGGCTTGCCCCATGCGCTGAGCGGTGTCGTCCTGAGGCCGGCCTGGAATTTGTGCACGGACTCATAGTCTGCAACGCCATTGGTCTGCGTCCGGCCGATCATCCAGCCCACGGCCGTCGGCGAGACATAAGCGGTCACGCCAGCCGGGAGCTTGCCACGCCAACCTGGGCCGACAATGGCGAACTGCTGCGGACCATTGCCGGTGGTGCGCGTACCGGGTGAGGTAAAGATGTCCGTCCACAGGTCGAGCGCCGGAAGCAGATAGTAGCGACCGCCGGAATCCGGCACGGTGATGATGAGTGGCTCACGCGTGACGTCGAACCAGAGCGTCGAGTACAGTGTGTCCGCATTCGGACGAACCACTATGTCGAACTTTTCGTCGGGAAAAGCGGTCGCGTGCACGAACTGGTTCATCGGCGCACGGAAGTGGCTGGAATCGGGAGCTTCAACGTTGGTGGAAACGCGTCGCGTCACCTCCATTAGCACCATCGGGTAGGCGTAAATATAGGCCTCTGTAGCAATTTCCTGTGCATCGGCCGCGCTTGGCGGGGCCGTGGCTGCGCCGGCGGATGCCTGAACCTGAAGTGCAGCCAAACCAAGCAGTGGGCACAGAGCGCGCCCAAGCCACGGGCTACGAGTCCATCCAATCATGTCTTCTCCTGTATTTTCCATGAGCGTTACGTTCGCCCCATCCAGGACGGTGGGGCGTCAGGTCAAACTTTCCGAAACTCAGCCCGCTAGCTGCCCCAAGAACTCGAGGAGCAAATCGTTGACTTGTTCTACGCATTCCTCCGCGGCACTGTGGCCCACGCCAGGCAGCAGGACTTTCTTTCGCAGCCCGGGCAGGTACGCGTCGAGTTGGTCATAGAGGTCACCCACCAGCTCAAGGGATGGGTCGGCTGCGCCGCCAATGAACATGCTCGGCTGCTGCACCACGGCGCCATCGAGGAAAGCCGTGATTTCCCAGTTCCGGTCGCGACAGCGGTAGTAGTTCAAGGCGCCGGCAAATCCGGTGCGGGTGTACTCCTCCACGTAGTAGTCCAGCGCGCGAGCACTCAACCACTCAGGGAATTCCTTCGGCTCTGTGAAAGCGCGAAGAATGCTCTCGCCCGGCTCGATAAGCATGCGCCAGCGTTCGGCGCCGACGGCACTCCCGGAGATCGAGTAGAAGACGCTGCGCAGCGTCTTTCGCGTATCGGCGGACAATTCGCGGTCGGGCTTGCCAACCTGCTGGAAGTACATGTGGTGATACACCTTGCCCTTGGCCATGGCCTGCCAGCCGACACTGGGCTTTACCTTGCCTCGTGGCGGTACCGGTGTGTTGAGCATGACGAGTGCGCGAAACAAATCCGGCCTCAGCATGGCGGCCGACTGAGCGACCCAGGCGCCCAGGTCGTGCCCGACGATCACGGCGGACGTCTCACCCAGCGCCTCCATCAGTCCGACCATGTCGCCAACGGCCTGACTCAAGTCATAGGCTTCGATCGCCTCGGGCCGGTCGCTTTGGCCAAATCCACGTTGATCGGGCACAACGACCCGATAGCCGGCGTTGACCAGCGCCGGGATCTGGCGGCGCCACATGTACCACAGGTAGGGAAAGCCGTGCAGCAGGATGACCAGGGGGCCTTCCCCCTCGTCCACGTAGTGCATGCGGATGCCGTTCACCTCGGCGAAGCAGTGGTTGAACGCTTGCGGATCGTCGGCATTCGCCCGTGCCCAAGCGTCGATCCTGGCGCAGTGAGCTGCTGTGCCCTTAGTCATTGTCTTCCTCCGTGTCAGGGTTTCGACTACTAAGGTAGCTGCAAAGGCCGCAACTATACTAAGCGAGCTGGGACAAATTCTTAGAGGTTTGGGACATGGCTGCAGACGGGCACATTTTTACCAGGGCGGCCGCGCTTACCGGCTACGAACCCCTTGCCCGAGCAGTCGGCCTGGATCCGTACCGCATGTTGCGGGCGGCAAAGATACCGGCCAAAGCACTGGATGATCCCAACCTCATGATCAGTGCCGATGCCGTCGGGTGGCTGCTTGAAGAATCAGCGCTCCGGTCCGGGGAAGAGGCATTCGCCCTGCTGCTGGCAGAGAAGAGAAGCCTGGCGAACCTCGGCATGCTGGCCCTGGTCGTCCGCGAAGAACCAACTTTGCGCACTGCAATGCTGGCCACCGCCCGATACCTGCGTTTGCATAATGATGGGGTGCAATTGCGGCTCGACGATGCCGGGGACCTTGCAGCGCTGCATATCAATTTCCGGCGCCCCGGCGTCTGGCGCCAGGCGGTCGAGCAGTCGGTGGGCGTTTTGCTACGGACCTTTGCCGTCTTGACACAGAATACCTTTCGCCCTGTGTCGATCAGCTTTACCCACGAGGCCCCTTCCAACCTCGATGTTCATCGCCGCGTGCTCGGGACCGCTGTCGAATTCTCGAAGGAATTCAATGCGATCGTCTGTCGCAGCCGCGAGCTGGATCTGCCTATTCCGGCGGCTACCCCGGAGCTCAGTCGAGAAGTGAAGCGCTTGCTTGACGTACAGTTAGCCAGACTGGAAGAAGACGACCTGACCCAGCGCGCGCGTGAAGTCGTCAAGATGTTGCTGCCGACCGGACTGTGTTCGGTCGAGCGAATCTCCCAACATCTGGGTATCAACCGGCGCACGCTGAACCGGCACCTGGCAAGCAGCGACGAGAGCGCGACAACGATCGTCAATGCTGTGCGATTGGAGCTCGCCGAGGAATACCTCGCCAATAGCAGGCGCAAGCTATATGAAGTCGCCGAACTGCTTGGCTTCTCCACCGCTGGCGACTTTTCCCGCTGGTTCCGCCGGGAGTTTGGCAAAACCCCGTCGGATTGGGCGGGCGACTACAGGCAGGAAATGGCGACGTCCAGGCCCGGACTGAAGCGTGGATGAACTCATTTGAGGCGCCTGATGCGGCCCGCGCCCTTCAGCCAATGGGTTCCGTTGCTCCTGGCTGACTAGTCTGCAGCGCCAACTAGCGTAGAGACGCCGAACCAATTCCCCGCTTGCCCCGAATCTCCCTCGCGGAGTGAGACCAGTGTCGCCGCACGCGCCGAGCCAGTGCCCCCTGGTGCGCATGTCTCAGGCTGCTAAGTAATTGGCCCAACAGGCTAATCATCAAAGCAGCGACGAAACCTAAGATAGCTGCACCCAAGTGGATTGATCAAGCGCCGTCGATGTACGGCGTGCCGATCCACCCAGGCCTGCAAAACGCTCGCACACCGCGGGCACAGACTCAGATTGGAGACAGCTATGACAGCAGCAGCTACGGCGCAGAACAGGACCACACAGGTTTCCCCCACGGCACCGGCCATTATCCGGCCATCGGTGCGTCAACATTCGATCAAGGTGGAGCTCTGCACGCCTGCCATCGGCGCAGAACTCAGCAATGTCAGCCTGGCCGACGCTGCCCAGGATCCTGACCTCATCGCTGAAATCCGTGCGCTGTGGCTGAAGCACAAGGTGGTGTTCTTCCGCGATCAGCAAATTACGCCGATGGAGCATCAGGCCTTCGCGGCGCAATTCGGCGAACTGGAGCCGCATCCAATTGCGCCGAGTCATCCGGAAGCCGACAAACTGCTGGTTCTGTACCGCAATCTCGACGCGGGCAAGTCAAGCACGGTCGAGAAGATCAGCCGTGAAAACCTCTGGCATTCGGACATAACCTACAAGAAGACTCCTCCGCGTGGCGCAATACTGCGGCGCGAACTGGGCCCCGATACCGGCGGTGACACGATGTGGTCCAACATGGCCATGGCCTATGAGCGCCTGCCCGAGGCCATCAAGCAGCGGATTGACGGCCTGTACGCCAAGCACAGCGTCGAACCATCCTTCTTTGCCCAGCATCCAAGGGAGGAACGCCTTGCTGCCGCAGAAAAGCTTCCTGCCGTCGAGCACCCCGTTGTGCTCATCCACCCCGAGACCGGGGAAAAGGTGCTGTTCGTGAATGCTTTCACCACCCATTTCTCGAACTTCTGGAACTTCAAGGACGTCCGTTGCGGCAACGATTTCATGCCAGAAGCGCATCACCTGCTGAACTATCTGACTTCCCAGGCCGCGATTCCAGAGTACCAGGTCCGCCTGAAGTGGCGCGACAACACTGTGGCCATGTGGGACAACCTGCTGTGCCAGCACTATGCCGTGGCTGACTATGGCAATGCGCCGCGGAAGATGCTTCGCGCGACGCTGGCTGGCGCTCCGCTGTCCTGATCCAGTCTGTCCCCGGGGAAACCTTGAGAAGTCCGCCCGCCAACGCATGGCGGGCATCAACTACACCTCGCCCTGATCAGTTGCAAGGCTGATACGGCGCCAACACGCATGTGCGTTGCATCACGCGGCAAATTGAAATGCCGTCTTATTTCAAATCAAAGGAGACAGTTATGCTTTACCAACAAATTGATACTGCAGTCATCGATGGCGATTCACTGCCTTGGGTTCCGTTCACCCCCTATTCGGACGAAGTCTTGCTGAAGTACTTCAAGCTTGACCCAATTCGGGGCGAAATCATCGTGCTGATGAAGGCACCGATCACCATGCAGCTTCCCAAGCACCACCATTCCGGCACCGTCATGGTCTACACCATCGAAGGCCAGTGGAAATACAAGGAGCACGACTGGGTTGCCGGACCTGGCAGCGTGGTGTTTGAGACGGCTGCGTCCACTCACACGCCAGAAGTCGTCAGCACAAATGAGAAAGATGGCTATACGCTGATGCTGGTTTCCGTGATGGGCGACCTTGTGTTTGTCGATGAGAACGACAAAGTCCTGGCCATCGAAAACTGGAAGACTGCGATGCAGCGCTACCTCGCCTATTGCGAAAAGCATGACATCCAGCCGAAGGATCTCTCGGCATTCAACTAAGCAATGCTTAGGGGCGCCGCGGCACCACCGCGGCTTCCCACTCCAGCCTGACTATTGATCCTTGGCTGCCTCTCAATTCGCTGCCAGCGATGCGGCCAAGGGTTCATCCTTATCCAAACACCGGTACCACGCAGTCTGCTTGCTTCATCAAGACCAGCAGCGAACCGTGGCATCGCTCCTGACCAGCCTGAACGAAGGTCCCCGGACCTGACAGCGCCCCCCCATTCCGCAGCCTGGAGCGATTTGCCGCCAGAGGTTCGGGCTGGCAGACAGCAGCAGACACAGGAATGACGCCATGAATGGCCTGATGATGCAAAAGCAGTTGTTGATCTCCTCTCTCATCGTGCACGCAGACCGGCACCATGGCGATACGGAGATCGTGTCGCGACGGGTAGAGGGCGATATCCATCGCTACACATTCCGGGACTGCCACCGCCGTGCGCGCCAGATGGCCAGCGCGCTGACCGCCCTGGGAATCAAGCCGTCTGACCGGATTGGCACGCTGGCATGGAATGGCTATCGCCACATGGAGCTCTACTATGGCGTCTCAGGGATGGGGGCCATCCTTCATACCATCAATCCGCGCCTGCACGAGGATCAGGTTGCTTATATCGCGAACCATGCTGAAGACCAGTACATCTTCTTCGACCTGACTTTCCTGCCGCTGATCAAGGCCGTCGCCAGCCGCTGCAAGACGGTCAAGGCGTTCATCGCCATGACCGACCGCGCCCACATGCCGCAGGACGCAGGTATTGACCTCCTTTGCTACGAAGATCTGATCGAGCAAGGCGCGCCCGAGTATGTGTGGCCCCTTCTTGATGAGGAAAGCGCCAGTACGCTGTGCTACACCTCCGGGACGACTGGCAACCCCAAGGGCGTCCTGTACAGCCACCGCTCATCGCTACTGCACACTTATGCGGCTGCGCTGCCGGATGCGCTGAATTGTTCCGCGCGCGACGTGATCTTGCCGGTCGTACCGATGTTTCACGTGAATGCCTGGGGCCTTCCGTACGTTGCGTGCATGGTCGGCGCCAAGCTTGTCTTCCCCGGACCGGCATTGGATGGCAAATCGCTGTACGAACTGCTCGAAGCCGAGCAGGTCACGCTCTCCGCAGGCGTTCCGACAGTCTGGCAAGGCCTGCTGAACCATCTGGAGCAGACAGGCCAGGAATTCTCGAGCATGGCGCGTACCATCATTGGTGGCGCGGCCTGCCCACCTGCCATGTTGCGCAAGTTCCAGGACACATACGGCGTGGCGGTGCTGCACGCGTGGGGGATGACAGAACTGAGCCCGATCGGGACCGTTTGCTCGATGAAACCCAAACACTGGGAGATGAGCTACGAAGGCCGTCTCACAATCCAGTCGAAACAGGGCCGTGTGCTGTTCGGCGTCGACATGAAGATCGTCGGCGCGGACGGTCGTGAGTTGCCTTGGGATGGCGTGGCGTCCGGTGACTTGCTGGTGCGCGGGCCGTGGGTCGTACGTGAGTACTTCCGGAGCGAAGGCGGAAATCCACTACAGCTCGACGACGAAGCACAGGGCTGGTTCCCGACCGGCGATGTCGCCACCATTGACGCCGATGGCTTCATGCAGATCACCGACCGCAGCAAGGACGTGATCAAATCAGGAGGCGAATGGATTGGCTCGATTGACCTGGAGAACATTGCGATGGCGCATCCAGCCGTTTTCCAGGCCGCGTGCATTGCCGCGAAGCACCCCAAATGGGATGAGCGCCCGCTATTGATCGTGGCCAGAAAGCCCGAAGCGGAACTCACGCGGGAAGAACTGCTCGCCTTCTACGAGGACAAGATCGCCAAATGGTGGACGCCGGACGATGTGATCTTCGTGGACGCCATTCCTTTGGGTGCGACGGGCAAGACCCTGAAGAACCGTTTGCGGGAACAGTTCGGCAATCATCTGATGGCAATGGCCGCCCGCTGAGCGAGTGGCCGCGGATCGTCCTGTCCAGACTCGGTTCGACGAGCAGCTACGGAACCTGTGCAATCAGCTCTCATTGGACTTGATCGGAACGAGTTTGGATGTCCGTTCCTGTGGAGCCTCGCACCTTCACCGCGCTCGGGCGGCGAGGCGCGCAATCATCCGATCGGCCATCGCGCGATCGATGACTTCGAACGAGCGGCTCGTCCGCTCGTAGGCGTACATGTCGCCAGTCGCAATGTCGAACCACCAGCCGCTCAATACCAGTGCCCCGGCAGTGACCTGATGGTGGACGATCGGGTATGTCATCAAATGCTCAAGCTGGACTAGCACGTTGAGTTGCGACAATTGATCGTGCGGCTTCAGCCTGCCATCGAGCGGGCCTTCGTGTTCGAGACGAAACGCTGCGTTGTTGGCGTGGTACAGCCACTTATCGAGGTTCGGCGCTTTCAGCTTGGCGCTGCGCGTTTGCACGGCCTTCATCGCACCGCACTCGGAATGCCCGCACACAACAATGTTCGCGACTTTCAACACCAGCACTGCATACTCGATCGCGCTTGCCTCGGAAAGGTCACCGGTAGAGGCACCCTCCGCAGTCGCCGGTGGTATGAGGTTGCCGACATTGCGCATTGTGAATAGATCGCCTGGATGGGTCGAAGCAAGCAGATCCGGCACAACCCGGCTGTCCGAGCATGTGATGAAGAGCGCGTCAGGTGTCTGCGAAAGCGCCAGCTTGCTGAACTGCTGCGCGTATTGCGGCAGCATTTTCTCGCGGAATTCAACAATGCCCATTATGAGTTTGCGCATGGTTTGCCTCCGCCAGGACTAGTTTTGAATGTAGAGGCGGCTGAACCTCCAGGTCCGCGCGATTCCCGAGAGTACGGACAAGAGCGAGCCCGGCAACAGACGGGTACATTCACGCAATGGCCGTATTGAGCCGTTTCTCCAGGCGGTAAGCCATAACGATCCTCTCCCAGACCTCAGATGAGGCTATCACCCACCGTATGCGGGTGAATGCTGCCTACCGCACTGTCGTATCTTGCAGAAGGCTGTATATGAAGCCCTTCAAATGATGAGCGGTGAACTGGGGCCTGACGAACAGAAGAAGCGATCTCGACAACGGATACTCGGCCGGGATCACGCGCACCACCGATCTGGAGAATCGGATGTGGAAGAGTGTCAGGGGGCGCGACAGCCGATTGCGCACCGGGCAGGGAATTGACCCACAGTCCAACCGACGCATAAAGGTGAGATGGCGCAGCGGTGACTGACCCGAACGCGTCCGGGGTGATCTTCAGGCCACGATTCGGGCGGCCACGCTCGGCAGTGGGGCGGTGCCCCGGACGAGATCGAGGAGATTGCACCAAGGCCCCATTTCGTCATAAATTATGCGGGACGCTGTCCCCCAGCGTGCCTCCGAGGCGGTGACCCGGTCTGCTCGATACGCGGGCATTGATGTTCATCGACACAAAACATGTCGAAGGAGCGAACACATGAAGCAAGGCATCGCTATGGGCAAGGCGCATCTACTCGCGTTGGCCATGCTGGCGCTTTTGCCGCCCGCCCAGGCCCAACGGCTCATCGACTCCGATGGCTACGTCCCCGCCGACCCGTCGACCTTCCACAAGATCCCGGGCTACTCGCCCTACGCCGGACGACGCTATCCCGAGCGGCCTCTGTTCGGCGACGAGCACGCCCACAGTGGCTGGTCAGCAGACGCCGGAATGAGCGGCACGACGCTCGGGCCGGAAGACGCAGTGCGCTTCGCGCGCGGCGACGAGGTCGTCTCCAACAGCGGGCAGCCGGTGCGGCTGTCGCGGCCCCTCGACTGGTTCGCTCTGACTGATCACTCGGACGGCATGGGCACCATCGCCCTGCTGCAAGCGGGTGAGCCGGAGATGATGGCCGACCCAACGCTCAAGCGCTGGCACGACATGATGGCCAAGGGCGGCGACGAGACCGGTAAGGCGATGAGCGAGCTGATCGCCGCGCAATCGAACAAGAAACTCCCGCCGCTGCTGATGGACCCGAAGTTCGCCAAGAGCACCTGGGAGAAGAACACGGCCATCATGGAGAAGTACAACGAGCCGGGGCGCTTCACGACGTTCATCGCCTACGAGTGGACTTCGAACGCGGGAGGCGGCAACAACCTGCACCGCAACGTCATCTACCGCGACAACAAGGACAAGGCCGACCAGGTGCTGCCCCTGACGACCTTCTCCTCAGAGGATCCCGCGAGCCTCTGGAAGTGGATGGCCGATTGGGAGCGCAAGACGGGCGGCCACCTGCTCGCCATCCCGCACAACGGCAACCTGTCGAACGGCCGCATGTTCGAGCTGCAGACCTTCGACGGCAAGCCGCTGACCAAGGAATATGCCGAGCAGCGGGCGCGCTTCGAGCCCTTGTTCGAGGTGATCCAGTTCAAGGGCCAGAGCGAGTCACATCCGTCGATGTCGCCAAACGACGAGTTCTCCGTCGGCTACGAGATCTGGGATAGGGGCAATCTCAACCTCGTGCCCAAGAAGCCCGGCATGATCCAGCACGAGTACCTGCGTGAGGCGCTGAAGAACGGTCTCAAGCTAGAGCAGGACCTGGGCGCCAATCCATTCAAGTACGGCATGGCCGCGGGCACGGACACGCACACCGGCCTCACCACGGCCGAGGAAGACAACTTCTTTGGCAAGTTCATCTCCAGCGAGCCGCGCGCTGAGCGCTGGAGCGAGGCCGCGCTGAAGTTTGGGGATCGCGTTGTGAAGGGCTGGGAGTTGACGGCAGCGGGTTACACGGCCGTCTGGGCGATCGAGAACACACGCGAGTCGATCTGGGACGCGATGAAGCGACGCGAGACCTACGCGACCAGCGGCACGCGCCTGTGGCTACGCTTCTTCGGCGGCTATGACTACGTGCCCAAGGACCTGCAGACGCGCTCGCCTGCGATAGTGGGCTATGCCAAGGGCGTGCCGATGGGAGGCGACCTGGCGCAGCCGCCGGCCGGCAAGAAGCCGACCTTCCTGATCGCCGCGGCGAAAGATCCGTATGGCGGCAATCTCGATCGCATCCAGGTCATCAAGGGCTGGCTCGACAAGTCGGGTGCGACCCACGAGAAGGTGTTCGACGTCGTGTGGAGCAATCCGGAGAAGCGCAAGCGCGACAGGAACGGCAAGGTGCCGCTAGTGGGCAACACGGTGGACCTCGCGACGGCGACCTGGACCAACACCATCGGCACGCCCGAGCTCGCCGTCGTCTGGACGGATCCCGAGTTCGACCCGACACGGCCGGCGTTCTACTACGCGCGCGTCCTCGAGATCCCGACCCCGCGCTGGACGGCCTACGACGCCGTGCGCTTCAAGTTGAAGATGACTCCCGAGGTGCCTATGACGACGCAGGAGCGGGGCTGGAGCTCGCCGATCTGGTACACGCCGCACTAGGAGACCGCGCATGCGAACGCCTGACTGGCGCGGGTGGGTCCGCGAGCCCCTGCTGCACTTCCTCCTGATCGGAACCGGGCTCTTCGCGGTCTGGCACTTCGTGGCCGGCGGCGACGCCGGGCCGACCCGCGACATCGTAGTGAGCACGTCCCAGGTCGAAGCGCTCGCGACGAACTTCCAGAAGACCTGGTCGCGGCCGCCGACCGCGCAGGAACTGCGCGGCCTCGTGGACGACTACGTTACCGACGAGGTGTACTACCGCGAGGCGATCGCGATGGGCATCGATCGAGACGACCAGGTGATTCGCCGCCGGCTGCGCCAAAAGATGGAGTTCATGTCGGACAGTGTCGCCGACGCGGCCGAGCCGACGGACGCGCAGCTCGAGGCTTTCCTGCGCGAGCATGCATCGAAGTTCACCGCGCCGGAGCGGCTCACCTTCGAGCAGGTCTTCGTCAGCATCGAACGTCGGGGCGGCGCCGCGCCGAACGAGGCTGCGCGCATCCTGACCTCGCTGCGCGCCGGTCGCGGCCCCGCCGATCCGCGCGAGCTCGGTGACCCGACGCTGCTGCCAACGCACCTCCAGTCGGCGAGCGCGCAGGAGATCGCCTACATGTTCGGCGGGGCATTCGCCGCGCAGGTGGCCGCGGCGCCAGTCGGCTCCTGGAGTGGCCCCGTGAAATCGACCTTCGGGCTTCATCTGGTGCGCGTCGACCAGCGCGAGCCCGGGCGCCTCCCGCCGCTGGCCGAGATCCGGCCCGTCGTCCTTCGTGAATGGCAGGCCACGCAGGGCACGAAGGCCAGGGAAGCCTTCCTTGCACAGTTGCGCTCCAAGTACCGCGTCAGCATCGAGGGCCTGGCGGGCCCGGCGTCGCAAGCGCCGGTTTCGGACTCGGGGAGGAACCCATGATGCGAGCAGCGCGCCTGATTCTGCGGGTCGTTCTGCTGTTTGCCTCGGCAATGGCCGACGCCCATGAAGTGCGCCCGGGCTACCTCGATCTGCGCGAAGTGGCGCCGGATCGCTTCGAGGTGATGTGGAAGGTTCCGGCGCTCGGTGACTACCGCCTCGGCATCTACGTGGTGCTGCCGGAAAACTGCAGCGGCGTGCCGTCGCAGGGTTCCTTCGTCGGCTCGACCTTTGTCGAGCGCTGGCAGGCTACTTGCACGGGCAGCCTGGTCGGCAGGCGGGTGGGCATCGACGGCCTGAGCGCGACGAAGACAGACGTCCTTGTGCGCGTCGAGCGCCTGGACGGCACGACGCAGACGGCCCGGCTGACGCCTGCCGAGACCTCGTTCGAGGTGACGGCCTCGCCGAGCCGGTTCGAAGTCGCGAAGACCTATCTGCTGCTCGGCGTCGAGCACATTCTGCTTGGCGTCGATCACCTGCTGTTCGTGCTCGGCCTGCTGTTCCTCTGTGGGAACTGGCACCGCCTGCTCGTCACCGTCACTGCGTTTACGGTTGCGCACAGCATTACGCTCGCCGCCGCGACGCTCGGCCTCGTCCACGTCCCGCAGGCGCCGGTGGAAGCCACGATCGCGCTGAGCGTCATGTTCGTCGCCGCC
Source organism: Cupriavidus sp. BIS7 (assembly GCF_000292345.1). GTDB lineage: Bacteria > Pseudomonadota > Gammaproteobacteria > Burkholderiales > Burkholderiaceae > Cupriavidus. The sequence continues at coordinate 56,123 of NZ_ALOU01000007.1, forward strand.
GAGGTGCTGCGCAGCGCGCACGGAGCGACTGGGCTGGCGGCGCGATTTCCGTGGATCGTGGCGTTCGTCTTCGGCCTGCTGCACGGCTTCGGCTTCGCCGGCGCGCTCCGGGAAGTCGGACTGCCTGAAAAGAACATCCCCGTCGCGCTCTTGTTTTTCAACCTCGGCGTCGAGGCCGGGCAAATCCTTTTCATCGCCGCGGTGTCAATGGTGCTGCTGCTCGTCGCGCGTCTCGCAACTGGCAGCGGCCGCGAGGGGCGCAATCCGTGGCAATCGAGGTCTTCGATCCGGACACCAATCGCCTATGTGATCGGGTCGGTTGCCGCCTTCTGGGTTGTGCAGCGCGTGGCGGCCTTCTGACACACGGTGGACGGGATATGGGACAAGCGGCCTGTCCCCGGATGGGGAGCAGTCGCTGTGCGCGCGCTTCGGGGCTCGAACCAGAGTAGATGCCGATGGCACGCGCGGCAGGCCGCCCCGTCGCGGGCTCAGCGCCCGCGCTGCGCCGCATCGGCCAGCGGCATCCAGTGCACAAAGCCGAACAGCACTGTCAGCACCACGCTGTCGAGCAGCGGCCCCTTGTACAGCGCCACCTTCTTGAAGAAAACGACCGCCTCCAGCATATGCGCCGCCAGCAGCGCCACGGCCACGATGCGCAGCCAGTGGATCGCATCCGGCGGCAGCGGCAGCGTCTTCACGCAGCTCACGAGCGCGAGGCCGTAGACGACAAGCAGAAGTACTTTGCTGAGGGAGTAGAACATGATGGAGGCTCCGGTAATCCCGAGTGGACTTGGCGCGTCATTAAAGCAGGAACCACCTCAAGATACACCCGCCCAATTGGCAGTAGGGGTAGTGGGGGCAGGACCCAATGACCAAGGTGCCGGCTTGATCGGGAGGCGCCCGGCGGCTTCTTCCGAAGCATGAGGCACGAACATGGAATCGCGAACGAATCTTCGAACGCGCCGTGCCGCCCTGATCCTCCTCAGAGATCGAGCTTGGTGATCTTCGCGCCGTTGAGCGAGACATCGACCATCAGGCCCGCGTTCGCCTGGACGAAGCCGATCACACCAACTGGATGCCGTTGTTCTGGGTTAGTACCCCGCTCGTGCCGGTTGGATGCGCTACGCATGCGTTATATTGCGATAAGTTTTCTTATCGCAACATGTTCATAATGAACACAAACCGATGCCGAGGAAAATTAGCCATCGATACTCAGGCCAGACGGCTCACCCGCCTTTGGCGCTTTTGCTAGAGTGGATGCCGACCTGAACCACGACACCACCTTATGAAGACGATTGGACTGATTGGCGGGATGAGCTGGGAATCGTCGGCCGAGTACTACCGGCTGATCAACCAGGGCATGAAGGCCCGCCTTGGCGGCCATCGCAATGCCCGCAGCATCATGGCCACCGTATGCTTCGAGGAAATCAAACAGCTGCAGCACGCGGAGCGCTGGGACGAACTTGGGCAACAGATGCAGCAGGCGGCCCGGCAGGTGGTGGCCGGCGGGGCTGACTTCGTCGTGCTCTGCACGAACACGATGCACAGGGTGGCACCGGCCATCGAGGAAGTACTCAACGTGCCCTTCCTGCATATCGTCGATCCAACCGCGGCGGCGCTGCGCGTGGCTGGCGTTCAGCGTGTGGGGCTGCTTGGAACGCGGTTCACGATGGAGCAGGACTTCTACCGCCAGCGGATGGAAGACCGTCATGGCATCAAGGTGTTGGTCCCGGAAGACGCCGAGCGCGATATCGTCCACGACGTCATCTACGACGAACTCTGCCATGGCATCGTGCGTGATGAATCGCGGGCAGCCTATCAGCGCATCATCGCCGCGCTGCAGGCCGACGGTGCCCAGGCCGTGATTCTCGGCTGCACCGAAATCATGCTGTTGATCGGCCCGCAGGACAGCGCCCTGCCCGTGTTCGACACCACCGCGCTGCATGCGATGGCCGCCGTCGACATGGCCATCGCCGACCACGCTTGATAAGCCCTCCTAGAAAAGACCCGGACCGAAGTCCGGGTCGAATCCAGCCGTCTGCCCGTTCCAGTAGGACGGCCGGCACAGCGGACGCGGCATTCGGCCTGCACCGCCGTGAAACCTGGCGATGTTGCCCGCCTCACCCAACAAACGCTCCCGGCACCGGGTCCTCGCCAAGCACGCTGAGCAGGACGGCCCAGTGCATCGCTTCGTCGCCAAGGATGCTGCCGGCGGCCTTGCTCAGTTCGCGGTTGTGGAAGCTCGGCAGGACGCCGAGGTAGGCGGCGGTGGCGCCCTTTTCCAGCCCGGCCGCAAAGCGCAGGACGTCTGCCTGGGTCTTCAGATCCGCCACGGGGAACTTGTACTCGCCGGCTGCCTTGGTCTTGACCGGCGTGCCGCCGAGCTTTTCCACGGTGCCGGCCAGCACCTGCGCGTGCGCCTTGTGATGGGTCTGGAACTTGACGGCGGTGTCCAGCACCGGTTTTTGCAGCAGGCCGCTTTCGGCCCCCACCTGGTAGGCGGCAATCGCCTGGTATTCCAGTCCAAGCGCCGTGTTGAGGATATTGATGTCGTCTTTCGTGCTGGTGGACTTCGTCTGCCCCCACGCCGGCAACGCCTCGCCGAGCGACAGCGCCGCCAGCGAGCCAAGCATGAATGCGCCAGGTGCCTTGAGCCAGCCACGACGGACCAGATCGGGGGCAAGGTCCGCGTCGCGGCAACCACCGATGATCGGCAAAGACAGATCTAGCTTCGTTTTCATGGGAACCCTCCTTTGATTGGGCGATGAACGCTCGCGGGCGAGGCATCGCCCACGCGTCATCGGCTTATACGCAGCCATCGGCCCGCCGGATGCACCCCCTGTCTCTTCCCATCTCTCTGCCCATCTCTCTGCCTATAATCCGGCAACACCAATAGCGTGGAGCTACCGCGTGGCCCTGTCGCCGGAGTCCCCCTTACCTTTGCCCGATGCCCCCGACCCGTTCGAGGCGCTGCTCGGACGGGTGGCAATGGGTGACCGGCTCGCGCTGCGTGCGATCTACGATCAGGCGGCACCGAAACTGTTTGGCCTCGCGCTGCGTATAACTGGCAGGCGGGACTGGGCGGAGGACGTGGTGCAGGAAAGCTTCGTCAGCATCTGGCACCACGCCGGCGACTACCGGCCGCAACTGGCGGCGCCGATGACGTGGATGACGACGATTGTGCACAATCGGGCTCTGGACTGCCTGCGCCGGGCCAACGCGGCGCGGCTGGCATCGGCCATGCCGCTGGAAGAGGCCCCGGAAATCTTTTTCAAGGACGAGCATGACGGCCCGGCCGAACTGGCGCAGGCCAGCGAACAGGCGCGCGCGCTGAACCGTTGCCTGCAACGGCTGGAGCCGTCGCAGCGCGAGGCGGTGGTGCTGGCCTACCTGCAGGACCTCAGTCATGCGGAGCTGGCCACTCGGATGCGGGCGCCACTGGGCACGATCAAATCGTGGGTCCGCCGTGGCCTGGAGAAACTGCGGTCCTGCCTGGAGGCCACGCCATGAATCTTGTGCGCCACCCCAACCTGCTCGATCGCATGGCCGCCCAGTACGCGCTGGGCGTGCTGCGTGGCGGCGCGCGTCGGCGCATGGAGCAACTGGCGCGCGAGGAACCAGCCGTACGGGCGGCGATTGCCCACTGGCAGGCAAGGCTGGCTGGCATGGCCGAGTTGCAGGCGCCGGTTGTGCCGGTGGAAGCGGTCTGGTGCGGTGTAGAAAGGCGGCTTGGCTGGAAAGCCGATCCACCGGCCACCACACCTGCCGCCACGCCCACCGCAACGCCCGCGCCCGCTGGCGGCTGGCGCCACCTGTGGCAAGCCGCCAGCTTCTGGCGCGGCGCCACGGCAGCGATGGCAGTCATTGCCGTGATCGCGATGGTCGGCACCATGGGCCGCTTGCCGGCGCAGCGATCCACCCCGGCCACGGTGATCGCCTTGCTGCAATCCCAACAGGCACAGGCGGCCATGCTGGTCAGTTGGGATGCGGCCAGCCGGGCCCTGCTGGTTCGCAGGCTTGACGACCTGACGTTGTCGGACCAGCAGGTTCTGCAGCTTTGGGCGCTGCCCGAGGGGGGCAAGCCGCAGTCGCTCGGCGTAATCGGCCGTGCACGCGAGGCTCGCCTGCCAGTTGGCGCGCTGCCCGCCAACGTGCCGGCCTTGGCAGTCAGCATTGAGCCACCCGGCGGCTCGCCCAATCCGGACGGTCCGAGCGGCCCCGTGGTGTTCCAGGGCGCGCTGCTGAAGCCGCCGGCCTGAGCTGCAAGCGCATAAGAATCGGGTTTCGTCCGCTAGAATTCGGCCCAGACACATGCCCGGAAGGTTTCGAAGTTGGCACTACAACAGGGTTTCATCCTGACTCGACATTGGCGCGATACGCCCGGCGGCACGGAAGTCGAGTTCTGGCTGGCCACCGATGACGGCCCGCGCCGGGTGCGCCTGCCCTGGCAATCGTCGACGGCATTCATTCCGGCCGCTCAGCGCGAGCGTGCGGAAGCGCTGCTGCGCGGCGAACGCGATGTCGAACTGCGCCCGTTGTCCCTGCACGACTTCCAGCACCGCCCGGTGCTTGGCCTCTACTGCAACCAGCACCGCCAACTGATCCGCATCGAGCGAGCACTGCGCGACGCGGGCGTAGATGTCTACGAGGCCGATATCCGTCCGCCCGAGCGCTACCTGATGGAGCGCTTCATCACCGCGCCGGTCTGGTTCGACGGCCAGCCCGATGCAGGCGGCGTGCTGTGCGACGCCCAGATGAAACCAGCTGCCGACTACCGGCCGGCGCTGCGCCTGGTCTCACTGGACATCGAAACCAATGCGTTTGGCGATCTCTATTCGATTGCGCTGGAAGGCTGCGGCGAGCGCCAGGTGTACATGCTCGGCCCGACGCCGCCACAATCGCCACCACAGACGCCGCAGCAGACGCCGCCAGACATCGACTTCGCACTCGAATACTGCGACTCCCGCGCCGCACTGCTGGAAAAGCTCAACGACTGGCTGGCCCGGCATGATCCGGACGCGATCATCGGCTGGAACCTCGTGCAGTTCGACCTGCGCGTGCTGCGCGAGCACGCGCGCCAGTACCAGATCCCGCTGCGCCTGGGCCGTGCCGGCGCCGAACTGGAATGGCGCGAGCACAACCGCCAGCAGCATTACTTCGCGGCGGCCGCCGGAAGGCTGATCATCGACGGCATCGAGGCCCTGCGTTCCGCCACGTGGAATTTCCCGTCGTTCAGCCTCGAATCCGTGGCGCAGACGCTGCTGGGCGAAGGCAAGGCAATCGACAACCCGTATGACCGCATGGACGCGATCGACCGGATGTTCGCCGAGGACAAGCCCGCGCTGGCGCGCTACAACCTGCGCGACTGCGAACTGGTAACGCGCATCTTCGAAAAAACCGAACTGCTGACGTTCCTGCTGGAGCGCGCCACCGTCACCGGCCTGCCAGCCGACCGCAGCGGCGGTTCGGTGGCGGCATTCACGCATCTCTACATGCCACTGATGCACCGCCAGGGCTACGTGGCGCCCAATCTCGGCGAAAAGGCGCCGGAAGCCAGCCCCGGCGGCTTTGTGATGGACTCCCGCCCGGGGCTCTACGAGTCGGTGCTTGTGCTCGACTACAAGAGCCTCTATCCGTCGATCATCCGCACGTTCCTGATCGATCCGATCGGGCTGGTGGAAGGTCTGGCCCATCCTGACGATGCCGATTCCGTGCCTGGATTCCGCGGCGCGCGGTTTTCGCGTACGAAGCACTGCCTGCCGGCCATCGTCGCGCGCGTCTGGCAGGGACGCGAGGCCGCCAAGCGCGACAAGAACAAGCCGCTGTCGCAGGCGCTCAAGATCATCATGAACGCGTTCTACGGCGTACTGGGCTCCAGCGGCTGCCGATTCTTCGACGCGCGCCTGGCATCGTCGATCACCATGCGCGGCCACGAGATCATGCGCCAGACACGCGCGCTGATCGAGGCACGCGGCTACGAGGTGATCTATGGCGACACCGATTCCACGTTCGTCTGGCTACGGCGCGCGCGTTCCGAAACCGACGCCGCGCAGATCGGCCGCAGCCTGGTGGCCTACGTCAACGACTGGTGGCGCGACCACCTGTGGCAGGCCCACGGCCTGGAGTCGGCACTGGAACTGCAGTTCGAGACCCACTTCCGCCGCTTCCTGATGCCGACGATCCGCGGCACCGACCTCGGCAGCAAGAAACGCTACGCGGGCCAGGTGGTACGCGCGGACGGGCGCGCGGAGATGGTCTTCAAGGGTCTGGAAACGGTGCGCACCGACTGGTCGCCGCTGGCGCAGCAGTTCCAGCAGACGCTCTACGAGAAGATCTTCAATCACGAGCCCTACCAGGACTACGTGCGCGAGATTGTGCGCCGCACACTGGCCGGCGAACTGGACGCGCAACTGGTCTACCGCAAACGCCTGCGCCGGCAGCTCGACGAATACCAGCGCAACGTGCCGCCGCACGTCCGCGCGGCACGGATCGCCGACGAATACAACGCGCGCCACGGCCGCCCGCGCCAGTACCAGCACGGCGGATGGATCAGCTACCTGATGACGGTTGCCGGCCCCGAACCGCTGGAGACGCTGGCGTCGTCGATCGACTATGACCATTACGTCACGCGCCAGCTACAGCCAATCGCCGACGCGATCCTGCCGTTCCTGGACGACGACTTCGAGACGCTGCTGACCGGCCAGATGGCACTGTTTCCGCAGTAACACCCTGATGGCACCCCGGCGGCACCCCGGCGGCACGGGCGGGCGGCGCTTGTCGCCTGAGGTATCCTTGCCGTCTTGGAACAAGAATCCGCGAGAGACTTCACCTGCTGTCCATGTCCGCTACAGTCCCACACCCCAATTCCCCGAATACCGGCTCCAAGGCCATGCGCGCCGCCGCCAGCATGCTGGTGCTGCGCGACGGCCCGCAAGGCATGGAAGTCCTGATGATGCGCCGCCCGCAACGCGATGATGACCGCAGCGCCGGCGCCTTTGTGTTCCCGGGCGGCACGCTCGATCCGCAGGACGCCGCGCTGCATGCGCTGTGTGCCGGGCTGGACGATGCCGCGGCCAGCGCACGGCTCAACGTGGACGCGAACGGCCTGGACTACTACCTGTGCGCGGTGCGCGAGGCATTCGAGGAGGCAGGCCTGCTGTTTGCGTACGATGCGCACGGCCAGACCGTGCAGATCGACAACCTCGCCGACGAGATTCGCCAGCAACTGCACGAGGCGGCCAGCTACGGCGGCAAGGGACTTGCGCACGTGTGCGAACTGCTGGGCCTGCGGCTTGGCGTGGACCAGCTTGCATACAGCGCCTACTGGCTCACGCCGCCGGGGCTGCCCAAGCGCTTCGATACCCGCTTTTTCATGGCCCTGCTGCCAGCCGGCCAGACGGCGGCGCACGATGGCGTGGAAGCCGTGGAACACCGCTGGATGCGCCCGGCCGACGCGGTCGATCCGGCCAACAACCTGACGCTTGTGAACGCCACGCGCAAGATCCTGCAGTCGATCGCGCATTTCCAGACCGCGCAGGCCTGTTTCGACTACGCACGCCAGCAGCGCAATATCGCGCTGGTCATGCCGCGCCTTGCCGACGGCCCGAAGGGCCAGCGGCCCGTGATGCCGGAAGAAGCGCCGTACGCGGAGATCGCCCGCATCGACCCCGATGGCGCCGGACACGCGCGCTACGCGCTCGATCCGGGCCGCGCGGTGAAACTGTCCGACCGCGTCTGGCGTGTGACGGCCAACAACGGCAATGTGATGACCGGCCCGGGCACCAACACGTACTTCGTGGCGGGGGCGGACAACACGTGGGCCGTGATCGACCCGGGCCCCGAAGATGCCGCGCACTTCGAAGCCGTGATGGCCGCCGCGCCCGGCCCAGTCAAATGGATTCTGGTCACGCATACGCATCTGGACCACTCGCCGGGTTCGGTGCGCCTGCGCGCGGCCACCGGCGCGCCGGTCTGGGGACGCGTGACGGCCGTAACCGACCGCCAGGACCAGACCTTTGCGCCGGACCACATGCCGCAGCACGGCGACCGCATCGCGCTGGGCCCGCAAACGACGCTGCGCGTGATCCACACCCCGGGCCACGCATCGAACCATCTCTGCTACCTGCTCGAAGAAGAGAAAACGCTGTTCACGGGCGACCATGTCATGCAGGGCTCGACCGTCGTCATCAATCCGCCCGATGGCGACATGCGTGCCTATCTGGCGTCGCTGCAGGCGCTGCTTGGCGAGGACATCGAGTGGATCGCACCGGGTCACGGCTTCCTGATGCCCCGGCCACACGACGCCATCCGCCTGCTGATCCGGCATCGCCAGCAGCGCGAGGCCAAGGTCATGAACGCATTGCGCGCGCTGGCCCCGGTGGACACTGCCACGTTGCTGGCCAGCGTCTACGACGACGTGCCGCCAGGCAAGCATCCTATCGCCCTGCGCTCGCTGGTTGCGCACCTGCGCAAGCTGGAAGCCGATGGCGTGGTGTACGAATCGGACGGCGCCTGGCACCTGCATTAACTGCAAAATCAGACAATTTCACACCCGACGCGATGCCCCAGACAGCATCTGAACGGCTGTCGAACGGTTGTGAAATATCTGGATACCATGACGGCCTTGGCTGCCGGGGAGCGCACTGCCTACATTGATGGCATTGGATACTCGTTGGGGGCGCCATCATGTCCAGACATCTTGCCGCGACGCTGCTGATGCTGACTGTCGCTGCCGCTGCCACCAGCGCCGCTGCGGCGCCGGCCGTGACCAAGTGCGAGAGCGATAGCGACACGCTCTATACGGCCGCGGCCTCCTGCCCGTCCGGCTACGCCAACGTCACCGGCACGATGCGCGGCAGTGTGGTGACGGTGCCGCGCTCCAGCCCCAAGGCGCGCCAGGACGAACAGGCCTACCTGGCCCAGCAGGCGCAGATTTCGAGCCAGATCCAGAACTGGGATGCCCGCGACGAAGAGCTTGAATGGCGCGCCCTGAACACGTTCTGGAACCAGTGCCGGCTGCTCGACTATCAGGCCCACGCGACGGAACGCGCGATGTACCACACCGAGTACTGGAGCCGTGCGGACCGTTACCGCGATGCCGTGAAGGCCGTGCGGACGCTGCAGTACGACATGGGCTGCTTCTAGGCGCCGGCCACCGGCCGGCTGAAGGCATTCGGGCCTCCGGCTGATTGTCTGCTGCCTTTCCCCACCGCCGAATGTCCCGACATAGGATGACGCGCCGATATTAAATGCGCTTAGATCGGCATACAGAAAATTTCAGGCGGATTAGGGCCAGATTAAGGTCTGCAGTCACATACAATTCGTTCCCATCCGGCCCGCCACGTTTTCATTTGCATGCGGAACCAGTCATGGTCCGAACGGTGGCAATGCGGTCGCAACCTGCTCCTGTGAAGATCATGCTTACTCTCACTGCGATAGTTGCGTATGTGCTGGCCTGCATCGTTGCATTGGCCTTTGGGGCCCGCTGGGTACTCAAGAACGATCCACTGCTCAAGCAGCAGCAACTGCTTGATTCTGCGACTGGTGCCCGCACGGACGACCATCCCACGCTCACGCACCACTGATACGCTGCAAGCGGTATCACCCCTTCGAAACGCCGGTCCACGAGACCGGCGTTTTACTTTCCGCCGCCCTTTCCTTTGATGCGACGCAGAATGACCGCGCATCGCCGTTCGCTTATAAACCAACGATTGGCCACAGCACGAGGAGGCACAAAGCATGCGTTGGAAGCAACGTCCGGAAGGCTCCAACTGGGGCGATTTCGGCCCCGACGATCAACTGGGCCGCGTCAACCTGATCGGCCAGCAACAGGTGATAAGGGGCGCGCGCGAGATTCAGGCCGGCATCAGTTTCTGCCTGTCGCTGCCGCTTGACTACCCCGGCGGCAACAAGCTCAATCCGCGCCGTCACCCGCCACAATTGCGCCCGACATTCCGCGACGACATTCCGTACCTGAACTTCCCGCTGGCCAAGGTCGATCCGGCTGCCACCGACGTGATCAGCGACGACCAGGTATTGCTGAGCCTGCAGTACTCCACGCAATGGGATGCCCTGGCGCACGTCGGCGCGCTGTTCGATGCCAACGGCGACGGCCGCCCGGAGCGCGTCTACTACAACGGCTACCGTGCGAATGACGATGTCGTCGGCCCCGTAGATTACGCCGAGGACGACCATTTCGAAGCTCACGATTGCGGGCACGGCCACGGCGGCAGCCATGCCGATGCGCTCGGCATCGAGAACTTCGCCGTCAAGGGCATGCAGGGCCGAGGCGTGCTGGTGGATCTGGCCGACGTCTACGGTATGGATTTCCGCAACGTCGGCTATGACGACCTGATGCGCGCGATGGAAGCGCACAAGGTGGTGGTGGAAAAAGGCGACATGCTGCTGCTGCGCACCGGTTTTGCCGAGGTGGTGCTGTCAATGCAGCGCGAGCCCGACGAGAACGTGCTGCACCACAGCTGCTGCGCGCTGGACGGGCGCGACGACCGCCTGCTCAACTGGATCACCGATTCCGGCATTGCCGCGCTGATCGCCGACAACTACGCGGTGGAACGCTATCCCGCCCGCCCTGTACCCGCCGGCACAAAGACCCACCCGCTGCTGCCGCTGCACCACCACTGCCTGTTCAAGCTGGGCCTGCCGCTTGGTGAACTCTGGTACCTGCGCGAACTGGCCGGCTGGCTGCGCGCGCACCGCCGCACCCGCTTCATGCTGACCGCGCCACCGCTCAGGCTGCCCGGCGCGGTGGGATCGCCGGTGACACCAATCGCGACGGTCTGACAACGGCCACAGAACCGCTCCCCTCTGCCGCGAGTGGGGTCAGAAAACGGCCACAGAACAGCTCCCCCTCTCCCGCTGCGCGGGAGAGGGGTTGGGGGAGAGGGCAACGAGGTTCTGCTTGCCGATGGTGGCCAATTGGCCGGACTCTATTCCTGAACTGAAAATTGAAACGGTATCTCCGGCTGCTTGAATAGAAGCCGGATCTCGTTCAGCGCCGGCACGAAGCGCCGGTCCTCGAACGTGTAGTAGGACATCAACAGGCCCACGCGAGCCTCTCGCGCTTCGTCGTATAGATAGCTGTTGCTTGGAAATGCCAACTTCCCATTGTTCAACATCCGTACGCCTCGACATGACGAAAGCAAGCTCGGCAGATGCAGAAACGTGGGCTTGCGGGCTAACGGATCTATCAAGAGGGAGATTTGCGTGTACCGACTTCCCGCTTCGCCTGATGCGTTGCCATGCCCCTCAATGCAGAGAAGGGGCGGATGGGAGCTTGTACTGCTCGCAACGAATACCTCGGCCGATTCCGGAAAGATGTCCGACACATGCTCTCCCGGAAACTTTCTGGCGTTCGCAAATCGATAGGCTTTGCCGTTGATTACCGTTTGATCTTTCCAGACTTCAATATCTAGTGTTCTCCGATTCAGTCTGGCCCGTAGTGCCGTGAAAACGCCTGGCTTGCCCGGATAGGAGTAGACCACTGTGGCCCCCTTTTTCACAGGGTCAGGGTCAAAGGGGATCGGGTCACCAAATACGGCCCCGGGTTGGGCCGAGTAGAAGGCGTCGTACGACTGCGCAGCATATGCGCAGCTTGACAGGGTAGCCAATGCCACCGCCAACGTCGTCGTGATTTTCATCTGTACGCCTTCGCTCCCGTCGCTTTCAAGTAGTCCGGATTGAGTGTCCAGAAAATCGTGCTGCCGTGGGCGGCCGTGGAAACCCACACGGAGTCGTAGCGGCCTCGTTCGGCGCCATCAACGATTTTTCCGGTCTTCCGGTTCACCACTCGCCATTGCTTTATCATTAGGCGCTTGTTCTCCGGGACTTCGAAAATGTTGTGAGACGGATCGCCCCATTTGAATCCCCTTTGAGCCTTTGCGTGGGTCGCGTACTCGGTCTTGAAATCGAGGCCATCCCACCAGAAAGCGCCATTCGATGGATTCCGGCCTTCATTTGTCAACGCTTTCCGAGCCCATTCAATTGCAAGCTTCATCCCAGTGTCCGCTTCAAGCTTGTCGTCCGGGGTGGACATTAGCTTATTGAAGCGCTGGTTCGAACCGTTCCACGCAAAAGCATAGTTTGGGTCCGCTGCACGCAACTCGGATACTGTCTTCCCACCCCATGCTCGGCACCTGTTGGCCACGGCAAACGCGATGCCTCCGATTTCGTCCATGTCGTTGGCTGTGGATGCTTCTCCATAGGCGATCGCGGCCAGCAATCGAAGGTCTGTATTGATCGTGTCGCTCATCTCACATCCCCCGCATGCCAGGCAACGAAAGCTACGTTCGGATAATCCTTCACCGGAAAGGACCGCGTTCTGCCATCTGTCAGCGACGCACTGTCGACGAGCGTTCCGCTGCTGCTCGACAGCTTGTACGTCATTCCTTCGACTGGTTGACCGGTCTTCGCGTCGACGATCTCGTAATAGCACTCAAGATCTTCGTCGGCACTCTCCATTGCCTCTAGCGAGCGCGAGTTGGAGCAATAACGAGGGGCGACGAGTGAAGCCGCTTCTTCGGCCGTAAACGTCATTGACATGCCGCGCTCGGCGTAGAAAACGGGCGGGGGATTGCAGCCACATACGTTGATGTCGCCGCTGAGCGCCCACTGCTTGCCATTGGGAGCAGTGCCTGGCCAGCGGGGTCCCTTCGGTGCAATGAACCCCTCCTGCTTACAAGCAGTGCAGTAGGTCTTCATATATAGCGTGGCAATGTTCACCGCGGGCGGCGGATTCGAGCAAATCATGTGCTCGAGGCCTTCGGTAATCACTGCACTGCCAGCGCGATCCCCTCTAGCTAGAAAGTAGCGAATCATGTGGCCTCCCGCATCGGCCATTCTCCAATAGTCGCAAACAGATGCGGCACGTTGATCGCGGATTCGGGATGAACATCTTTACTCACCTCAACACCTGACATGGTGAAAGCTCCTGGCGATGATTGAATGAGGGCGCAAAGATCTTTCATATTGGACGGAGTGCACTGTGTCCATAGCAAAAGATTGAATCTTGCAAGTTGTTTCGCTGCGTGGACACGCCCCCTACGAGGGCCGCATTGTTCGCAGCTGCGAACAAACTGTCATCCAAATCCCCCTTCTTTGCTTCGTCACCTCTCGTTACATTCCTGTCGCCGCACCGCGCCCGAGCCCGCAAGGAGGCGTGCGTGCGTCTGATAACAAGGATCACGAAGCATGAAGACCCGTATTGCCTGTCTGGCCGCGATGGCCGTTTTCCCTGCCCTGCCCGCCACGGCGCAAGCCGAAGGCAGCATCACGCTCTATGGCGTGGTGGATGCCGGCGTTGAATACCTGACGCACGTGCCGAAGACCGGCACTGGCGGCAGCAACAATGTCGTGCGCATGTCGGCAGGCAACCTGTCGACGTCTCGCTGGGGCCTGCGTGGCAGCGAGGATCTTGGTGGCGGCCTGAAGGGCATCTTCACGCTGGAAAATGGCTTCGACCTTGATACCGGCAACGCCAACCAAGGCAGCCGCCTGTTTGGCCGTCAGGCGTTTGTGGGTCTGCAGAACCAGTACGGCGCGCTGACGCTCGGTCGTCATCAGACCGTGCTGTACGACTTCTCGCTGGCATATGACCCGATGGCCATTGCCACGCGCTACTCGGTGCTGATGCACGACAAGTGGATGTCGGGCCGTGCCGACAACTCGGTGAAGCTGGCCGGCAAGCTTGGCGCGGTCTACTACGGCCTGTTCTACAGCACGGGCTACGACAGCAAGTCGGGCGGCGAAATCCCGGGCGACTACAAGGCCGGCCGCAACTGGTCGGCCGCCGTTGGTTACGACGCTGGTCCGCTGTCGGCGCGCGTGGTCTATGACGAGGTGCGCGGCAGCACCGTCGCCACTGCCGATAACCGCGAGCGCCGCGCAGGCATCGCCGCCAGCTACAACTTTGGCCGCGGTCGTGCGTTCGCAGGCTATCGCTGGTACTACGGCGACTTCACCTCCAGTTCGCTGCGCACCAACCTGTACTGGCTTGGCGCGGCATACCAGGTGACCCCGGCCATCACGCTGACCGGCGCGGCCTACTACACCGACGTGCGCAACAGCGGCGGCGATCCGTACAGCTTCGTGCTGTCCGGCACCTATGCGTTCTCCAAGCGCACCGACCTCTATGCGATCGCAGGCTACGCGCAGAACCGCAACGGCTCGGCCCTGGGCCTGTCGGGCTTTGGCCCGTCGCTGAATGCCAATGCCACCACGCTGACGGCCACCACGGAACAAGTCGGCGCTGGCCAGAACCAGTTCGGCGCAATCATCGGCGTGCGCCACCGCTTCTGAGCCCCGCCCGGCCTTCAAACACTCCACGACGAGGATTTTTCTTCGTCATTGCGGCCCGCCTTTGGCGGGCCATTTTTTTTGATGCACCCGGCCACCTCGGGAACATTGTGCAACGTTACAGACCCTATTCAGTACGTTATGCATCTATCAGCGACTTATCGCCCTATATTGAGGGCGAAACAAACTGTCATTGACAGGCGCCAGGCCTTAACGGATGATACGTAACATCCCGATTAAGGGTGCATAAATAGGATTTAAGCCTATACGACCCCGATTAAGGGAGATTACGCCATTGTTACGCCGTCACTCCACCCTCAGGTGAATTGCGATGCACGCCATACGTAGCTCATCCACTGGCGACGAGATCGCCGCTGCAATCGGGGCCCGGCTTCGTGCAAAGCGCATGGAACGCAACCTCACGATCGAGGAACTGGCAAAACGCGCCGGGGTCGGACGCAACCAGGTGGGGGATATCGAAGCAGGCCGGGATGTGCGCGTATCGACACTCGTAAAGGTGATGCGTGCCCTGAGCATGGTCAGCAACCTCGACGCGGCGTTTCCGGACGTTCTTCCGTCCAGCGAATCTTTCAACTCGCGCGGTGAATTGCGTCAGCGCGCCCGCAAGCCTAGGGAGTGACGGTCTTGGTGACCCAGAAGAAGCCCGAGCCAACGGCACGAAAACGCGTTTCCAGGAGCGTTCGCCCCGCAGTGGGTGTCGCGGCCAGTGCGCATGTCCTGATGCATGGCCAACACGTCGGCACCGTCACCGAGTTCGACAGCGGCCGGATCGGCTTCAACTACGACCCCGAATACCTGGGCACTGGCGGCCCCAGCATTTCGCCTGAATTCCTGCCCGCCGAGCCCGGTACGTTCGAGTTCCCCGAACTGCGGCGCGTGGAATCGTTCCTGGGGTTGCCCGGCGTCCTGGCCGACGCATTGCCCGACACCTTCGGCAACCTGATCATCAAGAAGTATTTCGCCGATCGGGGCGAGCCGGACAAGGCGATGAGTCCTGTCCAGCGGCTGCTGTATATCGGCGATCGCGCGATGGGAGCGCTGGAGTTTCGCCCGCGAATCGATCGCCGCGCAACTGCCGGCGAAACCGAGGCGCTGGAGGTCGGCTCCCTGGTGGAGGCGGCACGCAAACTCGTGGCGGGAGAGCAGGACGGCGCCATTTCGGAGCTGATGCGCATCGGTGCCAGCGCCGGCGGCGCCCGCGCGAAGGCGCTGATCCTGTGGGACCGGAACAGGAAGCAGATCCGCTCCGCGTTTGTCAGGCCGCATAAGGACGAGGAAAGCTGGCTGATCAAGTTCGGCGGCGTCGAGTCCGCCAACCCGAAGGACCACCACGCGCAACCGTTCAACCGTGTCGAGTACACCTACGCTCTTCTGGCAAAGGAACTGGACATTGAAATGGCGCCCGTCGATTTCATCGAAGAGCCGAACGGGCGATTCCACTTCCTGACCAAGCGGTTCGACCGCACAGCGGATGGCGGGCGGGTGCATATGCACAGCCTTGCGGGGCTGACCCACGTCGACTACAACATCCCGCGCGCCTACAGCTACGACCAGTATTTCCGCTGGATCCTGCAGTTCGAAATGCCCCACACGGCCATCGAGGAAGCGTACCGGCGGATGATTTTCAATGTCGTTGGACGCAATCAGGACGATCACGTGAAAAACTTCGCGTTCCTGATGGAGCCCTCCGGTGAGTGGCGCCTGTCCCCAAGCTATGACCTCACCTTTTCCGCCGGCAGCGGCTATACGCTTCAGCACCAGATGACCATCGGCGGCAAGGCCGATGCATTCACGCTGGAAGACCTGGTGGAGTTCGGCAGGAAGTTCGATGTCGCGCGGCCCAGGGAAGTGATTGAGCGCACGGTGGACGTTTTCGGCGGCTGGGCAACGCTCGCTGGGCACTGGAACGTTGCGCCGAACGAGATCGAGGCACGCGCCAGCCGCCTGCGGCTATTCAGGACCTGATCACCACCTGATCCCGGCGTTGTGATCGCCAGACACATCGCCTTGAAAATTCCGAATCACTGTATATATTTACAGGTACTGTATGAATAAACAGTATTCGGAGCTTTCTGATGGAACACCTGATCCGTGTGCAGAACGAATATGACCGCCAGATTCTCGTCTGGCTGCGTGGCCGGATTGGTGACGCAGCACTGATGTCAGCCGCACGGCGCGTCGCCGCGGATGGCAAAAAGCCCTATCTATCAACGATTTGCCGCCTGCTGAACATCCGGGCGCCGTCCCGCCGCAGTTTTGCGGAGGAAGCCCGCAAGACCCACCACGCTGTGGGCGAGCGGTATCTGGCGCAGATTCGCGAAATCCTGAACCAGCCGAGCGGCCAGAACAGGACGACCGGACATGAGGCCCGGCCGCAAGCATCACTGTTCTAAGAGCTATCCGACCAATCCAGCGCAGGTCAGGCGGGCAAGTCGGTGACCCGCATGGCCGGCGTGATCTGCAGCGGGTCGGTCAGCAGTTCCAGCACGGCTGGCTTGCCAGCATTGCGGGCGCGCTCGAACGCCGCCGCGAAATCCTCGGTTCTCTCCACGCGCTCGGCCCAGGCGCCGCAGGCGCGGGCCATCTCCACGAAATCCGGGTTGACGATTGTCGTGCCGCTCTGACGGCCCGGGTAGCGGCGTTCCTGATGCATCCGGATCGTGCCGTACATGCGGTTGTTGACCACAAGCACGATCAGGTTGACGCCGTGGGCAGCGGCGGTGGCAATTTCCTGCGGGTACATCAGGAAGCAGCCGTCGCCAGCCAGGCAGACCACAGTCTTTTCCGGATGGCGCAGCTTGGCCGAAATGGCAGCCGGCAAGCCGTAACCCATCGCGCCGCAGGTCGGCGCCAGTTCCGTGCGCGGGCGCTTGTACGCGTAGAAGCGATGCAGCCAGACGGCGTAGTTGCCGGCGCCGTTGGTCACTATCGAATCCTCGGGCAGCACGCTATTCAGGTGCGATATCGCTGCCGACATATTCACACCGCTCAATTCGGCGTGCGGTTTCGGCGGGGTTACGAACGCCTCGTGGGCGGCCCGTGCGCCAGCCGTCCACGACTTCCACGGCAGCGACGCGGGCGGCTGCAACGATGCGAGCATCGCCGCGCCCGCTTCCACGCCGGCATGAATCGGCAGCGCCGCCTGGTAGACGCGTCCCAGTTCGAAGCTGTCGGCATGGATATGCACAAGCTTCTGCTTCGGCTGCGGCACGTCGAGCAGCGTGTAGCCGTCGGTGGCGATATCCCCTAACCGCGTGCCGAACGCGACGATCAGGTCGGCGGCCTCCACGTGCTCGGCAAGTTTCGGGCTGACGCCCAGGCTCAGGTGGCCGATGTAATGCGGGTCCCGATTGTCGATCACGTCCTGGCGGCGGAAGGCGCAGGCCACTGGCAGATCCCATGCATGCACGAAGGCGGCGAAGTCGCGCGCCGTGGCTTCCGTCCAGTTGGCACCACCGGCGATCACGAGTGGCCGTTGTGCCGCGCGCAGCGCTGCGGCCAACGCCGTGGCGTCTTCCGGGCGCGGCGCCGCGGCCACGGCGCGATACGGCGCTGCGTCGACACACTCCACCATGTTGTCCAGCACGTCCTCAGGCAGCGCCAGCACCACCGGACCGGGCCGGCCCGACGTGGCCACCTGGAATGCACGCGCCACCATCTCCGGAATCCGCGCGGGATCGTCGATCTCGGCTGCCCACTTGGCCATCGAGCCGAATACGGCGGCGTAGTCCACCTCCTGGAACGCTTCCCTGCCCTTGTGCTCGCGCGCGATCTGGCCGACGAACAGGATCATCGGCGTGGAGTCCTGCGCGGCGATATGCACGCCACAGCTGGCGTGCGTTGCACCGGGGCCGCGCGTCACAAAGCAGATGCCGGGCCGCCCGGTCAGTTTGCCGTCCGCCTCGGCCATGTTGGCTGCCGCGCCTTCGTGCTTGGTGACGATCAGGTCGATCGCGGGCTGGTCATGCAACGCGTCCAGAACGTCCAGAAAGCTTTCCCCCGGCACGCAGAAAATGCGCTCGGTGCCGTGGATGCGCAGTTGGTCGACAAGTACGCGCCCGCCAGTGCGAGCGGCGGGAGAAGAAGCGTTAGCGGTCATGGCGATGACAGGTCCTGAAAGTGTCCGGCGAGTGCCTGGCGGGTGCTCGGCACGTGGGCCAGCGAATGTCTGCGATTGTTCCGTTTGACGCGCATCGTCGCGGGGTCTATCGTGCATTTCTGTTATGCATTTCTTGCAAGTCAGCGTGGCACCTGCGCGTGTAGATTTGCTGGCGAGGCGCAGCACAAGACGCCCGGATCTGCCGAGGAAGCCCCCAGGGAAACCCTGAGGAAAATCAGCAGGCAGAACACAAAAACGCAGCGAAGATCGTACCGCAACGCCGTACCTACAAGTTCGCGCAACAGGAGACACGCAATGTTTTTCATCCATCGACTGGTCCGCCCGATGCTGGCCGCGCTTTGTGCAGGATGCATGACCATCGCCACGCAGGCCGGCGCACAGTCTGCCGACAACTGGCCGACCAAGCCGATCACCTACGTTGTACCGTTCGCCGCAGGCGGCACCACCGACCTGCTCGGCCGGCTGATCGGCCAGCGGCTCTCGCAGACGCTGGGCCAGTCGATCGTCGTGGAGAACCGTGCCGGCGCTGGCGGCAATATAGGCTCTGACTACGTGTCCAAGGCCGCCCCGGATGGCTACACGCTGCTGGGCGGCACGATCAGTTCGCACGCGATCAATGTGAGCTTGTATCCGAAGATGCCGTACGACCCGGTCAAGAACTTCCAGCCCGTGGCGCTGATCGGCACGCTGCCCAATGTGCTGGTGGTCAACGCCAGCAGCCCGTGGAAGAGCGTGCAGGACGTGATCGCGGCAGCCAAGGCCAAGCCCGGCTCGATCAATTTCGGATCGTCCGGTAACGGCACCTCGCAGCATCTGGCCGCCGAACTGTTCGCCAACATGGCCGGGCTGCGCATGACCCACGTGCCATACAAGGGCAGCAGCCAGGCCGTGCAGGCACTGCTGGGCAATCAGGTGGACATCGTCTTCGAAAATAGCGTGGCCGCAATGCCGATGATCCAGGCTGGCAAGTTCCGCGCGCTGGCCACGACCGGCGCGAAGCGTGCGCCCGAACTGCCAGACGTGCCGACCATGGCCGAGTCCGGCCTGACCGGCTATGAAATCGTGTCGTGGCAGGCCATCTTCGCGCCGGCCGGCACGCCGATGCCGATCGTCAACAAGCTCTCGACCGAGATCGGCAAGATCATTCGCCAGCCCGATGTGCGCAGCAAGCTGGCGTCGATGGGCATCGAGCCTTCGGGCGCCGGCCCGACCGAACTGGGCAATTTCCAGAAGAGCGAAGTGGCCAAATGGGCAAACCTGATCAAGGTGGCCAATATTCACCTGGAGTAAGCATGAGTGAACATCGCATTCCGACCGCCGGACTGCATCAGTGGGTAGTCGATCTCTGGCTGGCCGCGGGCTCCGATGCGCGCGAGGCCAGGCTGACCGCCGATCATCTGGTGGGCGCCAACCTGTCCGGCCACGATTCACACGGCGTGGGGATGATTCCGAAGTACGTGATGTCGTGGCAGGCAGACCAGCTGCAGCTCAACCAGCAGGTCAGCGTGGTGCACGAATCGGGCGGCATCCTGAGCCTGGACGGCAATCGTGGCATGGGCCAGGCGGTGACCGAGCAGGCCATGCACATGGGCATCGAACGCGCGCGGGAGCACGGGGTTTGCGTGCTCGGCCTGCGCCGCTCGCACCACCTCGGGCGCGTTGGCCACTGGGCCGAGCAGGCCACGGCGGCCGGCCTGATCTCGATCCACTTCGTCAACGTGCTGTCCAAGCCGATTGTCGCGCCCCACGGCGGCTACGACGCGCGCTTCGGCACCAACCCGTTTACGATCGGCGTGCCGCTGCCCGCGCAGCCGCCGCTGGTACTCGATTTCGCCACCAGCGCGATCGCGCTCGGCAAGGTGCGCGTGGCCAACAACAAGGGCGTGCCCGTGCCGCCGGGTTGCCTGATGGACCCTTCCGGCCACCCTAGCGACGACCCGTCGGTCATGTTCCCCGTCCCCGGCGCCACACAGGGCGCGCTGCGCACGTTCGGCGAGCACAAGGGCCATGTGCTGGCCGTCATGTGCGAACTCCTGGGCGCGGCCGTGACCGGCGGCCATACGATCCGCCCCGAGACACTGACGCACGAGCACGCGGTGTGGAACAACATGCTGGCGATCATCTTCGATCCCGCACGGCTGGGCAGCAGCACCACGTTTGGCCACGAGGTCGAGTCCTTTGTCGATTGGGTCAAGGCGTCGCGCCTGCAGCCCGGCAATGACGAAATCCGCCTGCCCGGAGATACCGAACGTGAATGGCGCCGCGCCCGCGCCGAATTCATCCCCGTGGACAGCGGCACGCTGGTCCAGCTCGACGACGCCGCCGCGCGCGTGCTGCAATCGCGCGGCAAGTCGCCGGGGCCGCTTTCCCCACTGGCGGCGGACTGAACCCGGACTGAACCCGGACTGAACCGATGGAACCAGGAGTATCAGCATGACCCAACATCTGCCACAGATCACCCCGCTGCCGAACCGGTTCCGGGCCGACGTGCTGGCGCGCAAGCGACTGATCGGCCTGTGGAGCGCGCTGGGCCAGCCCGTAACCACCGAGATCATCGGCCTGGCCGGCTTCGACTGGCTGCTGCTGGACGGCGAGCATTCGCCCAATGACGTGCTGACGTTCATGCCGCAACTGATGGCGCTCAAGGACAGCACCAGCGCCCCGGTAGTCCGTCCGCCGTGGAACGACCCAGTGATGCTCAAGCGGCTGCTCGACATCGGCTTCTACAACTTTCTGATCCCGTTCGTGGAATCCGCCGAGGAAGCACGCCGCGCGGTGCGTGCCACGCGTTATCCGCCCGATGGCATCCGTGGCGTTTCCGGTGCCCAGCGCCAGAACCGATACGGCACGCTGCCCGATTTCTTCAAGACCATCAACGACAACATCTGCGTGCTCGTACAGATCGAAAGCCGAAAGGGCGTGGAAGCTGCCGACGAAATCTGCGCGGAGCCCGGTGTCGATGGCGTCTTCATCGGACCGAACGACCTGGCCGCCGCCTACGGACACCTGGGCAACCCGAACCACCCCGAAGTGCAGGCAGCCGTGCAGCAGATCTATGATTCAGCCAACCGCGCCGGCAAGGCCATCGGCACGCTGACGCCTGTGGAGGCTGACGCGAGACGCTACCTCGATATGGGCGCACACTTCGTGGCGGTGGGCATCGACAACGCATTGCTGCGCGACGCCGCGCGCGCGTTGCGCGAGCGCTTTACCGCGTGAGTCACCTTCAACCGGATATCACCATGAGCAAGATCGGATTTATCGGACTCGGCGTGATGGGCAAGCCCATGGCGCAACATCTGCAGGCGGGCGGCCACACCGTCCATGCCCATACGCGCAGCGGCGTGCCGCAGGCACTGCTCGACGCCGGCATCCAGTCATGCGCCAGCGCTGCCGACGTGGCCCGGCAGGCCGAAATCATCTTCCTGATGCTGCCGGACACGCCAGACGTGGCACGCGTGCTGTTCAGCGAGAACGGCGTGGCCGAAGGCCTCAGCGCGGGCAAGATCGTGGTCGACATGAGTTCGATCTCGCCGATCGAGACCCGCGAGTTCGCCGCGCGCATCGAAAAGCTCGGCTGTGATTATGTCGATGCCCCGGTGTCAGGCGGCGAGGTTGGCGCGAAGGCCGCAACGCTGTCGATCATGGCCGGTGGCAAGCAGGACATTTACGACAAGGTGCTTCCGCTGCTGCAATTGATGGGCAAGAACATCACGCTGGTTGGCAACGTCGGCGACGGACAGGTGGCCAAGGTGGCCAACCAGGTCATCGTCGCGCTGACGATCGAGGCGGTCAGCGAGGCGCTGGTGCTGGCGGCCAAGGCCGGCGCAGACCCGGCGCGCGTGCGTCAGGCGCTGATGGGCGGCTTTGCCAGCTCGCGCATTCTGGAAGTGCACGGCGAGCGAATGATCAAGCGCACGTTTGACCCCGGCTTCCGCATAGAACTGCACCAGAAGGACCTGAGCCTGGCGCTGTCCACGGCCAGGGCGCTCGGCGTGGGCCTGCCGAACACGGCGTCGTGCCAGCAGTTGTTCAACGTGTGCGTGGCGCAGGGCGGCGCGGGTTGGGATCACTCGGGGCTGGTCAGGGCGATCGAGCACATGTCGTCGTTCGCGATTGGCGACAAAGCGGGTAGCACGCCGACCGGCGCAACGACAAAAGGATGATGTCGGCACTGAACTCCGACGACCTCGCGTGCTTTGTCTGCGTGGCCAACACGCAGAGCATCTCGCGCGCGGCGCTTGAACTTGGCGCGGACCAGTCTACGGTGAGCCGCCAGATCGCGCGGCTTGAAGCATCGCTCGACACGCGGCTGTTTCATCGCAGCGGCCGTGGCGTGGTACTGACGGAGGCCGGCAACACGTTGCTCGGCTACGCGCGGCAGGTGGCCGCCACGTTGAGCGAGGCGCGCGCCGCGGTGCGTGCGTCCACCGCACAGGGCCCGACCCAGCTTGTCATCGCAGCCCAGCCAACCATCGCCAACACTGCGTTCGCGTCTATCGGCACGGCGCTCAAGCAACGCTTTCCCGCGACGAAGCTGCGCTTCGTCGAAGGTCTGGCGAGCCCGATCCTGGCCTGGCTGGCAGCGGGCGAGATCGATGTCGCCCTGCTCTACCTGCCCGAGCAGCAGGGCGCACTCAAGGTGGACGTGCTGCTCGAGGAAGACCTGACGCTGGTCACGCCAACATCATGGAGCCATCTTGGCCCGACGTTCCAGGTCCGGCGGCTTGGCGAAATGCCGCTGATCCTGCCCAGCACCGGCCATGGCCTGCGCATGCTGGCCGAATCGCTGGCCACGCGCATGGGCACCTCGCTGAACATGGCGCTTGAATGCGATGCGTCGAATACGGTCTCGATGCGGCTTGTGGAAGATGGCTGCGGCGCAACGCTGCTGCCGTTTGCGGCGGTAGCGGATCGCGTCGCGCAGGGCCGCCTGCACTCCGCGCGGCTGATCGACCCCGTGGTCACCCGCCAGGTGGCCCTGGCCACGGCCCGCAATCGCCCACCGGTGCCGGAGTTGTGGGACATCATGCAGACCGTGCGGCAGTCGGTGCGGAACATCGTGATGTCCGGCGCATGGCCAGGTGCCAGGCTGGTTTGAGCGGCGCCGGCCAATTCGGTCTAGCCATCGGTCAAGCCGTTAGCCGCCACGCTGCGCCCTTCGGCGAGGGCGCAGCATGCAGGAAAGCCTACTGCTTTATCGTGGATTGCTGCTGAAGCTCCTGCTTTGCAGTCTCGTTGGCGGCCTTGTTGGCGTCCTTGCGCTCCTGTTTGGCCGCGCCCACCTGCTGGTCATACTCGCTCTTTGCGGAGGACTTCTCGGTCTTGTACTGATCCTTTGCAGCCTTGCGCGCTTCGCGGCGTTCCACAAGCGGGTCCTTCGGCGGCTGGATCTGGGTCATGCCCGGCGGCACTGCGTTGGTGTCGTTCGACGCGGCTGTGGTCTGGGCGAAGGCGGCAGCGGACATCAAGCCGGCCGCCATGGCGCCGATCAACGATGTGGTGCGAACGATTCGATGCTTGGACATATGAAACCTCTCAATGGCTGTTATCGAACGTGGGTGCCTTCAGCACCGTGACCGAAGTCTAGGTGGCGCGCGGTGCCCGCCGTGCCGCATTCACATAACTCCTTACAAAAACTCAGGCGCTCTGACAGACAACGCCGGACAACACCACGTTTCTCCGGCGCAATGCGCCTTGAAAGCACGCAACGCATCGCCCACACTGAACCCCATCGACGGTTCAACATGCGGGAGTTGCCATGCATCTCGAAGGCTCGTGCCAGTGCGGCGCCGTGCGGTTCAGTCTGGAATCGGATTCGCCCTACCCGTTCATGCATTGCCATTGCTCGATCTGCCGCAAGACGGGCGGCGGTGGCGGGTACGGGATCAATCTCGGCGGCGATGCCAGCACGCTGCGCGTACGCGGCAAGAAGCATGTGGGACAGTTTCACGCGGTGATGCGGGAGCCCGGCAAGCGGCCGGTGCGATCGAAGGCGTTCCGGCACTTCTGCATGAAATGCGGCAGTCCGCTATGGCTGTGGGACCCGCGCTGGCCAGAACTGGTACACCCGAACGCCAGCGCCATCGATACGCCGCTGCCCAGGCCGCCCGAAGTCATCGAGGCTGCGCTAGACGATGCTGCGCCGTGGGTGGATGTGCCGCGCGGCAAGGGACACAGGCATGCACGCACATGGCCGGCCGAATCGCTGAGGGAATGGCACGAGCGCCACGGGCTGCTGAGCTGAAACTGAAAACTGCGGGGCCTGACAACGCAAAAACCGGCGATGCGAGCCCCTCGCACCGCCGGGCGACCGTCCACCACGACAGTCGAAAACAACGATCAGAAAGCGAGATCAGAAGCGGTGCTGCAGACCCGCCGTCACGCCGACCTGGTTGTTGGCATAGCCAACGAAGTCACGCGAGACACTCACGTTCTGACCATTGCGCGCCTTGGCGTAGCCTGCGGACAGGTAAGCCATGGTGCGTTTGGAAAGATTGTATTGACCACGCAGCGAGAACAGGATCGGATCTGCGTCGGTGTCGCCCTTGATGTTCTGCTTGTAGACCGCACCGTACAGCGTGAACGCCGGCGAGAAGTCGTAAGCCGCGCCCAGCCAGTACATGTCGCTGAGCTGCTTGGCTGCCGTGGTCGTGAACGTCTTGCGGTAGTTGCGATACCCGGCATACACGGACAGCGAGCCGAAATCGTAGCTGGCGCCCGCGTGGATGCCCTGGATGTAATCGACGTTGTCGGCCGGAACGGTGCTGGTACCGGCGCCGTTCTGACGGTCCCAGGTCAGCGCGGCGGCAAACTTGCCCATTTCGTAGCCAAGACCCAGGTCATACTTCGACGAGCTCTTGTAGCTGCCCGGCACTTCGCCCATGGCCATCGTGCCGCCAACCTTGACGGGACCGAACTTGCCGTCGTAGCGGACCATGTTCATGGCGCGCGAGAACATGCCGTCCTTGCGGCCGCCCGTGGCGGTGGAAGACGTGGCCCACGAATAGTTCGGCGCGTAGCCCATCGGGTCGAACGGCAGCATGAAGTCATAGGTCGTGGTGAAGTCACGGCCCATGCGGATGCTGCCCAGGTTCTTGTCCTGCAGGCCCACCCAGGCGCGGCGGTCGAACAGCGTGTTGTCGGTGTCGAGCTTGCCAGTGTCGATGGCAATGCCCGATTCCAGCGTGAAGATTGCCTTCAGCCCGCCGCCAAGGTCTTCACTGCCGCGCAGACCCCAGCGCGACGTGTTCTTGCCGCCAGAGGTCATCTTGACCACCGAGTTGCCGTTTGGCCCTGCGTGGCTCACATACTCGATACCCGAATCGACCAGACCGTACAGGGTCACGCTCGACTGAGCCGCTGCGCCACCCGATGCCGCGCAACCCAACGCGGCCAGGACCAATGCCTTCCGTTTCATACAAGTCTCCTTGTCTGCTTGTAGTTGTGGAACGGCACGGATGGTATTTGGGCCGCACTTTCAGTTCGCTTTCGATCGGCGGCTATTTTCGGCGTGGGGCATGCACCACGATTGGGAGTTTCCCTAGCTAGGCACGGCGCCCTCGTTACAGGTATCACTGCACGCGCGCCGCTGGCGTGAACAACATCCAGACCTGCCCCTCCGCTGTATCCCCATGCGTATCCTGCTTGCCGAAGACAATCTCAAACTGGCCGAATCCCTCGTGGATGCACTGAGCCAGAGCGGCTTTGCCGTGGATTGCATGCATGACGGCGCCAGCGCCGACCATCTGCTGACCACGCAGGACTACGCGCTGGCCATCCTCGACATCGGCATGCCGCGCCTGGACGGCCTGGAAGTGCTGCGCCGGCTGCGACAGAGGCGCAATCCGGTGCCGGTTCTGATCCTCACCGCGCATGGCTCGGTCGAAGACCGCGTGCGCGGCCTGGACCTGGGCGCCGACGACTACCTGGCCAAGCCGTTCGCACTGACCGAACTCGAAGCGCGTGCGCGCGCGCTGATCCGGCGCAGCCACGGGCATGACCGCACCGCGCTCGAATGCGGTCCGCTGCACTATGACAGCGTCAGCCGCGCATTCATGCTGAACGGCGAACTGCTGCAACTCACCGGGCGCGAGCGCGCCGTGCTGGAGGTGCTGCTATTGCGCGACGGCCGCGCCGTCAACAAGGCCGCGTTGTCCGAGAAGATTTTCGGCATCGATGAATCGGTCAATCCCGATGCGATCGAAATCTACGTCTACCGCCTGCGCAAGAAGCTTGAGGGCAGCGGCGTGAGTATCGTCACGCTGCGCGGGCTGGGCTACCTGCTGGAATCGCGCGATCCCGCCACGGCGGACGCGCACCAATGAAGACCGGCAGCCTGCGGCTGCAGCTCACGCTCTGGCTGCTGCTACCGCTGCTGGTGCTGCTGGCGCTGGACGCGTGGCTAACTGACCGGCGCGCGATGTCCGCGGCCCACCAGGCGTTCGACCGCACGCTGGCCGCGTCGCTCAAGTCCATGCGCGAAGGCATTACGCTGCGCGATGGCCGTGTCGAGGTGGAGATTCCCAACCTGGCGCTGGAAATCTTCGATGCCGAGGACGGGTCGCGCATCTACTACCAGATCCGCGACGAGCGCGGCGCCACGATCACCGGCTACGAAGGCCTGCCGATGCCGCAAAAGCCGGGGCGTTCGCTATATCGCACCCAGTTCTATGACGCCGAATATCGCGGGACGCCCGTGCGCATGGCGGCAATGCCGCTGCCGCTGCACGACGTCCGCTCGGCGCGCACGCAACTGGTGTGGGTGCTGCTGGCCGAATCGACCGAGCCGCGCGAGCAGCTTGCCAGCGACATCCTGATCGGATCGCTGCTGCAGGAACTGGTGCTGGTCTGCCTGGCGCTCGGCATCGTATGGTTCGGCGTGCGGCGCGGCCTGCAGCCGCTGCACCGCCTTTCCGATGCAATGGCCGCGCGCGGGCCGGACGACCTGGAGCCGCTTGAAGACACAGGCCTGCCCGTGGAAACCAGGCCGCTGGTATCGGCGGTCAACCAGTATGTAGCGCGGCTGCATCGCATGATCGAAGGCCGCAAGCGCTTTTTTGCCGATGCGGCGCACCAGCTCAAGACGCCGCTGGCCATCATGCAGGCCGAATCGGAACTGGCGCTGCGCGAGCGCGATCTACCACGCGTGCGCAAACACGTGGAGCGCTTGCACGGCTCTGTGCAACAGGCTGCCAAGGAGGTGGCGCAACTGCTGTCGCTATCGCGGCTGGAACCCGACAGCGGCTACGCGCCCGCGCTGCGCAGTCTGCCGCTTGATACGCTGGCGCAGAACGTGGCGCTCGAATGGGCACCGCTGGCCCGGCGCGCAGGTGTGGACCTGGGCTTCGAGGGACACGCGGCCGCCGCGATCGACGGCCAGCCCGAATTGCTGCAGGAACTGCTCGGCAACCTGATCGACAATGCCATTCGCTATGCGGGCACCGGCGCGCTGGTCACCGTGCGCGTCAACGCAAACCGGCTGGCCGTGGAAGACAACGGCCCCGGCGTTGCCGCATCGGAACGGGAATCGGTGTTCAAGCGCTTCTACCGTGGGGCGTCCAGTGCCAGTCGCGACGGCAGCGGCCTGGGCCTGTCGATCGTGCGCGAGATCGCACGCATCCACGGGGCAACCGTCGCGCTCGGCGATACCCCGGGCGGCGGGCTGACCGTGGCGATCACGTTCCCAGAGGCTGCGCCGGCTTCGACAGGTTTGCCCGGGCCCGCTGAAGAAAGCCGATGAACTGGTCGGCCTCGGCGGCGCTGAAGCCGTTGAGTGCCTGATCTGTCACCACGTCCCCGACCTCGCGCGCCGCGTCCAGCGCCTGTTCGGCCTTTTCCGTCACACTGACCATGCGCTCGCGGCGGTCTTCGGCATTGGATCGCCGCACAATCCAGCCGCCCTCCTCCATGCGGTCCAGCAGGCGGCCGGCCGAGATCGGCGCCACCTCCATCAGATCCGCCAGGCTGGCCTGATTGATTTCGCCGTAGTGCCTGAGGTATGCAAGCGCCCGGTACTGCGCACGCGTGAGGTCGAGCGTTGCGCGCGCGAGGTCGTCGAACCGCTTGCCGGAGAGCCGACCCACGTCCGCCACCAGAAAACCGAAGCGCTTCTCAATATTCTTTTCCATCGCGCGATTATAGGGAGTCGGTCACCGACCCGCGCTATCGAAATCCCTGACTCCGGAGCCCAGCGCGTGATCGCCACACGTCAATTGATCTAAGATCGAGTCTGCCATGACTCCACGGTTGCGCTGCGATGCCGACGTACGACTACCGATGCGAAAAATGCGGCGATTTCGCCGAAATCCGTCCAATCGCCCGACGCGATGATCCGGCCGTCTGCCCCGCGTGCGGCAGCCAGGCCGCGCGGGCGCTGGTTGGCGCGCCCGGGCTGGCCGGATCGGGCGAAGCGTCCGCCAGCCACGGCACCGGCTGTGCCTGCTGCGGGCCCGTCAAGCTGGCGGGGCGCGCGGACGGCGGGGCGAGTTCGCGATGGCGGTCATAACAGCCCCTATTCCACAGCTTCCAGCTTCCGATACTGGTTGTAATGGCGAATCGCGCGATGCGGATCGCCAAGTTCCTCGTGCAGCCGCGCCGCGTTGTAGTGGGCGTCTGCAAAGTCGGGAGCCAGTTCGATGCACGCGTGGTAGCTGCGAAGCGCGTCGCGCAGCGCACCGGCGTCTTCCAGTGCCACACCAAGATTGAAGTGAAGCAGCGGCTGGTCGGGCAGATGTTCGAGCGCCATGCGATAGCACGCAACGGCTTCGTCGAAACGGCTGTGGTCACACAGCATGCAGCCAAGGTTCAGCCATGCATCGAGATAGTCGGGGGCGGCCGATACCGCGTGCTTGTAAGCCTGCTCGGCGGCTGCCGGGGCGCCGTCTTCAAGCGCGGCGGCTCGCTCGAACCACGTGACGGGATCGTCGGCCGAGGATAACCGTCGAAGATCGACGACCTTGGCGCCGCGCCCGCCCACGTCCTTCGTGGCTTCCGCATCCTGCGCGTCTTCCGCTTCGTCCGGACCAAAATCCAGCACGAACTGGCCGGATTCCACATGCCAGCGGCCATGCCTGTCGTGCACCGTGACATCGCCGCCCACGGCGGTCACGCGCAGGCCGGTTGGCGGACGGCCTTCGCCCAGACCCTGCAAGCGCTTCAACGATCGCGTGATATGCCGCGTGGGAATGCGCGATTCACGCAGCGACTGCGCGGTGCGAAGCAGCACCACGTCCTGGAAGGTGAAGCGGTATGCATGACGCGCGCCGCGCCGCGGGGCAATCACGCCCGCCGCTATCAGCGCCGACACGACGGTTCGCGGGATGCCCAGCAAGGACTGGACATCGCGCATCGAGTAGGAATCCATCGTCGCAACGGCCTTCTATTTGCGTGCCGCGCGCCGTGGCGCTTCTGCGGGCGTGGCACTGGCAGCGCGCCTGGCGGTCTTGCGCGCTGGCCGTTCGGAGTTGGTTGCGGCGCCGGTTGCAGCCTTCGTTGCCGTCTTCGCAGGAGCCTTGGCTGCGGCCTTTCCCTCCGATTTCGCTGCAGGCTGCCGCTTGTTGGCGCCGATGCTCTTGCGCAGCGCCTCCATCAGATCGATCACCTCGCCGGTGGTTGGCGGCGGTGCCTCGGCAGCCACCGTGATCTTCTTGCCCGCGATCTTCTTGTCGATCTGTTCAAGGATGCGCTGCTTCTCCTCATCGGTGTAGGCGGCCGGGTCGTACCCGTCGACCGAGTTCTGCTCGATCAGTTGCCGCGCCAGCGCCAGCTCGGCCGGCTGCACATCGGTGTGCTCCACGTGCAGGTCCGCCATGTCACGGACTTCATCCGCATAGAGCAACTGCTGCAGGATCAACCCATCATCGCCCACGCGGACCTGCACCATGTACTGCTTGCCCTTCCACGCCCATTTCGCCAGCGCGCACGTGCCGGTCTTGCGCATCGCCTCCGCAAGCAGGTTGTAGGGCTTGGCGCCACGCTTGTCCGGGCCCAGGTAGTAGGCCTTGTCGAAATAGATCGGGTCGATCGCCCCAACCGGCATGAACGACACGATGTCGATGGTCTGATGCGCGGCATCCTCCAGCGCCTTGAGTTCGTCGGGCGTGAAGGTCACATAGCGATCCTTCTCGAACTCGTAGCCCTTGACCATGTCGTCGCGGTCCACCACGACGTCCTCCTTGAGGCAGATGTACTGCTGCCGCAGGCGCGATCCGCACCCCTTGTGCAGCAGGTTGAAGCTGACCGCCGACTTGGTCTCGGTGGCGGAATACACCTTTACCGGAATCGAGACCAGACCGAAGCTGATCGAAAGCGTGGCAATGGAACGTGCAGCCATGGCGCAAACCTCCCGCGTGGCATGTGTTGCTGACGGAAAGTCTAGTTCGCGCGGTATGGCCTTACCTAGCCCGCCGCGCGGAAGTGGCCGCCGCGCCGCGTCAGATCGCGCACAGGTGCAAGATGATCAACCTGGGCTGGCGGGGTCAGCCCACAAGCGCCGTCACCCAGCCGGTCAGCGTCGGGCCGGCAATGACCATCAGCACGCCGGCCAGCACCATCGTCAGGCTGGCCACCACGCCCTCTTCCGTGTGGCGCTGGCGGGCCCGCGCGGTACCGAAGCCGTGCGCGGCAGTGCCCAGCGACGCGCCCTGCGCCACCGGCGAACGCAGCCGCAGCAGAGCCAGCACCGTGTCGCCGACAATCATGCCGGCAAGCCCGGTCATCACCGTGAACAGCGACACAAGCTCCGCAGACCCGCCCGTATGGGACACCACCGCCACCGCGAACGGCGTGGATACCGAACGCGCCATGAGGCTGCGCGAGACCTCGGTATTGAAGTGGAACGCCTCGGCCAGCAAGCGCGCGCTGAGCATCGCCACCAGCATGCCCACGATCACGCCAAGTGCCAGGGCAATCCAGTGGCGGCGCGCGATCTCGCGATGCTCGTAGATCGGCACCGCAAACGCGATCGTGGCCGGGCCGAGCAACCAGACCATCCAGCGCGTGTCGGCCACATATGCCGCGTAGGGGATATCGGCAACGAGCAACAAGCCGATGGTCAGCGCCGGCACAACGATTGCCGGCGATAGCCAGATCCGTGGATTGCGCTGGTAGAACGGCTTGACGGCGAAGTACAGCGCGACCGTCCAGGCCAGGCAAAGAAACGACGCCATCTTAATGCTCCCCTTCCGGCTCGCCACGCAGCCGCGCTAGACGCCTTTCGAGCCGGCATCCGGCGTGAACGGCCAGAGCAGTGGCGGCCATCACCAGCACCGTGCCAGCCGTCACGGCGATGACAAGCTGCACGCCCTCGCGGCGAAACAGCGGCAGGTAGTTGACCACGGCCACCACGCAGGGGATGAAGAACAGCACCAGTTCGCCAAGCAGCCAGTTCGCGCCATCCTTGACCCAGTCAACCTTGGCCCTGCCGGTGAGCAGCACACCGAGCACTGCCAGCAGACCGAGTACGCCGGGCGAGATCGACCAGCCCAGCTTGCGCGTGAGCCAGTCGGCAGCGAACCAGACGGCCAGCAACGCGGCCACCTGCGTCACCGTGCGCAGCGGGTGCGTGGGAGCGGACTGGACGGGACTGGCGACGGATGGGTGAGCGGATACGGGGGCGGACATGACGTTATGCGGCAAACCTGACACAAGGCGATTATTCGCCGAGTTTGTGCACAACGACAGACCGGAAATCCGCATCGGTTGTGCAAAGATGCACAACCACAGGCTCACCCGTTCGGGGGGTTCAGATTGCCAGATCGAGGAACAGTGCCGTGTTCGCTTCCACTTCCTCGACGATAAAGCTGGCCACGGCCCGCACATGCGCCGATTTCCAGTGGTCCTCGTGCACGTGCATATGGAAGGTGCGCGTTACCTCGACCGCATCCGGCAGCACCGGCACCAGCGCCGGAAAGGCGGCCGCCACGTAGGCCGGAATGATGCACAGGCAGTGCCCGGACAGCGTTGCGTGCACCTGCGTCAGCAGGTTCGTGCTGCGCACGCGTGCGGGATTTTCGACGCCGACCGCACCGGAAAAACTCAACTCGGGCGAGAACAGCAATTCCTCCACGTAGCCGACGAACGGGTGATGCACGAGGTCCGCCTTGCTGCGAATCCGCGCGGCACGCTTCAGGTACGACTTCGTCCCGTAGACAAACATCCGGTAGTCGGTCAGCCGGCGCGACGCCACGCGCAGATGCTCGGCGCCCGACAGGCCAATGGCGATATCGGCCTCGCGCCGCGTCAGGCTGAAGATCCGCGCAGCCGCAAATATCTCCACTTCGAGCCGTGGGTGCCGCGCGGTCAGTGCATGGATGCGCGGCGCCAGGAACATGCTGCCAAAGCCGTCTGGCGCGCCAATGCGCACGATCCCCGCGATCTCCTGTTCGCCAACAGCCGCGGCCCGGGACGCAAGCAGCGCACTCTCGATGGCTTCTGCCGTTGCCAGCAGCCGCTCGCCCGCATCGGTCAGCGCGTAGCCCACGTGGCTCTTGTGGAACAGGCGCGTGTTCAGCGCGCGCTCCAGCGCGTGGATATGGCGCGCTACCGTGGTGTGTTCGGTGCCCAGCCGCTCTGCGGCGGCGGAAAGCGTACCGGCGCGGGCCACGGCCAGGAAGTAGCGGTAGTCGTCCCAGTTGTCATTGGGTCTGGTTGCGGGGGGCATACGAGTTTCCTGTGCTCTGGGGGCTGGCGCGGTGGCTGGCTTTGACTTCGTGGCCCTCAGGCTACGCTGCGCAACGCGCGGTGCTGCCGCCGGTATGCGCCCGGGCCGATGCCAAACTGCTGCGTGAACGCACGGCCGAACGCTGCCTGTGAAGCGTAGCCGCACTGCTCCGCCACGGCTGCGGCCGACATGTCATCCTGGCGCAGCAACCGTGCCGCGCGTTCCATGCGTAGCGTCGTGACAAGTTCCAGCGGCGTCATGCCCAGTTGCGCGAAACGGCGCGCCAGCGTGGCCCGCGAGACATTGCACACCTGCGCGAGGCTGTCGATGGTCCACGGCTTCTCCGGCGCACGCACCACGGCATCGACGGCGCGCGCCATGCGTGCATCGGCCATCAACGCCAGTACGCCGTGAGACACCATGCCCTGTGCAATCAGCGCGCGCAACAGCACCGTGAACAGCGCGGTGGAAAGATCGGCGACGATGGCCGCACTACCGGCACGCGGCTGATCGGCTTCAGCGTGCATCATGCCGATCAGGCCCCGTAGCCAGCCAAGGTCGCCTTCGTCGGCGCGCTTCGTGCCGATGCAGAGCACCTCGGGCAACGCGCGCAACAGTACACCTGCTGAGCTGCCGAGCACGAACGTGCCGCACAGGATATCGAGCGGCGAATCGGCTCCCGGGACGGTCACCTCGGTCACCACGCCGTTGAATTGCCGCGACTCCGGGGCTCTGCGCGGGCCGCCGTGGGCCCCTTGCAGCGTATGCGCCGCGCCGTGCGGAAACAGCAGGACGTCGCCTGTGCCAACTCGCAGCTTTTCCTTGCCCACCAGCACCTCCACGTCGCCATCGAGGATGACGTGGTATGGCACATGCCCCGCCGGGGCCTGTTCGTTGTGGGCCGACCATGCGCCGGCTACCCGGCAATGAAGGTCCACCGTGCCGGCCGGCGCCAGCAGGCGTACGAGTTCGCTAAGGCTGTCCATGGGGCGATTCGGCAGTGAGAGCAGTGAGACGATTGAGCAAAAAGTTGAGCCGATTCTAATCCATACGAATCGCCCCCGCACCTACCATGGAGTCCATGGAAACGCAGCAACACAACGCGCCGCCTCCATCCCCCGATACCCGTGACACAAAGGAGCAAGACCATGACCACTCGCCTGCATACCGTCGCCGTCCAGGAAGCCACCGGCCAGGCCGCTGAACTGTTTGCCGCCATCCGCGGCGCCGTGGGCAAGGTGCCGAACGCCTACGCGACGATCGGCAGCAACGCCCCGGCGGTACTCGCGCAAGCGCTGCAGACCGGCGCGGTGCTGAAGAAGGGCAACCTGTCGGCGCGGGAACTGGAAGCCATCAACCTGTCCGTAAGCGAGCACAGCGGCTGTGACTACTGTGTAGCCGCGCACACGCTGACCGGCAAGATGGCCGGATACACCGACGAGCAGATGCGCGAGCTTCGTCGCGGCAGCTACCCGGCGGATGCCAGGATCGATGCGCTGACACGTTTTGCAGTGGAACTGGTCAGCACGCGCGGCACGGTGCCTGCGGCAAGCCTGGAAGCGGTGCGTGCGGCAGATTACAGCGATGGGCAGATCGTCGAGGCCATCCAGGCAGTCAGTGCCATCCTGTTCACCAACATGATTAATCGCGTCAACGACACGACGCTGGATTTCCCTGCGGTGGACTAACGGAGAAAGCGAGAACGGGCCCTTGCGGGCCCGTTTGCATATTGGCAGGGTCAGGCGCAGGCAATCAGTGCCACGCGCTGCCCACCTGGATATAGAACGCGTTCTGATCGCGGCTGTGCGCCACGTCGATACCCATCGCAAGGCCCAGCTTGCGGGCGATCATGTAGCGGAACCCGCCGCCAACGCTGACGACCGTCGATGCGTCAGAAAAATCGTGCCAGCGGCCATAGGCCTTGCCCGCCCCGGAAAACGCCAGCAGCGACCAGCGCGGCGTCACGTCCCAGCGCAGCTCGACTTCCGTAACCACGGCATTGCGATCCTGGTAGCGGCCCTTCTGCACGCCTCGCAGGTCCACGTACGGTTGTGCATAAAACGGCACATCACCAGTCGAAAAGCGCGTATCGCCACGCAAGCCAAGGATCAGCGTCCGCGCGAACGGCAACCATGTGAAGCCGCGCGCGTTGTACATGTCGAAGGTCTGCGTGCTGCCAAAGCCGGCGCGAGCAAACTGTGCCTCAAGCTCCGCGTAGCTGCCCTTGTTCGGGTAGAAGATGTTGTCGCGCGAGTCGTAGTCGATGACGATCCCGCCCTTGCCGATACGCTGGTCCCGCTCGAATGGGCCCAACTCACCAGCGGTATTGCCAAACTTGAACGTGGCCGACGTATCGGCGTACACGTAGCGCGGGCCGATATACCAGTGCGAGTCCCCAACCCGGAACAGCAGTTGCTGCACAAGGCCAAAGCCCTGCAGCTCGTACGCGCGCGCCTGGTTTGACAGGCCGAAGTACTCGAGATTGGCGTCGACCTTGCCGATGCCGCCGAGATAGCGGATCCGGTCGCCATCCCACGTGTGGAAATGCGCGGCGCCGGCGGCCCACGTGCCGTTTTCGGTGTAGGCACCGCCAACAAACGTGATGTTCGGCGGCGCGGGCCCCTTGCCGCTGGCGCGCGCTTCGGCTGCGGCCTCGGCCATTGACTCCGAGAAGAACATCAGTCCCAGCCCGAAGCCATAGCCTATGGCCGGTTCGGTAATGACCATGGGTACCGGCAGCGCGCCCTTGTGGTTGAGCAGGAAGTCGCTCATATCGAGCATGCCATCCTCGGGATCGAAGAACGAGAGGCGCTTCTTCCCGGCCTGCGGTTGCGCTGCGTCGGCGGGTTTTGCGGTATCCGCCGGGGCCTGGTCCTTGCCTTGGGCTTTGCCCTGGTCCTGCACCTGTGCCTGATCCTGAGACTGCGCGTGAACGGCTGGCGGCAGCCCAAGAGCGGTTGCCAGCAGCGTCAACGCGGAAGCCAGGAGTGCACGCCTCATTTTCCGAATGTCATATTGAGACCGGCGAAGATGGTCCATCGAGGCACCCCCGTGCCCTGGTGGAGGACGGAATACTGTGGTTCGACAAACGCATTGAAGATGGTGGTGCCCTCTCTCCAGGCCTTGCCGCCGCCGAGCCCTACCGGAACATAGTAGTTGCCGTGCTGCAGATCGAAAGTCCATGTGCCGGTGGAACGTACATACCATCCGTCCGGCAGGTTGAAGATCATGAACGGCTGCGCGGTGAGCGACTGCACGTCCGGGCGGCTGCTTTGCCCCGCGAACGAATGCTGCCACTGCACGAGCATCCCCAGCAGCCGGGCGGGCTTTGCGTCCACGACCACACCGGCAAGACCTGCTTGCCATTTGCCCGTGCCCAGACTCGGGTCAGTCGCGGTTGGCAGTGTCAGCAACGGGCCGGCGCCGATCTGGATGCCCTCGGTATGAAGCAGGAAAATATCGAACAGGTTGATATCGCCGAGTCCCGTTTCATATGAACCATCGGCTTTCGGACGCGTGCTCACGGGCACCGTTCCGCGGATTATCTGGGGTACACCAACCCATTTGTTCGGGCCCAACGGCAGAGTTGGACGCAGCAGAAAATCGTTGGTGTGAGTATTACTGCCAAACAGACTCGGCGAATAATAATTCTGGATATTGAACGAGGCCGCCAGATTCAGTGGGTTATTGCTCTTGTTGGCATCCTCGGCGCTGCCCTGCGCCTGCGCGCCGCCCGCCATGGCCATTGTTGCAAGCCCCCCCGCGATTGCCGATCGCAGCCATCGATGCATTCCAGACTCCTGTTTGTTGGCCCGAAGTGACACTTCAAGCCCTTTTTGATACTCGTCTGCGAATGTACCGGAGTGCAGGGGGCGATGCGCAGCAGCGCGTCATGAATTTTCTCGCGCGCTGAATTAAGTTTTTCTTCCTCGCTACGGGCCATCACTGGATTCACACCACATGATTTCCGCGGCGATTATCAGCTCACAGCACCGCAAATACAATATCAACGGGTCATTGTATTAACCCGTACGGGTGTTATATTTCTGATATTTCCGGATTCACCTTCACCAGCCACGCAATTCGGCGCCAATTCCATTCCATCTATATCAAATCACAATAAAATTGAATTCCCATTCGATGCAGGATTTGCCAGACTACATTCCGCAAGCAGATGGATCGACGAGACCGTTTTCGATAAAGGAATCTGCAGTGAGACACTACACATCTGACAACTTCCAGCTCACCCAGAGCATTGGCTTTCACCTGAACAAGGCGCGCAACAGCCTGCTGATCGAAATGGATTCGGCCTTGCGCCCGCTCGATATCAACGGGCAGCAGATGGGCATCCTGCTGGCCCTGACGCGCGGGATGGCCGCCACGCCGTTCGAGATCAGCAAGCTGCTTGGTATCGACAGTGGATTAATGACGCGCATGCTCGACAAGCTGGAGGAGAAAGGCCTGCTCGAGCGCAGCCGCAGTATTGACGACCGCCGCGTGGTGAATCTGACGCTGACCTCCAAGGGGAAATTGATCTCCGCGGAGATTCCGGCGATCGCGCCGGAGGTGCTGAACGAGCGTCTGAAGGGATTTTCGCCGGAAGAGTTCGAGGAGTTCCGGCGACTGTTGCACAAGTTCGTCAACGGCGGATGACCCGGAGACGCGCCCGCCAGGCGGTGCCCCCCGGGCCAACCTGGTGGGATGCCCTACAGATATACCAGTGTGAACGTGGCGTGACCGTCCAGGATGATTGCACCGGTCAGCGGCAGCCGTGATTCCGGCAGGATGACCGGGAATATTTCGTATCGCATGGTAGCGCTGGTCAGTGCCGCGGGCGCCTTGCCAAGAACACCCTGATTCGACAGGGTCGTCCAGGTATGGATGCGACTGCCGCTAGCCAGCTGTACCCGATCGGCGTGGTTCTGCGTGGAATGTATTGCGGACCAGCTTGTGCCCCCGTTATCGGATCGCAACGCGCCGGCTTGCTGCGAGCCCATGGTCACGCTACCTGGCTGCGGCGCCAGGTGAATGAAGTATCCGCCGATGGGAGAGGTGCCGGCAGTACCCAGGCCGAATGCCCCGCCTGTTACCGGGTTAATACCCACGTAGTTTTGCCCGATCATCGCATCGAACCCCTGGGGGGCGCTGCCTGCACGGCCATCCGTCGCCGTGATGCCCACGCGCGTGGCCGCATCGCAGTTCACCGTCAGGACGACTGACTGCTCCATGAGCGTCAGGTTTGCGGTCCTGCCAGCAGTCATTTGGGCCGACAAGTCAATCGCGCCGTAGTCGACGTGGGTGGCGCCCGCGGGTGTCGCCAGGGAAACCGAACACGCAGACGGCACGATATCGGCGTTGAACAGCAGCGTGACGGTTTCGCTTGCCTGTACGCCGCTGCCGACGCTGCCTGCGACGGCAAACACCATCGCTCCAAGCCA
Source organism: Cupriavidus sp. BIS7 (assembly GCF_000292345.1). GTDB lineage: Bacteria > Pseudomonadota > Gammaproteobacteria > Burkholderiales > Burkholderiaceae > Cupriavidus. The sequence continues at coordinate 94,674 of NZ_ALOU01000007.1, forward strand.
ATGTTTCATCACAGACTCCGGAAAACTGAATCTTCCGATGATGCCAAACGCGCGCAGTGCGATCTATGGCAGTTCCTTTAAACCGGGGCCTTCAGTGACGACACTGCCAGCGACGACTGCTCGATGGCGCTCGTGACGGACGGACTCGCCGCAGTGTCAGCGCCGGCGATCCGGATATTTCCCTCGCCGCGCCCCGCCTGCTCCAGCGCGGCCTGCAGGCCGGCGTCGTCGGGCACCAGGCCCGATGGCATGTAGCTGTAGCCATGCGCCCAGCGGTTGACCGTAATGCCGCGGATATCGCGTGCGGACTTGAATCCGCCCGATACCAGCATGCGGTCAAGCTGGCTGCGGATATCGCGCTCGAGCACTTCGAACGGCGTGCCTAGCAGAAACGCGCGGCCCGCGCGAAAGCGCTCGCGCGGCTGCATGCCGCTGTCGGGTACGGTCGGCACATACAGCATGTGCAGCACCACGGGGTCGTCCCTGCCCCCTGCCGTGGATTCGAGCCACAGATCGGAATAGGCCATGGTTGGCGCGTGGATGCGCCAGGTCTTCAGTGCATCGAACGCGCGCCAGTTGTCGAGCGCCACCTTCGTATAGACCAGCGGCGCCTTGACGCACGCACGCAGCGCCGCCTTGGACGGGGCTGGCAGCGATGGCAGGATGAACGGCACCATCATGTCGTAGCCGGCCACGATGACGTGCCTGGCCTCCACACGCTGCAGATTGCCCTGCCAGCCATAGGTGACACGCGTGATCCGCACATCGGGCTCGATGGCGATGGCCGTGCTGTTCAGCCGGATGCGCACCGGATTCCCTTCGCGGTCGAGCTTGCTGTAGTCGAGTCGCGCGCCGACGATGTCCGGGCCGCGGGCCGATGCCACGTCGGGTAGCAACCGGCCAACCAGCGCACGTGCCAGCGTGGCGTTGCCATCGGGAAACCAGAGGCGCGACGCCGGGGACTTCCCCAGGCGCGGGTCGATGGCTGGCGCGGGCATGCCGGCGCCGGCCGGCAGGCCGATTGAGATGGCCTGCGCCACCGACACACCATCGGCATCGAGCGCAAAGGCGTCCTGGCTGCGGCTGCGCAGGAAGCGCAGCGCGGACAGGCCCAGGCCGGCCTTCTCGCGAAGAAATGTCGCGTAGCGCGTGGTTTGCAGATAACGCGCCCGCGCATCGGCCGGCATGCCAGCCAGGTAGTCGGTCTCGCCCTGCGCCAGCCGCTGCAATGCCGGACGGTCGGCCGGGGATAACGGCGCCGCGTTGAGAAACGCGCCAAGATCGTCCAGCGCCGGGCGCGTGCCGCCATTGCGTGCATCGATAAGCGCGGCGAACGGGTCGCCGGCCAGCCACTGGTCGCGCCCGAAATGCTCAGCGTCGAAGAAGACCGCACGCCCAAGACCGCGTCGCGCATAGTCATCGCCGGGGCGCGCCTGGGACGTCGGCGCAAGTTCCAGCCCGGCCAGCAACGTGCGGACCGCGGCGTTGTCATTGGCGGACGGCGGCATTTCAGCGCTGCCGCCGTATGTCACCAGCGTGCGTCCGCGCACCGTGAACTCGTTGCGCTTGGCATGCCCGCCGAAGTCGTCGTGGTTGTCCAGAATCAGGATCCGGGATTTGGCGCCGAACTTCTGCTGGTAGAACCACGCGGCGGACAGCCCGCCGATCCCCCCGCCCACTACCACCAGGTCATACGATTCCTTCGCCATCACGCCCGGATAGGTGGCGCCTTCGCGGGCCAGACTGTGGGCCAGCGTGAAGGTGCCGGCGTGATTGCCGCGCAGCCCGGTCAAGGCCGGAGGATAGCCCGCAGCCGCCGTTTCGGCCGCGCGCAGCAGACTGGCGGGGGTCATCCCCGCGGCAATCGTCAGCGCGGTTCCGTTCAGGAAATCTCTGCGAGTAATGGTCATTGTGCGTTCGGTGATGCCTTTGCAGGCGCGGCTCGGCGTTGCGACACGGCCTCCACGGAAACCGGCGCGGCGCGATTGCCCCAACTGCTGCGGATAAAGGTCAGCAGGTGGGCAAGTTCCTGGTCCTCCATGGTCCAGCCGTAACCGGGCATGTGATAGTCGGTTGGCGCGGTGTTGACGCGAGCGGTGACGGCACCATTGAGCAGCAGGTTCACCAGCGAAGCGGGATTCGGGTCCACCACGGTCGGGTTTCCCGCCAGCGGCGGGAACACGCGCGCAAAGCCCTTGCCGCTGGCGTTGTGGCACGGCATGCAGTACGTCGCATACTGGCGTGCGCCGGCCGTATCGAACCGGCCCTGCTCAAGCTGCGTGGCAACCGCCGGGTCATAACGGAACGACTCGGTCTCGCGGCGAGCGCCCGGGATCGACTTCAGATATGTCGCCACCGCCTCAAGATCGGCTGGCGTCATGTACTGGGTCGACGAGGCAATGACCGTGGACATCGGCCCGAACGAGGTTGCATGGGCGTTACGCCCCGTATGCAGATACTCGACGATCTCGGTCAGCGACCACGCGCCAAGGCCGGTCACCGGGTCGCCGGTCAGGTTCGTGGCCGACCAGCCCTCCACCATCGCGCCGGACAGGAAGTCGCGGCTGCGCGTATCGGTGCCTCTTTCGCCGAAGAGCATGCCGCGCGGCGTATGGCACGCGCCGCAATGCGCAACGGCCTGGACGATGTAGGCGCCGCGGTTCCATGCTTCGCCCTTGGTCTTGTTGACTGGCGCGGGCCCTTGCTCAAGGTGCAGCAGGTTCCACGGCACCATCAGCCAGCGTATGCTGTACGGCCATTCCATGCGGGATTCGCGATTGGCCTGCCGCACCGGTTTGACCTCCGCACGCAGCCAGGCATACACGGCAGCCACGTCTTCACGTGTCATCTTCGCGTACGAGGGATAGGGCATGGCCGGATAGAGCCGCCTGCCGTCACGCGCCACGCCTTGCCGCACGGCGCGATCGAAGTCCTCGAACGAATATCGGCCCAGGCCAGTCTCGGCGTCGGGTGTGATGTTGGTCGAGTAGACCGTGCCGGCGCCAGTCTGCAGCGGTAGCCCCCCTGCCATCGGCGCGCCGCCGCTCGTGTGGCAGGCCACGCAATTGGCGATACGTGCAACGTAGCGCCCGCGCTCGATCTGATCGGCGGATGAAACCGGCGGCGCGGCCCATGCCGCTGCCGCTGACAGCCACGCCATCAACGCCAGTAATCCGTTTCCGAATCCACGCATGCGCAGTACCGTTGGTTGTGCTCTTTGGGGGACACCGCATTGTTACTCAAATTTCGCTCAGCGTGCGCGCTTTCGATTCCCCAGATGCTCGACCAGCCCGAACCCGCCCTGCACCACCAGCGCCAGCAGCGCGGCCGGGATCGCCCCGCCCAGAAGCTGGGTCGCATCGTTCAGCGCCAGCCCCGTCACAATCCGCTCGCCATAGCCGCCGGCCCCGACGAACGCGGCAATCGTGGCCGTGCCCACGCTGATGATGGCGGCGGTCTTGACACCAGCCAGCGCCACGGGCATGGCCAGCGGCAGTTCCACGTACCGGAGCACCTGCAGCGGCCGCATGCCCAGCGCCCGCGCGGCATCGCGCATGCCGGCCGGCACCTCCTGCAGGCCGATGCATGCGTTGCGCACGATCGGCAGCAGCGCGTACAGGAACAGTGCGACCAGCGCCGGCCAGATGCCGATACGGCCAAGCAGCGGGATCAGCATGGCCAGCAGCGCCAGCGATGGGATGGTTTGCAGCATGCCAACCACGGCCAGCAGTATCTGACCAAACCGGCGCCGGCGCGCGGCAACCACGCCAAGCGGCACGCCAACCAGCGTGGCCGCCCCCACCGCGCCGCCAACCAGCGCCAGATGCCGGGCGGTCAGCCGCCCGGTCTCGTCGCTAAGCAGCACGCCAGCCAGGCCGCGCCGGGCACCGGTAGCGGCGGCATCGCTCGCAGGCGTGGCGGAATGCCCCGCCAGGAACCTCCTGGCCACGGCTTCAAACGACTGACCGTCGATTTCGGCGGCGGCGTTCATGTCGATCATGTCCTGCGCGCCGATGCGGCCCGCCAGATGCTGCAGCGCCTGCCATGCCTCTGGATGGCGGCGCGGCACATCGAGCCGGTAGACGACTACCGCCTCATAACGCGGAAATACATGCAGGCTGTCCTCCAGCACGCGCAGATGGTAGCGGCGGATTTTCGCGTCGGTCGAATAGATATCGGTCGCGTCGATCTGTCCGTGCGCCAGCGCCTCATAGGAGATGCCATGATCAATCCCGACCGGCTGTTGCGGCAGCCGGTACGCGCGCTTGAGCGCCGGCCAGCCATCCGCGCGCCCCAGGAACTCATGGGACAGCCCAAGCCGCAAGGCCGGCTGCTGCGCGAGGTCGCCGAGCGTCCGCAGGCTGCCCGCGCGCGCCTCCGAAACCGCGATCGCATAGGTATTCTCGAAGCCGAGCATGATGTCCGCCCCAAGGCCCATCGGCGCCAGCGCCGCGTTGATCCGCTCCAGCGTGGCAGGACCCTGTAGCTTGAGAACTTCGCTGGCGAGCGTGCCGGTGTAGTCGGGATAGAGATCGATATTGCCGGCCTTCAGCGCCGCGAAGACGATCGCCGTGTTGCCCAGGCCGGGCAGGTATTGCACCGTTGCGTATGGCGCGGCGGCCTGCGTCAAGACCTGGCCAAGGATGTAGGACTCGGTGAAGCGCTTGGAGCCAATGCGCAGGGTGTCGGCGCCAGCATGAGCCCACGGGCCAAAGACCATGGCCAGCAGGAATGCCAGCAGGGCAACGAGGCGGAACTGCCTGGGTGGGATGGGCAAGCCGGAACCTCTGCTCGGGAACGTCCCGACATCATAAGGGCATCCGGCGGTTCAGCGTATCAGGGCGATGGTGAAGGTGAAGGCGATGGTGAAGGCGAAGGCGCGGACACGGGCGTCACGTGAACGGCCAGCCAGATCGTGGGCTGAGCCGCGTCGGTCCATGCCACGCGATGCCGGCAGTGGGCCGTCAGGTGGAGCCACTGTCCCGCACCCAGCGTGTGCACAGTGCCATCGTCGATTTCCACGGCGGCGCTGCCGGTGACCACGAGCACCCATTCGTCATCGGGGCTGTCGTACCAGAAGCCGGGCGGGCTGGCCTGGCTGTTCGAGACGATGCGTTCGATACGCACCCGGCCCGCCGCCTGCCATTGCAGCAGATCGGTAAAGACCTCGTCGGACGCGTGAACCGGTACGTCATGCAGAAGGTTGCCAGAGGTCGCCGTCATGTTCCGCTCCTCAATCCGCCGGCCCGGGCGCAACCACTTCGCGCGTGCCGTTGCGGCCCATCGCCGACACCAGCCCTGCCACTTCCATCTGCTCGATCAGGCGCGCGGCGCGGTTGTAGCCGATGCGCAACTGCCGCTGCACGGCCGAGATCGACGCCCGGCGCGACGTCAGCACGAACTGGGCGGCCTCGTCATAGAGCGGGTCTGCCTCGCCGTCGCCGCCATCGCCAAACAGATCGGCGCCGCCGCCTTCGGGCGCATCTCCTGCCAGGATGGCTTCGTCGTAGTCGGGTTCGCCGAACTGCTTCCAGTGCTCCACCACGCGGTGCACTTCCTCGTCGGCCACGAATGCGCCGTGCACGCGCTGCGGATAGCCGGTGCCCGGCGGCAGGAACAGCATGTCGCCCTGCCCCAGCAGGCTTTCGGCGCCCATCTGGTCAAGGATCGTTCGCGAATCAATTTTCGACGACACCTGGAACGCCACGCGCGTCGGGATATTGGCCTTGATCAGGCCCGTAATCACGTCCACCGACGGGCGCTGCGTGGCCAGGATCAGGTGGATGCCGGCCGCGCGCGCCTTCTGCGCCAGCCGCGCGATCAGTTCTTCGATCTTCTTGCCGGCAACCATCATCAGGTCGGCCAGTTCGTCGATCACCACCACGATCAGCGGCAACGTGGACAACGGCTCCGGTGCATCGGGCGTAAGCGAGAACGGATTGGGCACCTTCTGCTCGGCGGCTTCCGCCGCGCGAATCTTCTGGTTGTAGCCCGCCAGGTTGCGCACGCCAAGCGCCGACATCAGCCGGTAGCGCTTTTCCATCTCACCAACGCACCAGTTCAGCGCGTGCGCGGCCTGCTTCATATCGGTCACCACCGGCGCCAGCAGGTGCGGAATGCCTTCGTAGACCGAAAGCTCCAGCATCTTCGGGTCGATCATGATCAGGCGCACGTCTTCAGGTGTCGCCTTGTACAGCATCGACAGGATCATGGCGTTGACGGCCACCGACTTGCCCGAGCCGGTCGTGCCGGCCACCAGCAGGTGCGGGGCGCGCGCCAGATCGGTCACCACCGGGTTGCCGGTAATGTCCTTGCCCATCGCGAGTACGAGCTTCGACGCATGCGACTGGAACGCGCTGCCGTTGACGATTTCCGACAGGCGGATCATCTGCCGCTTCGGGTTCGGCAATTCCAGACCCATGCAGGTCTTGCCCGGAATCGTCTCCACCACGCGGATCGAGGTCACGCCAAGCGCGCGGGCCAGATCTTTCATCAGGCCCACCACCTGCGCGCCACGCACGCCCATCGCCGGATCGACTTCGAACCGCGTAATGACCGGACCGGCGCTGGCACCAACCACCGACACCGGCACCTTGAACTCGGCCAGGCGCTGCGCGATCAGTTCACCGGTCTGCTGCAGCCGTTCCTCCGAAACCTGCTCGGCGTTCTCGTCGGCCGCTTCCAGCAGGCCGCCGCCCGGCAGGCGATAGTCGACGATGCGGGGCGGAGCCGGCGGCGCGGGCGGAGCGGCCGGAATTGCCGCGGCGACGGGAGCCGCTACAGTCGCCAGCGAACCCTGCGCGCCCAGCGCCACGGTCTTGCCAACCACGGCCTGCAGCACGATGCGTGGCTTTGGCGTGGGCTGGACGAAGACATTGGCGTCGACGACTGCGGCCTGTTCCTCGGCTTGGTCTTCGGCTTGGTCTTCGGCTTGGTCCTCTTGCTGTGCTTCGGCTTGCTCTGCAACCGGCTCTTCAATCGGCTCTGCAACCGGCTCATCCACCTTGCTTTCGCCCCGACCTTCACTTCGGGCCTCGGCCACGGGCTCGATCTCGTCGAAGGGGACTTCGTCAGCCATCGACGCCGCCACAGCCTGCTGAATGGCTTCGTCGGCGGAGTCAGACACGGCTTGCGGTGCATCGATAACCTCGGTCACCGGCTCCGACTGCGCCTCCAGAGAATCCTCTACATCCGGCTCGATCGGCTCTACCAGTTCTACCGGCTCAGCGGGTTCCACCGGCTCGGCGGCCTCGGCTTTAATCACAGGCGCGACAGGCTCCGCCATGGGCGCCACTTCCACTGGCCTGCCCGCCAGGGCACGCAGTTCGGCCAGCAAGGACTCGGCTTCCTCCCGAATCGCGTCCATCGTGACCGCCGTTTCGGCAGACTCGCCCGATGTGCTGCCCGGTACCGCGTCCTCTGCTGGCGCCGGGACCGGGGCATCGATGGTCGTGATTTCGTCTGCGATTGCAACAGCTGCAACGGCCGTTGCCGGGGCGCCCTGCCCCACCACCGGCGTCACCACAGGCGCCGCCACCGACGCCGATTTGGCCTCGGGCAGCGTCGTGATCGCCGAGCGCGCGCCAAGCTGCGGATTGCGGAACGGGCTGCTGACCACCGTCGCGCGCGCCACGGCTGGTTTCGGTGCGGACGGCGTCTCCACCCGGGCCTGCGCAGATGAGGCCGGTGCGGGGCGCGTCGGCGCGGGCGGCACGGACGGGGTGATAGCGCGCGGCGCAGCGGCTGCCGGCGTCTTCGGCGCACCCGTCTCGGCAGCGGTTGTTACCGGAGCCGGCTTGACGGCACCTGGCGCATCGGCGTGATGCAGCCAGATCTCGCCGGGCTGCGGCGGCGACTGGCGCGTACGGGGCGGCGGCTGCCAGGCTGGCTGGCGGCGAGCCGAAACCGCTTCGATACCCTTGTGGCGCGGCGCGCCGCCCTGCCAGCCCGCGGCGGACTGGCCCGGCAGGGACGTGGTCTCCCAGCGATCGATCGAATCGCGCGGCGCAACCTGCGGGGCGGCGGTATCGGCGCGGGTATCGGCGCGTGAATCGGCGCGTAAATTGGGGCGGGAGTCCGGGCGCGGGTCTACGCGGGCCTCGGCACGTGTATTGGTACGTGTATTGGCGCGGGCATTGGCACGCGACGGCGCCCTTGCATCGGCATGATCGCCATCGCCCTCGGCGCGCGGCTTGCGCAGCATGAAAAGGCTGCGCCAGGTCTCGCCGAATACCATCGGCGCCGCCATGCCCAGCACCGCGAGCATCATCAGCAGCGCGCCGGTCCACCCGAGCATGCCGCTGGCCATGCCCGCCATGGCGTGCCCTACGGCGCCGCCCGCGGTCGCACCCTCGCCGCCAGTCAGCGATTCAAGCGTGGCGCTGGCCCCCAGTACAAACACCGTACCGAGCAATACGCGCAGCGAGCCACGGCCAAACAGCCGCCGCTCGCCAGCCAGCAAACGCCCCACTGTTCGCCAGACAAGTGGCAACAGCCAGAAGGTCGACAATCCGAACCAGCCCAGACCCATGATGAATATGACACGTTCAAAACTACGGGCAGCGATTGTAGCGGGTCTGGCCGGTGTCCCATGTCCGAATTTGTGACCTGATGTCGCAAAACGCACGGCAAATCTGAAGATTTGCCGGCAACGGTCACTGCGGCGCGCGGAATGGGTACTTCAGAAAGATCTGGTTGACGACCTTGTCGATGGCCTGCTGATTGGCCTGCGGATCGGACTGGCTGGCGTCGCCCTGCGCCACGCCTTCCCAGACAAGCTGGTTCCGCTGCGCATCGACGAGGTCGATATTGAGCGTGCCTTCCGTGTACGTATAGGTATCGCTATAGAAGCCGTAGCCCGGCCATGGCGCATAGAGTCCGCCGCGATAGGCGTAGTAGCCGAGGTAGCCCGGCGGCGGCATCGGTGGCGGTTCGCTGACCACCTTCTGGCGCAGCTGCGCATTGAAATTGACCAGCAGGTCAGGCAGGTGCGCCGAATACCGGTAGCCGCGCGCCGTCATCTCGCGCTGGATGGCGGTCTTCAGGTACTGCGTGGTCAGACTCTCGTAGCCTTCGCGGTCCGTGCCGGGCCGGGCGACGAACCCGAACGTGCGGTACTTCGAGAAATCATTGGCATGGTTGTAATCAGCGCGGATGTCCGGCCCCGTGGCACAGCCCGCCAGCATGGCCACCATGGTCGCCACGGTGGCCGTAGCCAGAATCGCCGGCGCTGGCCCCGCCAGCGCGCGCCCAGCCTGTCTGAGAAGGCCCTGCATTGCGGCTCCCTCCGTCAGTGTCTCAGTTCCATTTGCCGTCGATGCCGCCCATGCTCAACCGGCCCGCGCCGAGCAGCGCAACCGCCAGCGCGCCAGCCAGGTACATCCCCTGCAGTTCCAGCGCCCAGCCACCGGTGGATGCCATCTCGGTAAGCTGCTTCAAGTGGACCAGCGATAGCGCAAAGACCATGTTGATGGCAATGATCAGCGCTGCCGCCCGCGTCCACAGGCCGATGATCAGCAGGATGGGTGCCACCACCTCGCCCACATAGACCAGATAGGCCGTCTGTGCCGGCAAGCCCGCCTGCGTGACGACCTGCACCACGAATCCCGGACCGGCGATGATCTTGGAGATGCCGTGCACCAGGATCAGTGCGCCCAGCACGATGCGGAGTAAGGCCTTGCCGAAGTCCTGCGATCCCTGCGTGCGACTCATCATCTCGACGGCTCCCTGGAGTTGGATGGCAGCCGCGCACGGCGCGCCGCACCATGCGCATGTGACCTGCACAACTTACCTTAGATCGTGCCGGCGTGAAGGTAAAGGCGCTGCGGCACGGCGCCTTGGCAGTTTCACGGCTATTTCACGGCTACTTCACGGCTGGTCCGGCTGCATCGCGCTGCTATCGGCACGTGCAGCGGGTTCGGTCGGTGGCGCCACATGCATGCCCAGGCTGGTGGTCGGCACCATGCCGATCTTGCGCGCGCATTCGGGCAGCACGTCGGCCAGATAGTCCAGCAGACGCCGCAGGGCCGGCGTCACGCCCTGACGCGACGGAAATACTGCGTGGAGCACCCCCATCGGCAGGTCCCACTGCGGCAACACCACTTCCAGATCGCCGCGTTCCACGGCGTCGCGGCAGTACATGCTTGGCAGCAGCGCCACGCCAATGCCGGCGATTGCCGCCTCGCGCAGCAGCGCAAATTCATCAGTCACCAGTTTCGGGTCATAGCCAACCTGCACCTGCTCACCGGTCTTGCAGAACAGTGTCCAGACGTACTTGCCGTCGTGCGGCTTCTGGTCCACGCCGGGCATGCCCTCCAGCGCCTGGGGCGTGCGTGGCCGGCCGATACTGTCGAGCAATGCAGGACTGGCCACCAGCCGCAACTCGCTCTTGCCGAACGTGCGCACCGCAAGGCTGGAGTCCTCAAGCACATTGCGCACGCGCAGCGCCAGGTCAAAGCCCTCGGCGATCACATCCACACGGCGGTTGGTGGCCTCGATCTCAAGCTGGATGCCCGGATTCGCGCGCATGAAATGGCCGATCGACGGGGCCAGCAACACCTGCGCAATGCCCACCGGGCAGCTCACCCTGAGAGAACCGCCCGGTTGTTCGCGCGCATGTTCAATCACTTCCCGGGCGGCTTCCGCTGCGTCGAGCATCTCGCGGCAACGCTCGTAGTACGCCTCGCCGAGTGGTGTTACACGCACTTGTCGAGTGGTCCGGCGCAGCAATTGCACGCCCAGATCCCTTTCAAGCTGCGCGATCCGACGTGAAAGCCGCGATTTCGGCACACCGATGGCCCGGCTCGCCGCTGAAAAGCTGCCGTGCTGTACCACCTGGGCAAACAGCGACAAATCGTTGAGATCCTGCATGGCCGGGCTCCTTCAATACATGCAACGGCGTCTGGACATGCGTCGTTGCGTCGGCAGAACAATCATTTGCATTTTGCCTCACTACCGGCACCAATGGGGACCCACTATCTTTCAGCCATCCCAACCGAACCTTAGTGGAGCCAGACATGAACATCCTGCAGATCGATTCGAGCGTACTGGGCGACAACTCCGTATCGCGCACCCTGACCGCCAGCATCGTGGCCGACCTCGTTGCAAAGAACCCGGGTGCCAAGGTCACCGTGCGTGACCTGGACCGCGAAGCGCCCGCCCACCTGGGCAACCACCTGCTGCCCGTGCTGGGCGGCCCGAAGGACGGCCTGAACGCCGTGCAGCAAGCCGAACTCGATCGCACCGAAGCGTTCCTTGCCGAATTCATGGCCGCGGACGTGCTGGTTATCGGCGTGCCGCAGTACAACTTCGGCATCCCGAGCCAGCTCAAGGCGTGGATCGATCGCATCGCCCAGGCCGGCCGCACGTTCCGCTACACCGCCAATGGCCCGGAAGGCCTGGCCACAGGCAAGCGCACCATCGTCGTGTCGTCGCGAGGCGGTGTGCGTCAGGATTCCAACGCGCTGGACCTGCATGAGATCACCATCGATACGGTGCTGCGCTTCCTGGGCATCACCGATATCAGCATCGTCCGCGCCCACGGCCTGGCGATGGGCCCCGACGCACGCGAAGCGGGCCTGAGCACCGCGCGTACGCAGATCGCGGCACTCAACGACGCCGTGCGCGCTGCCGCCTGAGCCTGAGCCTGCGCCTGAACCTTATCTTCGTCTCCGTGTAGTACCGGCGCCGCCCCCTCGGCGCCGTCTTCGCTGCGACAGGTGCCTCTCCCGGGGCACCTGTTTTTTTATTTGCGCTATGGGGTATCGGGAGTGGCGGCATGATCCCCCCGGCCGGGCGGCTCGCCCCGGCGTGCGTATGGGTCTATGATGGTTCGACATTTGCCGCGCCTTCCAGGAGCCTGCATGCCTTCAGCCTTGCTGCCTGCCGCCGCCAGTCATCCCCCGCAGGAACCCGCCCTTCTCAGCCGCTACCGCCATGTGCGCAATGCCACGGAAGCACTGGTGGCAGATCTGTCAGATGCTGACGCCACAGTGCAGTCAATGGACGATGCAAGTCCGGCGAAATGGCACCTTGCACATACCGCGTGGTTCTTCGAGGAATTCGTACTCGCCGCGCGGCTGCCTGACTATGAGCCGGTCGATCCGCAGTATCGCTATCTGTTCAACTCGTACTATGAAGCGGTTGGCGCCCGCCACCCTCGCCCGCGCCGTGGACTGCTGACGCGCCCGACGCTCGACGAGGTGCTGGCCTATCGCGAGGCCGTCGACGAAGCGATGGAGTCGCTGCTGATGCGCGCACAGACCGACACCGAAGCCGCCCTGATCACGCTTGGACTAAATCACGAGCAGCAGCACCAGGAGCTTTTGCTCACCGACATCCTGCACCTGTTCGCGCAGAATCCGCTGCGTCCGGCCTATGCCCCGACGCTGGCATCGCCGGTCATCACGGACCCTCGCCCCGAGCCTGAATGGATCTCGATCCCGGGGGGCGTGGTGAGCATCGGGCACGGCGGCGACGGCTTCGCGTTCGATTGCGAAAGCCCGCGCCATCAAGTCCTGTTGCAGCCCTACGCGTTGTGTTCGCACCCGGTCAGCAACCGGCAGTGGTTCGAGTTCATCGAGGACGGCGGCTACCAGACTGCCGGGCTTTGGTTATCGGACGGCTGGCGCTGGGTCTGCGACAACGCCATCGAGGCACCGCTCTACTGGGAAGACCACGACGGCACATGGTGGCAGATGACGCTGCGCGGCATGCAGCCTGTCGATCCGGAAAGCCCGGTGACGCATGTGAGCTTCTTCGAAGCCGACGCGTTCGCTCGCTGGGCCGAGCGCCGCCTGCCCACCGAGGCCGAATGGGAACATGCGGCACGCAACCTGGCGGCCACGGGAAATTTTGTCGAAGATCGCGTGCTACGCCCCCTGCCCGATCGCCAGAACACGGCCGGAGCCTTGCGACAGATGTTCGGCGACGTCTGGGAATGGACCGGCAGCGCCTTCCTCCCCTATCCCGGCTTCCGGCCGAACGCTGGTGCCGTGGGCGAGTACAACGGCAAGTTCATGAGCAGCCAGATGGTGCTGCGCGGCGGGTCGTGCGTCACGTCCGAGTCGCATATCCGCGCAAGCTATCGCAACTTCTTCTATCCGCATCAGCGATGGCAGTTCACGGGAGTGCGGTTGGCAGATGATGCTTGACGAGTTTTGCAAGCTTCTGTCTGTTGGCGTGGTGAAATTTTGGCCGTTAATTGCAAATCTTAGAATCGCTGGATTCCGCTACCGGCCAGCAATCGCTTCAATGCCTCGCACATCCCCTTAACCATCGATCTCATCGTCGGGCGGAACGGTTGTTATCCCCCGGAACGCCCTTGGACTCAGGCGATAAGTGGCTGCACCCGAACTGCAAACATGATTCGCGACGTTGCGACCATCTTTCAAAACATAGACACCACTCGGAAATCCGTCATATATAACATAATCATATCCATTAGATTTGAATCTTACATGAGTAAAACTTACGCCACCCGCATGAATGTCGCTAATAAAGAATCGGTTAAACGGCACATCCGCCACGCGTGGATATTGAAGCTCGATATCGCCTAGCCCCCCAAATCGGTACTGAACATGGCCGTTATTTGGGGATATATTTCCCGATGCACACAAAGATATAATCCTTTCACTACTCGTTGCACAACTAAAATAGACCTCCTCAGTTGGACGGCAAAGAGTATCATTGTTCGCCCCGCATGGTTGGGCCGCGGCAGAAAAACCCAAACAAAAAAGAGAGAGACCATGAAACCATTTCAATTCAAAACTCCTTGTGACCATATAAACTCGAAATTTCTGACACGAGCCGCCCTGCTATCTGTATGAAAGTTCACAATTTCAGTAATATCATCAACATGACTTGAATCCGATCCACGATCAGCTTTTTCTGGCAACCTCCCACTCAGCCAAAAATATACAGCAGACCGAACCGCATACTTTGCAGAAAGCAGCAGATCTGGAGCCTGTTCAAAATCAAGCAGTTCAGTTGGCCATTCCGCCTGATTTTCGACATGCCAGGCTGTGAACGCTCGATAATTTGCGCGCCCAGTCAAATGCTTCAAGCCGCGCCCGCGATATTTCCATCCATCTCCACTCTTATAGTCGCCATTTCCAAGATCCCTCCTGTTGCAATAAGCACCATTCGCGATTGCCTCAAAATCCGTCTGGGCCATCCTAGCACCGTCTTCCTTTACTCCGCGCTGACTGGCATATCCGTGCGCGTCCGCCATCTCCGGATTGCGACGAAAATATGAGAAAGTTCTTTTGAGATTTTCCGCGCTCCATACAAACCCCTCTTCAAGGCCGATCGACGACCCTGTCTCCTGCATGACCTGCGCAAAGAAATGAGCTCTTCTCAATGGCGTATCAAGCTTGTAGAAATCGATATGCGCATTGAGTTCATCAACAATCTCAACGAGCAGGGAGTCCCTGGCTCTTGGAAAGAGCCTCTTCAACTGCGCCGATGTAAATCGAAACTTGTTGAAGAAATTCCCGACGAACCCCACCGGATGAATATGAAACACATTCGGCAGCGGCAGATCCGGGACGCCTGCCTTCACCTCATCCCACCAGACCAGCTTCTCGATTCGCATCTGCTCGGCCTCGTGCAGCGCTTTCGCCCCGGCCTGATTTTCGATTTCCCGGACAAGCTGTTTCCACTTGGCAGGGTTGGCCCATTCGCTCTCGTGCTTGATGATGAGTCGTGACAGGCTTAATGCCCGCCACGGGTCGTCGCAGGCGACGCGCAGTTCGTCGGCAGCCTGGCTACCGTCCCCGGTCTGATAGACGGCACGATAGACCTTGGCCATCAATGGATTGAGCTTTTCCAGTGCGCTTGGCGCAGGCACATCCGCCCCTAATCCGTGGTCGACATGCGCCCTGGCATTGACAAACGTTGTGTGGGTCGGGTCGTGCGCCCCCTCGAAGACGTCGAAATCGATCCAAGCCTGTGCAGACTCGAGCGTGACCCTGCCGCCCGCAAAATTCTCCTCCCGCACCCAACCACTGATGGGGTGACGCAATACATTCGCACTCTCGACCTTCCACCATCGCCGCCGACGGTCAGGGCCCGCTTCAGTTTCGGTGTAGGAGTTCTCCTTCCGCCTGGCGAGTTCTGCTAGTGCCGCCACGTAGATGACGTCTGTCTGGGGAGCGTCCTGCCCTTCGTGATTGGCCGCCTTGTAGAGCTTGGTCCTTCTGTCCACGCGCAAGATCGTTGGATCGCCAGGCAATCCCAGCGCCTCCCAAGCGTCGGGCCGATGCGAGTTCTCCGAGATCCACGCACGCCCCTGCTTGAGGAAGGCCTTGATGTCGTCCCCGGAAAAAACCTCGATGTGCACCATCCGGTTCGCGATCAACTGGTTGAGCGAATCATGGCGACCTAGGTGTCCGACCAGTTCGCCTGCCTTGATCTTGATTGGCGCAGGAGGAATGACCACACGGTCGAAGAATGTGTCCGGCATGACCTCGTCAACCGCTGGGCCGCCGTTCGTGTTGCCCAGGAAGGCCCACCCGCCTAGGGCATCTGCTGGTGCAGCGTAGCCTCCCGCCCTGGGTGGATAAGGCTGCGCGCCATGCGCATCCTTGATCCTGCCCCAGTCGCCCGCGCGTTCACTGATGCTGAATTGTGCTCCTCGGGGCAAAATGCACAAGGGCGCGCCGTCTGGCTTCGTAACACGGACCCTCAGCCCCGTCTGCTCAGGTGGCGCAGCTTGACCAGATGCCCTCGCATATGGCTTGTCTCGGGCAAAGGCCGTCACCTTGAACTCTGGCGACCAGTATGCGGGCCTACGCAGTTTCTTGTCACCGTCATACCCGGCAAAATCCTGCAGGTGCATGTACAGGCTGAAGAACACCAGCTTGGTACCCCGGGGAAACTCCATCGAGTGGCGAACCAGGGCAAAGCCAGTGCTATAGGGAGCCTTGATGGACGGCATATCAGCCTGGGCAGGCAACTCGCTGACCGGATAGTTTCGATTCAGCCGCCACGCGACGACCTCGCCATCAGCGATGCAACGCACCCCACCCTCCAGGTCCAGACACTGGCCGGCCCCGGCCTCGGAAATGTGGATACCTCCGTGCCACATGCCATTGCGGCTGACCGCAAAGGTACCCGACGGCTCCTTCGTCAAGAGCTTATGAAATTCATGTTCGTCAGTGATCTCAACGGACTCCGCGTCGTTACCTTGCACCTTTTTGCGTAGCGGAAAAACGAAGCGCAATAACTTTAGTGGGGGGAGTGGTGGACTGGTAGATGTGGCAGCTGACATATCGGTTGACCCAGAGAACCCGAGCGCCGAAGGCTACCTTTTTTATTCCCATGAAAACAGCATTTTTATTATTAAAGGAATTTAATTTTTAGTTATCCAATATTTAAATATTCTACGATATACACAATATTGATGCACATGCTAGGAACTTGCGCAGGATGCCGCTCCAATTGCCACCAGCCAGTGTGCCTCTTGCCCGAACATCGCCCCAACTTGATAGAGGCGATAATGATTTCACCACCGACCGGCAGCGATCAGGATCACCCCTCACGCAACCGCCGCCACAGCGTCGTCGGACTGATACCCAACTGCGCGCACGCCGCCGCGCGATTTCCGCCGCAGTCGGCCAGCACACGGCGGATATGCTCCGCCTGGCTTGCCTTGGAGACCCCGGCCAGCGACTGCGCGGGTTCGCCCTCGGCCATCGCGATGGCAATCCCCTGGTCGCCTGAGAACAGTTCTGGCACCGCTGCCTGCAACTCGCGCTGCAAGGCTGCCGGCGTCAGGTTGGCGCCGGCCACGAGCACGGCGATCCGTTCGGTCACGTTTTCCAGCTCGCGAATATTCCCCGGCCACGCGTAGCGCGCCAGTCGGGCACGGACAATCGCGGGCAGTGCTTGCGCCTCGGCAATGCCAAGCCGCTCCTGGGCGCGCCGGTACAGCAGTTCAGCCAGCACGGGCAGGTCCGCCGCGCGGTCGCGCAATGGCGGCATCTCGATGCGCAGGATATTGAGCCGGTAGTAGAGATCCTGGCGGAACGATCCTTCGCGCACCAGCGCGGAGAGGTCCCGGTGGGTAGCGGCAATTACGCGCACATTGACCGGCACCGCTTCGATGGCGCCAATCGGCAGCACCTGTTTTTCCTGCAGCACGCGCAGCAGGCGCGTTTGCAGTGCCGGGGGCATGTCGCCAATCTCGTCGAGAAATAGCGTGCCGTTATGGGCCGACTCAAACAGGCCCGCCTTGCCGCCACGCCGCGCGCCGGTGAATGCGCCTTCCTCGTAGCCGAACAGCTCAGATTCGAGCAGAGTCTCGGGAAATGCCGCGCAGTTGACCGCGACAAACGGAAACGCGCGCCGCGGGCTGGCATCGTGCATACCCTGCGCCAGCACTTCCTTGCCGGTGCCGCTCTCGCCGCTGACCAGCACCGTTGAATCGACCAGCGCATAACGCCGCGCCAACGCGCGCAAATCGTTCATCGCCGGGGAGTCGCCGGCCAGGTCCTCCAGGCTGTACCGCACGCCGGCGGCCCGGGCACGCGAACGGGACCGCAGGTTGCGGTCGGCGCGATGAATTGCGTTGGCATCCTGGATCGTCAGTACCGCGCCCGTGGTACCTGTCTCCCCGACAATCGGAATCCGGTTGACCACCACCATCTTGTCGCCGAGCCGATGGATCGCCTCCAGTTCGCGCGTGCCGCTCTGCATCACGCCGTCGAGCGACAGGCCCGGCGCCAGCGTGGACAGCTTGCGGCCCACCGCGACGCCGGCCGGCGCGCCCAGGAAACGCTCCATCGCCGGATTGAACGCCTGCACGCGCCCCTCGCCGTCGACGGCCGCCACCCCTTCATTCAGGTGGGCCAGGATCGTGTTCACGTACTCGCGCCGGGTGGATTCGATACGGCGCAGGCGCGCGGCCTCGATTGCGTCTTCCAGCGCCAGCCGCACCGCGTTGCCCGAGTACAGGAATACGCCGACGAGTCCGTACTTGTCGGCCAGGTCGGTCACCATGCCCGGGCCAACCACCACGCGCACACCCTCCTCCTTGAGCGCGCGCACGCGTGCCGTGGCATCGTCTTCGGTCAGATAGGTATATCGCGGGATATCGAGCGAGAAGGCACGCACGAATTCATCGACCTCGGCATAGGTCGACGCATGGGTCACCAGCGCCACCTTGGGCGAGATCCGGCGCGCGGTGGCCAGTGCGCTCATCACGTCAAAGCCGGTCACCTTGACCAGCACCACGGGCACATCAACGTGCTGGCGCAGATAGGCGCCGTTCGATCCGCCCGCCACCACCACATCGACGCGGTTCTCGCGCGCCTCCCGGTTGATTGCACTGGCGGCTGCCTCGAACGCCCGGCCGACGATCCGGAACTCCGCGCGGCCAGCATAGGCGGGAATCAGTTCGGCAAAGGCCCGCGAGAGACGGCTGATGCCCATGGCCCAGATACGCGGGCGGGCGCCGGGTGCCACCGGACCGGACGGATTCAGGGAAATAGGCTGCTGGACAGTGGGGGGCGAAGGAGTCATGGAACAGCGTCTGCGACGGGCGTATAGTCGTTGTGGATTGTGCGCCGGCCCGCCTCGCATTTCAACTTTGAAATGCAATGAATTTCAAATTCGAATGCGAAATGTGCCAGATGCAGCATCTGAATTCGGGCCTCACACAGCACTCGCACGATGTAACCCCCTGATGAATAAGGGATAACCGCCGGTTCGGCAGCCCGGCAGGCGGTTGCCGTACCCGTCACTTGCGGGCTGGCACACGCCTTGCGCCATAGGGCGGCCCTGTTCAGACAGGTTTCAGCATTCACGAATAACGGATTCACGCCATGACCTTTACCGCCACCGAACTCGCCCGCTCCGCCGGCGCACGCTTCCGCCAGGCCCTGATCGATGAAAGCCCGCTGCAGATCCCGGGCACCATCAACGCCAATCACGCGCTGCTGGCCAAGCGTGCGGGCTACCGCGCGATCTACCTGTCGGGTGGCGGCGTGGCCGCCGGCTCGCTAGGCCTGCCCGATCTCGGCATCTCGAATCTCGACGACGTGCTGACCGACATCCGCCGCATCACCGACGTGTGCGACACCCCGCTGCTGGTCGACGTCGACACCGGCTTTGGCTCCTCTGCCTTCAACGTGGCCCGCACCACGCGCTCGCTGATCAAGTTCGGCGCAGCCGCCATGCATATCGAAGACCAGGTCGGCGCCAAGCGCTGCGGCCACCGCCCGAACAAGGAAATCGTCACCAAGGGTGAGATGGTCGACCGTATCAAGGCCGCCGTCGACGCACGCACCGACGAGCACTTCGTGATCATGGCCCGTACCGATGCACTGGCCGTGGAAGGCCTGGACAGCGCCATCGAGCGTGCCGTGGCCTGCGTGGAAGCCGGCGCCGATGCAATCTTCCCCGAGGCCATGACCGACCTCGACATGTACCGCAAGTTCGTCGATGCCGTGAAGGTGCCGGTTCTGGCCAACCTGACCGAGTTCGGCGCCACGCCGTACTTCACGCTGGACGACCTTCGCAGCGTTGGTATTGCCATGTCGCTGTACCCGCTGTCGGCATTCCGTGCCATGAACAAGGCAGCCGAAAACGTCTTCGAGGCGATCCGCCGCGACGGCACGCAAAAGAACGTGGTCGACACGATGCAGACGCGCGCCGAACTCTACGATCGCATCGGCTACCATGACTTCGAGCAGAAGCTCGACTCGCTTTTCGCACAGGGCAAGGGCCGCTGATTCAGCACCCACCGCCATGACCGCACGCAAACACACCAAGCTTAACCAGGAGACCCTCATGTCCGAAGCCCAACCGCTGGCCACCCCGAAGCCCAAGAAGTCCGTTGCCCTGTCGGGTGTCGCAGCAGGCAACACCGCACTGTGCAGCGTGGGCCGCAGCGGCAATGACCTCCACTATCGCGGCTACGACATCCTCGACATCGCCGACACCTGCGAATTCGAGGAAATCGCTCACCTGCTGGTCCACGGCAAGCTGCCGAACAAGTCCGAACTGGCCGCCTACAAGACCAAGCTGAAGGCGCTGCGCGGCCTGCCCGCCAACGTCAAGGCCGCCCTCGAATGGGTGCCGGCTAGCGCCCACCCGATGGACGTGATGCGCACCGGCGTTTCGGTGCTGGGCACCGTGCTGCCGGAGAAGGACGATCACAACACCCCGGGCGCGCGTGACATCGCCGACCGCCTGATGGCCAGCATGGGCTCGATGCTGCTGTACTGGTACCACTACAGCCACAACGGCCGCCGCATCGAAGTGGAAACCGACGACGACTCGATCGCCGCCCACTTCCTGCACCTGCTGCACGGCGAAGCCCCGTCGAAGCTGTGGGAACGCGCGATGCAGACCTCGCTGATCCTGTACGCAGAGCACGAGTTCAACGCATCGACGTTCGCCTGCCGCGTGGTGGCCGGCACGGGCTCCGACATGTATTCGGCCATCTGCGGCGGCATTGGCGCGCTGCGCGGTCCGAAGCACGGCGGCGCCAACGAAGTGGCCTTCGAGATCCAGAAGCGCTACGACACCCCGGACGAGGCTGAGGCCGACATCCGTCGCCGCGTGGAAAACAAGGAAGTCGTGATCGGCTTCGGCCACCCGGTGTACACGATCGCCGACCCGCGTAACCAGGTGATCAAGGACGTGGCCCGCAGGCTGTCGAAGGACGCCGGCTCGATGAAGATGTTCAACATCGCCGAGCGCCTGGAAACGGTGATGGCCGACGCCAAGAAGATGTTCCCGAACCTCGACTGGTTCAGCGCGGTGAGCTACCACGTGATGGGTGTGCCGACCTCGATGTTCACGCCGCTGTTCGTCATCTCCCGTACCTCGGGCTGGGCCGCGCACGTGATCGAGCAACGCATCGACAACAAGATCATTCGTCCGACCGCCAACTACACCGGTCCGGAGAACCTGAAGTTCGTGCCGATCGAAAAACGAGCCTAAGGCGCGCCTGTATTGCAAGAAAAACGTGCCGCCGTCCGCGCATCGATCCCCTCGGGGCCGGACGCGGCGGCCGGCACGAACAGTCCTCACGACGCCATGAACACTGCATTCCGCAAGCCGCTGCCCGGCACCAAGCTCGACTACTTCGACGCGCGCGCCGCGGTTGAAGCCATCGCCCCGGGCGCTTATGACAAGCTGCCCTACACGTCGCGCGTGCTGGCCGAGAACCTCGTGCGCCGCTGCGACCCCGCCACGCTGACCGCCTCGCTCCAGCAACTGATCGGGCGCAAGCGTGACCTCGATTTCCCGTGGTTCCCGGCCCGCGTGGTCTGCCACGACATTCTCGGCCAGACCGCGCTGGTGGACCTGGCCGGCCTGCGCGACGCCATCGCAGACCAGGGCGGCGACCCCGCCAAGGTCAACCCGGTGGTGCCGGTGCAGCTGATCGTCGATCACTCGCTGGCCGTTGAATGCGGCGGTTTCGACCCCGATGCGTTCACGAAGAACCGCGCCATCGAAGATCGCCGTAACGAAGACCGCTTCGACTTCATCAACTGGACCAAGAAGGCGTTCCGCAACGTCGACGTGATCCCGCCGGGCAACGGCATCATGCACCAGATCAATCTGGAGAAGATGTCGCCGGTCATCCATGCCGACAACGGCTTGGCCTACCCCGATACCTGCGTTGGCACCGACAGCCACACGCCGCACGTTGACGCGCTTGGCGTGATCGCCATCGGCGTGGGCGGCCTGGAAGCCGAGAACGTGATGCTGGGCCGTGCATCGTGGATGCGCCTGCCTGACATCGTCGGCGTGGAACTGACTGGCCGCCGCCAGCCTGGCATCACCGCCACCGACATCGTGCTGGCCCTGACCGAATTCCTGCGCAAGGAAAAGGTGGTCGGCGCGTATCTGGAATTCCGCGGCGAAGGCGCTTCGACGCTGACGCTCGGCGACCGCGCAACCATCTCGAACATGGCCCCCGAATATGGCGCCACGGCCGCGATGTTCTTCATCGACGAGCAGACCACCGAATACCTGCGCCTGACCGGCCGGGAAGACGCGCAGGTCCAGCTCGTGGAAACCTACGCCAAGGCCGCCGGCCTGTGGGCCGATGCGCTGAAGACGGCCGAATACGAGCGCGTGCTCAAGTTCGACCTGTCCTCCGTGGTGCGTAACATGGCTGGCCCGTCCAACCCGCACAAGCGCCTGCCGACCTCCGACCTGGCCGCACGCGGCATCGCCGGCAAGTGGGAAGAAGTGCCGGGCCAGATGCCCGACGGCGCCGTCATCATCGCCGCCATCACCAGCTGCACGAACACCAGCAACCCGCGCAACGTGATTGCCGCCGCGCTGCTGGCCCGCAACGCCAATGAACGCGGCCTGACCCGCAAGCCCTGGGTCAAGTCGTCGCTGGCGCCGGGATCGAAGGCGGTGGAGCTGTATCTGGAAGAAGCCAACCTGCTGCCGGACCTGGAAAAGCTCGGCTTCGGCATCGTGGCGTTCGCCTGCACGACCTGCAACGGCATGTCCGGCGCGCTCGATCCGAAGATCCAGCAGGAGATCATCGACCGCGACCTGTACGCCACGGCCGTGCTGTCCGGCAACCGCAACTTTGACGGTCGTATCCACCCGTACGCGAAGCAGGCCTTCCTGGCCTCGCCGCCGCTGGTGGTGGCCTACGCGATCGCCGGCACGATCCGCTTCGACATCGAACGCGATGCGCTGGGCACCGATGCCAGCGGCAAGCCCGTGTACCTCAAGGACATCTGGCCGACCGACGAAGAGATCGACGAGATCGTCAAGCAGAGCGTGAAGCCCGAGCAGTTCCGCAAGGTCTACGAGCCGATGTTCGCGCTGCAGGCACAGAACGATACGTCGATCAGCCCGCTCTACGACTGGCGTCCGCAAAGCACGTACATCCGCCGTCCGCCGTACTGGGAAGGCGCGCTGGCCGGCGAGCGCACGCTGCGCGGCATGCGTCCGCTGGCAGTGCTCGGCGACAACATCACCACCGATCACCTGTCGCCGTCGAATGCGATCCTGCTGAACAGTGCGGCCGGCGAGTACCTGGCCAAGATGGGCCTGCCAGAGGAAGACTTCAACTCGTACGCAACGCACCGCGGCGACCACCTGACCGCGCAACGCGCCACGTTCGCCAACCCGACGCTGATCAACGAGATGGCCGTGGTCGACGGTGCGGTCAAGAAGGGTTCGCTGACGCGTGTGGAGCCGGAAGGCAAGGTCGTGCGCATGTGGGAAGCCATCGAGACCTACATGGATCGCAAGCAGCCGCTGATCGTGGTGGCCGGGGCCGACTATGGCCAGGGCTCGTCGCGTGACTGGGCCGCCAAGGGCGTACGCCTGGCTGGCGTGGAAGCCATCGTTGCCGAAGGCTTCGAGCGCATCCACCGCACCAACCTGATCGGCATGGGCGTGCTGCCCGTGGAGTTCAAGACTGGCGAGAACCGTGCCACGTACGGCATCGACGGCACGGAAACGTTCGACATCATCGGCGAACGCAAGCCGCGCGCGGCGCTGACGCTGGTGATCCACCGCAAGAACGGCGAGCGCGTGGAAGTGCCGGTGCTGTGCCGCCTCGACAGCGACGAAGAAGTGTCGATCTACGAGGCCGGCGGCGTGTTGCAGCGCTTTGCGCAGGACTTCCTCGAGTCCTCGCGCGCAGCGGCCTGATAAGGAATCTGACGATGGCACATGTACCCCAAATCAGAATCCCCGCCACGTACATCCGTGGCGGCACGAGCAAGGGCGTGTTCTTCCGCGTGCAGGACCTGCCCGAGGCCGCGCAGGTCCCGGGCAAGGCCCGTGACGCGGTGCTGATGCGCGTGATCGGTAGCCCTGATCCGTACGGCAAGCAGATCGACGGCATGGGCGCGGCCACTTCGAGCACCAGCAAGACCGTGCTGGTCTCGAAGAGCTCGCGTCCGGACCACGACGTCGACTATCTGTTCGGTCAGGTATCGATCGACCAGCCGTTTGTCGACTGGAGCGGCAACTGCGGCAACCTGTCGGCCGCCGTGGGCCCGTTCGCGGTCAGCAACGGCTTTATCGATGCCGCGCGGATTCCGCAGAACGGCACTGTGACGATCAGGATCTGGCAAGCCAATATCGGCAAGACCATCATCTCGCACGTGCCGATCACCAACGGCGCGGTGCAGGAAACGGGCGACTTCGAACTCGATGGCGTCACGTTCCCGGCAGCCGAAGTCCAGCTGGAGTTCATGGACCCGGCCGCCGACGAAGGCGACGATGGCGGCGGCTCGATGTTCCCGACCGGCAACCTCGTCGATGACCTGGAAGTGCCCGGCGTCGGCACGCTCAAGGCCACGATGATCAACGCCGGCATCCCGACGATCTTCGTCAATGCCGAGGCTATCGGCTACACCGGCACCGAGCTGCAGGAAGCGATCAACGGCGACCCCAAGGCGCTGGCGATGTTCGAGACGATCCGTGCGTACGGCGCCAAGCGCATGGGCCTGATCCGCGATATCGACGAAGCGGCCCGGCGCCAGCACACGCCGAAGGTTGCCTTCGTGGCGAAGCCGGCTACCTACACCGCATCGAGCGGCAAGACCGTCAACGCTTCGGACGTAGACCTGCTGGTCCGTGCGCTGTCGATGGGCAAGCTGCACCACGCGATGATGGGCACCGCCGCCGTTGCCATCGGCACCGCCGCGGCGATCCCCGGAACGCTGGTGAACCTGGCGGCTGGCGGCGGCGAACGCGAGGCCGTGCGGTTCGGCCATCCGTCTGGCACGCTGCGCGTGGGTGCGCAGGCCGCCAAGGTCGACGGTGAATGGACCGTGACGAAAGCCATCATGAGCCGCAGCGCACGCGTGCTGATGGAAGGCTGGGTTCGCATTCCGGGCGACGCGTTCTAAGCGCGGACATACACTCCTCTGCTGGTCCCCATGAAGCGGCATCTTCCTCACGGAAGATGCCGCTTTGTCTTATCTGGCATACGTTTGCGGGTTGTGCCTTTATTGGTGCAGTTGTCGACGCAACTTGAGTGCCTCGGTATAGTGCACGCTCCGTGGCGCCTGAACTGCAGGCCCTCTCCCCCGCCCCTCTCCCGCGCGCGGGAGAGGGGAGAACACCGAACGCATTTGAAATGACGTCGGTCTGCTCCCCTCTCCCGTGAAACGGGAGAGGGGTCGGGGGAGAGGGCATTGCCGTTCCAGTGCTGCGGTTTCATGACCCCAACCACAAGCGGCAAGCATGCCTCCACAAGAGCCATGCGATCTGCCGCCATGAGGAGAATCATGCAACATCCTGCCCACCTCAAACCCCTGGCCGCCCTGCTGCTTTCGGCCACCCTGTTCACCGGCGTTGCACACGCCCAGCTGAGCCCTGCCCCGGCCACCGCCACGACGGCACCGGCCGGCACCACGGCCGAAGCCCGCAAGGCCAACATCGTGATCATCGGCACGGGCGGCACCATCGCCGGTGCTGGCGCGGCGGCCAC
This sequence comes from Cupriavidus sp. BIS7, assembly GCF_000292345.1. Lineage (GTDB taxonomy): Bacteria > Pseudomonadota > Gammaproteobacteria > Burkholderiales > Burkholderiaceae > Cupriavidus. Next base: position 120,109 of record NZ_ALOU01000007.1, read on the forward strand.
CAACACGGCGGCGTACCAGTCCGCCGTGGTACCGGTCGACAAGATCATTGCTTCCGTGCCGGAAATCTCGAAGATCGCCAACGTCAAGGGCGAGCAGGTCTTCCAGATCGGCTCCGAGAGCTTCAATAACGAACGGCTGCTCAAGCTGGCCAAGCGCGTTTCCGAACTGCTCAAGCAGCCCGATGTCGACGGTATCGTGATCACGCACGGCACCGACACGATCGAAGAGACCGCCTACTTCCTGAACCTGACGCTGAAGAGCGACAAGCCCGTGGTGGTGGTCGGTTCGATGCGCCCTGGCACGGCGCTGGGCGCCGATGGCTCGCTGAACCTGTACGATGCCGTGCTGGTGGCGTCCAACCCGGCATCGAAGGGCAAGGGCACGCTGGTGGTGCTCAACGACGAGATCCAGACCGGCCGCGACGTGACGAAGACCAACACGTTCAAGGTCGAGACGTTCCGCTCGCCGTTCGGCCCGCTGGGCTATGTGGTGGAAGGCCGCACGCTGTATTTCCGCCTGCCGGCCCGTCCGCACACCACGCAGACCGAGTTCGATATCGACAAGATCGACAAGTTGCCTGAAGTGGCCATCGTCTATGCGTACGGCAACATGAACCCGGCCGCCGTCGATGCCGCCGTGAAGAGCGGCGCCAAGGCCATCATCTTCGACGCCACCGGCAATGGCAGCGTGGGCGACTACATGGTCGAGCCGCTCAAGGCCGCACGCGCCAAGGGCGTGTTCATCGTGCGTGCGTCCCGTACGGGCAGCGGCGTGGTGATCCGCAATGGCGAGCAGCCTGACGACAAGTACGACTGGATCGTGACCGACGACCAGATCGCACAGAAGGCGCGCATCCTGATGGCGCTGGCGCTGACCAAGACCAACGACCCGAAGGCGCTGCAGCAGATCTTCTGGAAGTACTGATCCCCGGAGGCCGGCAGCGTCCGGCCCGCTAGATCAGGGCCGTGCTCATCAATGCCTTGGCAACGAGCACGGCCTCCGTATCACCACTCCCATCCGTATCCTGTTCCGCGTCCTGTACCGCATAGACCGAGACCTCGGTCGCCACCTGCCGCTTGCCCCGGCGCAGCACGTCGGCAACGGCGCGCAGGGTTACCGCCCTGGCCGGTGCCAGGTACTGGATCGACAGTGAGCCAGTTGCTCCGGTCTTCACGACATCCAGATCTACCGCCGAAAACGCCGCGGCCGCACCCGCCACATCGATCAGCGTGGCAATCACGCCGCCATGCACGATGTCACCGACGGTGATATTGGCCATGCTGAATGGCAGCAGCATTTCCACGTGATCGGCAGAAAGCGAATCGATCCGGATACCGAGCGCGCGCGCAACCGGCGAGGCAATCAGCACCGACTCGATCATCGCCGCATTGCGCGGCTCCACAGGTCTGCTTGGCTCGGCCATCGGCAATCTCCCGGAAATTGGCTGCGGTGGAATCATGACCCGTCCAGCGTAGACGGGTGGCTGCACGACCACAATGACGTCGCGGGTAATCCCCGATCGGCGGACGTTTATAATGTGCGGCCTGTCGTTTCCGTACCGCCCGCACCGCCTTATGCCCGTCAATCCGTCCGAGTCACTTGCCCCGTCCGACACCGCCGCAGCCGATGGCCAGGCGCGCCTGGGGGACCGCCCGGACAGCCCGTGCGTCGGCATCTGCTCGACGCTTTTCGACGAGGTCTGCCAGGGCTGTGGCCGCACGGCCGCCGAGGTCAGCAACTGGGTGTTCTTCAGCGAAGAGGAAAAGCAGGTGATCTGGGAGCGGATCACCCGCGAAGGCACCGCACGGCGGTTCCAGCAGGACTGACCGTCCGGCGCGGCCAATGCGGCCAACGCGGCATCAGCCGCCGGCCAGCCGCCTTTCCATATCCTCGACCACATGGTTTGCCACGCGCTGGCGGGCCAGCTTGCGCCAGCTTTCGGCCAGCGGAGGCAGTTCGGCCATCTCGGCCAGTGCCGCGTAGTTGAGGCGATCCACATAGAGCACATGCAGCAGCCGCTGCAGACTCCACTGCGGGTACGGGCGCGCCACCAGCACCAGCCTGTCGCCGGACGAGACTTCGCCCTCCTCGATCACCCGGTAGTACCAGCCCGTGCGCCCACTCTCCTGCACGGCACGGGACATCCCCGCAAAACCGAATCGGTGATTGAGCTTCCAGCACGGCTGGCGCGCCTGCGAGACTTCCACCAGCGCCGTACCGATACGAAAACGGTCGCCAATGCAGATATCTGCTTCCGTCAAACCCTGCGTGCTCAGGTTTTCGCCGAATGCCCCCGCGTGGTCCAGCACCCCGACTTCGCCGCCCTGCGCCGTCAAAGACTCGCGCCACGCGTGATAGTGATCGCGTGGATAGTGGTGAATGGCCTTTTCTGGGCCGCCGTGGTGCTTCGGGTCGCCTTGCTCGTCGATATCCAGGCCAAGCGTCGTGACTTTCACCGGGCCGTCGACCACGATCTTTGCGATGCCGCTGGGCAAACCCTTCGGGCCAAATGGCCGGACCTTACCGGCCAGCACCGCGGCAATGTCGATGTCGATGTCGATTCCCTCATCCTTCACAGGCCAGCCTCCTCCATCCAGCGCGCGAACATCCGCTCGCCGGCACTGGCAACCGTCGCGCCGATCTCGGCGGTGCGGCGGCGGATCGTACGCGGGTCGATACCGGCGCGGGCCAGTTCGACCGTATGGCCGATCAGCCAGGTCTCGATATCACCGGCCTTCACTTCGGGATGGAACTGCAGCGCCAGCACATGCTTGCCGATTGCGTAGGCCTGGTGCGGCGTGGCGGCCGTCGAGGCAAGCAGTTCGGCCCCGGCTGGCAGGTCGAAGGTATCGCCGTGCCAGTGCAGCACGTGCCAGTCTGCCTCGGCCAGCGTAGCCAGCGGCGAGCCTTTCCCCGCGTCCGTCGGCGTAATTGGCGCCCAGCCGATTTCCCGTGTTCCCGGGTACACGCGCGCACCGGCGGCGGCCGCAATCAATTGCGCCCCCAGGCATGCACCGATCATCGGCCGGCGCGCATGAAGCCGCTGGCGAATCACCGCGATCTCGGCTTCGAGCCATGGATAGGCTTCGGTTTCGTAGACGCCGATCGGGCCGCCCAGCACCACGAGCAGATCGGCCGGATCGGCCTGCACCGGCGTCAGGTCGTCCACGCCGGCCTGGTAGATGCGGATCTCATGGCCGCGTGCGCGGGCGGCATCGGCAATCACGCCCGCGTGCTCGAAAGCCACGTGCTGGATAACGTCAGTACGGCGCGAGCCTCGGCCCGGCTGGATATCGCTCATCGAATGACTCCTGCGGAAGAAAGCCCCGACATGTTAACGCCGGTCCGTGATCCACCCATCCGCACTGACACAATCTTTGACACCCTGCGCGTGCCTTCGGATACTTCAGTGCCCATCCTGTCCATCGGTAGCGGGCCGCAGTACCAGTGTGTCGAAGCTGTCGCCGCCCGGATTGCGCCGATGGGCACCAATCGTAATGAACTGTACTGCCGCCCATTTCTCGGTCCAGTCGCGGTAGTGGGTCGAAAGTGGATTGCCCGATTGTCCGGTCGACGTCATGAAGCGCGACTCCGACAGATCGGCCAGATCGTAGATCGCACGCACGCTGGCCGCGTGAGTGCTTTCGAATGGCGCATGTTCATCGCGAAGGTTGTGGCGGCCCACATCGATCGTATAGGTGTCGCCGCCGGTCGGCACGCGCACGTTGAACAGGCTGGCCAGGTACGGCACCTTGCCGAATGGCTTGTGCTCGGCGCGCGCGGTGTGGGCCTTGCCCCAGCGCCACTTGCCCGGGTCGTCGCCATAGCGCCGGTCCAGGTCGGCGATGGCACGTTGCCAGGCCAGCCCAATTGTGTCCGCGCAGCTCTCATGCGCCGTCGTACGGGAGTTGTCGCACCAGAACGCACCCATGCCCTTCGGATCGCGCATGGCATTGAGCATCGGCAACTGGACGTTGCGCTGTTCCCAGAGCCGGTTGAACTGGGCTTCGCCAACCTTGTCCTCAAACAGCAGGCGCGACAATTCGCGCAGCCAGGCGGTCACAACCAGCGGCTCGGCACGATCCGCTGCCATGGTGCCGTCCCACTTGCGCAGCGCGTCAAGCAACGCGCGTTCGCGCGGCGGGCGCGTGGCGTCGCTGGCCACGGGCGCGGCAAGCAGCAGCGGCAGCGCGTCGCGCACCGCCAGCGAGACTACGTCCTTCTGGATCGCGGCAAACGTGTCCGGCGTATGGTGCGGTTCGGCCTCCAGCAGCGTGCGGATACGCTGGTATCGATACGGCACCGTCCATTCGCTCGTGATGAAGTACGGATAATCGTCCGGCACGATCTTCTGGTTGGCCGTGGCGATCATGCCCTCTGGCGGATTGAATCGCTGCGGCAGCTTTTCGAACGGCACGAAACCCTGCCAGTCGTAGCGCGCATCCCAGCCCGGCGCCGGGGCCAGGCCCATGAGGTCGTTGTCGGCGCGGCGCAGCGGAACGCGCCCCGGCGCGATATAGCCGATATTGCCATCGACGTCCGCATAGACGATGTTCTGCTGCGGCGCGTGGAAATCCCGCAGGGCCGCCAGAAAAGACTTCCAGTCGGATGCCTGGCTCATCTTCAGGCCGGCCTGGAACGTGCGGTCATCGGCCCGCAGCGCGGTCCACTGGAACGCCACTACAAACTGGGCGCCAAGCGGCTTTGCCGCAGCGCTGATCGGCTCCGCCACATCGGACATGACCGGACCATGGCGCGTACTGCGCACGGTCAGCGTGACATCGGGCTCGCCCTTGACGTGGATGGTCTCGGTGCGCGTCGCGAACTCCGCCCAGCCATCCGGCGTCTGGTAGCGGCCTGGATTGGCGGGGTCGATCCGTTCGATATAGAGATCCTGGACATCCGGCGCGGTATTGGTGAATCCCCATGCAATGCGCTTGTTGTGCCCCAGCACCACCAGTGGCTCGCCGGGCAGCGTGGCTCCGGTCAGCTCCAGGCCCGGCGCCTGCAGATGCGCGAAATACCAGAGCGCAGGCGCCTGCAGCCCCAGGTGCGGGTCGTTGGCCAGCAGCGGCTTGCCACTGCGCGTGTGAGCCCCGGAGACAACCCAGTTGTTCGATCCCATCCCTTCGACGTAACCGGACGGCGCCTGCTGCACCACGCGCGCCATGGCGGTGGCCACCGGGGCGAGCTGGCGATAGAAGCTTGCATAGTCCATCGTCCGCAGCGGCTTGTCGCCCGGATACGGCGCCAGGATTTCGGCGATACGCGCCGTGGGCAGTTGCTGCGCCAGCCCCATGCGCAGCACTTCCTGCGTCCAGTTGCCGCCCAGGTCCCACGCCATCATGGTCTGCCAGCCCAGCGTGTCGGCCGGCTCCCAGTGCTCGGGCCGGGTACCGAGAATCAGGAATTCGGGCGGCAGGGCCGACTTGCGCGTATCGATGAATGCATTGACGCCATCGGCATAGGCCTGCAGCACGGCGCGGGGCTCGGGTGGCATCTGCGCAAGGATCGCCTCGGCATTGCGCCGCACGCCCAGCGTGCGCAGGAAGCGGTCGGTATCCAGCGCACTGGGGCCCAGGATCTCGGCCAGCCGGCCTGCCACGATGCGCTTGCTCATCTGCATCTGCCAGAGCCGGTCCTGCGCATGCACGTAGCCAAGCGCGTAATAGGCATCGAGCGCGTTGGCCGCCTGTATATGCGGTACGGCATTGCGGTCGCGCACCACGATGACACGGTCCCGCAGGCCCGTCAGGCGCAGGGTACCGGCCACATCCGGCTGGGACGCCTGCCGGTACCAGATATAGCCGCCAATCGACGCGGCTACTGCCAGCAGCACGATGCCCAACAAACCCAAGCCCAGCCGTTTCAACCAGCGCATCAACTTTCCCCGTGGACAAACGCAAGACAGACGCAAGACAGACGCAACAAATGGCGTCATCAACGACGCCATAAAAAAATGCCCGGACATGCCGGGCATTGATGATATCGCGAACCCAATCGCCGATCAGGCGGGCTTCTTGAGTTGCAGCGACTTGTACTCGAGGAATTCCTCAAGGCCGAACTTGCCGCCTTCGCGGCCGTTGCCTGATTGCTTGTAGCCGCCGAACGGCGCATTCATGTTGAACGGCCCACCGTTGATATCGACCTGACCCGTGCGGATACGACGTGCCACGCGGATCGCGCGGGATTCGTCGCCCGACCAGACCCCGCCGCCCAGACCATAGATGCTGTCGTTGGCGATGCGGATGGCCTCGTCCTCGTCGTCATAACAGATGACCGAAAGCACCGGCCCGAAGATTTCCTCCTGCGCCACGGTAGCCCTAGGGTCCACGTTGCCGAGCACGGTCGGTTTGACGAAGAAGCCACGGTCCAGGCCGACCGGGGTGTCGGGGCCGCCCGCCACCAGCTCGGCACCCTCTTCCAGGCCGCGCCGGATGTAGCCGGTGACGCGCTCCTTCTGCACAGCGGAAATCAGCGGTCCAAGCTTCGTGCTATCGACGAGCGGATCGCCCACGGTAAAGCCTTCCACCACCTTGGCGGCGATCGCCTTGACCTCGTCATAACGGGAGCGCGGCACCAGCATGCGCGTGTGCGCCGAGCAGGTCTGACCGGAATTCAGGAAGCAGGCGCTGATCGTGCCCTTGACGGCCGCCGGCAGGTCCGCGTCGTCCAGAACCACCGATGCCGACTTGCCGCCCAGTTCCAGCGCCACACGCTTGACCGATTGCGCTGCCAGTTCCGAGACGCGCTTGCCCGCGCGGGTCGAACCGGTGAACGACACCATGTCGACCTCGGGATGGCTCGCCAGCACCTCGCCCACCACCGGGCCATAGCCGGTGACGAGGTTGAACACGCCAGGCGGCAGGCCGGCGGCCTCGATCACTTCGGCCAGCACGAAGGCGTTGAGCGGTGCCACTTCAGACGGCTTGAGCACCACCGTACAGCCGGCGGCCAGCGCCGGCGCCACCTTCAGCGTGATTTGGTTCAGCGGGTAGTTCCAGGGCGTGATCGCCGCGACAACGCCAACCGGCTCACGCACGACCAGCGAATTGCCGACCTGCTCCTCAAACTCGAACTGTTCGAGCATCGCTGCGGCCTGGCCCCAGTTGTACACGGGTCCACCCACCTGAATGGCGCGAGCCAGCTTGATCGGCATGCCAACTTCGCCGGCAATCATCTGCGCCAGTTCTTCGGTTCGCGCCTTGAGCCCTTCGGCAATCTTGCGGATATAGCCGGCACGCACGGACGGCGGCGTGCTCGACCAGCCGTCGAACGCGGCGCGCGCTGCGGCGATGGCGTTTTCGGCGTCACGGGCATCCCCCTCGGGGATCCTGCCCATGACATCTTCGGTGGCGGAATGAATGACATCGATGGCCCCCGTGCCGTGGGGTGCCACCCATGTACCGTTGATGAAAAGTTTGTCTCGTTGTTGCATGGCCACAGTTCTCATTAGGTGGATCGGCGGTTGCAATTTTTTTTGTTACTTTCGTGGTGCACCACATTGTAGAGCGGTTTGCAGTTCGGATTTTCCTGCGACGCAACCCGCTCCGGACAACAAGATGGCGATAATCGGCCGCGTACCACAAACTCCCGAGGGGCTCGCCGCGGGCGGCCGAACCATAACAAAGGAGCGAGACATGGTCGATCCGGTCTATCGCAAGACGGAGGCAGGACACGAGGAGATCCGCACACGCGCGCGCAAGCTTGACCAGAAGCTGCGCGCGTTGCTGCTGATTGTGAACGGGGAACGCGTGAAATCGGAGCTGTTCGCGCAGGTAAGCGGCCTGGGCGTTGCCGAGGAAGCGTTCGATACGCTGCTTGCGCTTGGGCTGGTCGAGCCGATGGCCAGCGCCAATCCGGCGCCCGCCGCTGCCGTCGCCCGCCCGGCCAAGCCCGCCACGCAGCGCGCACCGGCCGAAACCAATCTGTTTGCAGCCTACTCCGCGTTCAACACCGCTGACGGCAAGGGCATCGACGATGTCCTTGCAGATACCACGATCGCCACCGGCGCCAAGGCGCCCCCGGCGCCCCCGGCCAGATCAGCCCCGACGGGCACGGACAGCTATCAGCGGCTGTACCACTTCTTCACGGATGTGATCGGAAATCATCTCGGCCTGCGCGGCTACGTGCTGCAGGTCAAGGTGGAAAAGGCGTCCACGCTGGTGGAACTGGCTGCCTTGCGCGATACGCTTGGCGCGGCACTGCAGAAGGCCAAGGGCGAGATCACTGCACGCGCGATCGTCGATCAGCTTGACGAGATGCTGGCGGAGATGGGGGTGGCGCCGGCACGGTAGCACCAATCGTCCGTCGCACATTCCAGTGCGACGGACGATGCCGCTCAGATCGTTTCTTTTGCCGGAGAAAGTAGCTCGACCTGCTGTGGCTGGTCACCCACCGTATACCAATCCACCTTGCGCGTAATCGTCATGATGCAGGCAAGCATCACGAACAGCAGCAGCGATCCCAACGCCAGCGCGCTGTCCTCTGACACCAAAAGGCCATAGAGCGCCCCGTACAGTGCGATCAGCAGTAGCGCGAAACCCGCGCCACGCCGCCAACTCCGCAGCACGAAGGTCAGGTAGAAGCCCAGCAGACCAATGCAGGCCGCACTTGCCGACAGATAGGCAAACAGAAACGGCAAATGTTCCGAAAGGCTGACCAGCAGCAGGAAGAACAGCGCCAGCGCGAGCCCCGCCAGCAGGTACTGGACCGGGTGAATGCGCAATGCCTTCACGATTTCGAACAGATAGAGCCCGGCGAAGGTCAGCAGCACGAATAGCAATCCGTACTTCACCGCACGTTGCGCCTTGACGTAGATATCGACCGGTTCCATCAGCGTCACGGACGGCGCCTGCAACGCTGCCGTCTGGCCTGCCCCTGGTGCGCCGGCCAACTGGTCACGCACGCGGGTATTGAAGGCGGTGACCGACCATTCCGCGGCAAAGCCATCGTCCTTGACGGTGCGCTGGCGAGGCAGGAAGTCACCGTCAAAACTGGGATGCGGCCATTTGGAATGCATCGTGAACTGGTTCTGGTCCCCTATCGGTGCCATCGACATTGACCGGGCGCCCAATACGGACAGCGTCAACTGGAACGGTACGATGCGCGACTCCAGCGGCTTGCCCGCGGCGCCCCCTGTGTCCACCCGAGCATGCAGCCCCTGAGGCAAGGTATCGAGCCGGGTCCCCTGCTGCAGGGCAATGGGCTTGCCGTCAAGGTACAGCACCGGCTGCGAAATCAGCCCTCGCATGTCGCCCACCCCAAGCACCACGTAGGGCTGCCCCATCTCGAAGCGGACATGGTCGACGGACTTGCGCAGGTCCTCGGTCGAAGTCAGGTCGGGCAGCGCGATCGTACCCGACCATTGGCTCGCGGCCTCATAGACAATGGTCTTGTGGATGCCCCGGTAGCGCTCGCCAGGCATCATCTCGGCGCGCATCTGCAAAGTCTTCGGGAATACCAGCAGCTGCCGGGATTCCTCTCGAAACTGTGGTGGCAAGACACCCGCCACTGCGATGACTTCCTTGTATGGCACGACGATGATCGGGCCGGTCAGGGTCTGGGGCCCGGCATAGCTTTGCCAGATGCTGCGCTCGGCGGCATCACGATACTCACTACGTTCGCTTACGATGCCAAGCACCATCTGCAAGGCAATCCACAACAGCAGGATCACGCAGGCGATGATCGCGATTCGGTAAAACAGAGCCTTGTTCATGAGAGTCTTGCGAGTGGAGATGCAGCAAGACTAGCCACTGGATGTGGAGCGAACGTGGGGTGGACGTGAAGAGATCAGGAAGAGCCCTTAGCGTCGCCTTACCGCGCGCTGGCAGCACTCAGGTCGCGGCGGGCAGGACCAGTTCCGCGCGCGCGCCGCCGCCCTCGCGATTGGTCATGGTGACCGTACCCTGGTGCAGCAATGCCACTTCCCGAACCAGGCACAAGCCAAGGCCAGTGCCGCGATCACGTCCGTCAGGGCGTGGCAGCGAATAAAACCTCTCGAACAGCCGAGGCATCGCATAGTCGGGGATGCCTGGACCACGATCGTCGATCCTGACCACAGCCTGGTCCTGCTGTGGCGACAGCTCAACCGCCACATCGATTGCCGTGCCCGCAGGCGCGAAATCAAGCGCATTGTCCAGCAAATTGATGATTGCCTGACGCAGCAGGAACACGTCACCCGTCACCACCAGGCTCTCGGCCGGCGGTTGCCAACGCAGCTGCACAGCGCGCCGGCGCGCCCTGGGTTCCAGCGACTGCAGAATCTGCCCGATCTCATTCGCCAGCGTCACGGACTCACGATTTTCCAGGTGCTGGCGCTGCTCGACTTCCGCCAGCGTCAACAGTCTGCGAATCAACAGATCGAGCCGCTGCGCCTGGCTACGGATGTTGCCGACAAAACGCTGGCGATCCGAAGCGGGCATGTCTTCCTGCAGCAACTCCGCTGCGCCGCCAATGGCCGCGAGAGGGCTCTTCATCTCGTGCGTAAGGGTGTGGATGTAATGCTCCACATACTGTTTGTCTTCCAGACGCAGGCGCATGGTCTCCACGGCGCGGCCAAGTTCGGCCAGCTCGCTAGCGCCCCGCAGCGGCATCTCGGCACGCTCGCCAGCGGCCACTGCCCGCGCATAGCGCTGCAGCTTGCGCAAGCCGAACACCAGCCAGAGCGTACAGGCCACGCCAATCACCGCCGCGCCACCGATCAGCAGCAGGCCGTAGGTCAGGATGATCCCCTGGCTACGCGCGATGAATGGCGCCACGGTCTGGTTTGGCTTGGCCACGGTCAGCACCCCGATAATCCGCTCGCCATCGCGGATTGGGGCCGCCACGTACATCACCGTACTGTTCTCGTCGTCGGGAACCGAGCGCGTACTGCGCGCACCGTACTTGCCCTGCAGCGTCAGATAGACGTCGTTCCAGCGGGAATAGTCCTGACCAACCGCAGCGCCCAGCGTATCGAAGCGGACGATGCCATGATCGTCCGTGATGTAGATGCGATAGCCGACCGCATCCTTGTGCATGCCCCACACGCTGGCATCGATGGGTCGCTCCCGGAGTTGCGCCAGGCGGTGTGCAAACCCTCCATCCGCGATGTGACCGTTCTTCAGGTCGTCCGCTGCCAGCACGGCCAATACGTGTGCGGTATCAACCAGCGTGTCTTCCATTGCCTGACGCACCCCTGGCTTGACCTCCTGGACGAACACGCGCAGCGTCAGGAATGCGGCCAGGCCGACCACCAGAAAGAAACCGAAAAAGATACGCAGGCCGATGTGCATGGACGGTCAGACTTCCAACGAATACCCCATGCCGCGATGCGTGCGAATCGGGTCGCCCGCCGGGTCCACCTCGCGTAGTTTCGCGCGAAGGGTCTTCACGTGGGTGTCGACGGTCCGGTCGACTGTATCGAGCGCGTCCTGCCATACCAGGTCCATCAGTTGCGCACGGGCATAGATTCGCCCCGGGTGCTGCACCAGCAGCGCCAGCAGCCGGTATTCGTAGCGTGTCAGGTCCAGCCACTGGCCCCGATACGCCACCCGCGCACCCTCAGGATCATGGTGGAAGCCATCCATCCGCTCGGCCGCTTGCGCTGTCATGACCACGACGGGCTCGGATCGACGTACCCGACGCAGAATCACGCGCACCCGCGCCGCCAGTTCCCTGGGGGAAAACGGCTTGACCACATAGTCATCGGCGCCAATCTCCAGGCCGACAATCCGGTCTATTTCCTCGTGGCGGGCCGTAAGGAAGATCACGGGCACATCGGTGAACGTCCGCAGTGTCCGGCAGACTTCGAAGCCGTTGATGTCGGGCAGGCCCACGTCGAGCACGACAAGATCCGGCTGTTGCGCCCGCAACCTTGCCAGCGCCTCGCCGCCCAGCATGCAATGTTCGGCCTGCATGCCGTCCGTACGCAGGGCATACAGGATCGTATCCGCAATGGCGGACTCGTCCTCGACCACAAGAATGGATGGCTGTTTCATTCGGGCGCTGCATCGGCAGGAATGAAGCGCATTATCCGCCATTGCGGGCTGGTTCGGCCACGCGCAGAAGTTGGCGGACGCGACGAAGAAAGGCGGCGATGTCGGCTGGTCGACGACGTCTCATGTGCAAGCCCCCGGTGAGATGGAGCTGCCAGTGTCGACATGTCCGGTGAAGGGACGGTGAGCCGAATGTGAAGGCGGGAGTGTGAAATTGCCCCCCTTTCACATCACATACGGGTGAAAGGGGGAAGTACGACCAGGAGTCGAGACCTTACGCCTCGATACCCTGCGATTGCAGGTACTCGTCGTACGTGCCGAGGTAGTCCGTGATCGAGCCGTCGGCGCGGACTTCGATCACGCGCGTGGCCAGGCCGTTGATCAGTTCGCGGTCATGCGAGACGAAGATCAGCGTGCCGGGGAACTTGTCCAGCGCGATCTGCAACGATTCGATCGACTCCATGTCCATGTGGTTGGTCGGCTCGTCCATCGCCAGCACGTTGTGGCGGCCCAGCATCAGCTTGCCCCAGATCATGCGGCCCTTCTCGCCGCCGGACAGCACCTTGACGTTCTTCTTGATGTCGTCGGCCGAGAACAGCAGACGACCCAGCGTGCCACGCAGCGACTGGTCGTCGTCGCCGGCCTGCGTCCACTGGCTCATCCAGTCCATCACATTGACGTCATTCGGGAATTCTTCGTACGTGTCCTGCGGCATGTAGCCGACGTTGGCGTTCTCGGCCCACTTGACCGTGCCGCGGTCCACTTCCACGCCACGTTGCACGCCGGTCTCCACGACGCTGTTCAGCAGGCTGCGCAGCAGCGTGGTCTTGCCCGCGCCGTTTTCGCCGATGATGGCCACGCGCTCGCCGGCCTGGACCGCCATCGACAGGTTGTTGATGATCTTGCGGTCGTAGGTCTTGGTGATGCTCTCCACTTCCACGGCCAGGTTGTGCAGCTTCTTCTCGAACTCGAAGCGGACGAACGGGTTCTGGCGCGACGACGGCTTGATGTCCTCGACCTTGATCTTGTCGATCTGCTTCAGGCGCGAGGTGGCCTGGCGGGCCTTGGACTTGTTGGCCGAGAAGCGGCGCACGAAGTCCTGCAGTTCGGTGATGCGTTCCTTGGCGCGCGCGTTGGCGGCCACCTGGCGCTCACGGGCCTGCATCGACGCCTGCATGTAGTCGTCGTAGTTGCCCGGATAGACCTTCAGCGTGCCGTAGTCCATGTCCGCCATGTGCGTGCACACGGAGTTCAGGAAGTGACGGTCGTGGGAAATGATGATCATGGTGGAATTGCGCTCGTTGAGCACGTCTTCCAGCCAGCGGATCGTATTGATGTCGAGGTTGTTGGTCGGTTCGTCGAGCAGCAGCACGTCCGGATTCGAGAACAGCGCCTGCGCCAGCAGCACGCGCAGCTTCCAGCCCGGGGCGATCTCGCTCATCGGGCCCTGGTGCTGGTCCGTCGGGATGCCCACGCCCAGCAGCAGTTCGCCGGCACGCGCTTCGGCCGTGTAGCCGTCGTACTCGGCATACTTGGCCTCCAGCTCGGCGGCCTTCATGTAGTCTTCGTCGGTGGCCTCGGGGTTCGCGTAGATCGCGTCGCGCTCGCTGGCGGCGGCCCACATTTCCGTATGGCCCATCATCACCACGTCGAGCACGCGGTTGTCTTCATAGGCAAACTGGTCCTGACGCAGCTTGCCCAGGCGAATACCCGGCTCCAGCATCACCGTGCCCGCCGACTGCTCCAGATCGCTGCCCAGGATCTTCATGAACGTGGACTTGCCGCAGCCGTTCGCGCCGATCAGGCCGTAGCGGTTGCCCTCGCCGAACTTGACCGAGATATTCTCGAACAACGGCTTGGGGCCGAACTGCATGGTGATGTTTGCGGTAGAAAGCACGTCTGGAACCTTGTCTGGATGTCGGTGTGCCGCTTGGGCACCCTGGTATGGCTGCTGGCAGCCGGCATCAGCGCCCGGCGCAGCGAAATGGGGAAATAACCCGCAATTTTACCACTCGCGGGTGTATCTGGTAAGCCGCCAGCCAGCCCGGTGCTGGCCGGGTGCCGGCCTGATGCCGGCCCGGTTGCAGCTTGAAGCGTGGTTAAGGCGTGGTCAAAGCGTGGTCAAAGCGTGGTTAAAGCGTGGGATAGCCGGACATGGCCAGCGTGAACCCGTCGGCATGTGCGGTCAGGCGCGCGTTGCCGCCCACCGGCAGCGTCAGCTTGCGCGTGCAGTGGCCAAACGGCAGGCCCGTGAGCACCGGAATGCGCAGTTGCTCGCGCACGTAGTCGAACACGGCGTCCATGTTGTAGCCGTTGTCGTAGTCGGTGGTGCGGTAGTTCGAGAAATCGCCGAGCACGATGGCCTGCTGCCTGGCCAGTACGCCGGCATGCAGCAGTTGCAGCAGCATGCGCTCCACACGGTAAGGCGGCTCGTTGATGTCCTCGAGGAACAGGATGCCGCCATCCACCTTCGGCATATACGGCGTGCCAGGCAGCGTGCACAGCATGGCAAGGTTGCCGCCCCACAGCGTGCCCTCCACGGTGATCGGCGCGGTCAACTGGGGCGACTCGACTTCGACCGTGTAGGCCGGATCGTGCAGGATGCCTTCGAAATGCCGCCACATGTAGGGGTCCACGCGCTCCTCGCCAAAATCGGCCAACAGCATCGGGCCGGCGAACGACACTCCGCCCGCAAGCGCCAGGTAGGCAAGCTGGAACGCCGTGAAATCGCTATGGCCGACAATCGGCGTACCGCTCGTCTTCGCCTGCGCGGCGATGCGCGCGAAGTCGATCCGGTCGAGCAGACGCGCCAGGCCGTAACCGCCGCGCACAGCGAGCGTCAGTTCGCGCGCCGTGCCGGTGCCGATCGCATGCAGGTCGGCCAGACGTTCTTCGTCGGTACCGCCAAAGCGCAGGTAGCGGCGCGCGAGCACATCGGGGTTGTTGACGTGGTAGCCGTGGTGCTTGAGCCAGGCACAGCCGCGTGCGGCAACGGCAACGTCGTGGGGATAGCCGGACGAGGCAATCAGGCGGACTTCAATGGACTGGCTCATGTTTCGGATGTCGGGTCGGAAGCCTGAATTTTCCCCGAATCGGCCTCCGCTGGCGAGACCTGCAAGGCTCTTGCCGCCTTCTGCGCCCGACGCCGCGCGCCAAAGAAATCGCGCAGCAACTGGCCGCATTCCTCGGCCATCACGCCACGCGCAAGCGTGGTCTGGTGATTGAGCGTGGCCTGCGCGAACAGGTCGACAACACTGCCGGCCGCGCCAGTCTTGGGGTCGGCCGCGCCGAATACCACGTGGCGCAGACGCGCATGAAGGATCGCGCCGCTGCACATCGCGCACGGCTCCAGCGTCACGTAGATCTCGCACTCGGGCATGCGGTAGTTGCCGAGCACCTTGGCCGCGGCGCGCAGCGCCTGCATTTCCGCATGCGCGGACGGATCGACCGAGCGGATCGGCAGGTTATGGCCGCGCGCGATGATCTTGTCGTCCCAGACCACGACGGCGCCCACCGGCACCTCGCCGGCCGCTTCGGCCAGCCGCGCCTCTTCCAGCGCGGCGGTCATGTAGAAGCGGTCGCGCGCGGCGGCGTCGGCAAATACGGGCGCGCCTGACATGGAACGCTCAGTCCTGCGCCGGCAGGCTGCTGCTGAGCGGTGCGCTGACTTCGGCCCAGCAGTTCGGCGTTTCGAACAGCACCAGCCTGGTCAGTTGCAGATGATGACCAAAGCAGTCCTTGAAAATCGGCGCCAGGATGTCGAAGGCCACCTGAGCGAGGTTCTCCACGGTCGGGATGCTGTCGATCACCACGGTTTTGTGGTTGTCCATCGACTGCAGGAAGTTCAGCAATGCGGTATCGCCGCGATAGATCAGGAACGCGTGATCCCACTTCGACACAAGGTGCTCGTTGGCGAGCGACTTGATATCACCGAAGTCCAGGATCATGCCGTCGTCGGGCGCGCCTTCCTGATGCAGGACCTCGCCCGAAAGCGTCAGGTCCAGGCGATAGCGATGGCCATGGATATTGCGGCACTGGCCGCCATGGCTGGGAATGCGGTGGCCGGCATCGAATTCGAGGCGGCGCGTAATGGAAACTTGTTTGCTCATGTGTCAGCGAATGCCCAGCAGCTTGTGAGTCTGCAGCGAGAGGCGCCAGCGCGGATGGCGCTGGCAGAACTCCACCGCCGCGGCCGTATTCTGTCGCGCCAGCGGGCCATCCATGGCCTGCACCATGAAATAGCGAAAATCCAGTTGCTCGTATGCCGCGAAGTCCTGACCGTCCTGCGGAATCACGACCTTGAGTTCGTCGCCCTTCTTCACCACCAGTTCCGAACCCATCTTCGGGCTCACGCAAACCCAGTCGATCCCATCGGGTACGGGCAACGTCCCATTGGTTTCGATGGCGATCTCGAATCCCTGCGCGTGCAGCGCGTCGATCAGCGGGGTGTCCAGCTGAAGCAACGGCTCGCCGCCGGTGCAGACCACCAGCGGTTTGCCGCCCGCAACCTGCGGCCATTCGGCAGCCACCACCGCCGCCAGTTCCTCGGCAGTCTTGTACTTGCCGCCCAGCGTACCATCGGTCCCGACAAAGTCCGTGTCGCAGAACTGGCAAACCGCCCGCGCGCGATCTTCCTCGCGGCCGGTCCACAGGTTGCAACCCGAGAAGCGGCAGAACACCGCGGCGCGGCCGGCGTTGGCGCCTTCGCCCTGCAGCGTATAGAAGATTTCCTTGACGGCGTAAGTCATGCGATTGAGTCTTGAATGTCCGGTATCTGCTTAAAAATTAGGCAAAAGCCGATGGATGGGCAACCGGCGATTGTATCAAGAACCTAGGGTTTTCGCTAAGCAAGTGCTGACCCGTCCCATCAGGCAACCAGGAAACCCGGCGAGCGATACCTGCAACTGCCAGTTCACATAGTAAACCGCGCCAAATCCACTGGCACGCATCGTGTGGACGGTCGTGTCGTGGACCCGGCACAAACGCCCTGCCGGCGAGGCGCCGCCGATCGGACCGAATGCCATGTCACGCCAGTTGCCATGCATCAATGCGCGCCGAAGGCCCGCAGCCTGCATTCCTGCCTTTGCGCAACATGTCTTCTCCACATGACTGCTACGTTGTGCGCTGCATTTCGATGCATCGACAAGACGAACCAGTGCGGCGACCTCTCCGGTTGCTCTGCGAAAATAGGACACGACTGTGGCACACCGAGATCGCACCGCGGCGCAACCGCATCAGCCGCCTCCACCTCCAGCACCAGGCGGCCCCGAAGCAACCGGGGAAGCCGCAGCCGGGGAACCCGCCTTCCAGGGTAATGACCGGCTGCTGTTCGGCATCGTGCTTGGCGTCATCACATTCTGGCTGTTCGCACAGACCACGCTGAACATCGCGCCGGACATGGGCACGGACCTTGGCCTGCCCGCCACGACGATGAACATCGCCGTGGCAATCACCGCGCTGTTTTCGGGGATCTTCATCGTCTTCATGGGCGGCGTCGCGGATCGGATTGGCCGCCTCAGGGTTCTCCAGCTTGGCCTCTGCCTGAGCATCGCCGGATCGTTGCTGGTGGGGTTCGCACCGCCGGGGTCCCTTTCCGCGGCTTGCCTGATCCTTGGCCGCGCGTTGCAGGGCCTGTCGGCGGCATGCATCATGCCGGCCAGCCTGGCATTGATCAAGACCTACTGGACCGGCCCAGCGCGCCAACGAGCCATCAGCATCTGGTCGATCGGCTCCTGGGGCGGCTCCGGACTCTGCGCGCTGTTCGGCGGACTGGTCGCGCAGAACCTCGGCTGGCGGGCCATCTTCCTTGTGTCCGTGGCGGTGTCCATTGCCGGTCTGCTGATGATTCGCGGCACACCCGAAAGCCGGGCACGGAACATGCGGGACGCGAAGATCGACGGGTTCGGCATCTTCGCGTTCATGATCGCGATGATCTGCCTCCAGGTGGTTGTGACGCAAGGCGCGCGGCTCGGCTGGAGCAGTGCTCCCGTCCTTGTACTGATCGCCATCGCACTGGTCTTCGGCGTACTGTTCCTGCGTCACGAAGCACGTACCTCCGACGCACTGATCGATTTCGCGTTGTTCCGCAACCGGTCCTATACCGGCGCAACCATCTCAAACTTCATGCTCAACGGCGTGGCGGGCACGCTGATCGTCGTCATGCAGCTGGTGCAGATCGGCGGCAACCTGACCGTGCAGCAGGCCGGCATGCTGACCATCGGGTTCGCTGTCACGATCATTGCCTTTATCCGCGTCGGCGAGAAGCTGCTGCAACGATTTGGCGCGCGCAAGCCCATGCTGTGGGGCTGCCTGATCACAGGCATGTCGGTGGTGCTGCTGTCGATGACACACACGACACTGGCCGATTACAAGCTGCTGGCGTGCATCGGCTTCGCACTGCAGGGGATCGGGCTGGCGTTCTATGCCACACCGTCCACGGACGCGGCGCTGTCGGCCCTGCCGGAGAACCAGGCCGGCTCCGGAGCCGGCATCTACAAGATGGCGTCGTCGCTGGGCGGCGCGTTCGGTGTCGCCATCTCCGCCGCCATCTTTACCGCTGTCCGGGCCGACACGGGAGGCGGGCCCTGGCTCGACGGGCTGATCGACTTCCAGGGCGACCAGACGCTAGTCCCGATCCGCGAAGCGGCCACCCTCGCGCTGATGTTCAACCTGTGCATGATCGCCGTCGCAGCTGTAGCGATCATGCTGACAATTCCTCGAACCAAGGAACGCCAGTCCGCCTGACCCTGGCGCCGCGCCCCTGATCACAACCCGACAATTTCCAAGGAGCCAGTTCCCATGCCTGAATCCACAGTCCTTGTTTGCGGCAACCTGTTCAACGGCCTCGGCGACACATTGCTGGGCCCGGCCGAAATCCTGATCGAACATGACGCGATTGCGGCGATCGGCCCGTCTGTCGGTCGACCACGCAATGCACGCGTGATCGACTTGTCCGACCGCACCGTTTCACCAGGTTTCATCGACACGCACGTGCACCTGTTCCTCGACGGGATGAACCTGAAGCTGCAGATTCTCCAGTCAAGCGCATTCAAGGCGCTGCACGGCCTGCATCTGGCGCGCAGCTACATGCGCTACGGCTTCACGACGCTGCGCGACCTGGGCACTTTCGATCCGGAATGGCCCGGCCTGGACCTGCGCAACGCGATCAATGCCGGCGTGCTCCAGGGCCCTCGCCTGATCGTGGCCCCGCATATGATCAGCGCCTCCGGCGGCCACGCCGACATGCAGGCCGCCTTTCCGTGCCGTTGCCACCGGGGACTTTCCAAGACGGCCGACTCGCCGGAGCAGATCCGCGAACTGGTGCGCAGCCAACAGGCGCACGGCGCGGACTGGATCAAGGCGATGAACACCGGCGGCTACATGAGCTTTGGCGACGACCCCGCGCGCGTCACATGGTTCGAGGACGAAATGCACGCCGTGACCGAGACCGCACGGCAACTGGGCATTCCCGTGGCGGTCCACACTGGCGCCGCCGAAGGCTGCAAGCAGGCCCTGCGTGCGGGAGTCCGCAGTCTTGAGCACTGCTACCTGATCGACGACGAGGGCATCGCCATGGCCGAATCATCGGGCGCGTTCCTTGTGCCGACCATGCAGCTCACGCGCGAAGACAAGGACATGCTGCAGGCCGGTGAGCTTCCGCCACAGGCCGTGTGGAAGTTCGCGCGCGACATGGAAGAAATCGAGACCGCGCAACGGCGGATGACCGCCAGCCGTGCCAACATCGCCTTTGGGACAGACTGCGGCATGTTCCCGTTCTCGCATGGCGTTCTCGAATTCCAGGCGATGGTTGCAGCGGGCATGTCTGCCGCGCGCGCGTTGCGGTCTGCCACCAGCGTGGCGGCGGACCTGCTCCAGCGTCCCGACCTGGGCGTGCTGGAGGTCGGCCGCCAGGCGGACATCGTTGCCATGCCCGGCGACCCAACCACCGATATTTCGGTCACCACTCAGGTGGACTTCGTGATGCGTGGCGGCCGCGTCTTTCGGAATAGGGAGTTCGACCTGCTGGCCTGACGCTTCAGCGCGGCGGCGCGCCAATGAAGTCCATCTTGCCGATCTGCACACCCTTGTGGCGCAGGATGTCGTAGGCGGTGGTCACGTGGAAGAAGAAGTTCGGCAGCGCAAAACCAAGCAGGTAGCTCTTGCCGTCGAACGTAATCGGTCCGTTGCGCAGCTTGAGTTCGACCGGGCGCGCGTCGCTGCCTTCAAGCTGCGCAGGCTGGATCGTCTTCAGATAGCCGATGGTCTTGGCGATCCGCTCCTGCAGCTCGGGAAACGTCGTTTCATTGTCCGGGAAGGACGGAATGTCGATACCGGCCAGGCGCGCCGCACAGCCCTTGGCCGAATCGCTCGCGCGCTGCACCTGCGCCGCCAGCGGATCCATATCGGCGATCAGGCGCGTTTGAATCAGCTCGGCGGCGTCCATGCCCTGCGCCGTTGCGTGCGCAGCGCCTTTTTCGAGAATCGCGGACAGGTTTGTCAGCGCGCGGATGAATACGGGTATCGATACGTCGTACATCGAGAGGGCCATCGTGACTCCTTGCATGGAAACGTGTCTTGCCTTCATGCGGGGCCCCTGGCCCCGCTGGCGTGAGCATAGACCGGAATTCGCCAGGCCGTGCGATCAGGCTCTGAGATCAGGCTATGAGATCAAGATGCCAGACCAGCCAGGAACGCGTCCGCGTCGTCGATCCGGAACTCGAGCCACATCGGCAGGTGATCGCTCATCCGGTAGGTGCGCCAGTCCTTGAAACTTTGGCCGGGACGCGCCTGCCGCTCACGGGCGTAGTCCGCGGCATCGGCAAGCCGGTAGACGTGTTCGTAGATATCGAACACCCCCGCGCGCCCGGTCGGCTGCATATGGGAGAGCTGCTGCAAGTACGCGATCTGGTCGTAGTGGCGGCTCCCGTCCACATTCGAACCCGGTACCGACTGGAGCGCCTCGGGGATGACGAATCCGGCATCGGTAATCGCCTGCATCGTCACGTCGCGGCGATTGAAGATGTTGAAGTCGCCAAGCATGATCAGGTTGCCAGGCTCGGGCCGAATGCCCGGCCCCGGCTGAGGCGCCGCAGACAGCTTGCCTGCCGCCTTGGCGATGGTTTGGCTCAGCGCGGTGATTTCGGCCAGCCGGCGTGGGTCCGCCGCCGTGCCGGTGCCGTAGTAGATATGGACGGTTGCGAGCGTGAGGAAGGCCCAGCCGGCCTGGAACCCCGCCAGGTAGGGAGAGCGGGCCAATTGCACCGGCTCCGCCTTTGCACCGTTCGGCCTGGGCAGTACAAGCTCCGCCGCCAGCCCCGTGAAACGCACTTTGCGTCGATCGTAGAGATACGCCATGCGTTCGGCATTGCCTGACACACCGAGCGTGACGTCCGTCACCAGGTAGTCCCACCAGGCGGGTCCCAGCAAGTCGCGAATGCGCTGCAGCGGATAAAGCCCGTCGCGGACTTCCTGAATCGCAATGAGATCGAAACGGCTCAGGACCTCCGCGATGTAGTAGTAAGCCTCGTCCGAACGATAGCCAAACTTGCCGGAGTCGAACTCGCGAATGTTCCAGGTGGCCAGCAACAGCGTATCCGTGGCCGTCCGGGTGGGGATTTCGGTGGAAAGCGCCTGCCGAAGGCGCGTCAGGCCTTCAATCGTGCGGGTGCGGGTTTGGGGGTCGGCGATGCGCCCGATACCTTCGTAGCCTGACATCTGTGCCTCGGATCGTTGACGATTTGCTCGCAAATGGAGCCGTCGATCGTGCAGAGGCTTGGTCCGTGAAGCGTTGGACTCGGTCAAATTGCTGCAAGGCCGCGAACGGATTTCGTTGAACAGCCACGTAATTTGTACCCGGGTGATATTGCAATTCAATTTATACCCGGATATTATTCAACGGTGCTGACAAATTCACCCGCCCCGCCATGACCCAAACCGCTACCTACACCAGCTTCAACGGATACCAGCGCATCGCCTCCGGGCCGCTGCTGGCAAATGCCCTAGCCGTCAAACAGGTACTTGAAGCCGGCACGCCCGGCCCGGTATTGATCTTCGACGACGCCACCGGCCGCTCGATCGACGTGGACATCAGGGGAACGGAACAGGAGATTGCCAGCCGGTTGCCCACCGGAACCCCGCGAAACGAGCATCCGGACGACCAATTGGAAGCGTCAGAAACGTCGGAAGCGTCGGCGCCGAAGGGGCGCGGACGCCCGAAGCTGGGCGTGGTGGCGCGAGAGGTGACCCTGCTCCCAAGGCATTGGGAATGGCTTGCCGCCCAACCCGGCGGCGCGTCGGTGGCACTGAGGAAACTCGTCGAGGAAGCCCGCCGCACCGGCAGCGAAAAGGCTCGGCTCCGGCAAACCCAGGAGCGCGCCTATCACTTCATGCTGGCCATCGCGGGAGATCTGCCCGGGTACGAAGAAGCCACGCGCGCGCTGTTCGCCAACGATCAGGCCAGGCTGCAAGACCTGATCGGCGCATGGCCCACCGACGTGCGCAACCACGCGCTGCATCTGGCAGCTTCCGCTCCGGACTGAAAAGATAAAGGGGGGCGAAATGCCCCCAAGCGCGAAGGCGCCACGCACCGTCGCGTTTCACCTACTCTTCACGGGTCTCTCCTTGGCCGAGCGCCCGGTGGCGCTCGGCAGCCACGGAATCCTGAATGGTCGCAACAAGCTTTTCGAGAAAATCGCCGGCGTAGGACGTTTTGAGCTCCCGGTCCTCCAGGCGGTGATTGGCGTTAGGGTAGATCAGCAGCACCAGGTTCTTCTTGCCGGCTATCTCGAACCTTGCATAAAGGCGGCGCGCGGCATCAACCGGCACGGCTTCATCCTTTTCCCCCATGGCGGCGACGATCGGGATGTCTAGCTGGATCAGCTCGTTGCCGATATCGATATCCAGCAAGGAAGCCCAGTACTTGTGGCTGTGGCCCCAGACCTTCGCGTCGGTATTGTCGGGATCTCTCGCGATTTCCGCGAACCCCTTCTCCGGGTTACGCAAGTACCAGGTGGAACGCGACAGGCCCTGCAGGTTCTCCC
The DNA here is from genome assembly GCF_000292345.1 of Cupriavidus sp. BIS7. Taxonomy (GTDB): domain Bacteria; phylum Pseudomonadota; class Gammaproteobacteria; order Burkholderiales; family Burkholderiaceae; genus Cupriavidus. The sequence continues at coordinate 143,127 of NZ_ALOU01000007.1, forward strand.
GTACCGTCGTGCCGCCACCACCGATCAGACCGAGATGGGTGATCCGTCGGTCTGCATTTGCAATCTTGGTAGCGACGACAGCACCTTCCGAGGCCCCCATAAGCACGACAGCAGTTGGCTTGACGGAGAGCTTGGCCAATTGAGCATCAATGAACTCGCGCTGGTCGGCAACCGACTGCCCGATGAAATCCGTCTTGCGAAAGTCCGCCGAACAAGCGCCGCCTGTACGGTTCTCTTCATCGATCGATCGCTTCTGGAGCGCGAAAACCGTTGCATTGACCTTGCCGCGGATCGGCCCGAAGAAGGGACTCAGGCGATGTTTGATGCTGGCGCATCCGGAGCCGCTGATGAAAAAAATCGCGATCTCAGACGAATTCTCGATACCGAGTTCAAGGCGATAGAAGCGCGCATCCGCTGTGTCCAGAAAATGGAAGGACTCGCCGCGGACAGGCAGCGTCTGTTCAGCAACGTTGTCGGGCATGGTGGAGCAGCCCGTCTGGACAAGTACCAAATAAATGGCCGCCAGCGCAGTCGCCCAGTACCGCAACGTGGTCTTGGCGACTGGCCCGCGACGAAGTCGGCTATCGAGTGGAACCATGAGAAACCTCTGCTCCTTCTAATGGAGGGATGGTGCCCGCGAAATACCACAAGAGGATCATGAAGCAGAGCACAGCGCAGGCAAGCAGCGACATTTGCCAGCCCAAAATACCCACCAACCCAAAAGAAGAAATTGACGACCGGCAGGCGGCGTCAAAAAAGCCCGCGTCGGTGACGCGGGCTTAGCTGTGTTCTCGTGCTACTCGAAGCCAGCAGGTGCTGGACGCCGAATCACTCCCACTCGATCGTTGCAGGCGGCTTGCCCGACACGTCGTACACCACCCGGTTCAGCCCGCGCACCTCGTTGATGATGCGGTTCGAGCAGCGGCCCAGCAGCGCGTACGGCAGATGCGCCCAGTGCGCGGTCATGAAGTCGGTGGTCTGCACGGCGCGCAGCGCCACGACGTAGTCGTACGTGCGGCCATCGCCCATCACGCCGACGGACTTCACCGGCAGGAACACGGCGAATGCCTGGCTGGTCAGGTCATACCAGCTCTTGCCCACCTGATTCGGTTCGCACAAGCCGGCAGCCGCATCCTGCTCCGTCGCGATCGTCTTGCGCAGTTCCTCGATGAAGATCGCATCGGCGCGGCGCAGCAGGTCCGCGTAGTCGCGCTTGACCTCGCCGAGGATCCGCACGCCCAGGCCCGGGCCAGGGAACGGGTGGCGATAGACCATTTCCGGCGGCAGGCCCAGCGCCACGCCCAGTTCGCGCACCTCGTCCTTGAACAGGTCGCGCAGCGGTTCCAGCAGCTTCAGGCCCAGCGTTTCCGGCAGACCACCGACGTTGTGGTGGCTCTTGATCGTGGTTGCCTTCTTGGTCTTGGTGCCGCCCGATTCCACCACGTCCGGGTAGATGGTGCCCTGCGCCAGCCACTTGGCGTTGCTCAGCTTCTTCGCCTCGGCCTGGAATACCTCGACGAACTCGCGGCCGATGATCTTGCGCTTCTGCTCGGGATCGGTCACGCCGGCCAGATGGCCGAGGAACTGCTCGGAGGCATCGATGTGGACGACCTTCGCATGCAGGCGGCCCGCGAACATCTCCATCACCATCTTGCCTTCATCCAGGCGCAGCAGGCCGTGATCGACGAACACGCAGGTCAGCTTGTCGCCAATCGCGCGGTGGATCAGCGCAGCAGCCACAGACGAATCGACACCACCGGACAGGCCGAGGATCACCTCCTCATCGCCCACTTGCTCGCGAATTTTTGCGACGGCTTCGGCGATGTGATCGCGCATGACCCAATCAGCCTTCGTACCGCAGATCTGCAGCACGAAGCGCTCGAGCATCTCGCGACCCTTCGACGTATGCGTAACTTCCGGGTGGAACTGCACGCCGTAATAGCCCCGTGCTTCGTCGGCGATGCCGGCGATCGGGCAGCTCGGCGTGGAGGCCATCAGCTTGAAGCCTTCCGGCAGCGCCGTGACCTTGTCGCCGTGGCTCATCCAGACCTTGAGCATGCCGTGGCCTTCGTCCGTGGCAAAGTCCTCGATGCCCTTGAGCAGGTTCGTGTGGCCATGCGCACGCACCTCGGCATAGCCGAACTCGCGCGTATCGCTCCACTCCACCTTACCGCCCAGCTGCACGGCCATCGTCTGCATGCCGTAGCAGATGCCAAGCACCGGAACACCGAGGTCCCATACGGCCTGCGGCGCGCGCAGTTGATGGTCTTCGTAGGTGCTGGCGTGGCTGCCGGACAGGATGATGCCCTTCGGCGCGAAGTCGCGCACGAACTCGTCGGTAACGTCGTTCGGATGGATTTCGCAGTAGACGTGCGCCTCGCGAACGCGGCGGGCGATCAGTTGCGTGACTTGCGAGCCGAAATCAAGAATGAGGATTTTGTCGTGCATGATTGGCAGTTGGCAGTGCTTCCGGATCGGGTTCGGGCATCACCTCGGTGCCCGGACCATAGCCGGGCGGTGGCGTGATGCCCGGCTCGCGCCGGTATTCTGGAGATGCGGGGGATACGGGGGATGCATTCGGGCGCGCCGGACGGGCCGCACCAGGTTCGTTGTTCGGATAGTAGCCATCGGCCGCGCCGCTATCGCGGTCAGCCCTGGCCAGTTCAGCCTGCTGCCGTTCACGCAGGCGCACCTTCTTGGCCGCAGGAATCTGCACGATGGCGAAGAAGATCAGCACCGCGGCCAGCGTCAGCAGCCAGATCTTTCCGGCGCCTTGCACCGGCATGTCGAGGAACAGCGTCCAGGCGGCAACCAGCACCGCACTGACCAGGTTCACGTAGCCCGTGGTCCGCGCCACCGCGACGGTCAGTTGGCCGTTGATGGTGGCCTGGAACAGCAGCCAGGACAGCCCGATCGTCGCCACGCCAAGCAACTGGCCGAACAGGGCCGGCTGGGGTTGCGGCAATTGCAACGCCGCGTACAGCGTGGTGAACGGCGACATCAGCAGCAGGATGCCGAGCAGTAACTCGAGCAATGCGTCGAAGAACAGCACGGCTCGCAGCAATACTTTCATGAGCGCTCCTTCTTGCGGCGCGGCCGCGCGGCCCCGTCAACGTCGACGAAGCCAGCGCGGCCGTGGTGAAAGGCACCAGATCGAAATCAATCGATATGGTAGTTCGGCGCTTCCTTGGTGATCTGCACGTCGTGCACGTGCGATTCACGCATGCCTGCAGCAGTGATCTGCACAAACTCGGCAGTGTCGTGCCACTGGGCAATCGAGCTGGCGCCGCAGTAACCCATCGACGCGCGGATACCACCGGTGAGCTGGTGGATGATCGCCTGCACCGAGCCCTTGTAAGGCACACGGCCTTCGATGCCTTCGGGCACGAGCTTGTCGACGTTGGCGGTGTTGTCTTCCTGGAAGTAACGGTCGGCAGCGCCATCCTTCATGGCACCAACCGAACCCATGCCGCGGTAGCTCTTGAACGAACGGCCCTGGTACAGGAACACTTCGCCCGGCGCTTCCTCGGTACCCGAGAACATGCCGCCCATCATCACGGTGTGCGCGCCAGCCGCCAGCGCCTTGGCCACGTCACCCGAGTAACGCACGCCGCCGTCGGCGATCAGCGGCACATCGGTGCCCTTCAGCGCTTCGGCTACGTTCGACACGGCGGTGATCTGCGGCACGCCGACGCCTGCGACGATACGCGTGGTGCAGATCGAACCCGGGCCGATACCGACCTTGACGCCATCCGCGCCATGCTCGACCAGCGCCAGCGCTGCCGCGCCGGTGGCGATATTGCCGCCAACCACCTGAACCTGCGGGAAGTTCTGCTTGACCCAGCGCACGCGGTCCAGCACGCCCTGGCTATGGCCGTGGGCAGTATCGACCACGATCACGTCCACGCCTGCCTTGACCAGCAATTCCACACGCTCGTCGTTATCCGGGCCCACGCCCACCGCGGCGCCTACGCGCAGTTGGCCATGTGCATCCTTGCTGGCCAGCGGATTGTCCACGGCCTTCTGGATGTCCTTCACCGTGATCAGGCCACGCAGTTCGAATGCGCTGTTGACCACCAGCACGCGCTCCAGGCGGTGGCGGTTCATCAGACGCTTGGCTTCTTCCAGCGGCGCGCCTTCGGCCACGGTCACCAGCTTTTCGCGCGGCGTCATCTTGGCGCGCACCGGGGCGTCAAGCTCTTCCTCGAAACGCAGGTCGCGGTTGGTAATGATGCCGATCACGGTCTTGCCTTCAAGCACCGGGAAACCCGAAATGCCGTGCTGCTGCGACAGGGCGATCACATCACGCACCTTCATTTCCGGCGAAATGGTGATCGGGTCACGCAGCACACCGGACTCATAGCGCTTCACACGCGCCACTTCGCGCGCTTGATCAGCCGGCTTCAAATTCTTGTGAACGATACCGATACCGCCGGACTGCGCCATCGAAATGGCCAGGCGAGCTTCCGTCACGGTATCCATGGCGGCGGAAACCAGCGGAATGTTGAGTTCGATCGAACGGGTCAGGCGGGTGCGGAGGGAAACATCCCGGGGCAGGACGGCCGAATAGGCCGGGACGAGCAGCACGTCATCGAATGTGAGTGCTTTCTGGACAAGACGCATAGCGAATCCTCTAGGCGCAAAAGCAGATTATACAGGAATGCAGGATTTGCTGATGCGTTATTGCAGTGCCTTTGCTAATCTCGGCCTCCTTTTTCGGCGACCAGCAAGGACGGATTGGGGAGACCATGGGAATCGGTGTGTTGTGCGGCCTGATGGCGGGCGCTTTCTGGGGGATGGTTTTCATCGCGCCCAAGTTGCTGCCGGCATTTTCGCCATGGGAACTCGCGATTGGCCGGTATTTGGCCTATGGCCTGGTGGCACTTGTCGCGGCCTTGCCGCTGATGCGGCGCCTCGCACGCAAACTGACGCGCGCCGACTGCCTTGCCCTGCTGCGCCAGGCGTTCACCGGCAACCTGCTCTACTACGTGCTGCTGGCCTTTGGCGTGCAGCTTGCGGGCGTGGGGCCAACGTCGCTGATCATCGGCATCCTGCCGATCTCGGTCACCCTGATGGGCCGGCGCGACCACGGCGCCGTGCCGCTGCGCCGCCTGGTGCTGCCATTGCTCGTGGTGGCCGCCGGCATCGCCTGCATCAATATCGACCTGTTTGGCGGCGTCGGGAGCGCACATGGCGCCGCGGTCAGCGCGGCGGCGCGCCCCGTCTGGCAGAAGTTCGCGGGCGTGGTCTGCGCGGCTGGCGCACTGGTCTGCTGGACGCTGTACGCCGTGGACAACGCACGCTACCTGCAGCGCAACCCCCAGTACAGCGGCAACGAATGGTCCGCGCTCTACGGCCTCTCCACCGGCCTTGTGTCCCTTGTGCTCGGCAGCATCGGCTGGCTGGCATTTGGCGATATCTTGACCGCGCCTGGCAGCAGTCGGGACTGGCAGTGGTTCTGGACCATCAACGCAGCCGTGGCACTCGGAGCGTCGCTAATTGGCAACAACCTCTGGAACATTTCCAGCCGCCGATTGCCGCTGACGCTATCTGGTCAGATGATCGTTTTCGAGACGCTGTTCGCGCTGGCATACGGCTTTGTGTTCGATCACCGCTGGCCACGGCCGCTTGAAATCGCGGCGATCGTGTTGCTGATGGCCGGCGTGGCGTGGTCCGTGCGCTTGCACGCGACCGACAAGTCTCAGTAGACTAGCGGCCAATGACGCACGGGTCACTTCGCTGTCAACCCCACTGGCGTCTGATGCCCATCGCAACCCGCTGACCACCTGTTGACGCTTTCGCCATGAACCGATCGTCCGCGCTGTACCTGCTGATTGCTGCAAGCCTCGCCGTGCCAGGCACGGCGTTCTCTCAATGGCAATGGAAGGAAGCCAACGGGCGCACGGTCTACAGCGATGTCCCGCCGCCGCCGTCAGTACCGGATCGGGCCATCATCGTGGCCCCGGGCCGCGTAGCGGGCGCCTACCGCCCCGTTGAGGCGGACACCGCACCGAAAGCAGATGGTCAGGCCAAGGCAGATGCGCCGCGCATGCAGACTGCCAGCGCCAAGTCCGCCAGCAACAAGCCGAGCGACCCGGATGCCGATTTCCGCGAGCGCCGCGAAGCGCGCATCAAGGCGGACCTCGATGCAGCCACCAAGGAGCGCGAGCAGTTGGCCAAACAGCAGAACTGCCAGGAACTGCGCAACTATGCAACGGGCCTGAGCGAAGGCATGCGCGCGGCGAAAGCCGGCCCCGACGGCGCACCCGTGCGCATGAACAATGACGAACGGACCGCGGAACTGACCCGGACCAACGAAGCCCTGCAGCAGCAATGCAGTAGCTGACCTGCCCTGCCGCGATCAATCGCCCTGGCTGCCCCTGCGCAGCCATTTCTGGCCCTCGCGCGTCCCCGTCTCACGAGTCTTCTGCACCCGCTTGCGCCGAGCCGCCTTCGGGTCGGCGGTCAGCGGGCGATACACCTCGACGCGGTCCCCCGGACGCACCGGCGTATCCAGCGTCTTGAGCTTGCCAAAGATGCCGACGCGCAGCGTCGTCGGATCCACCTCGGGATGTGCTTGTGTCAGGCCGCTCGCCTGTATCGCGCCTATGATCGTCGTGCCAGCAGGAACATCCAGTTCCTTCAGGAACACGGCGTCGGGGAGCGCGTAGCAGACGGTCAGGCGCACCATGGCCTGTGGCTCAATCGTTGTTGGCATAGACCACCTCGGCGCGCTTCACGAAGGCATCGACAAAGGTGTTGGCAATCATGCTGAACACTGGCCCGATGATCTTCTCGAGGATGAAGCTTGAAAACTCGTAGTGCAGGTGAAATTCGATCTTGCACGCGTCGGCACGCAAAGGCGTGAATCGCCACGAGCCGTTGAATACCTTGAAAGGTCCATCGGCGAACGTCATATCGATCCGGGTCGGACGCTCCTGCACGTTGCGCGTGTGAAAAAACTGCTTGATGCCGTTGAAATGGATATGGATCTTGGCATCCAGCAGCGCGTCAGTCTCCTCGAAGACTTCCACGCCGCCGCACCACGGCAGGAACTTTGGATAGTCCTCCACGCGCGTTACCAGGTCGTACATCTGTTCGGCCGAAAAACCGAGCAGGACGGATTTATGGACATCTGCCATGTATACGGATTGCGGGGCGCTGCCGGACTGGGCCGGGGCCGGAACGGTTTGCTAAAATCGCAATTTTAGCCGACAGCCGCGCGCACGGCACGCCCCGCCCTGCCAGTACCCTACCCGGCTTACCCATGCCGCCCCCGAACCCGTGGCGGCACACACGTTTAGGAACCCACTTCCCGCATGACGATCGCTGAAAACAAGAAGGCCTTTTTCGACTACTTCATTGAAGAGCGGTATGAGGCCGGGGTCGTGCTCGAGGGCTGGGAGGTCAAGGCGATTCGCGCCGGGCGCGTTCAGATCAAGGAAGGCTACGTCGTGGTGCGCGATGCAGAAATGTTCCTGATCGGCGCGCATATCAGCCCGCTGCAAAGCGCCTCCACCCACGTCCAGCCCGACCCGGTCCGCACGCGCAAACTGTTGCTCAAGGCCGACGAAATCAAGAAACTGATCGGCAAGGTAGAGCAGCGCGGCTATACGCTGGTACCGCTGAACCTTCACTACACGCGCGGCCGCGTCAAATGCGAAATTGGCCTCGCCAAGGGCAAGAAGCAGTTCGACAAGCGCGAAACCGAGAAGAACCGCGACTGGCAGCGCGAGAAGGCACGCCTCATGAAGGGCGCCAAGGAATAGTCTCGGCGCGGCCTTTTTCATGAAAAACGGAGGCAAATGCCTCCGTTTTCGCTTCTGCCGGCTCCATTCCGGGACCGATCAAGCCACCTTCTCGGCCTTCTGACCCTTCACAATCTGTAGTGCGGACGCGATCATCGAGCTCATTTCCCCAAGGTTGCCCGGGACGATCAGCGTATTGCCCTGCTTGGCAAGATTGCCAAATGCGGCCACATATTCCTCGGCAACCTTCAGATTGACGGCCTCGGTGCCGCCTTCGCCACGGATGGCATGGCCGATCTTCTCGATTGCCTGTGCATTTGCCTCTGCCACGGCCAGGATCGCGGCCGCCTCGCCCTGCGCCTTGTTGATGGCCGCCTGCCTCTCGCCCTCGGACTTCTGGATGGCCGCCTCCCGCGCGCCGGACGCCAGGTTGATCTGCTCCTGCCGTTTGCCCTCGGACGCAGCGATCAGTGCACGCTTTTCGCGCTCCGCCGTAATCTGCGCCTGCATCGCATGGAGAATTTCCTTCGGCGGCGTCAGGTCCTTGATCTCGTAGCGCAACACTTTCACGCCCCAGTTCGCGGCAGCCTCATCCAGTGCATTTACCACGCTGTGGTTGATGAACTCGCGCTCCTCGAAGGTCTTGTCGAGTTCAAGCTTGCCGATCACCGAACGCAGCGTGGTCTGCGACAGTTGCGTGATGGCCACCACAAAGTTGCTCGACCCATAGGACGCCTTCATTGGATCGGTGACCTGGAAGTACAGCACCCCATCCACCTGAAGCTGCGTATTGTCCTTGGTAATGCAGACCTGGCTCGGCACATCAAGCGGGATCTCCTTGAGGATGTGCTTGTAGGCTACCCGGTCGATGAACGGCACGACGATCGACATCCCCGGCGTCAGCGTGGCGTGATAGCGCCCCAGGCGCTCAAGCACCCATGCGTGCTGCTGCGGCACGATCTTGATCGACTTGGCGATCAGCACGATGGCGGCGATAAGCAGGATCAGCGGAAACAGACCAAGCTGATAGGCGAGCATGTACGACTCCCTTCAAAAGGATTGACTACTTGTGTAATGCGAAAGAAATCAGGCCGTGTAATGGCGAGCAACGATCAGCGTGGCGCCGCGCACTTCGACGATGCGATAGCGGCCCGGCTTCGGCTCGCTACCTGGCGCGAGTTCCACGGTCCAATCGGCACCGCGATATGGCACGCGTGCACGGCGGGAGTCATCCCAGACCGGCACTTCGACTTCCTGGCCGATATCGAGGTTGACGTCTGGATTGGAAGCAGCATCGCGGCGGCGTAATTTGCCAAAGCGCGTACGGCGTAACAGCACAATTGCCACGATGGCAACCGCCGCCGCGACTATGGTCTGGATTGGCTCATCAGCGCCCAGTAGCGCGGCAATGCCACCTGCGGCAACTCCGCAGGCGATCATCAGCAGATAGAAAGTCCCCGTTGCCATTTCCGCGATCACGAGCACGACCGCAGCGGCAAACCAAAGATAGTACGACGTCATCCCGCTCCTTTCCCGGAGGAAACAAGACACCCCGCAAAAACAAAAACCCCCGCCAAACGCCTACGGCGTCTGCGGGGGCAGATGGAACACCTGCCGCAGGGCCGGTGTCACGCGGTGTGCCGGCCTTCAGGCCGGACACTGTCTATTCGTGATAGTCGCTATTGTGACGCGAAATGCCTCACGAAGCCAGTTGTTGCCACGTTTCGACCACAGAATCAGGATTCAGCGAGATCGACTTGATGCCTTCCTTGGCCAGCCATGCCGCAAAGTCCGGATGGTCCGAAGGGCCCTGACCGCAAATGCCGACGTACTTGTCCAGGCGCAGCGCCGTGGAAATGGCACGCTGCAGCATGAAACGCACAGCCGGATCGCGCTCGTCGAAGTCCCGGGCCAGCAGCTCCATGCCGGAGTCGCGGTCCAGACCCAGCGTCAGCTGCGTCAGGTCGTTCGAACCGATCGAGAAACCGTCGAAGAACTGCAGGAATTCCTCGGCCAGGATCGCGTTGGACGGCACCTCGCACATCATGATGATGCGCAGGCCGTTCTCGCCGCGCTTCAGGCCGTGCTTGGCCAGCAGTTCGATCACGCGCTCGGCCTGGCCCAGCGTGCGCACGAACGGCACCATGATCTCGACATTGGTCAGGCCCATTTCATCGCGTACGCGCTTCATGGCCTTGCATTCCATCTCGAACGCCTCGGCGAAATCGTCCGCGATGTAACGCGACGCGCCGCGGAAGCCCAGCATCGGGTTTTCCTCGTCCGGCTCGTAGCGCGAACCGCCGATCAGCTTCTTGTATTCGTTCGACTTGAAGTCCGACAGACGCACGATCACGGGCTTCGGATAGAACGCAGCACCGATCGTCGCAATGCCTTCGGCCAGCTTGTCGACATAGAACGCGCGCGGGCTGGCGTGACCACGAGCCACCGATTCGACAGCCTTCTTCAGGTCGGCATCGACTTGCGGATAGTCGAGGATCGCCTTCGGGTGAACGCCGATGTTGTTGTTGATGATGAACTCGAGGCGGGCCAGGCCGACGCCCTCGTTCGGAATCTGCGCGAAGTCGAACGCAAGCTGGGGATTGCCGACGTTCATCATGATCTTGGTCGAGATCTTGGGCATTTCGCCGCGCTGAACCTCGGTCACTTCGGTTTCGAGCAAACCGTCATAGATGCGGCCTTCGTCGCCCTCGGCGCACGATACCGTCACGAGCGTGCCATCCTTCAGCAGGTCGGTCGCGTCACCGCAACCCACCACTGCCGGCACACCCAGTTCACGTGCGATGATCGCAGCGTGGCAGGTACGGCCGCCACGGTTGGTGACGATCGCAGCAGCGCGCTTCATGACCGGCTCCCAGTTCGGGTCGGTCATGTCCGCCACCAGCACATCGCCGGGCTGCACGCGTTCCATTTCGGACGGATCGTTGATGACGCGTACCGGGCCGGTACCGATCTTCTGGCCGATAGCGCGGCCGCTGGTCAGCACAGCCGACGTACCCTTCAGCTTGAAGCGCTGTTCGGCCTTGCCGGCCGACTGGCTCTTCACCGTCTCAGGGCGAGCCTGGAGGATGTAGATCTTGCCATCCTTGCCGTCCTTGCCCCACTCGATGTCCATCGGGCGGCCATAGTGCTTTTCGATGATCATCGCGTAACGCGCCAGTTCGCTCACGTCGTCATCGGTGATCGAATAACGGTTGCGCAGTTCAGGCGGCACGTCCACGGTCTTCACACGGCCGGCTTCGCCCGGCTTGGTGAATTCCATCTTGATCAGCTTCGAGCCGATCGAACGGCGGATGATCGGGTACTTGCCGGCTTGCAGCGTCGGCTTGAAGACGTAGAACTCGTCCGGGTTCACTGCGCCCTGCACAACCGTTTCGCCCAGGCCGTAGCTCGACGTGATGAACACCACGTCCGGGAAGCCCGATTCCGTATCGATCGTGAACATCACGCCCGAGGCAGCCAGGTCCGATCGCACCATGCGTTGCACGCCAGCCGACAGCGCCACCACGTCGTGAGCAAAACCCTTGTGCACACGGTACGAAATGGCACGGTCGTTGTAGAGAGACGCAAACACGTGCTTGATCTTGTCGAGCACGTCGTCAATGCCGCTGACGTTGAGGTACGACTCCTGCTGACCGGCAAACGATGCATCGGGCAGATCTTCGGCCGTGGCCGAGGAACGCACCGCAAACGATGCCTCGGCACCTTCGCGGGCCGACACGCGGGCGTAGTGCTCGCGGATTTCGGCTTCCAGGCGCGGCTGGAACGGCGCGGCCGCCACCCATCCACGGATTTCGGCGCCGGCTTCCGCCAGAGCCTTCACGTCGTCGACGTTGAGCGTCTTCAGGCGTTCGGAAATGCGTGCGGTCAGGTTGTTGTGCGTGAGGAAGTCGCGGAACGCGAGTGCCGTGGTGGCAAAACCGCCCGGAACGCGAACGCCGGCACCGGCGAGCTGGGAGATCATCTCCCCCAGCGAGGAGTTCTTGCCGCCGACGGTTTCCACGTCCTGCATGCGCAACTGCTCGAACGGCAGCACGTAGGCGCCGTTATCTACCTGGTTGGTCATAAAAGCCTCAAAACAAAGTAAGAAATCTTTCGCACCGACCGGTATGTTGTTGGGGTTCTGTTCCCGGCGGATCGCTTGGCTGAGCAATTCCGTGTGCTAGCGGAAGCATTTCATGCTGCGGCGCACATTGTCGACAATTTAGCCGCAGATCGTTGTCCGAACGGCATTGGCGGAATTGCTTAGCCAAAAGATCGCCGCTATTCTACCGTGCCGCATCGCACTTTCGCGCAGCCGCGGCTTCAAATAATTGTCAGACATGTCCCTCCCCGAAACGCCTGAAGGAGCGCAACCGGCACCGCAGGCGGCGCCCGTTTCCGGCACGGCCGGCCCTGCCACCCGCTCCGATGAAGTGGCACCTGCGGATCGCCCTGCAGTGCGTACGGTCTTTATCGTCTCCGACGGTACCGGCATCACGGCCGAAACGTTCAGCCATTCAATCCTGGCGCAGTTCGAGATGCGGTTCCGCAAGGTGCGCATGCCGTTTGTCGACACGCCGGATAAGGCACATATGGCGGTTGGCAAGATCAACGAGGCTTTCTACAACGAGGGCGTGCCGCCTATCGTATTCACCACCCTGGTCAACGCCGAGTCGAACAAGGCAATGCGGCGCGCCAAGGGGATGATTCTCGACATGTTCCAGACCTTCATCGAGCCTCTCGAAAAGGAACTGGGCCTGAAATCCACGCATGCCATCGGGCGCTTTCACCAGAACGCAGACACCGAGGCATACAAGAACCGCATCGAGGCCATCAATTTCTCGTTGGCGCACGACGATGGGCAGTCGCACAAGAACCTCCAGGAGGCCGATGTGATCCTGGTGGGCGTGTCGCGCAGCGGCAAGACGCCGACCAGCCTCTACCTGGCCATGCAGTATGGACTCAAGGCGGCCAACTACCCGCTGATCCCGGACGACTTCGAGCGCGGCCGGCTGCCGTCCGCACTGTACGCGTTCAAGCCGAAGATCTTCGGCCTCTCGATCGACCCGCAGCGCCTGACGGAAATCCGCAACGAGCGGCGTCCGGGCAGCAAGTACGCAGCAGTCGAGAACTGCCGGTACGAAGTCAACGAGGCTGAAGCAATGATGCGCCGTGAAGGCATCAAGTGGCTGTCATCGACACACAAATCGATCGAGGAGATCGCTACCACGATCCTTCAGGAGATCAAGGTCGACCGGGACAACTACTAGCATTTTCAGAATCGTCCCCTGTTATGACTGCGGTCGGATGGGCACGATGAAGGCTGTCCTACATTGCCTCCATCGGACCAATGCACATAATGACCGCAGACCAATATTCTGACCGCCCCGACAATGCCGCGCGCCGCGACGGGCGCCGCTCAGCGGCGTCCACCGGCCATTTCCACACGTTGAAAAGTGCCGGCCTTATCTTCAGCGGCGTCGCGCTGTCGCTGACCGGCGTCTTTGCCGTCGTCGAATACTCCGCGCGCCAGTCCCGGGCGATGGTCGATGCCGACATCCGGACCGTTACGGCCCGACTCGACACCCAACAAGAAGCCATCACAGGACTCGGCGACCGGGTGGGAAGGCTGGAAGCCTCCGTGGACAATCGGTTCGCCCGGGTAGATCAGCGATTTGACAAGATTGATGAACGCTTCGAGAAAATCGAGGAGCGCTTCGAGAAACTGGAAACCAAGTTCGAAAGCAAGTTCGAGCGACTGGAAACCAAATTCGACAGTAAATTCGAGCGACTGGAAACCAAGGTCGATCAGAAGCTCGACTCGATCACTGAACTGCTGATCCAGCTAGTCGACCAGAAGGCGAATACGCCGGCGGCCTCCGGAGCAGGTGCGACAAAGCGGCCGAGGTAGCCATGGCCCGCCGCACCACTTCTACCTGCCAGGTGTTCGGCGCTGACGGACCGATTCGAACAGGCACACCGCTGTTGCGGCGGCAACGTTCAGCGACTCCAGCCCTCCAGGCTGAGGAATGCCTACCGTGCGGGATACGCGCGCCATCCACACAGGGCTGACACCGCTGCCCTCATTGCCGACCACCCAGCCTACCGGCTGACGCAGATCCGTATCGAACACGGCTGCGTCTGCATGTGACGACGTTGCCAGCAACGGCACGGCCAGGCGGCTCTCAAGCATCTCGAGCGTGCAGTGTTCGACAATATTGAGATGGAAGTTCGCACCCATGCCGGCGCGCAGCGTCTTGACCGACCACGCAAACGCGCAGCCAGTGGTCAGGAATGCATGCGGAATACCGGCCGCAGCCGCGCTTCGCAGAATGGACCCGACGTTCCCGGCGTCTTGCACGCCATCAAGGATGATGCAGTCCGTATCGATCTTCGCAGGCAGATGACCCGCCGGCGTGTCGATCACCAGCATCAGGTCGATGCCATTGACCACGCTGCTGATCTGCGTGAACAGCGCATCGCCCAGCACCACGACCCTGTCCGAATCGATCCGCTCGAGCAGCGAACGCACCTCTACATGGTCATAGTGGCGCTCGCTAACGACGCAGTTCGCAGGCTGCCCGAGGGCAGCGACGTAGGCTTGCGCAAGATGGACGCCGTCGAGCACGGACTGTCCTGCCTTGCGGCGTTGGTGCGTGGACCCCGTCAGGGCCTTAAGCTGTTTGAACAGCGCGTTGTCGCGCGAAGTGACATGCTTCAAGTATCTGCCTCAAAAAGGTAGGGCGTCGCGCTCAAGCACCTTGCGCACCGGCGCAAAGGAGCGCCGATGATGCGGCGTCGCGCCGAACCGTTCCAGCGCCGCGAAATGCTGGGGCGTGGGGTAGCCAAAGTGCGAATCGAAGCCATACTCCGGGAACTCCTGATGCAGCACCAGCAGATCACGATCTCGCGCAACCTTTGCCAGAATCGACGCGGCTGAAATGGCGCGCACCTTTGCATCCCCCTTCACGATGGCCTCAACCGGGAACGCCACCTGCGGACAACGATTGCCGTCGACTTGCACAAGATCAGGGATCACGCCCTTGGCAGCCAGGCCCTGCACGGCCCTTTGCATGGCAAGCATCGATGCGTGCAGGATATTCAGCGAATCGATTTCGGCCACGGAAGCCGACGCGATGTGCCAGCCTAGCGCGCGCTCGCAGATTCGATCGAACAGTGCCTCACGCTTCTCGGCACTGAGAATCTTCGAATCGGCCAGCCCACGAATCTGACGCGCGGGGTCCAGCACCACCGCGGCAGCATAGACCGGGCCCGCCAATGGGCCGCGCCCAGCCTCATCAACACCACACAGGCGCTGTACCACCGCCACGGTTTGCGTCAGCTCAAGGCCGAGTTGTGCCGATGCCGTGCTCTTGGATCTTGCCATCAGACCACCCCTCGGCTGTGCATCAGGTCAACAACCACGCCTGCCGCGAGCCTGGCGGTGTCGCGCTTCAGGGTCTTGTGCATGGCCGTAAAGTGCTCGTGCAGGAAGGCGATATTGCCTTCGTCATTGAGTTGCAGCAGCGTCTCGCGTGCCAGCGCTTCCGGCGTGGCATCGTCCTGTAGCAACTCGGGCACGACAAAGCGGCCCGAAAGTATATTCGGCAGTCCCACGTACGGCAGGTACCCCTGCCGTTTCATGATCTGCGCAGTGAGCCAGGGCACCTTGTATGAGATCACCATCGGCTTCTTGTACAGCGCCGCCTCGAGCGTAGCCGTACCACTTGCGAGCAACACCACATCAGCCGACTCCATCGCCAGATGCGATTGCCCTTCCACGATGGTCAGGTCGACATCCGGGTACTGCGCATGCAAGGTCTCGACGATCTCCCGCAGCGCAGCGCTGGCTGCCGGCAGCACGAACGACAGGTTGCCGTCCATACGATGCATGCGATCCATGGCCGCGAAGAATGTCGCTCCGAGGTTACGCACTTCGGATTGCCGGCTACCCGGCAGCACCGCCACGATCCGCTTGCCTTCCGGCAGTCCCAGCTTTGCGCGGGCGCCGGCGACGTCCGGCACCATCGGAATGACATCGGCCAGCGGATGGCCAACATAGGTCGCCGGAATACCAGCCTTTGCGTAGATTTCCGGCTCAAATGGAAACAGGCAGAGAATATGGTCGACGGCCCGTGCAATCGTACGGATTCGCCCGCCGCGCCATGCCCAGATCGATGGACTGACAAAATGCACGACCGGGATGCCGGCGCGGCGCAGCGGCACCTCTAGCCCGAAGTTGAAATCGGGGGCATCAACACCGATAAAGCAGAGCGGCGGCTGCGCCAGCAACCGATCACGAATTGCCCTGCGCGTTGCCAGGATCTCGCGCAGCGAACCTAGTACTTCCACATAGCCATTGACCGACAGCGTCTCCATCGGCCAATGCGAGACAAAGCCCTGAGCCATCATCCGGCGGCCGCCGATCCCGGCGTAGTCCACGGATTCACCAAGCCTTGTGTGTAACCCTTCCAGCAAAAGCGAAGCAAGCAGATCGCCGGATGCCTCCCCGGCAACCATGGCGATCGTGCCTCGCTTGTTTACATGTGCGCCCGCATTGACGGGAAGCGCGGCCTGCACGACGGCGTCGACCATGTTGCGCCGGAATCAGCGAACGATACCGCGCTGGGTCGCGGCCAGAAACTCCACGAACGCCTTGAGAGGCGCGGCGGTGGTGACATCCGCCTGGCCAAGCATTGCAGCGATCTCGTTGCGTGCGTCGTCAAAACTCAGGTCGGACTTGTAGAGCAGCTTGTAGGCCTGGCGCAATGCGGCGATCTGGCCGGCATCGAACCCACGGCGACGCAGCCCCTCGACGTTGACGCCATGCGGGGTCGCCTTGTTGCCATTCTTGTCGCTTGCAGCGATCACGAAGGGCGGCACGTCCTGTACGAGCGCAGAGGCACCGCCCAGCATCGCGTGGGCGCCAATACGGACGAACTGATGCACGCCGCTCATGCCGCCCAGGATCGCCCAGTCGCCCACTTCCACGTGGCCGGCAATCTGCGCGTTGCTCGAAAACACCGTGTGGTTGCCTACGCTGCAATCATGCGCAATATGCACGTAGGCCATGATCCAGTTGTCGTTGCCGAGACTGGTCACGCCGCGATCCTGCGCCGTACCGGTGTGGATCGTCGTGAATTCGCGAATCGTGTTGCGGTCGCCAATCACGAGCCGGGTCGGCTCGTTGGCGTATTTCATGTCCTGCGGCACACCGCCCACGGAGGCATACGGCCCGATCCGGTTGCCTTCGCCGATCGTGGTATGGCCCTCGACCGTGGTATGCGATCCGATCCGCGTACCGCTGCCGATCCGCACATTCGGGCCAACGATAGAAAACGGGCCGACGGTCACATCGCTGGCCAGTTCCGCCTTCGGGTCGACCAGTGCGGTGGGATGGATTTGCGTCATACGTCCTGTCCTGTGGTCTGTTCTGCTCGATTCTGCGCTCAGCCTTCGGCCTGCTTGACGGTGCACATCAGCTCGGCTTCGCAGGCCACCTCACCGTCAACGGTTGCGCTGGCCTTGAACTTCCAGATACCGCGGATATAGCGTTCCACGGTCACGTTCAGATGGAGCTGGTCTCCCGGATACACGACGCGCTTGAAACGCGCGCCGTCGATCCCGACGAAGTAATAAAGTGCGCCTTCCTTGCGCTCCATATCGGCGCCGAAAGTCAGCAGGCCGGCCGACTGCGCCAGCGCCTCAAGGATCATGACTCCCGGCATCACCGGTTGTTCCGGGAAGTGGCCCATGAAGTACGGTTCGTTGATCGTTACGTTCTTCAGGGTCTTGATACGCTTCTGCGGTTCGAACTCGAGCACGCGGTCGACCAGCAGGATCGGATACCGATGCGGCAACAGCTTCAGGATCTTGCGGATATCGATGTCAGATGCGGTCATGATGATTTCTCTTCGTCTTGTTTGCTTTGGGCCGGGGCAGTTTCGCCGCGCAGCCTGCGTTCCAGTTGCACCACGCGCTCGCGCAGCTTTGACAAGCCACGAACAATCGCCGCATTTCGCTCCCATTCGCCATGCGATGTGAACGGGAACACGCTGGTGTAATGCCCACCGGGTTTTGTAATCGATTTGGTAATCGACGTACCGCCAGACACTGTGGTCCGGTCGGCGATATTCAAATGGCCGGAAAAATTGGCCGCGCCTCCGATCACGCAGAAACGGCCGATCCTGGTGCTGCCCGACACCGCGGCAGTGCCGGCGATGACGGTATGGGCACCCACATGGACGTTGTGCGCAATCTGCACCTGGTTGTCGATCTTGCAACCGTCCTCGATCACCGTGTCCGCCATCGCGCCGCGATCGACCGCCGTATTGGCGCCGATTTCCACGTCGTTGCCGAGCACGGCACGTCCCACCTGGGGAATCTTGACGTACTCGACGCCGGCCGGACCGATGTCGGGAGCGAAGCCAAATCCATCCGCGCCGATCACTGCCCCGCTATGCAATATGTTGCGCGCACCTACCACGCAACGATGATAGACAGAAACATTGGCGTAGATGAGCGTATCTTCGCCGATCTCCGCGCCTGCGCCGATAAAGCCATTTGCAAGGATCCGGACTCGCTCGCCAATCCGGGCGCCGGACTCGATCACGACATTGGGACCGATAAAGCACGACACCGGCACCACAACGTCCGCCGCTACGCTGGCGCGGGGATCGATCCCCGTGCGCGGGTCTGCATTGGCAACGCGGTCGAAACGCTGTGCCACGCGCGCAAAACAGACGTACGGATTACGTGCCACCAGCCAGTTGCGGCCATCGGCCTTCCCGTCCGCGCGTATACGCTCGAGGTCGGCAGGCGACACGATCACGGCACCCGCGGCCGAGGCCAGCGCTTGCGGCAGGTATAGCGGATTGGACAGGAAAGACAGGTCGGCGGGACCTGCCTGGTCGAGCGGAGCCAGGCCGTGCACGGCCAGGTCGGGATCACCCACAACCTGCGCGCCGTTCTCGGTGGCGAGCTGACCCAGTGTGGGTGTCTTCATGGCAGTACTTCCTTGATAATCGAAACGGCAGTCGACGTGCCGCGTCGCCGCTTACTTGCCGGTGCTGCCGGCGTTCAGCGCCTTCATCACGTCATCGGTGATGTCGATACGCGGGTTCACATAAACAGCTTCCTGGACGATCAGATCGTACTTGCGTTGCTCGGCCAGTTGGCGAATCACACGGTTGGCGCGCTCCAGCACCTGGGCCAGTTCCTCGTTGCGGCGCTGGTTCAGGTCTTCACGGAATTCACGCTGCTTGCGCTGGAATTCACGGTCCAGGTCAGCCACTTCACGCTGGCGGCGCTGGCGATCCGAGTCGGCCAACACGGCGGTGTCCTTGTCGAGCTTGTCAGCCATGGCCTTGATCTTCTGGGCCATGTCCTGCAGTTCGCGGTCGCGCTTGGAGAATTCCTGCTCAAGCTTGACCTGGGCAGCCTTCGCAGGCTGCGAATCACGCAGAATACGTTCCGAGTTGACCGCGGCGATGCGCGCCTCCTGAGCCATCGCCGGGGCCGCCACGCACAGGGCCGCAGCGGCCAGCGCGGCCGCGCTCAGGGATTTCATCAGTGGAGTTTGGAGTTTCATCAAACAAATCCTTTGTGGGGATCAGAACGCGGTACCGATCTGGAACTGGAAGCGCTGGACCTTGTCGGTCGGGTCCTTCTTCAGCGGGAAGCCCATGCTGACCTTCAGCGGACCGATCGGCGACAGCCAGGACATACCGAAACCGGTCGAATACTTCAGGTCGCTGAACAGCAGCGGCGCGCCTTCCTGATAAACGTTACCGAAGTCGAAGAACGTGAACAGACGCAGTGTACGGTCAACACCGGAGCCCGGCAGCGGGAACACGAATTCCACGTTACCGATCATCTTCGATGCACCGCCCACCGGGTTGCCGTTCTGGTCCTTCGGACCCAGCGTGCTGGTCTGATAACCGCGCACCGAGCCGATACCACCGGCGTAGAAGTACTTGAACACCGGGAACGGCGTGTTGCCGTAGCCGTGACCATAGGCCACTTCACCGTTGAAAGCCAGTGTGAAGGACTTCGACAGCGGATAGAAGTATTGCTGCTGCACGCTGGCGCGGTAGTACTGCGTATCACCGCCCGGGATACCCACTTCCAGGTTGGCCTGGGTGTACGGTCCCTTCGTCGGGATCAGCGCACTGTCGCGGCGGTCACGTGCCCAGCCAATCGTGAACGGGAAGTTGTTGATCGGTGACGCGGTGCCCACGGTCTGTCCGGCCGGAAGCTTGTTGAGCTTCTGCAGGAACGACACATACTGGGTCGGCGTATTGGGCGAGACCGTGATGCGGGTCCACTCGTAGCCGAGGCCGAAGAACACGGTGTCGACTTCCGAGAACGGCACGCCGAACTTGAAGCCACCACCCGCCGTTTCAATCTTGTAGTCCTGGTCGCCCGTGTAGTACAGCGGACGCGAGGTGCGATAGAAGATGTCCGTCGAACGGCTAATGCCGTCCACCGTGAAATACGGGTCGTACTGCGTCAGCGCGATCGTACGGAACGACTTGGCCGTGTTCACATCCAGGCCAAGGCTGGTACCGGAACCGAACACGTTGTCCTGGCGCAGGCCGGCTTGCAGCACGAGCTTGTCGGTCGACGAGAAGCCCAGACCCAGGCTGATCTGGCCGGTCGGCTTTTCGGTCACGTTCACGTTCACATCCACCTGGTCGGGCGCGCCGGGCACGTCCTCTGTGGTGATGTTGGTATCGGTGAAGTAACCGGTACGGTTGATACGCGCCTGCGACTGCTGGAGCTTTTCGCTATCGAACCACGACGATTCCATCTGGCGCATTTCGCGGCGCACGACTTCGTCGCGGGTCTTGCTGTTACCCACCACGTTCACACGGCGCACATATACGCGACGGCCCGGGTCCACCATCAGGGTCAGCGCAACCTCGCGCTTCTCCTTGTCGATCTGGGGCTGCGGATTGATCGTCGTGAACGCGTAGCCGTACGTACCAAGCAAGTCGGTAATCGCCTTGGTGCTGGCGGTCAGCTTTTCGGACGAGAAGATGTCGCCCTTCTTCAGCTGTAGCAGCTTTTCCATCTCTTCCTGCTTGCCAAGCGTTTCGCCGGCCAGGTGGATGTCGGACACCTTGTACTGATCGCCTTCACTGATGTTCAGCGTCAGGTAGATGTCCTTCTTGTCCGGCGTGATCGAAACCTGCGTCGATTCGATCTGGAATTCGAGATAGCCTCGATTCAGATAGAACGAGCGCAGCGCTTCCAGGTCGGCCGTCAGCTTCTGCTTCGAATACAGATCGTTCTTGGTGTACCAGGACAACCAGTTCGGCGTGGAGAGCTGCATTTCGTCGCGCAGCGTGCTTTCCTTGAAAGCCTTGTTGCCGACGATATTGATCTGGCGGATCTTGGCGACAGGGCCTTCGTCCACGTTGAACACCACCGACACGCGGTTACGGTCTACCGGCGTCACGGTGGTCTGAACTTCTGCCGCGTAATAGCCGCGCGCCACGTACTGGCGCTTGAGCTCCTGTTCGGCCTTGTCGATCAGCGCCTTGTCGTAGTAACGCGCCTCGGCCACGCCCACTGCTCGCAGGGAGCGGCGCAGCGTGTCCTTGTCGAATTCCTTGATGCCGACGAACTCGAGCTGCGAGATCGCCGGGCGCTCTTCCACCTGCACGACCAGCACGCCGTCCTCGGCGCGGATCTGCACGTCCTTGAAGAAGCCGGTGTTATAGAGCGCGCGAATCGCGTCCGCACCCTTGTCGTCAGTAAAGGTCTCACCCACGCGGACCGGAAGGTAGCCAAACACCGTACCCGGCTCCACGCGCTGAAGGCCTTCCACGCGGATATCCTTGACCACGAACGGATCGGCGGCGAAACCCGCAGGGCTCCACGCCGCAATAATGGCACTCGTCAGCAGACCCAGCGAGATGCGCTTATTTCTGATCAAAGTCGATCCCCTATTCCTCATCGATTTCATGCAGGGCATTGGCTCCAGGCCTGGCAATGCTGGCACGGCTGTACACTCCCGGCGGGAATTCGTCCCCCAGGATACGACCGCCCCCCTCCGACAGAAGCTTCCGGCTGCGCGAAACTAGCCGCGCGCGAGAAACAGTCGGCTGACGTCATTGAACAAAGCGAGTGAGGTCAGGAGCAAGATGCACGCGATGCCGACCTTCTGTAGCATCGCTTGCCAGTGGTCTGGAACAGGCCTGCCAGTCAAAAATTCCACGCAATAATACAGCAAATGCCCCCCATCCAGAACCGGAATGGGTAACAAATTCAGCACGCCGAGGCTAACGCTGACCAATGCGAGGAAACTGATAAACGGCTGCCAACCCATATTCGCGGCTCGCCCCGCATAATCGGCCACGGTCAGTGGACCGCTGAGATTCTGCAGCGAGGCCTGCCCGACCAGCATCTTGCCGAGCAGCTTCAGCGATAGCGTGCTGGTACTCCAGACCTGATTCGCGGCCCGGCCAAGGGCCTGGATCAGCGGGTAGCGCACGATTTCCGTCTGGACGGACTGGGTGAGCGCCGCGCCGAGCTTGCCGACCTGGGCACTTCCCCCCGACTCGCCTTGTGGCGCCTGGGCGGCGTCAAGCTTCGCCGTGACATCGATGCGCTGCCCCGCGCGTTCAATGCCAAGTGTGACATCCTGCCCCGGACGGGCCCGGACGCCGCGAATCAGTTCGCTGGCCTGCGTGAGTGGCTGGCCTTGCCATGCCACCACCCTGTCGCCCGCCTTGAGCCCCGCGCGCTGCGCCGCAGAATCAGGCACAACCTCGGTGATCGTTACTGGCCCGCCCTTGAGGAACAGGCCCAGCGTTGCCAGCGGGTCCTGATCCGGATTGCCACCGGTATTGGGGAGCCGGGCCAGCGTGACGTCGCGCTCCACGTCATCGGCGCCACGAACATGCAGCACTGCCCGCGCATCGCCGAACCCCTGCGAGAAGACGGCCATGCGCAGATCGTTCCATGAACGCACGGCTTCGGTCTGATCGTTGGCGGTCAGAGACAGCACGCGGTCACCGTCACGCACACCGGCCTGCGCGGCTACCGTACCTGCTGCCGGCGCAGCCACCACGGGCACCGGCTCGCGCATGCCGCCCGCGAACAACACAAGGTACAGCGCGATAGCCAGTGCGAAATTCGCAAGCGGCCCGGCCGCGACGATCACGAAACGCTTGCCGACCGGCTGCCGGTTGAACGCGCGCGGCAGCTCCGCCGGGTCGATCGGAGGATCGTTCTCGGGGTCGCGCTCGCGCTCGTCGAGCATCTTGACGTAGCCACCAAGCGGGATAGCCGCCAGCGTCCACTCGGTCCGGTCACGCCCCTTGCCGATCCAGCGAGCTAGCGGGCGCCCGAAACCAATGGAAAAACGCAGGACCTTGACCCCACACGCGCGTGCGGCCAGGTAGTGCCCCATCTCGTGCACGAAAATCAGAATGCAGAGGGCGACGACGAACGCGATGACAGTTTGCATGGCAAATCACCCCTTCAATATCTGACCTGTGCCGTGAGCGGCTCAGCGGCCGGCCAGCTTTTTCAGCAACGCCTGTGCGGCACGGCGCGCCTCGGCATCTGCCGCCAGCACACCTTCCAGCGTGTCGGCCGCCCCCTGTGCGGGCTGCTCCAGCACACCGGCCACCACGCGCGCAATATCGGTAAAGCGGATGTCACCGCCCAGGAAGGCCTCCACGGCAACTTCGTTCGAGGCGTTCAGCACGGCCGGTGCCACACCTCCGGCACGCAACGCATCAAAGGCTAGCCCCAGACACGGGAAGCGCTCAAGGTCCGGAGTCTCAAAATGCAGCCCGCCTGAGACTGTCAGGTCGAGCGGCGTTACACCCGAATCGATCCGCTCCGGGTAAGCCATGCCGTAGGCGATGGGCGTTCGCATGTCCGGATTGCCCAATTGCGCCAGCACCGAGCCGTCGGCGTAGGCCACCATCGAGTGCACGATACTCTGCGGATGGATCAGTACCTCGATCTTCTCGGCAGGCGCGTCGAACAGCCAGTGGGCCTCGATGACCTCGAGCCCCTTGTTCATCATCGTTGCCGAGTCCACCGAGATCTTGCGCCCCATTACCCACTTGGGGTGCGCGCAGGCCTGGTCGGGCGTGATGTCATGCAGCGTGGACGGATCGCGCGTGCGGAACGGCCCGCCCGAGGCAGTCAGCATTACCTTCGTCACGCCTGCGCCATAGCGCGGATCGCTGGTCGGCAGGCACTGGAAGATCGCGTTGTGTTCGCTGTCGATCGGCAGCAGTGTGGCGCCATTCACGCGCACGGCATCCATGAAGATGCTGCCCGACATCACCAGGGATTCCTTGTTGGCCAGCAGCACGCGCTTGCCGGCGCGCGCTGCTGCCAGCGAGGACCGCAGCCCCGCCGCGCCGACGATGGCTGCCATCACGGCATCGGTGCCGGCATCCTCGGCGATCGATTCAAGCGCCGCTTCGCCGTAGCTCACCTCCGTGTTGACGCCGCTGGTGCGCAACTTGCCCTCAAGTTCGCGCGCGGCCTCCGCGGAGCCCACCACGGCGCGTGCCGGACGAAACTCCAGGCAGGCCGCAGCCAGCTTGTCTACCTGCCGATGCGCGCTAAGTGCGTGCACGGTGTAGCGATCCGGGTGGCGGCGAACGACGTCGAGCGTGCTCTCGCCGATGGATCCCGTGGCGCCAAGGATGGTGATGCGTTGCATAGAAGCAGAAAAGCGAATTCAGATTGATCAGACCCAGACCAGCAGCAGCGCTGCCAGCGGGAACACCGGAATCAGTGCGTCGATCCGGTCCAGGACCCCGCCGTGCCCGGGCAGCAGGCGGCTGCTGTCCTTCATGCCGACCTGACGCTTGAGCAGCGACTCAAACAGGTCGCCGACGATACTGGCGGCAACCAGCAGCGTGGTCAGGATGGCCACGAGGCCGAGCCCACCCTTGTCGGCAACCAGCGAATACCACGTGGGAGAAAACGCGCGGGTCGCCGCGAATGCCAGGGCCACGATCATCGCCAGCAGCCAGCCGCCGATGGCGCCTTCCCAGGATTTTCCGGGGCTGATCGACGGGGCCAGTTTGCGCCGGCCGATGGCCTTTCCGACAAAGTATGCGCCGATATCGGCCGCCCAGACCAGCACCGCCGCCGTCAGCAGGACGCCGATACCAGCAGCCCGCAGCACCATGACCGCGTGGCCGAATGCCGGCAGCATGATCAAGCCGAGGATGGCGCCAAGCACCGTAAAACCCGTGGTGGCCTTGTGCACGCCGCGCGCCATCAGCACCAGCGCAACACCCCAGGCAACCAGCGCGCCCTCCATCAGCCAGGTGACGGCCTGCCGCTCGGGTGCGTCATGCCAGGCAATCAGCGCCAGCAGGCAGGCTACGGCATATATGTACGGCCAGGCGCCGCGCAGCCCGATCAGGCGCCCGAACTCCCATCCGCCCAGCAGCACGATAACCGCGACCAGGCCTGCCAGCGCCGTCGGGGGCGCCAGGAAGAGAATTGGCAGGATCAACAGCAACAGGCATACGGCGGTGATGACGCGGGTAAGAAGCATGCGCTGCAGGGTCCCGTGGTTCTTGTATCTGGATTGATGTTTCAGGCCGTGCCGGACAGGCCCGGCGCCACCAGTTGTGCGCTGGTCCGTCCGAAGCGGCGCTCGCGCTGGCGGTACGAGGCAAATGCCTTGTCCAGCTCGGCGGAATCGAAATCGGGCCAGAAGATATCGGTGAAATACAGCTCGGTATAGGCGAGCTGCCAAAGCAGGAAATTGCTGATGCGCTGCTCGCCGCCGGTACGGATGAACAGATCCGGCTCAGGGGCGTAGGCCATCGCCAGGTGCGGGGCCAGCTCGGATTCGTCGAGCGCCTCCGTATCGAGCATCGGCGAATGCGCGAGCATCTTGCGCATTGCCTGCAGCAAGTCCCAGCGGCCGCCGTAGTTGGCGGCGATCGTCACTGTCAGGCCCGAATTGCCGGCGGTACGCGCTTCGGCATCCTTGATCAGTTGCTGGATACGCGGGCTGAACCGCGCGAGGTCACCGACCACGCGCAGGCGGATGTTGTTGGCATGCATCCTGACCACCTCGCGGCGCAACGCGGTCATGAACAGGCGCATCAAAAAGGACACCTCGTCGGCCGGACGGCGCCAGTTCTCGGAACTGAACGCGAACAGGGTCAGGTACTGCACGCCGCGCGCCGCGCACGCCTGCACGATCTCGCGCACGGCGTCCAGGCCACGATTGTGGCCAGCCACGCGGGGCAGATGACGCTGCGTCGCCCAGCGACCGTTGCCATCCATGATGATGGCAACGTGTCGAGGCACATAAGTGGTATTGGGAACGCCTAGCGTCGAACTGATGTGCTGCATGGAATTGCAGACGATGTCTGGCAACCCCGGCGGGCCAGCCGCCGGGACGGCCTTACACCGTCATGATCTCCTTCTCTTTCTCGGCCACGAGCTTGTCGATCTCGGCCACGAACTTGTCCGTGAGCTTTTGCACGTCTTCCTGGCCGCGGCGCTCGTCGTCTTCGGAAATGGTCTTGTCCTTGACCAGCTTCTTGAACTGCTCGTTGGCATCACGGCGCAGGTTGCGCACGGCCACCTTGGCACCTTCCGCCTCGCCCTTGACCACCTTGGTCAGTTCCTTGCGGCGCTCTTCGGTGAGCGCGGGCATCGGCACGCGGATCACATCGCCCATCGTTGCCGGGTTCAGGCCCAGGTCGCAATCGCGAATCGCCTTTTCGACGGCCTGCACCATCTTCTTTTCCCACGGCTGCACGGTGATCGTGCGGGCATCGCCCAGGCCGACGTTGGCCACCTGGCTGATCGGCACCATCGAGCCGTAGTAATCCACCTGAACATGGTCAAGCAGGCCGGCATGCGCGCGGCCGGTACGGACTTTTGCCAGATCGGCCTTGAAGGCTTCGATCGACTTCAGCATCTTTTGCTCGGCGCTCTTCTTAGTGTCGGCGACGGTCATGGTTTACCTCCGGAAAACAGCCTGACAGGATCCCGCCTGGCGGGATCGAAAATGGAATATTCTACTCTGAGGACGGCCCGAATCCGCATTCTGCTGCGATCCGGCCCCCTTAAACGTGCACCAGCGTACCTTCGTCCTCGCCCAGGATGACGCGCTTCAGCGCGCCCGGCTTGACGATCGAAAACACCTTGATCGGCAGCTTCTGGTCGCGGCACAGCGCAAACGCGGTGGCGTCCATGACCTGCAGATTACGGGAAATCGCCTCGTCGAACGTGATCGTGGTGTAGCGCGTGGCGCTGGGGTCCTTCTTGGGGTCGGCCGTGTAGACGCCGTCCACCTTGGTCGCCTTGAGCACGATTTCCGCGCCGATTTCGGAGCCGCGCAGTGCGGCAGCGGTGTCGGTGGTGAAGAACGGGTTGCCGGTGCCGGCAGCGAAAATCACCACCTTGCCCTCTTCGAGCTGACGGATGGCGCGCGGGCGGATGTATGGCTCGACCACCTGGTCCATGCGCAGCGCGGACTGCACACGGCCCTCGATGCTGGCGTGGCGCATGGCATCCTGCAGTGCCAGCGCATTCATCATCGTGGCCAGCATGCCCATGTAGTCGGCAGTGGCACGGTCCATGCCTGCGGCACCGCCGGCGACGCCGCGGAAAATATTGCCGCCACCGATCACTACCGCCACCTGGACGCCCAGCTTCACGATTTCGGCAATGTCATTGACCATGCCTTCGATGGTGGCCCGGTTGATGCCAAAGGCATCGTCGCCCATCAGGGCCTCACCGGACAGTTTCAGAAGGACGCGCTTATAGGCTGGCATGTTCACCCTCGGGCTGGTTCTTGATCGCTCGTTCGAACGGATGGATGGGCGCGGGCGGCACGAAGCATCTGCGCACCGGCCGCGCAAGAATACGGAATCTCATGACTGAGACAAGCCGGTTTTCGCTGTCATCTGCAGGCAACGCCCGTCAAAAGACACACCAGATGCCGGTGACTGCGAAAACTGACTGGCACGGCGCACACTGGCAGCCGTACTTGTGCAGAGGGGCACCTTGCGGCGCCCCTCGGCATTATACGGTGGCTGGATGATCACCCCCTCGGGGGAAACCCGTCCGGCCACCCGGACATCAGGCCTTCTGGGCAGCGGCCACCTGGGCAGCCACTTCAGCGGCGAAGTCGTCCTGCTTCTTCTCGATGCCTTCGCCCACCACGAACAGCGTGAAACCCTTCACGTTCGTGTTGACGGCCTTCAGCATCTGCTCGACGGTCTGCTTGTCGTTCTTCACGAACGGCTGGTTCAGCAGCGAAACTTCCTTCAGGTACTTCTGGACCGAACCTTCCACCATCTTGGCGACGATCTCGGCCGGCTTGCCCGATTCGGCAGCCTTCTGCTCGGCAATGCTGCGCTCCTTGGCGATCAGCTCGGCCGGCACCTGGTCCGACGACAGCGACACCGGCTTCATGGCGGCCACGTGCATGGCCACGTCCTTGGCGGCGGTCTCGTCACCATCGAACTCGACCATCACGCCGATGCGGGTGCCGTGCAGGTACGAAGCCAGCTTGCCACCATTGGCGTAGCGCACGAAGCGGCGGATCGTCATGTTTTCGCCGATCTTGCCGATCAGTGCCGAACGGACCGCGTCCACGGTCGAACCGTCCATTTCCAGTGCCGACAGCGCAGCCACGTCAGCCGGGTTCTGCTTGGCAACCAGTTCGGCAACCTTGGCGCCGAAGCCCAGGAAGTCGTCGTTCTTCGACACGAAGTCGGTTTCGCAGTTCAATTCGACCAGTGCGCCGGTGGTGCCGTCGATGAACGCGGCCACGATGCCTTCAGCGGTCACGCGCGAGGCGGCCTTGCTGGCCTTGTTGCCCAGCTTGACGCGCAGCAGCTCTTCGGCCTTGTCCATGTCGCCATCGGCTTCGGTCAGGGCCTTCTTGCATTCCATCATCGGCGCGTCGGTCTTCGCGCGCAGTTCTGCAACCATGCTTGCGGTAATTGCCGCCATTTGTCACTCCTTGATTGGTTCTGGCCGCCCGCCCCGTGCGAGGCCCGGGACGACCGACCGGGATCTGGTCCACTTCGGTCCGGCTTCATCCGCGGCGAATGGTATCCGCGGCGGATGACAACAAATTCAGTTTGCAAAAAGGGGGCGCCAGTAGTGCCCCCTTTTCTTGTTGCCGCAAGGCAGGCGCCAGTGGCCGGTGTACCCCGGCCTCAGGCACCAGCGGGCGATCAGCCTTCCTGGACTTCGACGAATTCGTCGTCGCCGCCGCGCACGGCTTCCACCACTTCCTGCACCGCGTTCGCACGGCCTTCCAGGATGGCGTCGGCCACGCCGCGCACGTACAGGGCCACGGCCTTGCTCGAGTCGTCGTTACCCGGGATCACGTAGTCGATGCCTTCCGGCGAGTGGTTCGTGTCGACCACGCCGATCACGGGGATGCCCAGCTTGTTGGCTTCCGTCACGGCAATCTTGTGGTAGCCGACGTCCACCACGAAGATGGCGTCAGGAATGCCACCCATGTCCTTGATGCCGCCGATGGACTTTTCCAGCTTTTCCATCTCGCGCTCGAACATCAGCGCTTCCTTCTTGCTCATGGTTTCCAGCGCGCCGGCTTCCTTGGCGGCTTCCATGTCCTTCAGGCGCTTGATCGAGATCTTGACGGTCTTGAAGTTCGTCAGCATGCCGCCGAGCCAGCGGGCGTCGACGTAGGGCATGCCAGCGCGGCCAGCTTCTTCAGCCAGGATTTCGCGCGATTGACGCTTGGTACCCACGAAAAGCACGGTGCCGCGGTTTGCTGCCAGCTGACGCACGTACTTCAGCGCGTCCTGGAACATCGGCAGGGTCTTTTCGAGGTTGATAATGTGGATCTTGTTGCGGTGACCGAAGATGAAGGGGGCCATCTTCGGGTTCCAGAAGCGGGTCTGGTGGCCAAAGTGGCAACCGGCTTCCAGCATTTCGCGCATAGTCACGGACATGAGAGGTGCTCCAATAGGGTTTTGTCTGAAGTCCGCCCCGACATTCCTGAAAAGGAACACCCCGGATGGGCGGACCAGCGATTTACAAAATGTTCGATTTACGAAACGTTGATTCTCCGACCCACCAGCCCCGTCAAACGGGCAACAAGCAAGCCAGCCCGCGATTGTAGCAACAAAGTCCGTGATGACTCAACCCCCTGCAAGCGCATTGGCAAGCGGCAAGCGCCTCGCTCGTCAATCGGATGATTCCCCGTATTTCCCCTGCTTTCCCGTCACGAAGGTGCGATAATCCCTCTTTGCGAATCATTTCCGGCGCGGCAGTAGCCTCGCCATCACTTTTCAGGCACGCAGCATGAGCATTCATATCAACACCGCCGAAGACATCGCCCAGATGCGCGTGGCTTGCCGCCTTGCTTCCGAAGTCCTCGACTACATCACCCCGCATGTAAAAGCCGGCGTCACCACCGGCGAGTTGGACAAGCTGTGCCACGCCTACATGCGCGACGTGCAAGGCACCGTGCCGGCGCCGCTGAACTACGCGCCTCCGGGCTACCCGCCCTTCCCCGGCGCCATCTGCACTTCGGTCAATGATGTGATCTGCCACGGCATCCCCGGAGACCGCGTCCTCAAGGGCGGTGACGTGGTGAACCTCGACATCACCGTGATCACCAAGGAAGGCTATTACGGCGACACAAGCCGCATGTTCATCGTTGGCGAAACGTCGATCCTGGCCAAGCGCCTGGCGCAGGTCACGTACGAATGCATGTGGAAGGGTATCCAGCAGGTGCGCAATGGCGCACGGCTTGGCGACATCGGCCACGCCATCCAGACGCATGCCGAAGGCGCCGGCTACAGCGTCGTGCGCGAGTACTGCGGCCATGGCATCGGCCAGGTGTTCCACTCGGACCCGCAGATCCTGCACTACGGCCGACCGGGCACCGGCATGGAAATCAAGGCCGGCATGATCTTCACGATCGAGCCGATGATCAACGCAGGCAAGCGCGACATCCGCACGATGCCGGACCACTGGACTGTCAAGACGCGCGACCGCAGCCTGTCGGCCCAATGGGAGCATACGGTGCTGGTGACCGAAACCGGCTTTGAAGTGCTGACGTTGTCGGAAGGCTCGCCACTGCCGCCGGCATTCGTCACGGAGACCGTTGCGGCCTGACGCCGCACAGATCGCCAGGGCGCCGATCACGGCGCCCTTTCTACTTCCAGCCGTGCCCGCGACCCCCATCGACCAGCCCATGGACACCACGCCGGAACTGCTGCTCTGCCAGCGCATCCGAGACAGGCTCAAGGCCGACAAGCAAGCGCTGTCTGCCGAGTTCAACCTGAACAATCAGGTGAGCCCGCTTGTCACGAAACTGCGCCGTGCCGTAGACAATGCGCTGATCGAAGCCTGGACCGGCCTGGAGCTGCCCAGTGACGCCGCCCTGGTGGCAGTGGGCGGCTACGGCCGTGGCGAGCTGTTCCCCTACTCCGACGTCGATGTGCTGCTGCTGCTGCCCGACGAACCCGACGCGGAGACGGCCACCAAGCTCGAGCGCTTCATCGGGCTGTGCTGGGACCTGGGCCTGGAGATCGGCTCGTCAGTGCGCACCGTGGACGATTGCATCCGCGAATCGGCCGCGGACATCACGATTCGCACCTCGCTGCTCGAAGCGCGCCTGCTGATCGGCAACAAGGCGCTGTTCAAGTCCTTGCAGACGCGCTACCTGGCCGACATGGACGCGGCCGACTTCTTCCAGGCCAAGCTGCTGGAAATGCGCCAGCGGCATGCCAAGTACCAGGACACGCCTTATGCGCTGGAGCCGAACTGCAAGGAAAGCCCGGGCGGCTTGCGCGACCTGCAGGTAATCCTGTGGATGACGCGTGCCGCGGGCCTGGGCGACAGCTGGAAGCAGTTGTTCGAGCGAGGCCTGCTGACCGAGCGCGAAGCGCTGGAACTCACGCGCAACGAGCGCCTGTTGCGCACGATCCGCGCGCGGCTGCACCTGCTGGCCGGCCGCCGCCAGGACGTGCTCGTGTTCGACATGCAGACCGCACTGGCCGAAGCCTTCGGCTATCGCCAGACCACGCACAAGCGCGCGAGCGAACAGCTCATGCGCCGCTACTACTGGGCGGCCAAGGCTGTCACGCAGCTAAACAGCGTGCTGCTGCTGAACATCGAGGCCATGCTGTTCCCAAGCGAGTCGAAGGTCACGCGCGAGATCAACGAGCGCTTCGTCGAACGCCAGGGCATGCTCGAGATCACCAGCGACGATCTGTACGAACGCAATCCGCACGCGATCCTGGAGACATTCCTGCTCTACGAGCGCACGCCCGGCGTGAAGGGTCTGTCGCCACGCACGCTGCGCGGGCTCTACAACGCGCGCACGGTGATGGACGCAAGCTGGCGCAACGACCCCGTCAACCGACGTCTGTTCCTGGCCATCGTGCAGGAGCCCCAGGGCATCACGCACGCGCTGCGGCTGATGAACCAGACCAGTGTGCTGGGCCGCTACCTGATCAATTTCCGCCGCATCGTCGGACAGATGCAGCACGACCTGTTCCACGTGTACACCGTGGATCAGCATATCCTGATGGTCGTGCGCAACATGCGCCGCTTTGCGATCGTCGAGCATACGCACGAATTCCCGTTCTGCAGCCAGTTGATGGCCAGCTTCGACCGCCCCTGGGTGCTGTGGGCGGCGGCGCTGTTCCATGACATTGCCAAGGGCCGCGGCGGCGACCATTCCACGCTCGGCACCGTCGATGCGCGCCGCTTCTGCAAGCAGCATGGCATTTCGCGCGAGGACACCGACCTGATCGCCTGGCTCGTCGAGCATCACCTGACGATGAGCCACGTGGCGCAGAAGCAGGACCTGACGGACCCCGACGTGGTCAAGGCCTTCGCCCAGGTGGTGGGCAACGAGCGCTACCTGACCGCGCTCTACCTGCTGACCGTTGCCGACATTCGCGGCACCAGCCCCAAGGTCTGGAACGCATGGAAGGGCAAGCTGCTCGAGGACCTGTATCGCATCACGCTGCGCGTGCTTGGCGGCGCGCGGCTCGATCCGCATTCGCTGTGGGCGCAGAAGCGCGACGACACCGTCGCCCAGTTGCGCCTCAAGGCGTTCGACCCCGATCTGGCAAAGCCGTTGTGGGACAAGCTGGACATGTCGTTCTTCATGCGCCATGACGCGCGCGACATCGCCTGGCTCACGCGGAATCTGTTCAACAAGGTGAACAGCCCCGATCCCGTGGTCAAGGCCCGCGTCTCGCCAGCGGGCGAAGGCCTGCAGGTGGCGGTGTACGTGAAGGATCAGCCCGATCTGTTCGCGCGCATCTGCGGCTACTTCGAACGCAAGGCCTTTTCGATTCAGGACGCCAAGATCGAAACCACGCGCGACGGCTACGCGTTGGACACGTTCCAGATCACGGACCCGGGCCTCGATGGCGACTATCGCGACATCCTCGCGCTCGTCGAACACGAACTGGGCGAGCGCGTGCGCCTGGAGTGCCCGCTGCCGGAGCCTGCGCAGGGACGCCTGTCGCGCCAGTCGCGCAGCTTCCCGATCAAGCCGCGCGTGGACCTGCGTCCCGACGAGCGCGGCCAGTATTACCTGCTGTCGGTGTCCGCCAACGACCGCACCGGCCTGCTGTACGCGATCGCGCGCGTGCTGGCCAGCCATCGCGTGTCCGTGCATTCGGCACGCATCAATACGCTCGGCGAACGCGTGGAAGACGTGTTCCTGGTCGACGGTTCGCGACTGACCGCCGACAACCGATTGCAAATTCAGCTTGAACAGGACCTGCTCGACGCGCTGGCCATCTGACGGCCAGCCAGACGCGCAGTTGAAACGATATGACCGATAGCAATACACCCGGCCGCAAGACTCTGGGCATCAAGACCACCTCCTCTGGCACCCCGCGCAAGGCGGGCCGCCCGCTGCGCGTGTCCGACCTGAACCGTAAACGCGTGCAGGACGTGGTCACGGGGATCAAGGAGGCCAAGGAGCGTGCTTCCGACAAGGCCAAGCGCAAGCCCGCGCCAGCCGAGGGTGCACCACGCCAGGAGCGGCAGGCCCGACCGGCGCGTCCGCGCCCGGCAGAAGGCGAGCGTGCGCCTCGCCGTTTCGCGGAGGGCGAAAGAGCACCGCGCCGCTTCGGCGATGACGAGCGCCCACCGCGTGAGCGCCGCTACGGTGATGACAATCGCTCCGCACAGCCGCGCCGCTACGGTGACGACAACCGTGCCGAGCGCCCGCGCCGATTTGGCGACGAAGACCGCGCCGCACGCCCGCGTCGCTTCGGTGACGAAGAACGCCCGCAGCGTGAGCGCCGTTACGGCGACGACAATCGCCCCGCACAGCCACGCCGCTACGGTGACGACAATCGCGCCGAGCGTCCGCGCCGATTTGGCGACGAAGACCGCGCCGCGCGCCCGCGTCGCTTCGGTGACGAAGAACGCCCGCAGCGTGAGCGCCGCTATGGCGATGACAATCGACCCGCACAGCCGCGCCGCTACGGGGACGACAATCGCGCCGAGCGCCCACGCCGATTTGGCGACGAAGAACGCCCGCAGCGTGAGCGCCGTTATGGCGATGACAATCGCCCCGCACAGCCGCGCCGCTACGGGGACGACAATCGTGCCGAGCGTCCGCGCCGATTTGGCGACGAAGACCGCGCCGCCCGCCCGCGTCGCTTCGGTGACGAAGAACGCCCGCAGCGTGAGCGCCGCTATGGCGATGACAATCGCCCCGCACAGCCGCGCCGCTACGGTGACGACAATCGCGCCGAGCGCCCACGCCGATTTAGCGACGAAGACCGCGCCGCACAACCGCGCCGCTACGGCGATGACAATCGTGCCGAGCGCCCGCGCCGGTCCGGCGATGACGAGCGGACGCAGCGTACCCAGCGCCCGCATCGCAGCGATGAGGCCCGCACGCCGCGCCGGCAGCACCACGACGACAATGCACCGCGTCGCGGCGACGCGCCCGCGCGCCGCTTCAGCGATTCCGCCGACCGTGTCCGCCCAGCCCGTGTCGAGCGCGCCGAACGCCCCGCCATGCACGCCGAAGCCGGCCAGGCTGCACCGGATCGCGACGACGGGCTTGTTCGCCTGTCCAAGCGCATGTCCGAACTGGGCCTGTGCTCGCGCCGTGAAGCCGACGAATGGATTCCGCGCGGCTGGGTGCTCGTCGATGGCAAGCCGGTGACCGAACTCGGCTCGCGCGTCAGTCCTGACGCGGAAATCGAGATCCTGCAGGCCGCACGCTCCGAACAGGGCGAACGAGTCACGGTGCTGTTGAACAAGCCGGTCGGCTATGTCTCCGGCCAGGCGGAAGACGGCTACGAGCCCGCAGCAGTGCTGTTCGCACCCGAGAACCAGTGGGAACAGGACCCGACGCGCAAGCGCTTTGCGCCGTGGCAGCGCAAGAACCTGGCGCCCGCTGGACGGCTGGATATCGACTCCACGGGCCTGCTTGTGCTGACGCAGGATGGCCGCGTGGCCCGCGCGTTGATCGGCGATGATTCGAACGTGGAAAAAGAGTATCTGGTCCGCGTGGAGTGGGAATCGCCGCAGGGGCTGGTCGAACGCAATATCAGCGCCGTGTTCCCGGACGACCTGATCGAGCGCCTGCGCCACGGCCTGTCTCTCGACGGCGTGCCGCTGAAGCCCGCCAAGGTGAGCTGGCAGAACGAGGAGCAACTGCGCTTCGTGCTGCGCGAAGGCCGCAAGCGCCAGATCCGTCGGATGTGCGAACAGGTTGGGCTGAAGGTGGTCGGCCTCAAGCGCGTGCGCATGGGCCGCGTGGTGCTGGGCGATCTGCCGCCGGGCCAGTGGCGTTTCCTGGGGCCGTTCGAGAAGTTCTGAGGCTTTACGCTTGACTCACCTTGCTTGACGCCCCTCTCCCATGAAATGGGAGA